>DATCDQ010000134.1:0-24357 GCA_036510655.1 Microbacteriaceae bacterium | reverse complement strand
CCACGACATCCTCAGCGCATTTCGTGGGTCCCGATCGTCGTCCTGTTCCTGGTCTCCATGTTGAGCACCCTGACAAACCCGCTCTACCTGGCGTGGTCTGCTGTGCCCGTGGTGATCGCCGTCGTAGCCGCCGGCCTGCCGCGCGTCATATCGCGGATAAGCGGCGCACTCGTTATCTGCTCGATCGGCGTCGGTGCGGTCGGCGGCCTGCTGCTTCGCATACCGCTCGCCCCATGGATCACGATCAGTGGCGTGAGCTACGCTCAGCCCGACCTGTTCGGTCGGTCGCTGCAGTACTACGCAACCCTTCTGCGGATGCGGTTGGAAACGGTCCCCGGCGCGCTCTCGGCTGTCTTGGTTCTCGCGCTCATCGGCGTGAACGTCGCCGTCTTCGTGCGGATGCTGAAACACCGCAACACGGCCGGCATGCTCGTTGCCGGGCTCGGCTGGATGACGCCCGTCATCGTGACCGCGGGTGCAATCCTGCTCGGGACAGACGCCGCCCGCTACCTCGAACCCGTCTTCTTTGCGCCATTGCTGGGGCTGTGCGTCCTGCCCGCCATCCGTCGCCAAGTGCCGCTTCGCCAGCAGCGCGTTCGCCAGGGCATCCGTCGCCCGGAGCCCACCGGCTGGAGGCCTGCACGCCCGAAAGCCCTGACTCAACTACTGCTGCCCGCGATCTCAGTCGTGTTGGCAGCGAGCGCGATCGCCGTCATGGTCATCGCAATTCCCCGGCTATCTACCGCAGCCAATAGCATCGACCCCGAGGTTCGATGTGTCGACCAATGGGTTACCGCTTCAGGCGAGATCGGCGTCGGAGAATATTGGACGATCCGAGGTCCGAAAGCCTACCTACCCGATCCTTCCCGGCTCATTCAAGTCAACAGCGATCTCAACGCATACTCCTGGCTGGTCAACAGAGCTGACTTCGACGCTACGCGCGCATCCTTCGCGGTTGAGAGCAGCGCCGACCCGCCGCTACACATTCCGGCGGCACTGCGCACGACCGCGACGCAAGTCACTCACTGTGGTCGTTACACCATCGTGGACTACGGTCGCTCGGCACTTCCGATCGGCCAGTGATCCTGCACCCTCGGCAACCCAGGCACCCTCGGCAACTCGGGCAACCCGTGCACCCCGGTCATCGGGATCCTTCTTTTTCAGGCATTGCGTGCCAGCCGAGCTCGGCAGAAACCGCGGCCGTCGCATCCGTCAGCTGCGGAAGCAAGGCGATCACATCCTCATAGGGCAAGGAGATGTTCGGAACCGAAATAGAGGCAGCGGCGACAACCGCACCCGATCCGTTACGGATGGGCGCGGCGATGCAGTTGATGAACGCTTCGTGTTCCTCACGGTCTGTTGCATATCCGGCCGTTCGCACGCGGTCCAGCTCGGCCAATAACTGCGGCGCGGACGTGATCGAGTTCGGTGTCATCGGCAGGAACTCGATCGCCGCTGCAATAGTCTCGGCGACCGCGGTCGGAAGGGCTGCGAGAAGGACCTTGCCAACAGCCGTGCAGTACAGCGGTGCGCCTAACCCAACCCGCGAGTACATGCGGAATCCCTTGAGAGCATCCAACTTGTCGATGTACACAGCTTCGCCGGATTCGTACGCTGCAAGATGCACAGTCTGCCCCGTGCGTGCGTTCAGAAGTTCCAGGTAAGGGCGGGCGACGGCTCGCACATCGCGCTGCTCGAACGCAAGCTGTGCGAGGTCGAACAGGCGACTGCCCAAGCGGTAGCGATGCATGGCATCGTGCGTGACAAAACGCTCTGCCTCCATCGTCTGCAGCACACGCAACACCGTCGATTTGTGCACTCCGACAGCGGTGGCGAGCTCATCCAGCGATTGGGGCGCCGTCCCGAGCGAAATCAACAACTCCAGTGAACGCGCGACACTCTGGCTCACAGTGCTCCCTACGGTCTTGTCGGATTGCTTTGTCGGATTGCTTTGTCGGATCGCAATAGCGGACGGTGCGAGTGGTGCCGGATTGACGGCATCCCGCAGTGCACGATACGTTGAATTGATCAGTCATGCAACGACTATTGCGCGATGTGCAACGAAGGATGCAAATGTACTCGCCGTGAACGATGCCGGACGCACGTTGTACTCGACATGACCAGTGCACCACGCAAAGTGCACTCGACGCGAATAGTGTTCGTCATGAGCAGTAATCGAGATGATGAGGGGGCAGAACGATGACGGCATCGCCAACGTCGGGTGCGGTTCGCACGACACTGCCATTAGGCTCGCGGTTCAAGTCTTTTCCCGCGCGGTCGTGGGGAAGTGACCTTGCTGAATTCCTCCAGCTGGCACCGGTGCTGTCGGACTTTCAGACACCGCTCCTGACCCTTGAAGCGCCTGCGCTCGCGCACAACACGGCGATTATGTTCGACTGGTTGCGCAAAAACGAATTGCAACTGGCGCCGCATGGCAAGACCACGATGTCGCCCAGGATGTGGCGTCAACTGCTCGACGCTGGAGCGTGGGGAATGACGTTCGCGACGGCCTGGCAGGTTCAGGTTGCCCGCTCATTCGAAATCGAACGGATCATGCTGGCCAATGCGCTGGTCGATCCGGTCGCGCTGCGCTGGGTGGCGCTCGAGCTGGAGACGCATCCGGAGTTTGAGTTCACCTGCTGGGTCGACAGCGTCGAGACCGTCGAGCGGATGCTTACGGCCCGCCCAGTCGGGCAGCGCACGATCCCGGTGATCATCGAATTGGGTGGTGCGAATGGGCGCACCGGTGCTCGAACGGTCGCGGAGGCCATGCGGATCGCGGAGGCGGTGCGCAACAGCGACCTGCTGGAGGTCGCCGGTGTCGGCGGTTACGAGGGTGCTCTTGCGCATGATCGCAGTGAGAGCGGGCTCGCGCACGTTGACACCTATCTTGACGAACTCGCTCTCCTGCACACGGCGCTGAAAGACGCCGGTCATTATGGCGATCGCAGACCGATCATCACCGCCGGCGGCAGTGCCTTTTTCGATCGCGTCGCAGACCGGCTCGGCCCATTGCGCGAGGATGCCACCGTCGTGTTGCGGTCCGGCGCATTCCAAGTTCACGATGACGGCTTCTACAGCGGCATTACGCCGATGGGCTCGCTGGTCGGCAACGAGCCGTTCCGTGCGGCAATGCACGCGTGGGTGCGTATCGTCTCCCGACCCGAGCCACTGTTGGCCTTGTTCGATGCGGGTAAGCGTGACGTGCCATACGACGAGGGGATGCCGATAGCGCAGCGCGTGCTCGGCTTGAACGCCGCGACGAGCAACGCAGTGCTCGCGGGCAGCCGGGTGAGTGCGCTGAATGACCAGCACGGTTTTCTCAGGCTGGCGGAGTTCGCGCAGGTCGATGCGCTGCACGTTGGGTCGGTAATCCGGCTTGGGTTGTCGCATCCGTGCACGGCGATGGACAAGTGGCGATTGATCCCGGTCATCGACGACGCCGAGTCCGATGACCCACGGGTCGTTGATGCACTTGAGACATACTTCTAACATGGACAGGCGTCGGTGCCGGGTCGAGATTGTCGTCGACGCCAAGAAAGCAGGACAAGATGACGAACGGCCAACCAGCCGGCGCAGTATCCGACCCGATCGGGATCATTGGTGCAGACCGGGCCGTGGCGCTGGTGCGGGCACGTGAGATCCCGGATGCGGCTGCGCTCGCCAACGCGCTCGCCGCAGGCGGCATCCGTGCTGTCGAGTTCACGTTCACGACGCCGAACGTTCTGACGCACATCGCGGATGCCGTGCAGTCGAATGCCGTCGTCGGCGCGGGGACCGTGCTCACCGTTGTGCAGGCGCACGATGCGCTCGACGCTGGGGCGTCTTTCCTCGTCACACCGGGTCTCAGCCCGGCCGTCGCCCGGATCGGGGTCGAAGAGGGCGTGCCGGTGCTGATGGGGGCATTCACGCCGTCTGAAGTGATGCAGGCGCTCGATCTCGGAGCCGCAGCGATCAAGGTTTTCCCCGCGGAAACTGCCGGTGCGAGCTATTTCAAGCATCTCCTCGGACCGCTGCCCGGGGTGCGGCTGATCGGCTCAGGTGGCATCAATGATGCCAATGCGGCGGAGTTCATCAACGCTGGTGCGTACGCGGTCACCGCCGGGTCCAGTGTCATCGCGGCTGCGGACTTGGCCGCATCGGACTGGGCGGCCATCGAGGCCTCAGCTCGCCGCTTCGTCGATTCTTTGGCAGGCTAGGAACCGTGATAATTCCTCGACCCACAGCTCTCGAGTTCGATGACGGCGAATTCGTCTTCCAACGCAACACTCGAATCGTCGCGCCTGGGGGCCTGGATGCCGTCGCCAACTGGTTGCAGGCCGTGTTGCGCCCGGCGATGGGCTTTTCGCTCGCCCGTGTCGACGACCCGGAGAGCGTTCACTCGACTGTCGTGCTCGATCTCGGTCTTGATCTGCATCCAGAAGGCTTCAGGCTGAGCGCAGGGCCGGACGGCATCCGCATCGAAGGCGGCACGCCAGCCGGAGTCTTCTATGGATGCCAGGCGCTCTTGCAGCTACTGCCGGCCACGATCTACCGGCGTGCGCGGGTGGAGGGAGAGGCGTGGCTGGTGCCCGCCGTGCGCATGGTTGATGGTCCGCGATTCGGCTGGCGGGGCACGATGCTCGATGTGGCGCGCCATTTCATGCCCAAGCATGATCTGCTGCGTTTCATCGACCTGATGGCCATGCACCGTCTGAACATGCTGCACCTGCACCTGACAGACGATCAGGGGTGGCGGATCGAGATTTTGCGGTATCCGCGACTGACCGAAGTCGGTGCCTGGCGGCGCGAATCACAGGTCGGTGCCGGTGCGAACGCCCCCGGTGACGGGCGCCCGCACGGAGGTTTCTACACACAGAACGACATCCGGGAGATCGTCGCATACGCCGCAGAACGATTCATTACGGTTGTCCCGGAGATCGAATCTCCTGGGCACGTGCAAGCCGCGCTTGCGGCGTACCCCGAGCTTGGCGTGACCGGGCGGCAGCTGGAGGTGTGGACGCACTGGGGCATCGACGACAATATTCTCAACGTCGAAGAGTCCACGATTGAGTTCTTTCTCAATGTGCTGAGCGAGGTCATGGATCTGTTCCCGTCACCGTATATCGGTGTCGGCGGCGACGAATGCCCGAAGGATCAGTGGCGATCGGATGCCCGCACCCAGCAGCGGATGGCCGAACTCGGCCTGCGTGATGAGGAGGCGCTGCAGAGCTGGTTCATCGGGCGACTCGACGATCGGCTGACGTCGCGCGGCCGGCGCCTTTTCGGCTGGGACGAGATCATCGAAGGCGGACTCACCACTGGTGCGACGGTCGCATCCTGGCGTGGCATGGCCGGTGCGATTGCGGCCGCCCGCTCGGGCCATGACGTCGTCTCGTGCCCGGACGACCAGGTGTACCTGGACTATCGCCAGTCGGACGCAGCGGATGAACCGATTCCGGTCTCCATTGTGCTCACCGTTCACGACGTCTACGACTTTGATCCGGTGCCCGCCGGTCTGACGGAGGGGGAGGCAACTCATATCCTCGGCGGCCAGGCAAACATCTGGACTGAGCATATGGACTCGCCTCGAACGGTCGACTTCTTCGCCTTTCCCCGCCTCTGTGCGCTCGCGGAGGCGCTGTGGATCACGGGGGAGCGAGACTACGACGAGTTCTCGGGCCGGTTGGATGAGCACCGCTCTCGGCTGGACGCGATCGGTGTCGAGTACCGTCGCGCGATGGGTCCGCTGCCGTGGCAGACCAGGCCGGGCATCCCGGGGCGGCCGAGCACGAGGGAGGAACGTGCGGCGTATATGGCGCAGGTGACCGCCAACATCGCCGTAGAGGAAGCCGCGGCTGAGGGAACCGTCGCCCAGGTGACGTTCGACCCGGTGATCGGCACCACCGAGCTCGGTGCGGGGCCAGGCGCCGGCCAGACAGCAGCCCCGGCTGCGGGGTCGGGTAGCGAGCTGACGCTGACGCCGAGCATCGACCCGACCATCGCGCCAACGATCACCGTCGATGTGACGCCGGAGGCCGAGCCGTTACGCGGCGAGTGAACGGCGGGTGCAGCCGCTCGCCGAGGTTCAGCCCTTGACCGCGCCTGCAGACATCCCGGTGACCAGGTGTCTCTGGATGATCAGGAAGAAGATGACGACGGGCAGCGCGAACAACACGGATGCCGCCATTTGGCCGCCGTAATCGGTGCCGCCGGTGGGGGTGGAGAACGAGACGAGCCAGATCGGAAGAGTGTACATCGACTGATCCTTCATGAAGGTATAGGCGAGGATGTACTCGTTCCATGCTGAGATGAAGGCGAAGATGCTCGTCGAGATCACGCCGGGCACGATGAGCGGGAACAGCACGCGCCACAGCACCTGCCACGTGTTCGCGCCGTCCATCATGGCGGCTTCTTCGACTTCAACGGGGATGGCGATGAAGAAGCCGCGCATCACCCAGATGGAGAACGGCAGCACTGCCGCGACGTAGGCGAGGATCAGCCCGAAGTAGCTGCCGATCAACCCGATGTCGTTGAAGATCAGGAACTGGGGAATGAGGAGTGCGGTGCCCGGAAGCATCTGCACCGCCAGGATCAAGACCATGATCGTCTTGCGCCCGCGGAACCGGAAACGGCTGAGCGCGGCCGATGCGAACAAGCTGAGGGCGAGCGCGATGATGACCGCGCCGAGCACGACGATCACACTGTTGCGCAGGTTCGTCAGGAAGGTGGTCTGAGTGATCGCTTCGATGAAGTTGTTCAGTGTCGGGTTGAACGGAATGAACTGCGGTGTCGGTGTCATCACCCCGCTGCGCGGCTTGAACGCCGTGTTGATCATCCAGTAGACGGGGAAGATCCAGATCACGCTGAACGCGATCGCGATGATATTCGCCCCGACCCTGTGCCTGCGTCTCCGACGCTTGGGCACGCGCGTAGCGGTGGCGGATGCGGTGGGCCGCGTGCTCGTCGTCGGCACCGTCGATGTGGTCACAGGTCTTCTCCCGATCGAAGCAGGCTGCGGATGTAAAAGCCCGTGAAGATCAGCAGCAGCACGGTCGTCACGACCGAGATCGCTGCGCCGGCGCCGATCTTGAAGTTGGTGAAGGCGGTCAGGTAGGTCCAGATGCCGAGTGTGGCGGTTGTGTTGTTCGGGCCGCCCTGTGTGACGAGCCAGATCTGGTTGAAGACGTTGAAGTCCCAGATGATCGACAGGACCGTGATCAACAGGATGGTCGGCTTGAGGAAGTTGAGCACGACGCTGAAATAGATGCGCGGCTCCGATGCGCCGTCGAGTCGGGCAGCCTCGATGTAGGCCTGGTCGACCTGGGTCTGCGCTGCGTACGTTGTGAGTGCGATGAACGGCACGGCTTGCCAGACCACGAGCATCCAGATGCACACCAGTGCGAGGACGGTGTTGTTAGACCAGGACAGGTTGGTGAGGTCGCCGAAGACATGCAATTGCGTCAGCAGCCAGTTGATGACGCCGTAACCGGGTTGGAACAGCCAATTCCACACTTGCGAGGAGGCCACATTCGGCATTCCCCAGGCGAAGATGAGCGCGACGGTCACGATGTAGCGCATGACTTTGCCGAGTCGGGTGAGGAGTTCCGAGACGGCGATTCCGATCACGAGACTGCCGACCACCAGGGCGACGGTGAAGATCACTGTGATGATCAGCGACCACCAGAACTGCGGATCGACGAAGATCTTCGCGTACTGATCGACGCCGACAAAGCTGTACACACCGGTGAACAGCGTGCGTTGGTTGTAGTTCGTGAATGAGGTGAAGAGAAGGAAAATGATCGGGGCCACGATCAGAGCGATCATGACGATTCCGGCCGGTGAGAGAAGCCAGAGGGGTGCGAAGCGCGATTGCTTCGAGTAACGGCGAGGCGGGTGCGGCCGCCGCTGGTGAGCGGCGGCCACACCCTCGCCTGCGATCGTGCTCGCAGATGAGGAACTCATAGGTGCTTTCTTCTCGGGCGGATGTACGTTGTGACGCGCGTCCTAGCCGTTCAGCGTTGTATTCACTGTTGCGTCCCACGAGGTTGCTGCGTCGGAGACGGACTTGCTACCCGAAGCGATCGTCTGGAAGAACTGCAGCATGCCGGGATCTTCCAATTGAGCCCAGTTGCCGGATGCCGGTGTGGCCTTCGATCGCTGAGCAGCGGTGAAGAACGACGACTGGTTCGCAGCAAGGGTGCCGCCCTTGACTGCTGCTGCCGCACCTTCGACGCTGTTCGGAATCCACTTGTCCTGCGCGAACACGTAGTTGTTTTGGATCGACGGGCTGGCCGCGATTTTGGCCCAAGCGAGAGCCAGGTCGTGGTTCTTGCTCTTCTGGGCGATGCCCCAGTCAGAGCCTGCCAGGAGCGCCGGCTGGTTCTTGCCGGAGATGCCGGGCATCGGGAAACTGCCGAGCACGTCGCTGGTCAGCTTCGGGTTGTCCTTCTCGATGGCGCCGAGCTCCCAGTTGTTACCGAGGATCGCACTGACCTTGCCATCGGCGAACAGTTGGTCCTGGTCGGGCTTGTCCGTGTTCAAGGTCTGACTGGGAACGCTGGAGTACTTGTTCTGGAAGGCCTTCCACGCGGTGAGGCCGGTCTGCGCGTTGGAGCTGGAGAAGCCGGCCTTCCAGGTCGAACCGCTCTGGGCGGCAATCGAGCCGCCAGCGTCCCACATCCACTGCAACCCGGCGTACCAGTACTGCCCGGGCATGTAGAACGTCGAGAAGTCACTCGCGGTGTTCGCGGCCTTGACCTTGTCGAGTGCGGCGCCGAGTGCGTCGTACGTGGTCGGTTCTGCGGTCACGCCGGCTGCGTTCCAGATGTTCTTGTTGTAGATCACCGCACGGGCGGCACCGAACGACGGAACCCCGAACAGCTTGCCATTCACTGTCGCAGGCTCGACCAAGCCGCCGAGCCAGGTCTGACCCTGCTCGAGATCCTTCTGGTACGCCGTCAGGTCGAGCAGCCCGCCGTTGGCGGCGAAGGTCGCGACCTGTGTGTTGCCGATGTCGATGACATCCGGCGGCGTGCTGGTGGCAAGTGCCGTGGTGATCTTGGTGGCGATGTCCGTCCACTGCTGGGTCTGCACCGTGACCTTGGCGCCGGTGTCTTTCGTGAACTTGGCGTTGATCGCCGCCAGTGTCTTGGGGCTGAGGTCGCCGGTCATGGCCCAGACAGTGAGGGTCTTGCCCTTACCGTTGACGGCACTGTTGATCGTGCCGTTGCCCGAACCGCTGGCGGAACCTGTGCCGCTTCCGGAACAAGCGCTGAGTGCCAGAACGGCTGTGAGGCCGATGGCGCCCACCATCGCTAAGCGTGACTTACGCAATGTATCTCCTAGTGATTGAAAGCGACTCGTGCCGCGTCGGTGTGATTCGTGAGGGCATCCACGAGTGCGAGGCGACGCGTAGATGAGCGGAGGGGTAGTCGTCCTCGAGTTCCGGTGTGCGGGAGGCCGCGGCGTTGATCATGCTGGCGCCTCCTTCAACCGGCTTCGTTGCAGGGATTTCTATTCACTCCGGTTTTGTTAGTAGAGTCTCCTTACAATCAAAAGTCAAGCCTGCACGATAAAGAATTGATAACGGCGAAATCCCGTGCTCCATCGAAATCAGCAGTTGCACAATTAGGTGTTCGTAAGGTTTACTAACAAACATGCCAAGTGCCCTTGACCGTGTTGTCGCGGCGACCCTGTTGCCCGGGTTCAACGGAACCGAGCTGCCTGAATGGCTCGCCGTGCGGTTGCGCGGAGGGCTCGGCGGTGTCTGCATCTTCGGGCAGAATATTCACTCGCCCGCACAGTTGCGCGCCTTGACCGACGCGATCTACGCAGCCAATCCCCGGGCCATTGTCGCGATCGACGAAGAGGGAGGCGACGTCACCCGGCTTTATCACGATTCCGGGTCGCCCTACCCCGGCAACGCCGCGCTCGGTCGCATCGACGACCTCGCCTACACCGAGGATGTCGCTCGTCTCGTAGGCCGGGAGCTGCGACGTGTCGGGTGCAACCTCGACCTCGCTCCGGATGTCGACGTCAATTCGAACCCGGACAATCCGGTGATCGGGGTGCGCAGCTTCGGAACGACACCAGACCGCGTGGCCGCGCACAGTGCTGCGTGGACGCGCGGGCTACAGTCCGCCGGCGTCGCCGCGTGTGCGAAGCATTTTCCTGGCCACGGTGACACGGCGCAGGACTCTCATCTGGCCATGCCGGTTGTCGACCGGTCACTCCAGGAACTACGTAGGCGGGAGCTTGTGCCGTTCGCCGCCGTCATCGACGCCGGCGTGCGCACTGTGATGACCTCGCACATCCTGTTGCCTCAACTGGATCCCGGCAACCCCGCCACTCTCAGCCAGCGGATCCTCCGCGGGTTGCTGCGGGATGAGCTCGGCTTCGACGGTGTGATCGTCAGCGACGCACTCGACATGGCAGGTGCCAGCGGTGTCGACGGGATCCCAGTGGCTGCGGCGCGAGCACTCGCGGCCGGATGTGACTTGCTCTGCATCGGCTCCGGCAACACGGATGAACAGCTCACGCAGATCGAACGGGAGATCAGGCACGCGGTCGCCTCAGGGCAGCTGACTCCTGGGCGGCTGGGCGAGGCTGCCGGTCGCGTCGCCGGCTTGGCCGACATGCTGCTGGCAGAGCGCGCAGCCATTCACGTTCCTGATGCGGCGTTCTCGCTCGATGAACTCGATCGGTCGACCACTCGGGCGCTCGCCGCGATCGACGCGGACGGGTCGGCCGAGCTGTGGTGTGAGGCTGCCGCGGGAAAGTATTCGATCGTTCGCATCGAGACGGCGGCGAACATCGCGGTCGGAGCGGCCCCGTGGGGTCCGTTCGCCGAGGTCGGCGCCAACCCCGCGCGACCGCAGAGCGCTGCGTTCGCCGACCGCCCGCAGTTCATCGCCGTTGAGAACGAATACACAGCACGCGTACCGGACAGTGAGCGGAACGTGCTCGTCGTGGGCCGCGACATTCATCGCTACCCATTTGCGCGCGACGTGGTCGACGACCTGCGCGCCCGCCACCCGAATGTGCTCGTTGTCGAGATGGGCTGGCCGTCGGATGACCGACGCTATGCCGATGTCGCGACGTTCGGAGCCTCGCGACTGATGGGCCGTGCACTGTTGTCTCTGCTCGACGGTTCCGCCGAGCTGCGCACCGCCCGCTGACCTGCACCCTGTCGGCTGAATTGGCGCCCCAGACCGATAGATTGGGGGTGCCATGGAAATCATCATTCTTTCGTCGCCGGCCGAGGTCGGGCGCGTTGCCGCGAGCAAGATCGCTCAGATCATCACCCGCAAGCCAGACGCGGTCGTCGGGCTGGCCACCGGATCGTCGCCACTGGCGATCTACGCCGAGCTCGCCGCGCGCGTGCAATCCGGCGGGCTTGACGCATCCGCTGTTCGCGGGTTCGCGCTGGACGAATATGTGGGAATCCCGAAGGGACATCCGGAAAGCTACGAGACGGTCATCCATCGCGATGTCGTCGAACCGCTGCGGATGAACCCCAACCTCATCCATGTGCCGAACGGCCGGGCCGCCGACATCGAAGCTGCCTGTCTCGCCTACGATGCGGCGATCCGCGAGACCGGTGGGGTCGACATCCAGATTTTAGGAATCGGCGCCAACGGTCATATCGGTTTCAACGAGCCGACGTCGTCATTCGCGTCGCGTACGCGGATCAAGACGCTCGCCCCACAGACCCGCGCAGACAACGCCCGATTCTTCGATAATGCCGACGAGGTTCCGACGCACTGCCTCACCCAGGGGCTCGGCACCATCATGGACGCCCGCGCGCTCGTGCTCGTCGCTCAGGGCGAGAACAAGGCGGATGCGATCGCCGCGGCTGTCGAGGGACCCGTCTCGAGCATGTGCCCCGGTTCGATCCTGCAGTTCCATCCGCACGCGACGGTGATCGTCGACGAGGCCGCTGCATCGAAGCTGACGCTGGCCGAATA
The DNA here is from genome assembly GCA_036510655.1 of Microbacteriaceae bacterium. Lineage (GTDB taxonomy): Bacteria > Actinomycetota > Actinomycetes > Actinomycetales > Microbacteriaceae > Rathayibacter_A. Next base: position 12,409 of record DATCDQ010000134.1, on the reverse strand, counting down.
CTACAAATACACCTACGCGAACAAGCCGGAGTGGCAGCGCTTTTGATCGCGGCGGCCTGTTCGTCGGCTCAACCGCTCGTGTCAGGCTGGTGCGACGACGCGGAGGCCGACGGCGGTCGCGGCTTTCGCGAGCTTGCTGTCGTATGTGAGTAGTTCGTCTGCCCCGAGTCGAAGTGCGGTCGCAAGGTGGATTGCGTCGTTCGATCGCAACGGTGCGTGAGCTCCTGCGGCCAGCAGGTCACCACGCGTGAGGTCCACAAGGTAGACCGCATCCAGCACTGCAGCGACGGCGGCAACGGGGATCACGGCAGGGTTCCTGCCCGCGGCGCAGTGCAACTCGGTGTGCAGCAGCCACGAGGCCGCCAGCCTCCTCGGCGACGAGCCGAGTTCTGAGCGCAGCGCCGCTGTCTCGGCTTCGGCCACCAGCAACTTCATTGCGGCTGAGGTGTCGAGGTACGCGGTGGTTACCATCTGCCCCGGCTGTCTTCGATGATCTGCTGCGATGTCAGAGGCGACTCCGCCGGCGTGACCGCCAGTAGCGAATCGATAGAAGTGCGTGCTGCACGCGCCTCTCCACGGGCGACCAACCCGTCGAGCACGCTGCCGCCTACCGGAACGATCATCGCGGCGAGGTGACCGTTGTTGCTCACCTGCAATGACTCACCGGCTTCGACCCGGCGCAGAATTTCGCCGCTGCGATTGCGCATCTCCCGATGAGTCACTGTCTCCATGTAGCACAGTGTAGCGCGCTTTGCTTTGACGAGGTCAGCCGATGATCTGTCGGCCTTCGGCCCAGACGCCGCGCACCCGCCACTCGTGGTCGAGAAGCACCGCGTCTGCGAGGTAGCCGGGCTTCACCATGCCGAGTTCATGCTCACGGCCGAGCACACGTGCGGGAGTAAGCGTCAGCGCTTCGACAGCCCGAACCGGCTCGATGCGCGCCGCAGTGACTGCGACGCGCAACGCGGCATCCTGCGTCAAGGTCGAGCCGGCGATGGTCGAGGTTCCGGAGAGCACGGCGAGTCCGTTCGCGACGGTCACGTTGAGTGAGCCCAATCGGTAGTCGCCATCGTGCGCGCCGGCCGCGGACATCGCATCCGTGATCAGCGCGACGCGATGCGGAGCCTGGGTGAAGGTGAGGTGGGCGACATCCGGATGCACGTGCAGTCCGTCGAGGATGAGCTCGAGCGTCACCCGCTCGTCCTGCAATGCGGCAATGATCGGGCCGGGAGCGCGGTGATGGATGCCCGGCATGGCGTTGAAGACATGCGTCAGCAGGCGGGCACCCCGATCGAACGCGGCCGCTGCTTGCTTCTCTGTCGCATCCGTGTGTCCGACGGCGACGACGACGCCCGCCTCGACGAGCACGTCGATCGACTCGAGAGCGTTCGGCAGCTCTGGGGCGATGGTCAGCTGGCGCAGGGTTCCGCGCGCGGCGCCGATCAATTGCTCGACGAGTTCCGGATCCGGCTCGCGGAGGAAGTCCGGGTTGTGTGCGCCGCGGCGTTCGAGTGCCAGGAACGGCCCTTCCAGATGTGCGCCGAGCACGAGCGGATCCAGCTCCGTCAGGTCGGCGATGTATTCCAGGCTCTCCCGCAGTTGTGCGAACGGATTGGCCACGAGACTGATGACGGACCGCGTCGTGCCGTGCGCGCGATGGGTGGCCAGTGCGAGCAGCAATTCGTCCGGGCCGTCATCGTATGAGTGACCGCCTCCGCCGTGGCCGTGCAGGTCGATGAAGCCGGGCGTCAACCAGTGGCCGCCCGCGTCTACGAGCTGTGCGCCCGTCGCGTGCTGCCGCCACAGGGTTCCCTCGCCGACCGCCACGATTCGGTTGCCGCGGGCCAGCAACCAGAAGTCGTCGATCAGTCCGGCTGCGTCCAGCTTGCGTGCCGAATGGATGATCAACCGGCTCGTGCGGGGATCATCGGCTGCGCTGCTCACGCGTATGCCTTCCGCCCCTTGATCACGCCGCTGATCGTGGCGATGAGGGCGAATGCCACCGCGACAACCGGTTGGCCGAGATCCCACCACACGTATGCGGCGCTCACCATGACGGCGATCTCGATGAGGGCCTTGCCGTAGTTGTCGATCTGCAGAACGGCTTTGGGCGAGAGGAACAGCGCCCACAAGACGATCGCGATCGCGGGTGCGCCAATGCCGACGACGATGTTCCACGGCATCGGCCACGCGACGAATCCCCAAATGCCGAGACTCGCGAACGCGAACAACTCGATGAAGAACTGCAGAACGTCGTTGGGGCGGATGGACGTGTCCGGGCGCGTAACTGTCACCCCTGAAGTTTAGCCGGGCTCAACTCGCGGTCGTTCAGCGGAAAATGATTGTGCGTTGGCCGTCCAGCAGCACGCGGCCCTCTGAGAACCACTTGACGGCCTGTGTCAGCGTTCGGCTCTCCTCATCCTGACCGATGGCAACGAGTTGCGCCGGTGTGCGCGCATGGTCGACCCGCACCACATTCTGCTCGATGATCGGCCCCTCGTCCAGGTCGCTGGTCACGAAGTGCGCAGTCGCGCCGATCAGCTTCACGCCGCGCGCATGCGCCTGCCGATACGGGTTCGCACCCTTGAAGCCGGGCAGGAACGAGTGGTGGATGTTGATCGCACGGCCGCGGAGGCGCTCGCACAGCTCGGGGGAGACGATCTGCATGTATCGCGCGAGCACCACCAATTCGATGTCATACGCATCGACCGCCTCGATGACGCGGGCTTCGAAGATTGCTTTGCTGGCGGCATCCGTGATCGCCAGGGCTTCGAACGGCACGCCGTAGAATCCGGCGAGGTCGCGCAGCACACCGTGGTTGGAGAGGACGAGCGGGACGTCGATCGAGAGCTGCCCCGCACGTTGGCGGAACAACAGATCGTTGAGACAGTGGGCGGCCGTGGAGGCGAGCACGAGTGTGCGCAATGGGCGGTCGACGATGTCGAGCCCCCATTCCATGTCGTAGCGCTCCATCACGGGCAGCAACCGGTCGGTGATCTCGCCGCGAGTTGCCGGCGACTGAACCTGCAGCCGCATGAAGAATCGGCCCGTGTCGAGGCTGGCGAACTGTTGACTCTCTGTGATGTTTCCACGTGCTGCCACGATCGCGCCGCTGACCGCATGGACGATGCCGGGACGGTCCACGCAGACGAGGGTCACGACCCAGTGGGTCGTGACAACGGCTGGGGCGGGCAGAGTCGAGGTTTCCACGTCTCCAGAGTATTGCGTGGTTGCAGCGCGATGGTTCGCCCGGGCGCACCCCAGCACGCGGGCACTTCCGAATTGAGGCACGCGCCCACGTTCGCGGGCACTTTGGATGAGTCTCGGGCACGGTGCAGGGCTTTTTCACAGTCAGCAAATTGCATCATGCTGCTGGTCGAGTAGTCCGCGAGCGCACCGAGCAAGCATATCGACCAAGAAGCCCACGACCCTTCCACGCTCACCGAATAAAAACGGACGCGTCGGATCCGCGGTGAGTGGTGCCGGGTGCCGGTTCGGCGGTGCGGAGAGTCGATTCGGTGCTGCGGCGGGCATCCGTTCGACGTCGGGCACGATTCGGGCGGATGTGTGGCCGATTGGGGGGCCGGTCGGGTGGATCGGTGCCGAATTCAGGTTGGACGGGCCGATACGGCGCATCCGCGTCTTCAGGTGCTCATCGAGCCTGAATTGTTGCCCGCAAACCGGGGGATCCTCCTCCGGTGGTCCAGTAGCGACCACCGACACGTGCGTTCTTGTCTCAGCACTGACTGTAAAAAGACCCTGGGCACGGCACGGTGCGCGCATTGCGCGCCTTCGATAGACTGACTCGTGGTCGGCGGATACCGTACGGCCCTGGGCGCGCACATCAGCGCGTAGTCGAACCGCCCCCGGCAGCCTGATCGGTCACAGACCTCTCGGTTACGGACCTCAGCTGGCGCAGTGAGCGGCGAACGCCATTCGTGAGCACCAGACGTCATGACTGTCACCGAAACTTCGCGCAGAACGGTCGCGCGACCCTTCCCCTGGGTTGGCCTGATTGTGCTCGCGTCGGTTGTTTTTCTGTCGGTTACGGCAGAGACACTGCCGATGGGGCTCCTTCCCGACATGAGCGCAACGCTCGGCGTGAGCGAGCCGCAGGTCGGGCTCCTGGTGACGATTTTCGCCGTCGCCGTGGTTGCAACCAGTGCACCTCTGTCGGCACTGACCCGACGCTGGCCGCGACACGGGCTGCTCGTGGGCGTCATTCTTGCGCTCGGCCTCAGCAACCTTTTGGCCGCGTTCGCCCCAGACTTCGGGCTCGTCGTAGTGACCCGAGTGCTCGGCGGAATGGCGCACGGGATGTTCTGGGCGATCGTCGGCGCATACGCCGGCTACCTCGTGCCCAAGGAACAGATCGGGCGCGCCGTCTCGATCATCATCGGCGGCGGCACGCTCGCGTTCGTGTTCGGAGTGCCCATCGCAACCGCGGCAGGTCACACCTTCGGCTGGCGGATATCTTTCGCCGCTCTCGGAATTCTGACCATTCTGGGTGCGTTGCTGGTCTGGTTCTTCCTGCCCGTTGCGACGCGTGAGGAGGAGCCACAGCCCTCACAGGGGATGCGGCCGTCTGGAAAAGTTGGGCGACCGCGGGATGTGAGCATCCGCGCCGTGTTGACGGTCTGCGCGCTGGCCACTGTGATCATGATCGGCCACTACGCGTTCTATACCTACATCGCCCCGTTCATGATCACCGTGATGGGCGTCGACGCGGGCGCGGTGGGCCCGCTGCTGTTCCTCTATGGTGTGGCCGGCGCGATCGGTCTGATCATCGCGGGGTCGGTGTTCGGCCCGCGACCACAGCTTGGCCTCATCATGATGATCGCCGTGGCCGGAGTTGCGGTCGCACTGCTGGCCGTGTTCGCGGCGACGCCGATACTCGGATTGGCGACGTTCTTGCTCTGGGGTCTCGCGTTCGGTGCACTCCCGCCATTGCTGCAGACGCGCTTGCTGCATACGTCGTCCGTATCGTTCCGTGACACGGCCAGCGCGCTCTACACGACGGCGTTCAACGTTGGCATCGGCGGCGGGGCACTGGTCGGGGCGCTCGTTTATGGTGCGTTCAGCATCACGGACCTGCCGTGGATCTATGTTGTGCTGCTCGCAGTCGGCCTGGTGCTGACGATGCTTACGGCGCGGTTCCGACGTCGGGGACAGTCGTCGGCGACGAGCTGACCGGGCGCGCAGAGAACTTTCCCGACGTCGCAAATGGGATGGTTGCCATGACTCCGTACCGGCCAGCGCCGTCATCGTATCGCGCACCGATCGAATCTGAAGACGATCCTGAATGCCAAGACCAGACGCCCGTATTGAAGGTTCCGGAGCCGTCCAGCTTGTTGCACTCCAGTGTTGGCCATGGATTATCAGTCGCAAAAAGCGCGAACTGTGCGTTCGGTGCTCCCGCGACGGTCACCGAAAACTGCACTTGTATGGGCACAGGCGGGACTGCATTGAGTTGTACAGACGGTGCGATGAGAGTGAACGGTGCGGACGCCTCAGCTGAAACGGTCTCGCCGGCTGTCACCGCCGTCGCTGTCACGGTGGAGTTGCCGATGGAGAAGCCGGTAAGTTGCGGTGTGCTCCACGTTCCATCGGCGCCCGCCTGAATCGTCGCAGGCGATCCAGAGCCGTTCGACACGGTCACGGTCGCGTCGGGCGGTGCCGTTCCTGTCACGATCGGAAAGTAAAGCCCGGCGCTGCTGTCACTGCCCCCGCCGACATCGACCGACGTGATGACGGGAGTGTCCGTTTGAGCGCCGTTGTAGACCACATGTCGCGTGACCGCGGCCGATTCGCCGGTGGTATTGCTCTGGGTCACGCTCAGCGTGTAGCTGCCGTTCGGGGCGCCGCTGAGATTGAGTTCGAGTGTCCAGTTGCCGTGCTCGGCTACGCGCGCAGAATTACGTGTTGTCCACGCACTGCCGGTCGCCACCAGTTGCGCGTTGATCATGTCTCCGGAGCCGCCCGTGCCGGACACGGTCATAGTCGTCCCGGAGACTTTCGTCGTCCCGCCAGCTGGACTGGTGACGACCGGCAGCGCCGGCACGGGTGGTGGAGGTGGCGCGACGTTCACGGTGATGCTGCGCGAGGTGGGTGGAGACGATGCCCCGGCAGCATTGACTTGCACGACGCTGATCGTGTAGCTGCCGTTCGGCAGCAGCGTGCTGAGGTCCTTGGTGATTGACCAGTGGCTGTCGCTGCCGACGGTCGTCGTGCCGACTGTCAGGCTTGACGGAAGAACGGCCGCGCGGGCAGCCCCCTTCGCGCTGCCGGACAACGCTTGCGCCGTCGCCGTCACGGTGTTGCCTGCGCTGCCGGTCCCAGTCATGGTCAATATCCCCGCTAGGCTCACCGTCGCGGTGCTGACGGTCGGGGCACTCGGGGCGGCGGCAACAAGTGGCACAACAGGAGGGAAGGGCAAAGCGGTGGATGCCGCAGGCGCTACAGGTGCGCTGCCGGCGACAGCAACCGTGTTCGGGGCAGGCGGGGGCGCGGCGGTCGGCGCGGGGGCCGGGCTTGGACTTGTCGACGGCGCCGCACTCGTCGGCGCCGCGCTCGGCGATGATGTGGCTGCCGGCGGTGCAGCGGCGATAGGCGCCTTGGGTGCCGGGGTGCCGCCGAACAGCGTGGGGCCGAGAACGATGGCGGCCGCCACACCGGCTGCAACGAGCACGCCGGCGACGACAGAGCCGATCACTACAGCGCTCGCCCCGGCAGCCCCTCCCGCAGCGGTCCCCGCCCCAGTGGTGGTACCTGCACCTGCACCTGCACCTGCACCTGCACCTGCACCTGCACCTGCACCTGCACCGGAGCCTGCACCTGCACCAGCACCAGCACCAACGCCAACAGTTGCCGCTGCGCCAGACCCGGCCGCGCCGATCGCAGCGGCGGGCATCACCACTCCGCCCGCGCCGAGAGCGTATGCGGCAATATGGGAGCCAGATTGCAGCCAGGCGGCGTATCCGGTCGCGCCCAGGACGCCGGCCGCGAGCGGCAGCAACACGAGGGCCAGGCGGGAGCCGACATCCTTCGCTTCAGCGGCGACAATGCTGCACTTCGCGCACGATGCGAGGTGCTCGTCGACGCGGCCGGTGTCACGCTTTCCCAGTCCGTTGCGGGCGTAGCTGCCGAGCCGGTCGATAGTCCAGCGACACTCGGAGTCGTCAGGCACGCTGGAGAGGTGGGCTTGAATCCAGGCTTGGCGCAGGCCTTCCCTCGCCCGGTAGGTGAGCGCCGCAACGGCGTTCGGCTTCATGGCAAGCAGCGGTGCGATCTCTTGCGGTGTCATCGCTTCGACTTCGCTGTACCACAGAGCCTCCTGCCACCGGGTCGGCAGGCTCTGGAACGCCGTCGCGGTCAGTGACCGGTCCAGCGCGGCCAGTGTGTTCTCTTCGCTGAACGTGGGGTCTTCGATTTGCTCGGCATCATCGATGGCGGTTTCGCGCTTTGCCCGGCCCCAACTCGCGGCCGTGTTGCGGATCGTCGTGAACAGGTACGGCCGGAATGCGCCGGTCGGGCCGCCGCCGGCCTGGATCGCCTGGAAGATCTTCGCGTACGATTCGGCGACCAAGTCGTCGGCGTCGAATGTCGAGGTGTACGAGCGTGCGACCGTGGCACCGGCGCGTGAGTGGCGTTTCCACAATTCGCCGAAAGCATCGGTGTCGCCGCTGCGCGAGCGTTTGATGAGATCGTCGTCGCTGAGCGTTGAGACGCCGCGTAAAGGTCGAATGGCCATACCTGCGTCTCCTCTCGGTGATGTCGAATCTCGGTGATGTCGAAGTTGCGGGTGAACTGGCGGCTCGATGTCTCAGTTGCGTCACTGTGTAAGACGCAGGACAGCGTGGCGGATGACGCTGCCTCTAGTGAATTTTCCGTGATTACCGGCCAATACACAAAGTCTTCGAAAAGATTCATGAAAACCCGCGTCATAGATCCGTCGATAGGCACTCTCTCATGGTGAAGGGCGGAGTGCTCGAAACGACCACAAGGTCGGGGTTCTCCGGACAAAGACCATGGACGCACAGGTATGGATCTGGACACTTGCGACGCTTGCCGTTGCCGCCTCCTGCGTGAGCCTGGTCGGGGTGGTGCGTGAGCACCGCCCGCACTATCGGCGGAATCGTGGTGGAGATGGGGGGTCTCCTGCGTAGCCGCTTCCGTGGTAACTCGAATACCGCGCGCACCATATTCGGCTGTGGTGTGGATGAGGACCTGATCGGCGTTCCCTAGCCGCCAGTCAGGCGCCGGCGCGATCGGGGGGACGTATGACGGTTCGTGTGGCGAAGAGGCTGGGATGCTCGGGGGAGCGTCCCAGCCTCTCCTTCGTTCTTCTTTGTGAGGGTTGGCCCGATGCGTCGAGTCAGAGCACCCGGCCCGCCGCCCACACCGTGTCGACGGTGAGTTGCGCATTCAGCAGGACCGCGTCGGCGGCGTAACCCGGTGCGAGCCGGCCGAGATCGTCCGCGCGTCCGATCGCGCGTGCCGGTATGCGTGTCAACGCATCGACAGCGGCTTCCATGCTCAACCCGACCGAGGTCACGGCGAGTCGCAGTGCCGCATCTTGCGTCAGCGTCGAGCCGGCGATCGAGCCGCCGTCGGTGAGTCGGGCTATTCCGTTGGTGACGATCACGCTCAGGTTGCCGAGCAAATACTCTCCATCGGATGCGCCCGCCGCGGCCATCGCATCCGTCACCAGCGCAATGCGGCCCGGTGCGGCAGCGAACGCGATGCGCACGACCTCCGGGTGCACGTGCACCCCGTCGTTGATGATTTCGAGCGTGACCCCGTCGGTGGCCGTTGCGGCGGCGACCGGTCCGGGTGCGCGATGACGGATGCCGTCCATCGCATTGAACGCATGCGTCAGGATGTGCGCGCCGGCGTCGAATGCCGCGAGCGTGGTCTCGTAGTCTGCTGCGGTGTGTCCGACGGCGACCGAGACGCCTGCGGCGGTGAATCGGCTGACAGCCTGCATGCCGCCGTCAAGCTCCGGGGCGAGTGTCACCTGGCAGAGCCTGCCCGACCCGGCTTCCAGTAGCCGTTCGACGTCATCCGGGGTCGGCGAGCGCAGCAGTGCCGGGTCGTGTGCACCCTTGTGTGCGGCGTCGAGGAACGGGCCTTCGAGGTGCGCGCCAAGGATCAACGGGTCTGCTGTGGCGACTGCGGCGATCACGGCGAGTTGTTCTTCGAGGTGGGGAAGCGCGGCCGTGACGAGGGAGAGCACGGATCGCGTCGTGCCGTGGGCGCGGTGCACGCCAAGCGCAGTCCGAATGGCGTCGCCACCTTCGTCGAATGATGCGCCACCGGCGCCGTGGCCGTGGATGTCGATGAAGCCGGGGGTCAGCCACCGGCCGGCCGCGTCGACCAGCGTTGTCGCGGCATCCGCCAGCACCGTGCCGTTTGCGAAATCCTCGGGGTGTCGCCCATCGCCGACTGCCGCGATCGTGTCACCGTCGAAGAGCACCCAGCCACGCTCGCGCACCACGCCGTCGGTGACCAGGCGCGCGGAGTGGATGAGAGTGCGACGACTCACGCGACGACTCACGCGACCGCTCATGCAACAATGACCTCGAATCCGTGTTCCGTGAGAGCGGCACGCTGGTCGGTGGTGATGCCGCTGTCGGTGATCAGAGTTCCGAACACGTCGAGTCCGCCGGTCAGGGTGGCGAACACGGTGCGCCCGATCTTGCTGGAGTCCGCGACGATCACGGCACGGCCGGCGCGTTTGCCCATCAGCGAGTTCACGCTGGCCTCGCGCTCGTCGTGTACGCTGCCGCCGAGCAGCGGGTCGATGCCGTTGACGCCGACGAACGCGATGTCCAGGGCGATCTGTTCGAGCACCGTTTCGCTGTACGGCCCGACGAGTTCGTAGGAGTGCCCGTGCACCACCCCGCCGGTGACGACGGTTTTAATCTGCGGCCGCATTAGGAGCTGTGCTGCGATGTTGATCGCGTTCGTCACAACGGTCAAGCCGGGCTGCGCGGATGCCGTCGTCAGATCGGCTCGCGCCCCGAGGATGGTGGCGATCGCGGTACTCGTCGTGCCGCCGGACAGTCCGACAACGTCGCCGCGGCGCACGAGTGCGCTCGCCGCCTCGGCGATCCGCAACTTTTGCGGCTCGTACTGCTCTCGCTTGTAGCGCAGCGGCAGATCGTAGGCGACAGACTGCGCCGTAGCGCCGCCGCGCGTGCGGGTGAGCAGCTTGCGGTTGGCGAGCGAGTCGAGGTCGCGGCGTGCCGTTGCCGCAGACACTCCGAGCTTGTCGATGATGTCGTCGACGTCGAGCTGGCCGGTGTCTGCGAGCAGGTCGAGAACGGCGTTCAGCCGTTCATCTCGATTCAATGCGACCTGCCCCCTGTGACGGCGTCTGCTTGTGCGGTGCCGGCGGTTGCGAACAGAGTGATCAGACGCTGCGCCTCCGCACTCAAGGCGTCGCGGCCCGGTGCGACATATCTGCGCGAGTCCACCAGCTCAGGGTTGGCATCGAGTGCGTCCCGGATCGCGGCTGTGAAGAATCCATTGAGATGCGTCGACACGTTGATCTTCGTCATGCCGGCGGTGATCGCGGCGACGAGCTGCTCCTCGGGCACCCCGGAGGATCCGTGCAGCACGAGCGGAACGTGCACGGCCGCGTGGAGCAGGCCGATCAGGTCCAAGTCGAGTGCTGCAACGCGTTGCGTCATGGCGTGAGAAGAGCCGACCGCCACCGCCAGCGCGTCGACGCCGGTTTCGGACACGAATCGTCGTGCCTCGTCGGGGTCTGTGCGCACGCCGGGGGCGTGTGCGCCGTTTTTGCCGCCGATCTCGCCGAGTTCGGCCTCGACCGAAACGTCTCGCGCGTGGGCGTATTCGACGATGCGCACGGTGGCGTCGACGTTCGCGTCGTAGTCGAGTTTGGCGCCGTCGAACATGACGGAACCGAAACCGAGATCGACGGCGAGCATCGCCAGGTTCTCGTCTTCGGCATGGTCCAGGTGAACGGCGACCGGTGCAGACGAGGCCCTGGCCAGGGCGAGCGTTGCGGCCCCGATCGGTTCGAGCGCACCGTGATAGCGCACGCAATTCTCGGAGATCTGCAGGATGACTGGATGCCCGGACCTCTCGGCGGCCGACACGAGCGCTTCGGCTGTCTCGAGGTGGATCACGTTGAACGCGCCGACTCCGACCTGGGTCGCTGCGGCGCTGTGGACGATTTGGTGTGTGGGAACGAGCGGCATTGTTCTCCTTCAGGCGGTCCAGGATTCGAGGATGAGCAGTCGCTCGAGCTCGCGGTAGTTGTCTGCGATGGTGCCCGCAACCGGCATCAGCACCGCGGCGGCCGACCATGCCGTTGCGCGGCGCAGGATCGCCTCGGGGTCGCGGATCCCTTCGGCCAGGCTCACGGCGACGGCGGCGACGGCGGCGTCGCCTGCTCCGGTCGGGTTGCCGTCGAGGGCGCGCGGTAGGCGCGCGTGAAGCGGGTGCGCTGCATTCGCTTTGCCGACGATGAGCATGCCGTCTTCGCCGAGCGAGACGAGCACCAGCCCCGCCCCAGCGTCGAGCAGCACGCGTGCCCCCGTCGCGGGGTCGGCCCGACCGGTCGTTTCGAGCAGTTCGGCCCGGTTGGGCTTCACGACATCCGCGCCGGCGCGCGCGGCGTTGAGCAGCGCCGGACCGACCGCGTCAATCACAGTCGGCACGCCGTTCTCCGCGGCTGTTGCGACAAGGTCGGCGTAGAACGCCTCTGGCACGCCGGGAGGAAGACTCCCCGACCCGACCAGGCAGCCGCGGTTCGAACTCTGAGCGCCCTGCGCGTGGCCGGGCCGTGCAGCGGCAGCGAGTTGTTCGCCTGCCGCGGAGAGCAGACTGCGCCACTCCGGGCCCGTCAGAGCGGACCCGCGTTCATTCATGATCGTCGTCGAACCGTCCGCGGCGTCGACGATCGCAATACTCCTGCGCGTGGCGGCCGCGACAGGAACAAGCCGATACGGCAGAGCGGATGCGATTACATCCGCTTCGAACTCGCGCCCGGTTTCGCCGCCGACCGTCGTCAAAGCAAACGCGTCGCCGCCCACATGCCGGGCGACGCGCGCGACGTTCAAGCCCTTGCCGCCCGCACGCGATATCCCGGTGTCGACCCGCAGGGTCTGGCCGCGATCGAACGAGTCGACATGATAGGTCATGTCGATGGCCGGGTTCGGAGTCACCGTCAGGATCATGGCAGCGGATCCCCCGGGAGCGGATTGCCCGGCAGCGGATCACCGGTGAGCAGGTTGCCCGTTAGCGGATCCCCCGGGAGCGGATCGCCCGGCAGCAGATCACGGGCCTTGAGTGCTGCCCCGATCAGGCCGGCGTTCTGGCCGATCGATGCGGGGATCAGGAGCGGCCTGCGATGGAAGGTGAGAATGGCATCCAGGCG
>DATCDQ010000133.1:0-4384 GCA_036510655.1 Microbacteriaceae bacterium | reverse complement strand
TGGCATCGCGACGCAGAATGCAGACATGTCACTTGAGCGCGGTACCCCCCCGGATCCTTTCGACGTCCTGCCCGCGAAGCCGTGGTTTCGCCTGGACAGTGACGACGTCGCCGACGGTGCGCCGCTGGCGCTGACGTTCGTGCACGACAGCGCGGGGGGTGAGAACATCAGCCCGCAGTTGCGCTGGTCTGGCTTCCCTGCCGAGACGAAGTCGTTCGCGGTGACCTGTTACGACCCGGACGCTCCGACGCAGAGCGGTTTCTGGCACTGGGTGCTGGTGAACATCCCCGCCGACGTGACCGAACTCGCGCGCGGCGCTGGCAGCCCGGGCGAGCTCCCGGCCGGCGCCTTCCACGTGGCGGGAGACATGGGCACCAAGGCCTACGCCGGAGCAGCACCGCCGTCCGGTGACCGACCGCACCGGTACGTCTTCGCCGTCCATGCACTCGACGTCGAAAAGCTCGATGTGAACGACTCGGTGAGCGCGGCGATCGTCGGCTTCAACCTTGCGTTCCACACGCTCGCGCGCGGCGCACTGCGTCCGACCTACCAAACCTAGGGTTTGTCTCGACGGAACCGGACGCGTCGACGGGGGCGACCGGTATCGACGGAGCCGGCCTCTTCGGCATCGCGTCGCAGACGGCCTTTGGCGCGTGGCAGTAGCAGCGCGATGCGCTTCTCGGCGATGGCCTGCGTCTGCATGCTCAGCCACCAACACAGAGCCGCTAGCGGCAACTCGATAATGACAGCGAAGGCTATCGAGAGTGTTAGATCGCGATGCCGCGCTGTCAGCACATCGAACCACGCATCGACGATCAACAACGTGCCTGCAGAAGTCGCCGCGACAGACAGGTTGCGCGATCGACGCAGCGCGAAGTACGCGGTTGCGGCTAGTGCGATGAGCAACATGCCGTCGAACCCGGCCCACGCGAAGTCATAGTGCCGCGACAGTTGTCGGGACGGGAGCACTGTCGCGAGGAACACGATCCACGGGATCAGCAGCAGCGAGAGCACCGCGAACAGTGGGCCGGCGATCCGGATCAGCCAGTGGTCGTCGACCAGCACTTCGTTGCCGAGTTCCGGTGCCGGGGGTACCAGCTCGTCGACACGCTCGGCCGCACTGAGCCAGCGGCGAAAAATCATGCGCTGCCCCACCGGCGAAACATCATCGCGTTACCGGCTCGGGCCTTCGGCCAAGAGCTGTTTCTTGATCTCGAGCATTTTCTCGTGGGTCTGCGGATCGACCTTCGGGTACTTCGGGTCGATGTCCATCAGCGCGTCGAGGATGATCCATGACGCAGCGAGCCGCGCGAACCACTTGTGGTCGGCGGGCACGACGTGCCAGGGCGCGTACTTCGTGCTCGTCGCGCTCAGCATCTCTTCGTACGCGCGTTGGTAGTCATCCCAACGCTCACGCTCCAACGCATCTGCGACGTCGAACTTCCAGTTCTTGTCAGGCTCGTCGATGCGGTCAAGGAACCGACGGCGCTGCTCTTCCTTCGAGAGGTTCAAGAACAGCTTGACGATCCGCACGCCGTTGTCGGCGAGGTACCTTTCCCAGTCGTTGATCTCGCGGAAGCGACGCTGCCAAATGTCGGTCTTGGCTCCGGGGATGTGCTCGTTACCGAGCAGCTCCGGATGGACTCGCACGACCAGCACCTCCTCGTAGTGCGAGCGGTTGAAGATGCCGATCGAGCCGCGCGGCGGCAGTTGCAACTGATAGCGCCACAAGTAGTCGTGTTGGAGCTCGATCAGCGAGGGCACTTTGAACGGATGCACACTGACTCCCTGCGGGTTCACGCCACTGAGCACATGCTTGATCGTGCCGTCCTTGCCGGCGGCGTCCATGGCCTGCAGGATCACCAAGACCGCGTACGTACTCTGCGCCGCGAGCCGTGCCTGGTACTCACCGAGCTGGCGCACACCCTCGGCGAGCGCCACCCCGGCGTCCGCCCTGGTCACGAACTGGTCCCGGTATCCGGGGTCGAAGTCTTTGGAATCGTCGCCTAGCCTCACGTCCGCACGAGGTTTGACCCGAAACGGCGCGATGCGCTTGCGGAGGTCGGCGTGACTGACGGGGGTGGACGCGGTGTTCTCCATCACCGCATCATGCCGGGTCTGAACCGGGAACGTCACGGCGAACGAACCCGCGGCACACTAGGCATGGCAAGTACCACACCGAGGAAGGGATCTGGCGCTTGAGCGCGAGCGTGGAGAACGTCGACGCCGTTCGCGCGAGGCCGCTTCAGCCCGTCCTCGTGCGACAGCGCAGTGCTGTGTCCGTGCGGCAGCCTGGTGCCCGGACGGTGCGTGCAGCGGCGTTGGTGCTGCACGGGGGCCGAGAGGTCAGCTCCGAGCCTGTGACGACGCATCAGCTCGCGGTCCTGCGCATGGTTCCGATCGCGCGTCACCTGGCCTCGGCCGGTGCGGCGGATGGGCTCGGCGTGTGGCGACTGCGCTTCCCGTATCGCGGCTGGAACTCCCGTGCCGGAGCGGGCGAAGACGCGTATCCCGTCGCCGACGTCCGCTGGGCCGTGCAGCAGCTGCGCCACCAGCACGGCGGGGTGCCCATCGTTCTGGTCGGCCATTCGATGGGCGGCCGGGCGGCGCTGCGGGCCGCTGATGAGCCTGGGGTGGTTGCGCTCGTCGGTCTCGCGCCGTGGGTGACGCCCGGCGAGCCCTACAAACAAGTGATCGGACGCCGCCTGCTGGTCGTCCATGGCACGCGCGACCGCACGACCTCGGCGAAGAACTCCAAGGCACTCGTTGATGCCGTCCGCGCGGACTCCGATGCCGACGCGACGTGGGTGCATCTGCGCGGAAGTGGCCACGGCATGCTTCGCCGGGCCGGTGTCTGGGACGACCTGACCGCGGACTTCGTCTTGCACACCGGGCTCGCCGTGCCAGCGAGCGCCCGCCTCGCCGAAGCCATCGAGGCCGGAGACTCGGTCATCTAACGTGCGTTGGTCCTAGACGGTCGCAAGAACGCCCGTTCGGGACCAGCACCGGATTGCCTAGGAGCGGCCGTCTGGAGCTTTCTTCGGCGTCGCTCAGGGAAGGGTGAGGACTTCTGCTCCGGACTCCGTCACCAGGACCGTGTGTTCGAACTGGGCGCTGCGGGCGCGGTCCTTGGTCACGATGGTCCAGCCGTCTGGCCACACGTCGTAGTCGACCGTGCCGAGGGTCAACATCGGCTCGATCGTAAACGTCATGCCCACCATCATCGGCAGGTCGTATTCGGGCAGGTCGTAGTGCGGAACGATGAGGCCTGAATGGAACAGCGTGCCGATGCCGTGGCCGGTGAAGTCACGGACCACGCCGTAACCGAAGCGCTTGGCGTAGCTCTCGATGACCCGGCCGATGACGTTGAACGACCGGCCGGGAACCACTGCGCGGATTGCTCGGTCGAGCGCTTCTCGAGTGCGCTCGACGAGCAACCGGGATTCGTCGTCGACTTCGCCGACCAAGAACGTCGCGTTCGTATCGCCGTGGACGCCGCCGATGAATGCGGTGATGTCGATGTTGAGGATGTCGCCCTCGACCGCCTGCGTCGAATCGGGGATGCCGTGACAGATGACCTCGTTCAGCGAGGTGCAGAGCGACTTTGGGAAGCCGCGGTAGCCCAGCGTCGAGGGGTACGCGCCCTGGTCGCACAGGAACTCGTGACCGATGCGGTCGAGCTCGTCGGTGGTCACCCCAGGGACGATGTGGCGGCCGACCTCGGCGAGGGCCTGCGCCGCGAGGTGGCCCGCGATTCGCATGGCGGCGATCGTGTCGGCGTCCTTGGCCTCGACCTCACTGCGCTGCTGCCAGCGTGACTCGTCGACGTAGTAGGGCCGTTCGATCGCCTGCGGGACGTCGCGGCGTGCCGTCTGAACGCCTGGACTCAACACGCCGCCTCGATCACCGTGTGTCTCGATTACTGTGTGTAGCGGCTGCATGCACATCAGTCTACGTGCCGCGTGTTGCCAGATAGCGCACCGCAAAGTGGCCACAGAGTGCTCCGCACAGTGCTGCCAGATCGCGTCCCGCAAATTGGCGAAGCGGCGGCTCCCGATTGTGCTGGGAGCTCGCCGCCTCGTCGTGACGTCGTGCCGTCTGCCAGTCGTCGAGCGGTGGTGCATGGAACGGTGGTGCTAGGTCACAGCAGGACTAGCTCGCCGTAACGCGCTTGCGAGGAGCTGCCTTGCGAACCGTCGTCTTCCGGCCTGCTGCCTTGCGCGGAGCGGCCTTACGGACGGTCGTCCGCTTGGCCGCTGCCTTGCGGGGAGCAGCCTTGCGCGCGGTGGTCTTACGTGCCGTGGTCTTGCGCGCGGCGGTCTTCTTGGCCGCAGTCTTGCGGGCTGCGGTCTTGCGGACCGTGGTCTTCCGGGCGGCCGTCTTG
>DATCDQ010000132.1:0-32025 GCA_036510655.1 Microbacteriaceae bacterium | reverse complement strand
TCGGCAGCCCCGACGGGTGGCAGGCTCGCTGGAGCCTGTTCAGCGCCATGCGCGGCCGTTGCACCGTCGTGTTCGACGGTTGCAGCGTGGCGCAACTGCGTGCACTGCTTCAAACGCGCGAGGTTCCGCCCCTCATTGCTGGGCCGGATCGCGTGTGGATTCGCACCCCAGACGGAATGATTCGTCGTGCGCGCTGGGCGCACGACGAATCGTGACCGCTTTACGCGGCGGCCGCGCCCAAGACGTCCGGCAGCTCCTGCGCGGCAAGCCCGTGCGCCGTAGCCACCGCATGGTTGACGATCGTGCCGTCGTAGGTGTTGAGGCCGTGCGCCAGTGCCGCATTCGCACGCAACGCGTTTCGCCAGCCGTTGTTCGCGACCGCGCGAACATACGGCAACGTCGCGTTCGTCAGCGCGTACGTCGAGGTGTGCGGCACGGCGCCCGGCATGTTCGCGACGCAGTAGAACAGTGAACCGTGCACGGTGAACGTCGGGTCCGTGTGGGTGGTGGGGTGCGAGTCTGCGAAGCAGCCGCCTTGATCGACGGCGATGTCGACGAGCACGCTGCCCGGCTTCATTCTGGATACCAATTCGTTGCTGACCAGCTTGGGCGCCTTGGCACCGGGCACGAGTACGGAGCCGATGACAAGATCGGCTTCGAGCGCAGCCTTCTCGATCTCGAATCCGTTCGATGCGATTGTCTTGATACGTCCGGCGTAGAGAGCGTCGAGTTCGCGCAACCGGTCGATGTTCGTGTCCAGTACCGTCACTTCAGCGCCGAGACCGACCGAGACGCCGATGGCGTTCGAGCCGGCGACGCCTCCGCCGAGGATCATTATGCGTGCCGGGTGGGTGCCGGGCACGCCGGGTACGAGCAGGCCGGGGCCGCCGCTCGGCTTGAGCATGGTGTGTGCGCCGACGATCGGTGCAAGTCGACCCGCTACCTCGCTCATCGGCGCAAGCAGCGGAAGGGCGCGGTTCGGCAGCTGCACAGTCTCGTAGGCGATAGCCGTCATCCGTGCGTCGATCAGGGCATGAGTCAACTCGGGTTCGGCCGCCAAGTGCAAGTACGTGAATAAAAGCAGGTCGTCGCGGAAGTAGCCGTACTCTGAGGCGATCGGCTCCTTCACCTTCAGCAGCAGATCTGCCCCGGCCCAGGTGCTCGCCGCGTCGGGCAGAATCGTCGCCCCCGCGTTGGCGTATGCATCGTCGGGAATCGACGATCCGACGCCCGCTCCTGCTTGAACACAGACATCGTGTCCGTGAGCGACCAGGTCGTGCACACCGGAGGGGGTGATTGCGACCCGGAACTCGTTGTCTTTGATTTCGGTCGGGACCGCAATCCTCATGACTCTCCTTCGAGCGATACTGCGTTGAGTAATAGTGCACCGCACTGCGCGGCTCGCTGTAAGCGTAGCTCGCCAGACTGCGGATATCGACTGTTTTTCGTGCGTATTTCCACGGATTTCGTGAAGATTGTGTGCTCAGATCATCGTTTTCTGCGTTTCGCAGGGGAAACCGTGGCCCCGACTCAGTTCAGTTCAGTTCAGTTCAGTATCGCGTCGACGTCGTGTGTGATCGCCTCGACGAGAGCGGCGGCGGTGCGATGACGGATCAGGGGTGCACCCTGCCCGGCCCAGAGCGACGTGAAGTCGCGATTCCCCGTTGCCGCAGCCTCGCGCTTCAGGTAGCCAGTGAGCCAGCCCTGCACGGGGAACGGTCCGACGTCGCCCAGGCTCAGTTCCCGGCTCATGCGGTTCGGGATGCCGCGGGCCAGTCGACCGCTGAACACGCGGGTGAGCACCGTCTCATCGACTGTGTGTGCCGCTTCAGCCTGGGATTGCTCCCACAGCGCCGCACGATGCGGCGGGTTCGCCGCCGACTCGTCGCAGGCGAGGAAAGCCGTGCCGAGCTGTGCAGCGGATGCGCCGAGCGCGAGGGCTGCGGCCACTCCGCGCCCGTCTGCGATGCCGCCTGCGGCGATCACGGGCACGCGCACCGCATCGACGACCCTCGGAACGAGCGCGATCGTTCCGACGAGGGAATCCTCCGCCGGTTCGAGGAAGGACACTCGGTGGCCGGCCGCCTCGAAACCGGTTGCGATGATCGCGTCGACCCCGACGGCGTCGAGAGCCACTGCCTCGGCCACCGTTGTCGCCGTGCCGACGACACGGATGCCTGCGCCGTGGCACCGCTCGACGAGTGCGGCATCCGGAACGCCGTAGACGAAGCTCAGTGCTGCCGGCCGCGCTTCGATGGTCGCGTCGATCTGCTCGTCGAACGGTATCAGGTAGCGATCCGGCTGCGGCGGTAGCGGCACGCCGAGTTCGGCGAAGTAGGGCGCGAGGGGTTCGACGGCACGAGCGTACTCGTCGGCAGCTGTCACAGCGGTATCGGTGGAGGCCGCAGCGCCCGCCGCCTCATCGTGTGGAAGCCACAGATTGAACAGGAAGGGTGCGGTGGTCTTCGCTCGGATGTCTGCAGCGGTCTGCGCGATCGCGTCCGGCCCTATGCCGTACAGGCCGAACGACCCGAGCCCGCCCGCATTGCTGACGGCAGCGACGAGCGCCGTCGAGGATGCGCCGCCGAACGCTCCGAGCACGATCGGCAACTCGATGCCGGCCAGTTTCGTGAACGTGTTCTGTTTCCACGTGCCGGACATCGCTGCTCCCTCGCTCTGGCTGCCCACGCAGCCGATCTGTCAGATCGTGGCGCGAATGCGTCCGACCGGTTTGCCGCCGCCAAGAACGTCCAAGCCCAACTCGGCCGCGAGGCTGTCCGGGGCGGATGCATCGATCGCCCCGGCCTGTGCGAGCAGTGCGAGCGCGACGATCGTCGCCGCTCGCGCAGAGCCGTCGAGCATCTTCAACGCGACGGTGGTGCCGTCCGGCGCAGCCATGATCATGACGCCTTCTGCGCCGCCCTTGGTGAACACGCCGAGCTTGTCGATGACAACGGTGTTGGCCCGGCCGGGACCGTCGATCGCCCAGCCGTTGTTCAGCACAGCCTTCGTGAGAAGTGCCGCGTTGCGGTAGAGCGCGAACGGTGAACTCGCTGAGGCCGTCGTGATGCGGTGGATGCCGCGTGCGAGTCCGGTGAGCGAGATCGCATGGATTGGCGCGCCGCATCCGTCGACCGCAGTGGCAGCGATCTTCTCGCCGGTCAACCGCTCGACGACGTCGCGGACCTGCAATTGAAGCGGATGCCGCGGGTCGAGATAGCTTTCCAGTGGCCAGCCGTTCTTCACGCACGCCAGCAGCATCGATGCATGCTTGCCTGAGCAGTTCATGTATAGCGGGGCTGCGCCGATGCCCGCGCGGACCAGGTCATCCCGGGCGTCCCGATCCAGCGGCCAGTCAGCCGTGCAGTGGAGTGCCGATTCCGGCAGGGCCGCCTGCGCGAGCATGCTGCGAACGACCGCGATGTGCGCGGGGGTGCCGGCGTGGCTCGCCGTGGCGAGGGCGGCCGCCGCGCCGTCGAGTGCGACTCCGCTGGAGAGCACGGCCACGGCTTGAAACGGCTTCAGCGACGAGCGAGGGAAGATGATTCCGCCTGGGTCGCCGATCGAGCGCGTGACCGTGCCATCCGGCCCGAGGACGACGGCGGACCCGCCGTGCCGCGATTCGACGAATCCGCCGCGTTCGACAACGGCAAGTTCCGCAGCGTCCGCGAAGGCGAAGGCGAAGGTCTCGATTGCGTGGTTGTGAGTCGCGGGGTTGTCAATCACAGGGCGGCGAGGGCCTCGTCGATCACAGCGACCACCTCGGCGATCAGAGCGTCGGTGACGGCCAAACTCGGCAGGAACCGCAGCACGTTGCCGTAGGTGCCAGCATTCAGCAGCAGCACCCCCTGCTGTGCCGCGGCGGCGACGATCGCGTTGACCGCGTCGGCGTTCGGCACCTTCGTGCTCTCCCGTGTGCCCGGCTGAACGAGTTCGATCGCCAGCATGGCGCCGATGCCGCGCACGTCGCCGATGATGTCGTAGCGCGTCTGCAACTCGAGCAGGGCCGCCTTGAGCGTCGACTCGATGCGTGCACCTTCTGCGAGCAGGTTGCCGTCGTCGATCTGACCGAATACGGCAACAGCTGCGGCGGCGGAGACGGGGTTGCCGCCGAAGGTTCCGCCGAGGCCGCCGGGCTGGGCGGCATCCATGATCTCGGCTCGCCCTGTCACAGCAGCGAGCGGCAGACCGCCGGCGATGCCCTTGGCGCTGAGCACCAGGTCCGGAACGAGTCCGAAGTGCTCGCTGGCGAAGTATGCGCCGGTGCGGGCCATGCCGCTCTGGATCTCGTCTGCGATGAAGACGACGCCGTTCGCCGTGCACCACTCCTGGAGCGCGACCAGGTAGCCGTCCGCCGGCACGATGAAGCCGCCCTCGCCCTGGATCGGCTCGGCGACGACACAGGCGAGATCGGATGCGCCGATGACCTTCTCAAGATACGCGATCGTGCGGGCAGCGGCATCCGCGCCGGAGAGCCCGTCGTGGAACGGGTACGAGTTCGGCGCGTGGTAAACGTCGCCCGCGAACGGACCGAAGCCGGTGGCGTATGGGGAAGCCTTGTAGTTCATGGCCATCGTCAGGTTGGTGCGGCCGTGGTAGGCGTGGTCGAGCACCGCGACGGCTCGGCGGCCGGTGTACTTGCGGGCGATCTTCACGCCGTTCTCAACGGCTTCTGCGCCCGCATTGACGAGCACGGTCTTCTTTGCGTGATCGCCGGGCGTGTGCTGCGCGAGCAACTCGGCGACACGAACGTACGACTCGTACGGCGTGACCGTGAACAGTGTGTGCGTGAGATTGTGCAGTTGCTCTGTTGCGGCCGCGACGACGGCGTTGTCGGTATGCCCGACCGTCGTCACGCCGATACCCGCACCCATGTCGATGAACTGGTTGCCGTCGACGTCGACGACGATCGCACCGTGTGCGCGGGCGATATAGACCGGAAGCGCCGAGGATACACCGGTCGGCACGACGGCCATGCGTCGTGCGTGCAGCGCCACGGATGCCGGCCCAGGAACGGCTGTCACGATGCGTCGCTCCTGCGCGACGTCGGATTCGGGAGACGTTGTGGCTGCGGACGTTGTAGTGGCGGTTTCGGTGGACGCGGGCGTTGTGAGTGTGTCGGTCATGGTGACTCCAGTTTACCGACCCGCGCCCGGCGGTTTCTTGAGAGAATCAGGACGCAATGATTGAAATCTGAAGGGTCACGCATGAATCTGGAGCATCACTACGCTGTCGCCATGCAGTGGACCGGCAATCGGGGCACCGGCACGAGCGGGTACAAGGAGTACGGCCGCGATCATGTGCTGCACGCGGACGGCAAGCCGGACATCGCCGGCTCGAGTGATCGCGTGTTCTTCGGCGACGCGGATCGGTGGAACCCCGAAGAGCTCTTGCTGGCGGCGCTCAGTCAATGCCACATGCTGAGCTACTTGCACGTCGCGGCGCGGCACGGCGTGCAGGTTCTCGCATATTCGGATTCCGCTACCGGCACAATGCAGCAGGACGACTCAGATGGCGGCCACTTCACCCTCGCCGTGCTGCGGCCGCGGGTGACGATCGCCGATCCTGCGCAGCTAGAAATGGCGCAGAGCCTGCACGAGGAGGCCGCGCAGAAGTGCTTCATTGCGGCATCCGTCAATTTTCCGGTCACGCATGACCCGGAGACCTATCCCGCTGTGTGATCACGGCAACTGTCGTCACGGCGAAGCAGGCCGAGTGCTCGTTAGCGACGTTCCGGGTTGAGAACCGCCCGCTTGATGCGCTCGACAGTTCCGGATGCTGGCGCCTCGTTGTAGATGCCGGCGGACTCCTGCCCACTGCACTTCTGGATGGCGTTCATGATCTCGTCCGTGGCAAGTCGTCTGGCCTTGCCGGAGGTGGCTGCGCCGTACCTGCTCACGTCGATCGGCTCTCCGAACACGACTGTGACCCTGCGCAGGCGCGGGATCGTCGTTCCGGGCGGCTGCAGCCGGTCGGTGCCGATCAGTCCCACTGGCACGACGGGTGCTCCGGTCGACAGGGCCAGCCATGCGACCCCGGTGCGGCCCTTGTACAGTCGGCCATCCTGTGAGCGGGTGCCCTCCGGGTACAGCGCGAAGGCGCTGCCGGTCTCGATGATGTGCTTGCTCTGCTCCAGTGCTTCCTGAGCGGCCTGGCCGGCACCTCGGCGCACGCCGACGGCACCGATCGCGGTGAAAAACGCCCGCTGGATGCGCCCGACGAACCCGGTGCCCTCGAAGTAATGCGACTTTGCGAGAAACTGCACGCGGCGCGGCGCGGTGATCGGGATGACAATGCTGTCCAAGAACGACAGGTGGTTGCTGGCCAGAATCACAGACCCGTGCTTGGGGATGTTCTTGCGGCCGATGACGCGTGGTCGGTACAACACGCGAGCGATCGTCGAGAGGACGACACGGCCGAACAGATACAGAAATCCCGGTCGGCGAACGTGCGCGTCGGCCCGGGATTCGGCGGCGCGCGGTGAAGCCGTGGCACCTTCGTCATTCGCATGCATCGTCTCTAGGATAAACGCGATCATATTCCCTGGCAGGAATGCAGCGTGCACATACGGCGCTCAGGGAACGGAGACGGCAGTCGGGTCGGTCGGGCAGTCGTAGCCGCCGATGAAAAGCAGGCAGGAGCCCCACCAGTCAGGCAGGCTGTGCGCTGTCGGGTCGCCGAACCACTGAGCGTAAATGCGGGAAAAGTTGAAATTGCCATAGGTCGAACATGCGGTCGGCGGAGCGCTCGGTGCCGCAACGGTTCCCGCGTTGGGTTGGTACGGCGTGTAGTTGTACAGATTCGCCGTCGCCTGGTTGCGAATCGTCACGATCGCGGAACCGCATTTCGCGTTCGGGCTGAACTGGACGCGCACCCGCCCGACGTGATACCTCCAGCCCGGTGATGCGCTGTACTCACGGAATTGCCATGCAGCGTTGTAGACCTGATTGAAAAACCCGAAGTATTGCGCGTCGCAGACCGCCGTGTCGGGGCAGGCGTAGCCGGTTGCGCGTTGATAGCCGTAGGTGCTCGGCCGGGTGACCAAGGACTGCTCTTTCTGCAGTAGCACAAGCAGCACGCGCGGACTGATGCCGCATGCCGTCGCCACCGTGGCGATGATCGCGCTCGCGCGCTCCGATCGCCCCCCGACGTATGGAGCACAGTGCGCGAATTCGCCGGGCTGACTCACGGTCGTCTGGCGATAATCGGCGAGGCAGGGCACGGCATCCTTGGGTATGCAGGTCTGCGCGCGCAGGAACGCTTGGATCTGCTGCCCGGTCATCGTGTTCGGGTCGTAGAAGTTTTCGTCGCTGATGATGTAGCCGGGGTCGAAGCTCTGGGTCGACCGAGCGGATGCCGTCGGCGCGTCGACGGCGCGCGTTTCGGTGGACGACGCGGCTGAGACTGCCGCGCCCGACGCTGCAGCGGGCGTGATCGGCGTGAGCACTGCTGCAGCCGCGCATGCCGCGATGAACGCGCCGGTGACGCGGGCCAGCAGACCGGCCGAAAGGCGTCGGTGGTGGGTGCGCAGATGGTGGGTGGGTGGCTGGGCGCGGCGCGTGTCCAGCGGGTGTGACGGCATCCGTCGAGCCTAGCGAGAGCGGCTGAGGACTGTGCTGGCCTTCGCGCCGCTGTGCCTGGTTGTCTGCTATCAGCTGTGTCCGTTTGTCTGCTGACAGCAGAATCCGATTCGGGGTGTGCGCTGTGCTCGCCCAGGGCATCGCGGTTAGCCTGAAAACGGCGCGGTGAATTCGCATTTGCGCCCGCTGACAGCTAAATCGGCGACCGGCGAAAGGAACGACATCATGTTGCTTCGGCACGCGATCGGATCCGCGTTGCGGCGGATGCGCCTGCAGCGCGGACTCACGCTGCGGCAACTCTCCGATCGATCGCGCGTGTCGCTCCCCTATCTGTCCGAAATCGAGCGTGGACGCAAAGAGGCCTCGAGCGAGATCCTGTCCACCATCTGCCTCGTGCTGGGGGTCTCAGTCCCGGACCTGCTCCGCGCAACGGATGCCGAGTACGTGTCCGCCGCGTCGGCCGCGCCGGTTGTGCTCGACCTGACCACGCGTCTCGGCGCGGAGTCATCGCCGACACAACGCGACACGGTGCTGAGCGACACTGTGCTTCTGGCCGCCTGAGCGATTTCGAGGGCACGGTGCAGCTGACTGGAGTGTCAGCCGAGCACCGCCAGCGCCTCTTCGATGACGGATGCCGCGTCGTCGATGAGTTCATCACTGATGACAACGGACGGCAGCAGACGCAGCACGCTGTCCCAGCTGCCTGAATCGAGCACGATCACGCCATTGCTGGCGGCGTGCGTGATGACCGAGGTGAGTGCAGCTGGGTTGGGCTTCTTCGTACCCGGGTGCACGAGTTCGATGCCGAACATCGCACCTTTGCCACGCACCTCGCCAACGACGCCGAAGCGTTCAGCCCATCCGCCGATCCGGGCGTTCAGCGTACTCTCGACGCGTTGCGCTTCCGCGAGCAGGTTCTCGGTCTCGAACACGTCGAAAACGGCGAGCGCCGCCGCGGTGGAAACGGGATTGCCGCCGAACGTGCCGCCGATGCCACCGGGCTGCACCGCGTCCATGATCTCGGCTCGGCCGGTGACGGCGGCCAGCGGGAAGCCGCCGGCGATGCCCTTGGCCGTGAGTACGATATCGGGGATCACGCCGAAGTGCTCGATCGAGTACCAGCGCCCGGTGCGGCCCATTCCGGCCTGGATCTCGTCGGCTACGAATATGATGCCGTTTTCGGTGCAGAATTCGCGCATCCGCGCGAAATAGCCGTCGGCGGGGATGTTGATGCCGCCGTCGCCCTGGATCGGCTCCGCGAAGAACGCGGCAACATCCTCCGCGCCGATGTGGGTGGTGATGTAGTCGATGGTGCGCTCGGCCGCTTCGTCGCCGGACAGGCCGTCACGGAACGGATAGCTGACCGGCACACTGTACAGATCTCCGGGCAGGGGGCCCATACCGCTTCGCTCGGGCCACGGCCGGTAGGTCATCGCCATCGTCAAGTTGGTGCGACCGTGGAACGCGTGGTCGAGGCTGAGGATCACCCGCCGGCCGGTGAACTTGCGGGCGATCTTGACCGCGTTCTCCACGGCTTCCGATCCGGAGTTCACCAGGATGGAGTGCTTTTCGAAGTCGCCTGGGACGATGGAGGCGAGCTTCTCAGCGACGCGCACGTAATTCTCGTATGGCGTCACGGTGAAAAGGGTGTGGGTGAGTTTGCCGGCCTGCTCTGCTGCCGCTGCCGCCACCGCCGGGTGGGCATGGCCGATCGTCGTCACGCCGATGCCGGAGCCGAGGTCGATCAGACGGTTGCCGTCCACGTCGACCAGCACGGCGCCTGCGGCGTGATCCATGTAGATGTTGGCGAGCGTTCCCGCCCCGCGGGAGACACTGGCGACTCGACGTTCCTGGAGAGCGATCGAGCGCGGTCCAGGCAGGTCGGTGACGAGAGAGCGGCTTTGGGGCACAGAGAAATGGGGCACAGAGAAATCACGAGGCATGACGACAATGTTAGGCTTCGCACGGTTCCGCCTTGCCACGTGTTTGTCGGCGCTCTCCCAGCAGGGACAAATTCTGATCGGGCAGACTGATGCCCTTGCCCCCATAGAAAGCGACCTCCGTGCGTAAATCAATTCCCCTTGTCGTTCTGGCCGCGTCCGCGCTCCTGCTCAGCGGATGCACTGCGGCCGGCAACTCGGCGGCTGCCAATTGCAAGGGAGTCGCATCCGGTTCCGTCTCCAATTCCGTGAAGGTCACCGGCAAGCTCGGAACAGCGCCCAAGGTGAGCTTCAAGGAGCCTCTTGCTGCGAAGACGACGCAGCGCACCTTCATCACGACCGGCAGCGGGGCGGTCGCGACCAAGTCGACGACCGTTGACGTCGCGCTCGTGGCCTACAACGGAACAACGGGCAAGGAGTTGACCACCAACGGTTACGGCACGAGCGCGAAGATCCCGATCACGGTCGGGGACGCGACACTGATTCCCGTGCTGAGCCAGGTCGTCAACTGCGCTCCGATCGGCTCCCGTGTCGTTGCCGCCTCACCCGTGAAGACGGCATTCGGTTCCGCCGACCCGTCGAGCCTCGGCCTCAAGTCGACCGACACCATTGTGTTCGTTGCTGACATCGTCGACATGATGCCCGCCAAGGCCAACGGCGCGGACCAGAAACCGCAGGCAGGGTTCCCGACCGTGAAGCTGGCCGCGTCCGGCAAGCCGACCGTCACCATTCCGAAGACGACCGCGCCGACCGAGACCAAGGTCGAGGTGCTCAAGAAGGGTTCGGGCGAGACCGTTAAGGCCGGTGATACCGTGACGGTCCAGTACCAGGGCACGATCTGGCGCAACAGCAAGGTCTTCGACCAGAGCTGGGGCAGAGCGCCGGCCACGTTCTCGACGACCGGGGTTATCAAGGGCTTCGCCACCGGCCTTGTCGGGCAGACGGTCGGCTCGCAAACCGTCATCGTGATCCCGCCCGCCGATGGATACGGCGCGGCAGGGCAGCCCAGCGCCGGCATCGAGGGCACAGACACTCTGGTCTTCGTCGTCGACATCCTGAAGACCACCCGGTAGGAAGCACTCTCGTTACTCGACCAGTGGCGGCCGTGGCTAGCATGGCCACATGCGCAAAGTAGTCATTCTGGGGTCGACCGGTTCGATCGGCACACAGGCGCTCGACGTCATCCGTTCGCATCCGCAACGATTCGACGTCGTCGGACTTGCGGCCGGAAGCAATCGGGCAGCGCTCGAGGCGCAGGCCGCCGAATTCCATGTCGACGACACGGCGCTCGGAGCGGATGAAGCTGAGCAACTCGTGCGCGACGTCGACGCGGATGTCGTGCTCAACGGCATCACAGGATCGGTCGGGCTCGGCCCAACTCTGGCCGCGCTCGAAGCCGGACGCACCCTTGCGCTTGCGAACAAGGAATCGCTGATCGTCGGCGGTGAGCTGGTGACGTCACTGGCCCAGCCCGGGCAGATCGTGCCCGTTGACTCTGAGCACTCAGCGGTTGCGCAGTCGTTGCGCTCCGGGCAGCCGCGTGAGGTGCGTCGGCTCGTGCTGACGGCATCCGGTGGTCCGTTCCGCACGCGCAGTCGTGCGTCGCTTGCCCACGTGACACCTGAGGAAGCGCTGGCGCATCCGACCTGGAACATGGGCCCGATGGTCACGACCAATTCGTCGACGCTCGTGAACAAGGGCCTCGAAGTGATCGAGGCGCACCTGCTGTTCGACGTGCCGTATGAGCGTATCGATGTGGTCGTGCATCCGCAGTCGATCGTGCACTCGATGGTCGAGTTCTTCGACGGGTCGACCATCGCCCAGGCGTCCCCGCCGGACATGCGGTTGCCGATCTCGCTTGCGCTCGACTGGCCGAACCGAGTCTCAGGGGTGGGCCGTCCGTTGGACTGGACGGTTGCGCAAAGTTGGACGTTCGAGCCTCTGGATCATGATGCGTTCCCGGCGGTGAAACTGGCGAAGCAGGTCGGTCAGGCCGGCGGCACATATCCGGCCGTGTTCAACGCCGCGAACGAGCAGGCGGTGCTTGCATTCCACGCTGGACGCATCGGCTACCTGGACATCGTGTCAATCATCGAGCGGGTCGTCGACACACACGAGCCGGCGGACGAACTGAGCCGAGCGTCGCTGGCTGAGGCCGAGCGTTGGGCGCGAGAGGCCGCGGACCGGCTGGTCGCGCAGTAGTCGCGCCCGCGGTCGACTACGGAGTCGGCGTCGTTGTGGGTGCCGGCGTGCCGGTCGAGCTGTTGGCGCCGCTGGTCATGATCCCGTTCACGAACGTCGCGAATGCCGTGCTGTCGCTGACTGAGCCCGGGTATTTGACGCCGTTGACAATGACGGTCGGCGTGCCGGACACGGATTTTTCAGTTGAATTCGCGAGCGGTTTCGTCAGAGCGCGCGTAGTCGTTGCGGAAACCCACGCCGAGAATGTGTCTTTGTTGAGACAGTTCTCGATCGTTGAGCCGGTTGCACCGACGCCCTTGAGGATCGAGATCAACCGTGAATTGGGCAGGCCGCTTGTGCCCTCCTTCGGCTGATCCTTGAACAGCGCTGTGTTCAGCGCGAAGTACACGCTCGGCTTGTAGTTGGCGACGCACGCCGCGGCGTTCGCCGCGCGAGAAGAGTATTTGGTGCCGTTCGATGACGCATCGAGCATTGCGATCGGATGAATCTCCAACGTTGCGATGCCGTTGTCAAGCCAGGCGCCGATTTGGCTCGCGTTAGCCGCCTCGAACTCTTGGCAGTACGGGCACTGATAGTCGAGGTAGACCGTGATGTGGGCTTTGCCGTCTTTCAAGTCTTGCGTCGTCGGCACCGGCTTCTCATTCGCCGCGAGCGCCGGCGTTGCCACCGCTGCCGTGGTGCTCGTGAGAACAATCCCGTCGCTGACCATGTTCTTCGGCCCGGGCCCGGACGGCTGCACCGAGTTCACGACAACGAATCCCGCCACGGCGAGTCCGACCAACACGATCGCCGCGATCGAACCCTGCAGATACCACTTGCGACGTCGAGCCCGGATGCGCGCTTGCTCGCGCATGACGCGTGCGTGTTCGCGCGCCTGAGCCTGACGTTCCTTTTTAGTCGGGCCGTTCGCGCCCCTGCCTGTTCCCACGGGGTGTTGCACTCCTCGAGTCGTCGTCGTGCGTAATTGGTTTCAGAAGCACGCTACCCCGGTATCTTATGGGTTCCCTTGCTATGGGTTCTGTGTGAGAACACCGGGCAATCCGCCTGCATTTGCCTCACCGGCTGATTCTGGGCATCCTCGCAGTGCGTGACTTGTAGCCTTGGCCTGTGGATTCCGTACTGCTGTTCGTGCTCGGCGTTGTGATCTTCGTGATCGGCCTCGCCGTCTCGATCGCGTTGCACGAACTCGGTCACCTGAGTTTCGCCAAGCTCTTCGGCGTCAAGGTGACGCAGTACATGATCGGCTTCGGCAAGACGCTGTTCTCGTTCCGCCGCGGCGAGACCGAGTACGGGGTGAAGGCGATCCCACTCGGCGGCTACATTGCGATGATCGGAATGTTCCCTCCGAAGCATCCGGGGGAGAGGGGCCGCAACGCGAGCACCGGCTTCTACAACCAGATCGTGCAGGATGCGCGCACGGCGAGCGCCGAAACCGTCACGGAGGGCGATGAGAATCGCGCCTTCTACCGGTTGGCGCCATGGAAGCGCATCATCATCATGTTTGCAGGGCCGTTCATGAATCTCGTGATCGCGGTGGTGCTGTTCGGTGTGATCGTCACGGGAATCGGCGTGCAGCAGTACAGCACGACGGTCTCGACGGTGTCACAGTGCGTGCTGCCTGCGACCAGCGCGCGGCAGACGTGTGAAGCATCCGACCCGCAATCACCTGCGGCGGCAGCGGGCATCCGGACCGGTGACACGATCGTCTCGTTCGGCGGCACGCCGGTGACCAGCTGGACCCAGATGAGCGCCCTGATCAAGGCTGCACCGTCGAAGACGAGCGCGCTAGCGGTCGAACGGAACGGCAAGCCGGTCACCCTCGCGGTCACGCCCACGCCGAGCACCCAGTACGTCTACGACAGCCAGGGCAACATCACGAAGAACGCGGCGGGCAAAGCGATCACCCGCAACGTCGGAGTCGTCGGGATCAGCCCGGGCACAGAACTCGTGCAGCAGCCGATCGGCACCGCGTTCACCGCAACGGGTGACAACATCGCCGCGGTCACCAAAATCGTGATCGACCTGCCGCAACGAATGGTCGGCGTGTGGAATGCTGCGTTCGGTCCGACTCAGCGCGCTGCGGACAGCCCGGTCGGGATCGTCGGAGTCGGCAGGCTGGCCGGTGACATCGCGAGCAGCAACGTGATCCCCGTGATCGGCAAGGTGCAGACAATGCTCAGCCTGCTCGCATCGCTGAACATCGCATTGTTCGTGATGAACATGATCCCGCTGCTGCCGCTGGACGGCGGCCATATTCTCGGCGCTGCATGGGAGTGGATCCGAAGCGCGTTCGCCAAACTGTTTAAGCGACGCGACCCCGGACCGGTCGACATGGCCAAGTGGATGCCGGTGACATTCGTCGTCGTCGTCGTTCTCGGCGCGATGAGCGTGCTGCTCGCCTACGCAGACATCGTCAAACCGATCACCCTCGGTTAACGGCTCAGCAACAGCGCGTCTCCCTGGCCGCCACCGCCGCACAGTGCGACCGCAGTTCGGCCGGACCCGCGCCGCGACAGCTCGAGGGCTGCGTGCAGCGCCAGCCGCGCCCCGGATGCCCCGATCGGGTGCCCGAGCGCGATCGCCCCGCCATGGATGTTCACTTTCGCCTGATCGATGCCGAGATCGCGCGCAGACACCAGCGACACTGCCGCGAACGCCTCGTTGATCTCGACGAAGTCCAGCTCAGAGGCGCTCCATCCGGCACGCTTCAGGGCGGCGTTGATCGCGTTCGACGGCTGTGAGTGCAGCGAATTGTCCGGGCCGGCGACGGATCCGGATGCGCCGATGAAGGCGAGATAGTCGAGCCCGTGCGCATCCGCCCATGCTTTGCTCGCTACCACGACGGCGCTCGCGCCGTCGCTGAGCGGCGATGAGTTGCCTGCCGTGATCGTGCCGTCGTTCGTGAAGGCCGGCCGCAGACCGGCCAGAGTTTCGACCGTGCTGTCCGCACGCACGCCCTCGTCGCGCGTGATCAGCACAGGATCACCCTTGCGTTGTGGCACGGCGACCGGCACGATCTCGTGCTCGAAGATGCCGGCAGCGGCAGCCGCGGCGGCACGCTGGTGGGATGCCGCAGCGATCTCGTCCTGCTCACGTCGCCCAATGCCGAGTGTGGTGTTGCGATGCTCTGTCGATTCGCCCATTGACAGGCCGTCGAAGGCGTCGGAGAGCCCGTCGTGGTCCGCGTGATCGATCGCGGTGAAGCTCCCATAGGCCCAGCCACCGCGTGAACCCGGCAGCAGATGTGGCGCCTGCGTCATCGATTCCTGACCGCCGGCGACGACAACGTCGGCCTCGCCCAGTCGGATCAGCCGTGCGGCGTCCACCACGGCCTGTAGGCCGGATAAGCACACCTTGTTGAGCGTCATCGAGTTGACCGTCCACGGGATGCCGGCGCCGATCGCACTCTGTCGTGCCGGATTCTGCCCAGCACCCGCCTGCAGAACCTGCCCCAGATAGACGGCATCCACCTGATCGGGGCTGATCCCGGCCGCCTCGAGGGCACCGCGTACGGCGATTGTGCCCAGTGCGACAGCGCTGAGCGTCGCGAACTGGCCGTTAACGCGTCCCTGCGGGGTTCGTGCCCCGCCGACGATGACGACGTCGGTGTCTGTCATGATGACTCCTTACTTCCCACAGAATTCATTCGGGCACTCGTCGTGCGAGTGCAACGGGCCGGGCAACCGGATAGGCTGCCCGGAAACACTTCTCTACCCAGTACTTCTCTACCCAGTATCTCGCGAGCGCGCATGACACGCGGGGTGTGGCAGCCGGCCTGCAAAGGAGCAGCGGATGAGCGATCAGATCCGACCGCAGTTGCAGGGGCGCACCGCCCTCATCACCGGAGGTGCCAGCGGCATCGGCGAGGCCTGCGCACGGGCGTTCGCCGCAGCCGGTGCGCGGGTGACGATCGCCGATCTCAACGCGGATGCCGCCACGGCGCTCGCCGACGAACTCGGCGGCTCCGCCTGGCCGGTCGACCTTTCCGACACGGCCTCGCTCGCCGAGCTCGCTCCCGACTCTGCCGCCGCGAACTGCGACATCCTGGTCAACAACGCCGGCATCCAGCACGTCAGTCCGATCGAAGAGTTCGATCCCGCGCGGTTCTCGCTGATCATCCGGCTGATGCTGGAGGCACCGTTCCTGTTGATCAGAGCAGCGTTGCCGGGGATGTACAAGCACGGTTTCGGTCGCGTCATCAACATCTCCAGCGTGCACGGGCTGCGCGCATCCGCCTACAAGTCGGCATACGTCGCCGCCAAACACGGGCTTGAGGGACTCTCGAAGGTGACGGCGCTGGAGGGCGCAGAGCACGGAGTGACGAGCAACTGCATTGAGCCGTCCTACGTGCGCACGCCGCTGGTCGAGAAGCAGATCGCCGATCAGGCGCGCTTGCACGGCATCAGCGAGGACGAGGTCGTGCCGCAGATCATGTTGACCGAAACCGCCATCAAACGTCTGGTCGAACCGCGCGAGGTGGCCAGCCTTGCGCTGTGGCTGGCCGGAGACGATGCCGGCATGGTCACGGGAGCAAGCTACACGATCGACGGCGGATGGAGCGCGCGATGAGCGACTATCAGGAATTCCGGGTACCCGTCGCGGGCGGCGAACTTGCCGGCGGCCAGTGGCATTCGAACGCGCCCGGGCTGCCGCTGCTGGCCATCCACGGCATCACCGCGTCGCATCAGTGCTGGCCGGCGATCGCACGCGCACTGCCGAACACGCCGGTCATCGCCCCCGACCTGCGCGGCCGAGGCCGCAGTAACCGGCTGCCCGCACCGTGGGGGATGCGCGACCACGCGGATGACGCTGCTCGCGTTCTCGACGCGCTCGGCATCGAACGCGCAGTCATCGTCGGGCACTCGATGGGAGGGTTCGTCGCGGTGAGGTTGGCCGATCAGCATCCGGATCGCGTCGCATCCGTCGTGTTGATCGACGGCGGGCTGCCGCTGCCGAGCCCGGATGCGCCGATTGCGGACGCGTCTGGTGCGGATGCGTCTGGTGCGGATGCGTCTGGTGCGGATGCCGCGCCCGCCCCGGTGCCGACCGCCGAGCAGGCGATCGCACTGCTCGGGCCCGCGGCGCAGCGGCTCACGATGACCTACCCGAGCCGGGAAGCCTACGCTGACTTCTGGCGAGTGCATCCGGCGTTCGCCGACTGGAACGACGACATCGCGGCGTACATCGACTACGACCTCGAACCGGACGGCGATGTGTTCCGCTCGTCGGCGCGACTCGAGGCCGTTGCGACGAACATCGCGCAGCTGGGTGATGATGACGGCTACGCGCAGGCGCTGGCGGCGCTGCCGACACCGCTGGAATTCCTGCACGCGCCTCGTGGGCTGATGAACGAGACACCGCCGCTGTATCCGAAGGAGCGACTGGCTGAACTGGCGCAGGCGTTCCCGGCGCTGCGCGTTCACGAAGTCGACGATGTCAACCACTACACGATCTTGATGTCCGGGCACGGCGTGGCCCAGGTGCTGCCTGTGTTGCAGGGCCGTCTCGTTGCCGCAAACGCTGCCAACTGATTCGCTGCCAACCCCAGGAGTACCAGTCATGACCCAAACGCTGTTCGACGGAATCACCGCCGTGAATGTAGCGACGCCTCGCTTGCGTGCGGCCCTGCTCGAGCGTCCAGCGACGGCGCCCGCTGAGTCGCGGGAGCCGACCACCACCGTCATGTTCGTGCACGGCAACGTCTCTTCGAGCCTGTTCTGGCAGCCGACGATGCTCGCGCTACCGGCGAGCGTGCGGGCCCTCGCGGTCGATCTGCGCGGCTTCGGCGGTAGCGAGACACTCCCCGTCGATGCAACCCGCGGACTCCGCGACTATGCGGACGACGTGTGGAGCGTCCTTGACGCGCTCGGCGTGGCATCCGCTCACCTGGTCGGCTGGTCCATGGGCGGAGGCGTTGTGCTGCAGCAGCTGCTCGACCGACCGGATGCCGTCGCCTCCGTCACGCTGGTCTCGCCGGTTTCCCCGTACGGTTTCGGCGGAACTGCCGACGCAGACGGCCGCGTGCTCACGGTCGATAATGCAGGCACCGGGGCCGGGGGAGCCAATCCCGACTTCGTGCAGAGGATCCGTGACGGGGACCGCAGCGCGGATACGCAGACCAGCTCCCGGTCCGTCTTTCGTTCCTCCTATGTCGCCGCCGGCTACAGCTCCGACCACGAGGACGTCTGGGTCGAGTCGATGCTGACCACCGCGCTCGGCGACGGGAACTACCCGGGTGATTCGGTCGCATCCGAGAATTGGCCGGGCTTCGCACCGGGGGCGCACGGCGTGCTCAACACGATGGCGCCGAAATACTTGAACCTCACCGGAATCGTCGCGCTCGAGCGTAAACCGCCGATCCTCTGGGTGCGCGGCGAACAGGATGCGATCGTGTCCGACGGTTCGTATTTCGACCTGAACATGCTCGGGCAGGTCGGGGTGATTCCGGGCTGGCCGGGCGCTGAGGTCGCGCCGCCGCAACCGATGGTGACGCAGACCCGGCACGTGCTCGACGAGTACCGGGCTGCAGGTGGCGCCTACACCGAACTCGCGCTCGCCGACTGCGGTCACTCACCGCACCTCGAGCACCCGGATGCCTTCGGCGCGGCACTGAGCGCGCAGCTCGGCGCGTGACCACCGGGGCAGTGTCAGCCGACGCCATGCCTGCCGCTGCGCTGGCCCATGCCATCGACATCGAGCGCGGAGACTGGATTCGCAATCGCCTCGGCCGGTGGAGCAGCGTCGCGGGAACGGTGGGACGCGATTTCGATGCGTACGCGCGGGTGTTCCATCCAGTCGATGCGCAGCTGCTGCACTGGGAAGGCAGTAGACCGGTCACAGACCAGGCACTGCGGCTGCGCTGGGCCGAGATCGCCGACCGCTGCGGAACAACGACGCACCCGGCCATGCAATGGTCCGCGATCACGGCCGGGCATAGTGATCCAGGATCCGGCCAAGACGGCTGGCAGTATGGTTCGCCCGACCAGGGCCGTCTTGCGCAGGACCAGCTCGCCGCGCTGACCCGCGTTCTCGCGCAGCACACGACGACCCCGGATGCCGTGACCGCCGGCCTGTGGGACGGTTTCGGCTGGATCCACGGCGGCTCTGCGATCGGGCACTTCGTTGCTGTTCCCGAGGGCACGTCCCGCAGAAAGCGGGCCAGGCTGTTGCGCGCGGCGCAGGGCGTAGAACCAGCCGGATTCCCGGCCGAGGTGCTGGGCGGGCCTCTGCTGGCATTGCCGGGCCGCAGCTACTTTCTGTTCGACGGCGACATCGCGGTGTTCGACGATCCCGCCTGGGCGAGAAACAGTTGGGGTGAGGCCGGCGCGTTCTGGGGCCAGACGCCGAACCTGCTCTGGCCACGAGACCACGCATGGCTGATGGCGAGCGAGATCGACTTCGACTCGACTCTCGTCGGCGGCACCCGCGCAGTGGTCGACGCTCTTGTGTCCTCCGCCGACTTGGAGGCACTCGAGGTCGCACCGGACGCGTCACTGGCCGAGTAGTAGCCGGACGGCGGCCGGCAGCGGCTTCGCTGTCAGCGGCTCTCGCGGCGACGCCCGAGCAACCACCGCACGGCGAGGAAGTCCACGAACACTGCAGCGGCGACCGCCCCGATCGCGCCCACGCCGAACGCCGTCATGTTCCGGGTGGCCAGCATGATCATCGTGACAGCTCCAGCGTTGACGACAACCACGCCGAACAGTGCAATTGTGGCGAAAATTGCAACATTCGACTTCTGATCCTGAGCCATCACCTCAGTATGCGGTGAGACTCTGTGCGCGGGCGCAAGAATGTCGGTTGCGTCGGTCGCCGTTCGCGCCGTTCGCGCCGGGACCCCAGGCTTGGCGCTTCACGCTAGACCGGACTCTTGACGGTAGCCCGGACGGGACATCGGGTTTCCGTCCGGGCTATCGTTGAATCTCCGGGGCACCGTGCAACGGACCCGTCCGGGGCTGCAACAAAGGGGCTGCAACAAAGGGGCTGCAACAAACGATCGGCGACACAGGCCCGCCTGTCATCCCTTCCAGGTGGCGGCCAGTGGCGCGATCTACACTGAGTCGGTGGCAGCAATCAATCTGGGGATGCCGAAGGCTCCCGACGTTCTCGCCCCGCGACGCATCTCCCGCCAGATCAGGGTGGGCAAGGTTCCTGTCGGCGGCGGCGCACGGATCAGCGTTCAGTCGATGACGACAACACCGACGCCGAACATCAACGCGACACTGCAGCAGATCGCCGAGCTGACGGCATCCGGATGCGACATCGTGCGTGTCGCCGTGCCGAGCCGGGACGACGCGGAGGCGCTGCCGATCATTGCGAGGAAGTCGCAGATTCCGGTGATCGCCGACATCCACTTTCAGCCGAACTACGTGTTTGCCGCCATCGACGCGGGCTGCGCCGGTGTGCGGGTGAACCCCGGCAACATCCGCAAGTTCGACGACCAGGTCGGCAAGATCGCCGCAGCGGCGCAAGCGGCCGGCGTTTCCATCCGGATCGGCGTGAATGCAGGGTCGCTCGAGCCGAGCATCCTGCAGAAGTACGGCAAGGCGACCCCGGAAGCGCTCGTCGAGAGCGCGGTCTGGGAGGCGAGCCTGTTCGAGGAACACGACTTCCACGACTTCAAAATCTCGGTCAAGCACAACGACCCGATCGTCATGGTCAAGGCCTACCGGCTGCTCGCTGAGCGCGGCGACTGGCCGCTGCACCTCGGCGTCACAGAGGCCGGGCCGGCGTTCCAGGGCACAATCAAAAGCGCCACGGCGTTCGGCATCCTGCTCGCCGAGGGGATCGGCGACACGATTCGCGTGTCGCTGTCCGCGCCGCCGGTCGAAGAGATCAAGGTCGGCCTGCAGATTCTGCAGTCCCTCAACCTGCGCGAACGTAAGCTCGAGATCGTCTCGTGCCCGAGTTGTGGGCGCGCTCAGGTGGATGTCTACACGCTGGCCGACGAGGTCACTGCCGGCCTGCAGGGCATGACCGTTCCGCTGCGCGTTGCCGTGATGGGGTGCGTTGTCAACGGGCCTGGTGAGGCGCGCGAAGCGGACCTGGGTGTGGCATCGGGAAACGGCAAAGGTCAGATCTTCGTCAAGGGAAAGGTCATCAAGACCGTGCCGGAATCGGAGATCGTCGCCACCCTCATCGAGGAAGCCAATCGGCTCGCAGCGGAGATGCCGGCGAGCGTGACCGGCACAGCACAGGTCGTCACTGTCTGACGGCGCCGCGCGCTCCGAGGAACGCGATTCTCGCGCGGATGTGACACGCTGGTGCGATGGACGGCCCCGAGGATGCACCCATCGACGCGCTGATGCGCGACACCGGTATCGTCGCGCAGCGTGGCCTGATCCGTCGCATCCTCACCACCGGGCTTGAACTCGCCCGTGACGGCGCCGATCGGCTGGATTTGAAGATCACCGCGGCCGCACTCGAGGAGATGCGAAGCGCGTTCAGCCTGTTCGCCCCGTATGCCGACCGGCTCAAGGTAACGGTGTTCGGGTCAGCGCGCTCCCAGCCGCAGGATCCGTTGTATCGACAGGCCGAAGGGGTCGCGGCAGCCCTCGCCGCGCGCGGTTGGATGGTCGTCACCGGCGCGGGTCCCGGGATCATGCAGGCGGCCGCCAATGGGGCGGGACCCGGCCTGTCGATCGGGGTGTCGATCCGACTGCCGTTCGAAGAGACCCCGGCCCCGATCGTTGGGGCGGATCCGAACAACGTGACGATGAAGTATTTCTTCACCCGGAAGTTGATGCTCGTGAAGGAGTCGCATGCCTTCGTGAGCCTCCCGGGCGGGTTCGGTACGCTCGACGAAACGTTCGAGCTGCTCACTCTGCAGCAGACCGGCAAGGCTGCGCCTGTGCCGATCGTGCTGTTGGATCGGGTCGGCGGCACATTCTGGGCGGGGCTCCGCGGCTTCATCGACGCGGAACTGGCGCCGGCGGGGCTGATCTCACCGGATGACCTGGACCGAGTTCTGGTCACCGATTCTGTGGATGCCGCCGTCGAGGAGATCACCCGGTTCTGGCGCAACTACGTCTCGCTGCGCTGGGTGGGCGATCGGATCGTCCTGCGGCTTCGCGGCGAGCCGACTGACGCGGAGGTGGGCGAATTGAACGACCGGTTCGGGTTCCTCCTCACCGATGGGCTGATCGAACGGACCGGGCCGCTCCGAGCGGAGGTAGCCGATGACGACGCGCTGTCTCTCCCGAGGCTCGTGCTCCGGCTCGCCCCACGCCAGGTCGGCAGCCTGTTTCGCCTGATCCGCGCGATCAATGGGCTGGCGTCCGCGCCGACGAGCTGACCGTAACCGAGTTCGCTCAGGCTCGCTATTCTAAACGGCATGCCCCACTCCACCCGGCCCACCGACGACACGGACCCGCCAACGCGGCTCGGGGCAGCGCCGGCACTCGTGCATGCTGCACCGCGGGGCCCTCAGCGCCGCGTGCTGATCGTGCTGTCG
This sequence comes from Microbacteriaceae bacterium, assembly GCA_036510655.1. GTDB lineage: Bacteria > Actinomycetota > Actinomycetes > Actinomycetales > Microbacteriaceae > Rathayibacter_A. The sequence continues at coordinate 9,850 of DATCDQ010000132.1, read as the reverse complement.
CTCGGCCAGATTCTCGGCGGTGTCGGCATGGGGGCGGCGCTCTCGCTCGGCTCGCTCCTGGTTGTTGCGGTCGCGCATGCGGATGCCTACGCCGGGCTCGCTACGACAATGGTCACGCTCGGCGCCGCGGTGTTCTCGATCCCGCTCGCGCGGTTCGCCGGATTTGCGGGACGAGGACCCGCGCTGGCCGTCGGCACCGTTGTTGCGGCGATCGGGGCGGCAGTCGTGATCGGAGCGGCCGCTCTCGGCAGTCTGCCGCTGCTGTTGATCGGTTTTGGCGCGGTTGGCGCCGGCAGTGCGGTCAACCTGCAGACCCGGTTCGCCGCGGTCGACCTCGCCACCGACCGCACCCGCGGTCGAGACCTGTCGCTCGTGATCTGGGCCACCACCGTGGGCGTCGTGATCGGCCCCAATCTCGCTCCGCCCGGCGATCAGCTCGGTCAGGCCTTCGGACTGCCGCCGCTGACCGGCGCGTTCGCGCTCACCGTCGTATGCCAGTTGCTGGCTGCGGCTTTGTATCTTGTGGTGCTGCGGCCGGATCCACTGATCATGGCGCAGCGGCTGGCCCGGGCCTCGGAGGTCGCAGCGGTGTCGGCTGCGCGTCGCAGTCGGTGGGCCGGTGTAACGATTCTGCGGCACAACCGCGGTGCTGCCGTCGCCGTGATCGCCCTGGCACTGAGCCACACCGTCATGGTGGCCGTCATGGCCATGACCCCAGTGCATCTGATGAACGCGGGCGCGAGCATCATGGTCATCGGGCTGACGATTAGTCTGCACACCGCGGGCATGTACGCACTGTCGCCGGTCTTCGGGATGCTCAGCGACCGCTTCGGCCGCGGCCGCGTGATCATCGTCGGGCAGGTCCTGCTCGTCGGGGCGCTCGTGACCAACTGGTTTGCGGGCGACAACCAGATGGCGGTGGCCGTAGCTCTGGTGCTGCTCGGCTTGGGCTGGTCGGCGAGCACGATCGCGGCATCCGCTCTGCTGACGGAATCGGTGACGGTTTCCGAGCGCACCTCCGTGCAGGGCTTCTCCGATTCGCTGATGAACCTGTGCGGTGCGGCCGGCGGTGCGCTCGCCGGCGTCGTGCTGGCCTGGGCCGGCTACGGCGTGCTCAACGTGCTCAGCCTGCTGCTCGTTGCCGGCGTCGTGTGGGCGCTGGCCAGGCGCACGCAGGCGGGGCGGAGGGCTGCGCCGCTAAAGTAGAACGCGTGCCTACACGCCTGACGAACTATTTCCTCCGCACGCTTCGTGAAGACCCTGCCGACGCTGACGTCACCAGCCACAAGCTGCTGGTGCGCGCCGGGTACATCCGCAGGCAGGCCGCTGGAATCTTCGCGTGGTTGCCTCTCGGCCTGCGGGTGAAGGCCAAGATCGAGCAGATCATCCGCGAAGAAATGACGGCGGCAGGAGCGCACGAAGTTCATTTTCCCGCGATGCTGCCGAAGGAGCCCTACGAGGTGACCGGCCGCTATAGCGAGTACGGGCCGCTCATGTTCCGGCTCTCCGATCGCAAGGATGCCGGCTATGTTCTCGCGCCGACGCACGAGGAAGCGTTCACACTCCTGGTGAAAGACCTGTACTCCAGTTACAAAGACCTGCCGCTGACGATCTACCAGATTCAGGACAAGTACCGTGACGAGGCACGGCCCCGAGCAGGCCTGCTGCGCGGCCGCGAATTCACGATGAAGGATGCCTACAGCTTCGACTACACCGACGCCGGACTCGATGTTTCATACATGAAGCAGCGCGACGCCTATGAGCGCATCTTCGCGCGGCTCGGTCTCGACTATGTGATCGTGCAAGCGGATGCCGGTGCGATGGGCGGATCGCGTAGCGAAGAGTTCCTGCACCCGACCCCCGTCGGTGAAGACACGTTCGTGCGATCGGCGGGCGGCTACGCAGCCAACGTCGAGGCGTTCACGACGGTGGCACCGCCTGCTCGCGGCTACGAGAAGCTGACACCCGCCCAGGTACTGGACACGCCCGGAAGCCCAACCATCGAGTCGCTCGTCGCCGTGGCGAACGACAAGCACCCGCGGCCGGACGGTCGCGCCTGGACGGCAGCAGACACGTTGAAGAACGTCGTGCTCGCGCTGAAAAATCTCGACGGTACGCGGGAGCTCGTGGTCATCGGCTTGCCCGGCAACCGTGAAGTCGATCTGAAGCGCGCCGAGGTCGCATTCGCTCCTGCGGAGGTCGAAGCCGCGACGGACGAAGATTTCACGCGGCATCCGTCGCTCGTCAAGGGGTACATCGGGCCGTGGTCTGCCGACGGCGCTGTGCTCGGCGAGAAGTCGAGCAGCGGCATCCGTTATCTGCTGGATCCGCGGGTCTCCGACGGCTCTGGCTGGATCACCGGGGCTAATCTCGACGCCAAGCACGTGTTCGGTCTTGTTGCCGGGCGCGATTTCACCGCGGACGGCACCGTCGAGGCGGCCGAGGTGCTGCCGGGCGACCCGGCACCCAATGGCTCCGGACCGGTCGAACTGGCCCGGGGCATGGAGATCGGCCACGTGTTCCAGCTCGGCCGCAAATATGCGGAGGCACTCGGCCTCAAGGTGCTCGACGAGAATGGCAAGCTCGTCACCGTCACCATGGGCTCCTACGGCATCGGGGTCACGCGCATTCTCGCCATCATCGCGGAGGAGAACAACGACGAGAAGGGCCTGATCTGGCCGGCGTCCGTCGCGCCGTTCGACGTGCATGTGATTGCGACGGGCAAGGATCCGGCGATCTATCAGGCCGCGGAATCGATCGTTGCCGAGATCGAGCGCAACGGCCGTGACGTACTGTTCGACGACCGGCCGAAGGTGTCACCTGGCGTGAAGTTCGGAGACGCCGAACTGATCGGCGTGCCCGTGATCGTCATCGCGGGCCGTGGCGTCGCCGACGGTCTTGTCGAGCTGTGGGACCGTCGCTCGGGCGAGCGCACACAGGTTCCGATCACCGATATCGCGACGCGACTGGCGTAGGCCGTGCAGGGCGTGACGCGATGCCGCCCCGTCGGGTACGGTAGAAGACTGACCCGTCACGGAGGTGACCGGGCAATTATCTGAATAGAGGAGGCCGGCTGTGGACATCGACCTCAGTGTCTTGCGCTCGATGGAGCGAGAGCGGGAGATCCCGTTCGACGAACTCGTTGAGATCATCGAGCAGGCCATTTTGACCGCATACCTGAAGCACACCGATCAGGCGGAACATCACCACGGCCATACGGCAGAAGCGGTTCCTGCGCGCGTGCACCTCGACCGCAAGACCGGCCACGTTTCTGTTTTCGTCCCGGAGTACGACGACGAGGGCGCCATCATCGGCGAGTCCGAAGACAGCCCGAGCGACTTCGGCCGTATCGCGGCGTTCGCGGCGAAGCAGGTCATCAACCAGCGGTTGAGAGACATTCAGGATGAGGCCGTGCTCGGTGAGTTCCGCGGGCGAGAGGGCGACATTGTCGCGGGCGTCATCCAGCAGGGCCCCAACCCGCGGATGATCCATGTAGATCTCGGCAGCGTCGAAGCGATTCTGCCGCCTGAGGAGCAGGTTCCCGGTGAGGATTACACACACGGATCGCGCATTCGCGTCTACGTCACGAGCGTGGCAAAGGGGTTGAAGGGTCCGCAGATCACCGTGTCACGTACGCATCCGGCTTTGGTTCGCAAGTTGTTCGCACTTGAGGTTCCCGAGATCGCCAGTGGAGTTGTGGAGATCGTTTCGCTCGCCCGCGAAGCGGGACACCGTACGAAGATCGCGGTGCGTGCGACGCAACCGGGAATCAACGCGAAGGGCGCATGCATCGGCGAACTCGGACAGCGCGTGCGCTCGGTCACGGCCGAGCTCAACAACGAGAAGATCGACATCGTCGACTATTCGCCCGATCTGGCGACATTCGTTGCCAGTGCGCTGTCGCCCGCCAAGGTCACGAAGGCGTTCGTAATCGACGAGTCGCTCAAGGCTGTGCGTGCCCTCGTGCCCGACTACCAGTTGTCACTGGCGATCGGCAAGGAGGGGCAAAACGCCCGCCTGGCCGCGAAGCTGACGGGCGCGAAAATCGACATCCAGCCCGACTCTGTACTGGATGACAACCCGTGATGTCGATTTTCGCGCCGAGCGGGAGACGCGCCAGCGTCGAGCTCTCGGTTGAATGTTGGGACATCCAGCCCGACTCTGTACTGGATCAAGACTGACGGAACCTGACCACGGTCGCCGCCTGAGCGAGTTTCCGCCGCGTGCGTCACTTCAACTGGCGCACCGCCGACGAGGTCGCGCAGGAGTCGAGCCGCGATGTGGCATCGGCAGGAGCTACCACCCGGAGGGGGTAAGATGGACTCCGTTAGAACGTGCATTGGGTGCCGTTCGCGCGCTTCCCGGTCCTCACTTCTGAGGATTGTAGCCCGGGGCTCAGAACTCGTGGTGGACGAATCCGCTACCCTTCCTGGGCGAGGTGCGTGGCTGCATCCGAGAATCGAGTGCTACAGAAAAGCCGTGCAGCGCCGGGCCTTCGGGCGGGCACTGCAGGTAACGGACACACTCGATACGACCGCGCTTGAAACGGCAGTACTAGAGAACAGGCTGAACGGCACAGTGGCATCAAATGAGTGACAACTAATGAGCGGCTCGAAATGAGTCCCGTCCAGAACTAACGGCCTGCCCTTTTCCGGGTCAGGCCCGGAAGAGGAGAATTGTGGCTGCAAAACCACGCGTACACGAAGTCGCAAGCGAGTTCGGCGTCGACAGCAAGGTCGCCCTGGCGAAGCTCAAGGAATTGGGCGAGTTCGTCAAGGGACCGTCGTCGAGCATCGAACCTCCGGTTGCGCGAAAATTGAGGGCTGCCCTCGAGGCAGATGGCGCCAAGGCGTCAGCGGCCCAGGCCACCGCGGCACCGGTCGCCACGGCCACGGCAACTGCTCCCGCGAAGTCGGCGACTGCGTCGGCTCCGGATGCGGTCAAGCCCGCCTCGCGCGCCACGGCGACACCGGCATCCGCTGCGAAGCCACCGGTGCCCGGCGCCAAGCCAGCGGTGGAGGCCGTAGAGGCGCCCGCCGCAGCATCAGTCAGGAAGCCTGGGACTCAGCCTGCGGCAGCACCCGCACCCGAGGCGACAATGCAGACCGCCGCAGCGTTGAGCGCTACGGACCACACGGTCGCGCCGACAGGACACCCCGGCGCATCCGCACCTCACCCGGGTACTCCGCGACCCGGCAACAACCCGTTTGCGAGTTCGCAGGGCATGGGCCAGCGCCCGGCGGGTACACCGCGACCCGGCAACAACCCGTTTGCGAGTTCGCAAGGCATGGGTCAGCGCCCGAACCCGGGTAACATCCCGCGTCCGGCAGCGCCGCGTCCTGGTGCGCCGCGTCCTGGTGCCGCGCGCCCCGGAGGCCCCGGTGGCCCTGGTGGCCGCACAGGAGCTCCGCGTACCGGTGGCCCCGGTGGTGCTCGCACCGGTGGCGGTTTCCAACGCCCCGGCGGTGCAGGCGCAGGTGCCGGTGCCGGTGCAGGTGGCTTCCAGCGCCCCGGCGGCGGCTTCGGTGGACCGCGTCCGTCTGGTGGTGGCGGCCGCGGCCGTGGCCCCGGTGGTGGCACCGCTGGTGCGTTTGGTCGTGGTGGCGGCAAGAGCCGCGCACGCAAGTCGAAGCGCACGAAGCGGCAGGAGTTTGAACTGCGCGAGGCCCCGTCGCTCGGCGGCGTGAGCGTTCCGCGCGGCGATGGCAACACCATTGTGCGGTTGCGGCGCGGAGCATCCATTTCGGACTTCGCCGACAAGATCGATGCGAGCCCCGGCAACCTTGTGACCGTGCTGTTCCATCTCGGCGAGATGGCGACGGCAACCGAGTCCCTCGATGAGGCGACGTTCGGCATCCTCGGTGAAGAGCTGGGCTACAAGATCCAGATCGTTTCCCCGGAGGACGAGGACAAGGAGCTGCTTGAAGGCTTCGACATCGACCTCGAGGCGGAGCTCGACGAAGAAACCGACGAGGACCTCGAAGTTCGCCCGCCGGTGGTCACCGTCATGGGCCACGTCGACCACGGCAAGACGCGTCTGCTGGACGCGATCCGGCACGCCAACGTGGTCTCGGGCGAGGCCGGCGGTATCACCCAGCACATCGGTGCGTACCAGGTGGTCGCAGAGCACGACGGTCTCGACCGTGCCATCACCTTCATCGACACACCCGGCCACGAGGCGTTCACCGCCATGCGTGCCCGTGGTGCGCAGGTGACCGACATCGCGATCCTCGTGGTCGCGGCCGACGACGGCATCATGCCGCAGACGATTGAGGCTCTGAACCACGCTCAGGCGGCAGGCGTTCCGGTCGTGGTGGCAGTGAACAAGATCGACAAGCCCGACGCGAACCCGGCGAAGGTGCGCCAGCAGCTCACCGAGTTCGGCCTGGTCGCGGAAGAGTACGGCGGCGACGTCATGTTCGTCGACGTGTCCGCTCGCGAGAACATCGGCATCACGGAACTTCTGGATGCCGTACTGCTCACTGCGGATGCCGGGCTCGACCTGCGCGCCAACCCGAACAAGGATGCCCGCGGCGTCGCCATCGAGGCGAAGCTCGACAAGGGCCGTGGTGCGGTTGCAACCGTGCTGATCCAGTCCGGAACGTTGCACGTCGGTGACTCGATCGTCGCAGGAACGGCTTACGGCCGCGTCCGCGCGATGATGGACGAAAACGGCGACCCGGTGGAGGCGGCAACCCCGTCCCGCCCGGTGCAGGTGCAGGGTCTGTCCAGCGTTCCGCGGGCCGGCGACACGTTCCTCGTCACAGATGAGGACCGCACGGCCCGTCAGATCGCCGAGAAGCGCGAAGCCGCTGAGCGCAACGCACAGCTGGCCAAGGCCCGCAAGCGCATTTCGCTTGAAGACTTCACACGCGCTCTGGAAGAGGGCAAGGTCGAGTCGCTCAACCTCATCATCAAGGGTGACGTTTCCGGTGCCGTCGAGGCGCTGGAGGAGTCGCTGATGAAGATCGAGGTCGATGACAGCGTTCAGCTGCGGATCATCCACCGCGGTGTCGGTGCGATCACCGAGTCCGACGTCAACCTGGCCACGATCGACAACGCGATCATCGTCGGGTTCAACGTGCGACCGGACCCGAAGGCGCGCGAGCGTGCCGCTCGTGAGGGTGTGGACATCCGTTTCTACTCGGTCATCTACAACGCGATCGACGAGATCGAGAACTCGCTCAAGGGCATGCTCAAGCCGGAGTTCGAAGAGGTGCAGTCTGGTGTCGCGGAGATTCGCGAGATCTTCCGCTCCTCCAAGTTCGGCAACATCGCCGGTGTGGTGGTGCGCAGCGGAACGATCACCCGCAACGCCAAGGCGCGGGTCATCCGCGATGGTGTCGTCGTCGGCGACAACCTGGCGATCGAATCGCTGCGTCGATTCAAGGATGACGTCACCGAGGTGCGCACGGACTTCGAAGCCGGTATCGGCCTCGGCAAGTTCAACGACATCCAGATCGGCGACGAGATCGAGACGATCGAAATGCGGGAGAAGCCGCGCGCGTAATCGAACCTGTTCCGCACCCTCGGCAATCCGAGGGTGCGGAACGTTCGACCGCACGCCTGCGAGGGAGAAGGAACTCATGGCAGATCCAGCACGGGCGAGAAAGCTCGCCGACCGAATCCAGGTCATCATCGCCAAACGCTTGGAGCGCGGCCTCCGCGATCCACGGATGGGCTTCGCCACGATCACGGACGTGAAGGTGACCGGCGACCTGCAGCACGCCAGCGTGTTCTACACGGTGTACGGCACCGAGGAGGAACGCAACGACACTGCCGCGGCGTTGAAGGCCGCGACAGGCATGCTGCGCAGCGAGGTCGGCAAGAACATCACGGCTCGGCTCACGCCGAGTCTTGAGTTCTTTCTCGACGCGATCCCGGAGAACGCCGCGCAGATCGAAGGTTTGCTGCGCGAGGCGCGCAATAGGGACGCCGAAGTGGCCGGAATCGCCGCGACCGCAGAGTATGCCGGCGACGAGGACCCGTACGTGAAGCCGCGCGAGTTCGAGGACGACGAAGACCTCGGTCGCTGAGCGGAGTCGAAGCGCACTGCCCTAAACGAAGCGGATGCCGTTCTGCAGCCGGGTGCGCACCTCGAACAACTCGTTGCCATCCGGTCGTGGGGTCTTGGGCACGCCCATGCGCATCAGCGCGGCAATGAACGACTGCCTCGTGAGTACGAGCTGCGCCTTCTGGCTCTTGCCGACGATCGTGAACGAGTCGTCTGTAGCGTCGTCTGGGACGACGACGACCGCGACGCTGATGCGCACCCCGGTCGCCTTGCCGAGTGTGCGCGCGTCGGCCGCCAGCGAGCGCAGCGGCTGCCCGTCGACACCGTCACCGACCATCTCGCCGCGTCGGACCGTGACCGCGCCGCCCCAGTCCTCGGATTGAACGGCGAACAGGCCGGTCGGCCCGAGGACCACATGATCGATCTTCTGACCTGGCTGACCTCCGGGCACTGCCACGTCGTGCCACACTGTGTAGCCGATGCCGAGCGTCGCAAGGGACCGCGCCGTCGCCTCCTCTGCAAGAGCATCCGCCAGCGCGTGCCTGATCTCTCGCGGCGCGCTGCGGACGAGCGCCGGATCGTACGGGTCCGCGATCGGAACCCCGCGCCCAATCCATTCGCGAATGAGTGTGAGAAAGTGCTCGCGACCCCAACCGCCCGGATGCCCATAGGTGCGCGCACGCGGACGCGAATCCTGTCGTGGTGGGCGATGTGCCGGCGTCGCCCAGACGTGTGTGGGCGCTTCGCCGGACGACGTCTGCCAGGTTGCCGCCGACGAGCGACCGCGATCGTATTGAGCGCGGTTCTGCGTCGTTCCGACGCGCTGCCAAGCCAACTGAACGGCGTGGAATGCGGCTGCGGTGCCCCCGGCATCCGGATGCGTCGCCCGCAACGCTCGGCGATACGCGCGTTTGAGGTCGTCCTGGCTTGCGGATGCGGAGACCCCCAGCACCTCATACGGTGAGGCGGAGAGGGGGCTTTCGGGCATTCGTGTGAGTCGCTTTCAGGTTGCGGATTGAAGGTCGTCGTTCTTCGAGAATAGCGATTGATCGCTGCGAGCATGCTCAGCAATAGATTGATGCTTCCTGTGCTACCCGGGCAACCGTGAGCAATCGGGCACTCGCATTACCCCGGCAGCACGTAGCCGCCCTGCGCCGGCACGGCGAGACCGTCGGCAAGCAGACCATCCAGGGCACGATCGCGCTGTGTCGCATCCGCCGGCCACAGCGTTTCGATCTCGGCTGCGGTGACAGGCCGGTGGGCCGCCCGCAGTTCGCGCATGATGAGGCCACGCACGTACCGATCGCTGCCCTCATACTTCTTTTGAACCGCCTTGCGCGGTCCGCGGTATTCGGGGTATCCGCCCAATCGCCACGCGCAGACATTCAGCAACGGGCATACGTCGCATCGCGGAGCGCGGGCGGTGCAGACGATCGCCCCCAATTCCATCATGCCGGCGTTGAAGGTTCGGGCATCCGCATCGTCGTGGGGGAGCAGAGCCGCCATCGCCGCCAAGTCGCGGCGGGCGCTCGGCGGCGCGGGTTCGCCCTGCCCGTCGATCGCGCGGGCGATGACACGGCGGATGTTGGTATCGACGACCGGATGCCGCTTGCCGTATGCGAACACCGCCACCGCCCGTGCGGTGTAGTCACCGATACCGGGAAGCTTGAGTAGCTCGCTGACGGCGCTTGGCACGATTCCGTCGTGGTGCTCGGTGATCGCGACAGCGCAGGCGTGCAGCCAGAGCGCCCGGCGCGGATAGCCGAGCGTCGCCCATGCCCGCACCGCCTCACCGGGCGGCACCGCAGCGAGATCGGCGGGCGTCGGCCAGCGTTC
>DATCDQ010000131.1:0-19055 GCA_036510655.1 Microbacteriaceae bacterium | reverse complement strand
CGGTGTAGCCGCGTTCTTCTCGGCGACCACGCCTCGCCTGGAGGGCCTTTTCAAAGTCGGCGCCGATCTGTGAAGTCACCCGTCCGCTGGTCGAATAGCGCGGTGGAGCTCAAGGGATCGCGGAGCGATCCGTGACCCCAGCGCCGACTGAGCCTGCGAAGGAGGATTGGACTGTTTATGTGATCCGTCGTTCGAGTCTGTCGGCGAGGGTGGTGCGGGCTTTACTGGCCGGTCGCCATCGTGCGGTGGGATCGACCCAGGGTGGGGCCTTGATCTGGGGTACCCCGTCGACCATGCGGATTTGCCAGCGGCGGTGTCGATGGTGCGGTGTTGCCACCAGCACAGATAGACCCCATTGCCCACCTGGGTGGGTCCGCCGTCCCGATCCGGAGTCACGTGATGGACTTCACTCCTGACCCCGGACACCTGGGTGATCCGTTGCAACTGTTCGTTCGCATTGCGGCAGCCATTGCGTGCGGCCAACCCGGCAGTGCCGAGTTCTTTGCGCGAACGCTCGGCGATCTCCGCTGCTCCGGCAACTCGCAACGCATCGACCCGACGACCCAGCGCCTCGATCGCCTGAGTCGTTGAAAGCAGAGCCTCATCATTGTTCGCGCAGGGCGGTGTCCGCGACCTCGTCAGCGAGGTCGCCGGTGATCGCGTGGAGGGCATCCGCTGGGGTGTTCATGTGTTAATCGTCTCAGTGACCACCGACATTCCGACCCAAGAAATGGCCGATCAGACCTTATTTGTGGAGAATTCGTCAAACAATTTATTGTGGAGGACAATTGGGGTGCAGACTGGCGCTTCGGCCGCGCTCAGCGATCGATATCGGCGCCGGCCGGTGGCTGCGACGGCTACGAACGGGTCAGACCGAATGACGCGAGCACGGCGTGCGCGTGCTCGCGCGCGGCATCCGCCGTCACAGCGGGCAGCAGGCCGAGCAGGCGCTTGCGATGGTCTTCGCCGACGAGCAACGTGAACAGCTCGGATGCCCGCGCCGCGGCATCCGCCCCGTGCTCGAGCCGGATGTGCTCGGCCAGCCGTGCGATGTGCTGCACCTCGCCGTTGTCGTGTAGCGCCACCGCGAGTTCAGGAAACCGGGTCGATTCTGCGATGACGAGTCGGTGCAAGCCAATCAGTTCTGCGGAGTCGAGCCTGTACACGATGCGGGCGGCTAATGACTCGAGGGTCTCATTGTCCGGGGAGTGATCGCTGACGGTGGTGGCCAGACTGCGCACCATCTCGGTGAAGACGCCGTCCTTGTCACCGAAGTAGCTGTAGATCGTGCGCTTGGTCACCTGCGCGGCCGCAGCGAGCTGGTCGACGGTTGTGTTGCCGAATCCGCTCTCCAGAAAGACCGGCAGGGCGACGTCGAGAATCTGCGCCCGCCGCTCGACGCGCTCATCCGCCGTCGGTCGGCCGCGTTTACGCTCCGCGCGAGTGACTGCACCTGCGGTCATGCCAACCTCCTAGCCGGGCGGGAAGAGGGATGCAGGGCGATCGCCCCCGCGATATAATGATACTCGCTAGTGTCATTAATGACGATACTGTCAGTGATGACGATATGCACGAGACGTCCGACCCCACGAAGGTCGACGAAGGGAGTCCCGATGACCGCTCAAACGCGGACGCGGAAGACGACGGCACAAACGGCCGCACCGTCCCGCACGAAGACGCAGAAGCGGCCGGCGCAAGACCGCGACCGGCTGATCGGTTTCTACCGTCAGATGATGCTCATCCGTCGCTTCGAAGAGCGAGCGGCACGCGCGTACACGCAGGCGCTGATCGGCGGATACTGCCACCTCAATCTCGGCGAAGAAGCCGCGGTCGTTGGGCTGATGTCCGCACTGCGCCCCAGCGACTACCTCTTCACCAACTACCGCGAGCACGGCTACGCGATCAGCAAGGGCATCGAACCCAAGCGCGTGATGTCGGAACTGTTCGGCCGCGTCGACGGCGTCTCCAAGGGCTGGGGCGGATCGATGCACATGTTCGACATCACCCAGCGACTCCTCGGCGGATACGGCATCGTCGGCGGTCAGCTCCCCCTGGCGACCGGCGCAGCACTCGCGATCGACTATCGCGAAGGCGACGAGGTCGTCTTGTGCACTATGGGCGACGGCACGACGAACATCGGCGCATTCCACGAGTCGCTGAACCTCGCCGCGATCTGGAATCTGCCGATCGTCTACGTGATCATCAACAACGGGCTCGGCATGGGAACCACCGTTGAAGCAGCGTCAGGCGAGCCCGAGTTGTACAAGCGTGCATCGTCGTACCGCATGGCATCCGAGCGCGTCGACGGCCTCGACCCCGAAACTGTGTACGAGGCAGCGGTGCGTGCGATCGCAACGGCCCGCAGCGGCAAGCCGTTCCTGCTCGAGGTGATGACCGAGCGCCTCAAGGGCCACTCGGTCGTCGATCCGGCGAAGTACCGCTCTTCCGATGAGGTTGCAGCCCTGAAGGAAAACGACCCTGTGCTCACGTATGGAGCCAAGCTCATCGAGAGTGGAGTGCTCGACGAGGCTGCTGCGAAGAAGATCGACGAAGAAGAGACCGCCATCGTGGTCGAAGCCGCCGCGTTCGCCGAGGCCAGCTCGTTCCCGGATGTCTCCACCCTGTTCGACTACACCTACGCGACCCCCGTCCCCAACGATTCCCGGAGATTGCCGGGGCAGCCGCTGTTCGACCCGGCGCCGTCACCCGCTGCTGCGGCGGCGTCGGCTGCGGCCTCCGCACCCGCACAGGCGCCCACACAGACTGCGACGCAAGGAGCCGCCCGATGAGCATCATGACCTACCGGCAGGCCCTGCACGACACCCTGCGCTCCGAGATGCTCCGCGATCAGGACGTGTTCCTGATCGGCGAGGAGATCGGCATCTTCGAAGGCTCATACAAGATCACCGCCGGCCTTCTCGCCGAATTCGGCGAGAAGCGCGTGCGCGATACTCCGATCGCCGAGGAGGGCTTCACGGGCGCCGCCATCGGTGCGGCGATGCTCGGTCTACGCCCCGTCGTCGAGATCATGACGATCAACTTCTCACTGATCGCGATCGACCAGATCGTCAACCACGCCGCCAAGATCTACGGAATGTTCGGCGGCCAGGCCAAAGTGCCTATGGTGATCCGCACCCCCGGTGGTGGCGGGCAGCAGCTCGGTGCGACGCACTCGCAGAACATCGAGTTGTACTACGCGTTCGTGCCCGGCATGAAGGTGGTCGCCCCCAGTACCCCGGCGGATGCGAAGGCGCTGATGCTCGCCGCGATCCGCGACGACGACCCGGTGCTGTTCCTGGAGAACCTGGCCCTGTACAACACCAAGGGCGAGGTTCCGGATGACGACACCCCGGCGCAGATCGGCAAAGCGGCGGTCACCCGTACCGGCAAGGACCTGACGCTGATCGGCTACTCCCGGATGGCCTACGTCGCCAGCCAGGTGGCGCAACAGCTCGCCGAGTCCGACGGTTTGGACCTCGAGGTCATCGACCTGCGCAGCCTGCGCCCGCTCGACCGCGAGACGATCGTCGAGTCCGTCAAGAAGACGCACTCCGCCGTCATCCTCGAAGACGACTGGCTCACCTACGGGATCGGCGCGGAGATCGCTGCAACGATTTCGGATGGCGCGTTCGACTACCTGGATGCGCCCGTGCGGCGCGTCGCCATGGCCGAGGTGCCGATGCCGTATTCCAAGCCACTGGAGACGGCTGCGCTGCCGTCCGCGGATGACGTGATCGGCGCCATCCGCCAGACTCTCGATGCGGTCGGGCACCGCAGCCGCCGCTAGAGAACAGACGGGCGAACAATCATGATCGAAATCACCATGCCGCGACTCTCCGACACGATGGAGGAGGGCGCCATCGCCACCTGGCACAAGCAGCCGGGCGACAAGGTCGAGGTCGGGGACATCCTCGTCGAAATCGAGACCGACAAGGCCACCATGGAGTACGAGGCGTACGAGGCCGGCACCATGTCGAAGATCCTCGTGGCCGAGGGCGAGAACGTGTCGATCGGCACCCCGATCGCGCTGATCGACGATGGTACGGATGCTGCTGCTCCTGCGGCAACTCCGGATGCCGCTGCTCCTGCGGCAACTCCGGATGCTGCTGCTCCGGCCGCTGGAGCCTCGGTCGCTGAGCTTGCCGAAGCGCCCAACACGAACCCTTCGGCAAGCTCAGGGAACGAAGCAACCTCAGGGAGCGAAGTCAGGACCGATGACACCGGCGAACGCCAGTTCGCCTCGCCGTACGTGCGCAAGCTTGCGCGTGACAACAACCTCGACCTCTCGAACGTACGCGGCACCGGTCCCGGCGGTCGAATCATCCGTACTGACCTTGATGGGCTCCTTGCCCCGGGGGCTGAAGCTGCCCAGGCGCCAGCCGCACCGGCGCCCGCAACCGTGCCAGCACCGGCACCCGCCCGCGCGGTCAGCCCGTCGGCCGGTGGCGCACCTGCCGGTGGCGCACCCGCGCCCTCGAGCGTCGACGAGAAGCGCGGATCCGAGTCCGTTGCGATGAGCAAGACGCGCCGCGTAATTGCACGCCGCCTCGGGGAAAGCGCCCGCACCATCCCGCACTTCTATGTGACGGCCGTGGCCAACGCCGAAGAGCTCATGAAGTTGCGTGCCGACCTCAATACACAACTGACGGCTGTCGGTCGGCCTAAGGTCAGTGTCAACGACCTGCTGATCAGAGCTAGCGCGCTGGCGCTGCGTGAGCATCCGCTGGTCAATGCGTCGTACATCGACGACACCAGCGAGACGATGCAGGTGCACCACCGGGTCAACATCGGCGTTGCGGTCGCATCCGAGAATGGCCTGGTCGTTCCGGTCATCCCGGATGCCGACACCAAGACGGTCACGCAGCTCGGCGTCGAGACCAAGCAGCTTGTTGCGCTCGCGAACGACAAGAAGCTGACGCTCGAGCAGATGTCCGGTGGAACCTTCACCATCTCCAACCTCGGCATGTTCGGCGTTGAGCAGTTCACGGCGATCATCAACCCGCCGGAGGGTGCGATCCTGGCGGTCGGTGGCACGAAACGGGAGCCCACCGTCGTCGGCGATGAGATTCTGCCGCGCTACCAGATGCGTTACACGCTGTCCGCCGACCACCGCATCGTCGACGGTGCGCTTGCCGCACAGTTCCTGCAGACACTGACTCGCCTGGTCGAGAACCCCTGGACGATCATCGCCTGAGGTGCGCTGGGCTGCCGCCCACGGCATCCGCTCGGGTTTCCGCCCGACGCAAGGCGACAGTCCATGCACGCCAGCCCGGACTTTTTGCGCTAGCCCGGACCGAAATCGCTGGAACTACCGGGCTAGCGCTCAGAGACCGGTTTAGCGTCAACGACTTCGGCGAAGGTCGGCGAAACTGACCCTTTACGCTGCGACGAAGTGGACGTATGCTCCCCTGCGAGACCAACGCGGAGGACCATCATGACCATTGATTCGACAGCTGCACGACCCCCGATCGTCGACCGCGGTACCTGGCTCGCCGCCCGCAAAAACATTCTCGGCCTCGAGAAGCAAGCAACGAAGGCCGCGGACCGGGCAAGTGCGGCCCGACGCCGGCTGCCGATGACACACGTCGACAACTACATCTTCGATGATGTCGACGGCCCCATCGACCTGCTCGGACTATTCAACGGGCGCTCCCAATTGGTCGTGCAACACTTCATGTTCGATCCGGACTAGGACGCCGGTTGCCCGAGCTGCTCCAATCTCGCCGACAGTCTGCCTCATCTGGCGCACTTCACGCCATACGACCTTGCCTTCGCGCGGATCTCGCGGGCGCCGATCGACAAGCTCGTCGCCTACAGCGCGCGGATGGGCCGGAGCGCGCCCTGGGTGTCGTCACTGAACAACAGCTATAACACCGATTTCGGCTGGACCCTGGACACCGGCGAGGTTCCGGGAATCTCCGTCTATCTGCGCGACGGCAGCGACATCTATCAGACCTATGAAACGAACGGCCGCGGAGTCGAGATCCTCAGCAGTTTCGCCGGCTACCTCGACATCAGCCCGTACGGTCGGCAGGAGGAGTGGGAGGATTCGCCCGACGGCTGGCCCCAAGGCTCACCATACGAGCGCAACCGTCGGCACGACGAATACTGAGCCATTCGAGAAGCGGATGCGTGCACGCACGACCGGCGTACGCATCCGGATTCAAACTTTCGGTCGATGTGCTTCGGCGCCGCATCGGGCAGCCTTGAAGCATGAGCACTCCCCTGACCACGTCTGATGCTGCCACGGTGGCGGCCACCACCCAGTCACCCTCCGCCGAGCCCTACGGTTCCGACATCTCGCCTTCAGGCATCACGCCGCACAAGTTCTTCCGTGTGGTCGCAATCGCCGAAGCGATCACCTGGACACTGCTGATCGCCGGAATGCTGCTCAAGTACGTTGGCGCGCTCGGCACGCTACCGGTGCTGATCGGCGGGTCGATTCACGGATTCGTGTTCATCACCTATGCGCTGACGGCTGTGCTCGTGGGTGTCAACCAGCGCTGGAGTGTCAAGCTGATCGTCGCCGCAGTGCTGACCGCGATCGTGCCGTACGCCACCGTCCCGTTCGACCTGTGGCTCGACAAGCGCGGCAAACTTGCCGGAGACTGGCACCGCGAGGCGACCGATGACCCGCGCGATCACACCTGGGTTCGCGCCGTGCTGCGCTGGTTCTTGCGCCACCCCGGCATTCTGGGCACCCTTTTCGTCGTCGGCATCATCGTAATCATGACCGCCTTCCTGCTGGTCGGCCCTCCCGGCGGGTGGAGCAAGTAGACCGCGCCTGAGTAAATCTCCGGCGCCGTCCGGGCAAATCGTCGGCGCCGCGGCAGCGCCGGATGGGTACGATCAGGAATATGACCGTTCCAGAGATTTCCGGCATTCACCACGTAACGCTGACCGTGAGCGACGCGCCCACCGCTGCTGCGTGGTATCGCGACGTGCTCGGGTTCGAAATCGCAAAACAAGTGCAGGTCAACGAGATCACCCGGGTGATGATGACTCGCGCTGGCTTCGAGCTGGTACTCGACAGTCACGGTGACAAAGCACTCTTCGATGGCTTCTCGGAGCGTCACCTCGGCCTGGACCACCTCAGTTTCGCCGTCGCGGACCGAACAGTTCTCGATCAATGGGCCGAACACCTGGACGAGGTCGGCGTGAAGCGCTCACCCGTAAAACAGGGTTCGACCGGGTCGCTCTTGGCCTTCCGCGACCCTGACAACATCGCGCTCGAGTTCTATACGCTCAGCTGACGCATTCCGTCGCCTATTCAGTAATTGGAGGTCGCCGGCAGCGTTGCGGCCACGCCCACGAGCCCGGCGATCGCGATGATCCAGAAGACGACCAGCGCCGCCCAGAACAGCATGCACAAGCCTCCGAGAACGATCCCGGTGATCGACATGCCGCGTCCAGCCGGCTCCTTCTTGAGCCCGATCGCGCCGAACACGACGGCACCAATCGGCACGAGCAGAGTGAAGCCGAAGACGATCGAGACAAGCCCGAGCACCATCGAAGTGACGCTCAGTCCCTTCGGCTGCGGCGGAGCATACGCCACCACCGGCACAGCGTATTGCGGCGCCGCATAATATGCCTGCGGAACAACAGCTTGCGCTTGCGGCAGGTACTGCTGCGGCTGCGCGTACTGCTGTTGCGCATACTGCGGCTGCTGCGGTTGCGCGTACTGCTGTTGCGGATACTGCGGCTGCTGCTGCGACTGCTGGGGTTGCGGTGCGAATTGTTGCGGCGCGGGAAGTTGCTCGGCCACCGTCGGCAGTTCCGTCGGATGCGATTGCTGCGGCAGTTCTGGCGAGTCGGTCATCGGTTTCCTTCTATGGATGTGCGTGTCTCGACACTATCGGTAGGGAAGCGCACGCACACGGGAGGCTGGACTTGGCCTCTCGCCTCTCGCTGTCACGATCACTGTATTGTCACTTTCCCCGCTGGCACAGTGATGACACAGTGAGCCTAAAGTGACGACACGGTGATCGAAACGGACGGGTGATGGAGACAAGTCAAGGCAACCTCGACGACATCATCACGCGACTTCGCCAGGCAGGAACCGATCTCGAGCGGATCGACGCCAAGTCGGCAGAAAGAGGTCTGCCCAAGAGCATCTGGGCCATCGTCAGCGCGTTCAGCAATCACGACGGGGGGCTGATCATCCTCGGCCTCGGCGAAGAGCTCGGCTTTGCTCCCGCACCCGGGTTCGATGCACGGCGCATCCAAGATGCCATCGCCGAAGCGTTCCGCCCGCGTCGGCGGGCAGACCCCGACGGGCCTGTGACTTCGCGCCCCATTGGCACGATCGACATCACGGAGGTAGACGGCGCACCCATCGTCGTGGTTGACGTCGAGGAACTTCCACCACAGGCGAAACCGTGCTTCGTCACAACCCAAGGCGTCGAAGCCGGAACCTACGAACGGGTCGGCGACGGCGCTCGGCGCATGAGCACGTACGGAATCTTCTTGCTTTCCACCGACCGCGGCCAACCTCGCGATGACTCTGCCCCGGTTGCAGATAGTAGCGTGGACGATCTCGATCCCGTGCAGGTCGAACGATTCATCGCCAGGCTTGGGCGCACTCGAAGGCGGTCAATTGAGGACTTGAACTCCAACACAGACATACTGCGTCGACACAACGTCATCGCCAGTGACGGCAAATCGCTGACCGTGGCCGGGCTCCTTGCCCTCGGCCGCTACCCACAACAGTTCTTCCCCCAACTCATGATCAGCTTCGCGGCATTCCCCGGCAAGAGTAAATCCGACGTGGTTGGAGACGTGCGGATGCTTGATCGTCAGATCATTGAAGGCCCGATTCCCGTTTTGGTCGACGACGCGGTGCGGGCCGTCATTGGCAATCTCAAAATACGCCGAGTGTCACGCGGGGCCGGCGCAGCAGATGAGCCAGAGATTCCGGTGGATGCAGTCCGCGAAGCGGTCGCAAACGCGCTCACGCATCGTGACTACAGCGCCTTCGCTCTCGGCGACCAGGTGCGAGTAGAGGTCTACCCTGACCGCGTGGACGTGTGGAACCCCGGAAGGATCTGGGGTGGTCGGCGGGTGGTGGATCTGTATGACGGCAGTTCGCGCTCCCGAAATCAGATTCTCGCAAGCCTGCTCACGGAGGTCCCCTTCCCAGATAGGGATGAGACCGTGTGCGAGAATGCCGGTTCCGGTATACCCCGCATGACGGGCGTGCTCGGCCGCATGGGGCTTCCCGCTCCCCGTTTCGACGCGCAACCCACGAGCATGACCGTGACGTTAGAACGGCATGGACTCTTGTCACTGGAATCAGGTGATTGGCTCCAATCGATCGGCGCGAGCGAACTCGACGCCGACTGGCAGCGCACACTCGTTCTGATCCATCGGCGCTACCCGGTCGACGACCAAGTGTTGCGAGCACAATTCGGAATGGACCGTGAAGACGCAAAGTCAGTCTTGCGCCACCTGGTTTCGGCAGGCTGGTTGAGGTATCCGGCAAGCGCCGGAAACGGATATCGCCCAGGACAGCGCGTCACTCAAGCTGAGCGCAACGCCGACAGCCTGTTCCACGAAAGCGCACTTGAGCCGACTCCGCCTCCTCCGTTGGATCGCGTTGACCAGAGAATCTTGGCCAGTTTCACTCATGATGGGGAACTGAGCATCCACGACCTCGCCGAAATCATAGGATTGAGCGCCAACACGCTCCGACCGCGCCTACGCGTTCTCGTCGAGCAGGGTGCTGTTATCGCAACAGCACCGCCGCAAAGCAAGCGGCGGCGGTACCGACGGGCATCCGAGAACAGAGGCATGCCCTGATGCGCGACGAGTGGGTTCGGTTTGCGCTTCTCCATTGTGGATGCTCCTCGCCGTTCGATTTCTGCTTCCCGCTATTCTCTCAGCTGTGTTCGCCGCTCATCAGCTCAGTCAGGATGTGCAGGGAACTCGCGGTCATGCCGGGATTGGTCTCGCGATAGTACGGCAGCGCGATGGCCGCTTGCGACAGCGCCCAACCGCGCCCGCGCAGCCACATCACGTCGTCTGCACCGATCGCCCGCCGAAAGACATCGCGAGCGGATGCCGGCAGCACGCCCCACGCGGCCATCACGTCACACGCCGGGTCACCGATGCCTGCTGCGCCGAAGTCCAGCACGGCGCTCAATCGCTGATCCGCCACGAGAAGGTTGGCGGCCAGAAGATCACCATGCGTCCAGACCGGTGCGCCTGCCCACGGCGCTGCTGACAACGATTCGTCCCACAAGCGAGCCAGGGCCGCAACGTCGACGAGGTCCTCGACTTGCCCGAGGCAGTCATGCACCGCGTCATCCAAAGGGTGAAGCGCGCCGCCTCGATAGCCCGACGGCGCATCCGCCGTGCCAACCCGTCGCAACGCACAGACGAACGCACCCAAATCACGCGCGAGCGCATCCGCTCCCGGTTCACTCCCGAGCGCGGGTGCCGCGCCGGGCAGCCATTCGACGACAAGCCACGGGCACGGGTAATCTGCTGCGGCCGCCCCAACGCCGACCACTCGAGGGATGCGCGCTCGCAAGCTGCTCCCGGCCACCTGCCCACCCGGCCGCCGATACGGTTGCCCATCCAATTGCCGACCCAGTTTCGGCAACCACTCGGCCTCGCGCCCAATGCTCGCAGCACCGTTTTCGACGAGCGGAAGGCGGACAGCGAGCTGATCGCCGAGCCTGAACATCGCATTGACCGTTCCGGACGACTCGACGCGCGCCAACGGCAATGCAGCCCACTGCGGAAATTGCCGGGCCAGCAGTGCCCGAACCAGACCGTCGTCGATCTGGATTTCGCCGGGATGCATGCGATCTGTCACAAACGCTCGCCCGCGTTGCGGCGAAACCTGCGGCGGCCGAGCAGCGCCACGACCTGCGCGACGGCATGATCGTACCCGGCAGACGCGGCCACCGGCGCGTCGTTCAGCCAATCGGTCGTCATGCGGAAAAGCAGCGCTCGCACGAGATACTGGGCGAAGTCCCGCTCTGTGCTGATCGTTTCGAGGAGGGACAGCGGGGCTCCCTCGAAGCACACAGCATCCACGGCGATGATCGCGATCGCATAATTCGTCGGCCGCCAATACAAGCTCAGATCGATGACGCCAGGCCGCGCATTCGCGGCGAAGAGCACATTTCCGGTCAAATCGGCGTGAACAATCCCAGGCTCGCCGTCGACGGAGGCGCGCAACGATAGCAATTGGGCGACTGCCGGCACCGCGGCTGCGAGCGCGTTCGCGAGATCCTCCTCGCCCCAGGCGAAGCGATCGGCTCTGCTCCACGCATCCGTTCTGGCACCGATGAAAGCCGGATGCTGCACTCCGGCGAGTAGCGCCGAGAACTCGCGCGCGACATCCGCGATCTCGTGCCAACGCGCTGCCTCGTGCACTCCGTCCAGGTATTCGAACGCGGTCCAGCCATCGACAAGCAGCGCACCGGATCGACTTCGAGCGGGCAGCCCGACGCGCAGCCCATCCCGACGGATTCGCGGGCGAACGACGCGATCAAGCCACTCGAGCCCTTCCTGCGGCATATCCAGCGGCTTGAGCACGAGGTTCCCAGCGCGCCACGCCGTTCCCTGCCCGCCTGCAAGCCGAGACGCCGGTCCATCGACACCGAAGGCATCCAAAATCACAGGGTTCGGGCGCATAGCACGATCGTACGGGAGCCGTGCACACCGGCTGCCTCCGAGCACGACTGCGGATGCCGCCCGGCAGCGCCGCTCAGCCGCTCAATTCGGCTCGGCCCGCACAAGCCAACGCCGGAGCCGGTTGTGCACAATTCCCGCTGGCTACACCGCTGCGCGGTTCACGCCCTGGCATTCTTGTCACAACGCGAGGACAATGAGAGGGTGTTGACGATGAACGAACCGCAGGTGTGGACCGTCATCGGCGTGTTCTCTGCGAGCCTCATCGGAATGGTCACGATCGTCTCAACATTGTTCATCCATGTGATGCGCAGCGAGATCGGCCGACTCGAGACGAAGGTGGACGACCGATTCGACTCGCTCGATCGCGACGTGCAGGCGCTGATGCGCCACACGTTCGGCATTGACCGGGGCTGACGGCGACATCGGCCAGCAGACTAGCCGCGCGACCCTCGGTAGAATCGAAGAGTCCGGCGCATCTGGCCGCGCGCCCACGATTCAAGGAGTCCCGCCGCGTGAGTGAAGTCGCAGCATCCGCAAGCCCCACGCAACGCGTTCCCAACCAATACACCCGTGATGCGGGCAGTTCCGACGATCGCGTTCCGGACACTGTCCAGAACGCGATCGCCACTCCGGACATCCAGCAGCCGTATGCTGCGCTCGGCCTGAAGCAGGACGAGTACCAGGCAATCCGGGACATCCTCGGCCGGCGCCCGACCAGCGGTGAACTGGCGATGTATTCGGTGATGTGGAGCGAGCACTGCTCGTACAAGAGCTCCAAGATGTATCTGCGCCAATTCGGGCAGAAGGTCACCGAGAACATGAAGAAGAACCTCATGGTCGGCATGGGTGAGAACGCCGGCGTCGTGGATGTCGGTGAAGGCTGGGCCGTGACGTTCAAGGTCGAGAGCCACAACCATCCGAGCTACATCGAGCCGTTCCAGGGCGCGGCAACCGGTGTCGGCGGTATCGTGCGCGACATCATCTCGATGGGTGCACGCCCGGTCGCTGTCATGGACCAGTTGCGCTTCGGCAAGATCGACGAACCGGACACTGCGCGCGTCGTGCACGGCGTCGTCTCCGGCATCTCCTTCTACGGCAACTGCCTCGGGCTGCCGAACATCGGCGGCGAGACCTATTTCGACCCGGTGTATCAGGGCAATCCGCTCGTCAATGCCCTGTCCGTCGGCGTACTACGGCACGAAGACCTGCACCTGGCGAACGCCTCCGGCATCGGCAACAAGATTGTGCTGTTTGGGGCGCGTACCGGCGGAGACGGCATCGGCGGGGCATCCATTCTGGCGTCGGACACGTTCGCTGCGGGCGGCCCGACCAAGCGCCCGGCCGTGCAGGTCGGCGACCCGTTCGCCGAGAAGGTGCTCATCGAATGCTGCCTCGAGTTGTTCCGCGACCGCGTGGTCGAAGGCATCCAAGACCTCGGCGCAGCCGGCATCAGTTGCGCGACCAGCGAACTCGCAGCCAACGGCGACGGCGGGATGTTCGTCGAACTCGACAGCGTGCTGCTGCGCGACCCGACCCTGACCGCCGAGGAGATCCTCATGTCAGAGTCGCAGGAACGCATGATGGCCGTCGTCACGCCGGAGAAGCTCGACGCGTTCCTCGCTATCACCGCCAAATGGGATGTCGAAACCAGCGTTCTCGGCGAAGTCACCGACACCGGGCGGCTCGTCATCAACTGGCAGGGCGTCGAGATCGTCAACGTCGACCCGCGCACGGTCGCGGTCGACGGGCCGGTGTACGAGCGACCCGTCGCCTACCCGAGCTGGATCGACGCACTGCAGGCGGACTCGGCATCCGCCTTGGAGCGACCGGCAGACAACGACACGGAGGCGCTTCGCGAACAGTTCCTCGCACTGCTCGGCAGCCCGAACCTGGCGGACAAGAGTTGGGTGACCAACCAGTACGACTACTACGTCGGCGGCAACACTGCGCTGGCCTTCCCCGACGACGGCGGCATGATCCGTGTGGACGAGGCATCCGGTCTCGGTTTCGCCATCGCGACGGATGCCAACGGCCGCTACTGCCAACTCGACCCGAAACAGGGCGCACGGCTGGCGCTCGCCGAGGCGTATCGCAACGTCGCCGTCACCGGTGCAGTGCCGGCGGCGGTCACCGACTGCCTCAACTTCGGCAGCCCGGAGAACCCCGAAGTCATGTGGCAGTTCAGCCAGGCCGTCGAGGGCCTCTCCGACGGATGTCTGGAGCTCGAGATCCCCGTTACCGGCGGCAATGTGTCGTTCTACAACCAGACCGGCGACACGCCGATCTTCCCGACCCCGGTGGTCGGCGTGCTCGGCGTGATCGACCACGTCGATCGGCGCATCCCGAGCGGGTGGCAGGACGCCGGCGACAACATCTACCTGCTCGGCGTCACCCGCGAAGAGCTCGACGGGTCGGCGTGGGCCGGCACGATTCACGGCCACTTGGGCGGGCATCCGCCTGTGGTCGACCTGGGCGAGGAGAAGAGACTCGCGGGCCTGCTGCACGCCGGCGCCATGGAAGCGTTGATCGTCTCCGCACACGACTTGGCGGATGGCGGGCTCGCGCAAGCCCTCGCGGAGTCGGTGCTGCGCTTCGGTGTCGGTGCGCGTGTCTGGCTCGGCGAGATCATGGAACGCGATGGCGTGGATGCCGCGACCGCCCTGTTCTCGGAGTCCGCCGGGCGCGTGATCGTGTCCGTGCCGCGCGAGGACGACGTGAAGTTCCGCGGGCTGTGCGAGGGTCGCGACTATCCGGTGCTGCGCATCGGCGTGACGGATGTCGAGATCGGGACGCAGCCCGTGCTTGAGATCCAGGATGCCTTCACCGTCGGCCTCGAGGAACTCCGCGCCACCCACCGCGCAACACTCGCCGAGCACTTCGGCCCGGTCGTCGGCCACTGAGTGTAGCCCGGCGTCTTTTGTTGGTCGAGTAACGAGCGCCAGCGAGTGTATCGAGACCGTCAGGCGGCGCGGACTTCGATCTGACCGTCGCGCACGCGTGCGTCGTATCGAGGCTGCGGGCTGGTAGCCGGCCCGCGCACAATGCCGCCGTCTTCCAGGCGGAACACGCTGCCGTGCCACGGACAGGTGACGCATCCGTCTGTGACAGTGCCCTCATCGAGTGGGCCGCCCATGTGACTGCAGGTGGCGGCGAGCGCCGTGAGCCCGCTCGCGCTCCGATAGAGCATGACCGGAACACCGTCCGCGTCAACCCGACGTGGCGCACCGTCCGGCAGCTCCGTCTCGGGCAGCACCGCCGTCCATTCTGCGGCGCCTTCCTGCCAGGCGGTGCGATTGACATTGACGCCCCTGACGAAGCTGAGATAGCCACCCAGATACCCGCCGGCGGTCAGCACGGCGAAACCGGCGAGTCCGAGCAATTTTCCGGTCCGGCGATTGCCGCTTGCTCGGGCGATCGCGGAGGCGACGTACACGGCGAGCGCGGTGCCGACGGCTGTGGCGTGAACGAGGCCGACCCGAGTTTCGGGACCGTACGTGTCCGACCAGTCGTTCAACCCGGCGGCGGCCGTCGGCACCGCAGCGACGATGCCGGCCGCCACGAGAATGTCGGCGGCGCGCTCGGTGTCCCGACCACCGATCGTGTCAAGGAGCGTGGCCATGCCCCACGCTCCGATCGGCAAATCGGTGAGCAGCGGATGCATCGGATGCCCGAGATAGGTGCCGCTGAGCAGGTTGCGGATCCACCGCGGTTTCACGCTGCGGCTGACAAAGTCGACCACAGGTTTGGCGTACTTATCCAGCGCCTCGGCGCCCTCCACCCTGCGGATGATTGCATGCAACACTGTCATGACGCGTCCGATCTACGATCAATCCGCTTCTAAAAGAAGCGTAGGTTAACTTTAGGCGGCAGGCCTCGTCCCGTCAATGAGGCGAGCGGCGTCCTGGGTCAGGGTGCGAATGCCGTACAAGCTTGTGGATGCCGCAATGAACAGCTCCTGTCCGCCTGGCCCGCCGAAGCACAGATTCGCCACAACTTCCGGAACGGCGATCCGG
The DNA here is from genome assembly GCA_036510655.1 of Microbacteriaceae bacterium. Classification (GTDB taxonomy): domain Bacteria; phylum Actinomycetota; class Actinomycetes; order Actinomycetales; family Microbacteriaceae; genus Rathayibacter_A. The sequence goes on along the minus strand of DATCDQ010000131.1, from coordinate 3,396 downwards.
CCGAGCCAGGTTCCGCCCTCATTGTAAATGTGTACGCCGTCTGCGGCGGATGTCCACACGTTCCCGTCAACATCCACCCGAATGCCGTCCGACAGGCCAGGCTCGACGACCGCGAACACCCTGCCGTTCGCGCAACGCCCGTCGACCACGTCATAGGCTCGAATGTGGTGATTGCCACCCTCGTATGAAGCCGCCGACGTGTCGGAGATGTAGAGCACACGCTCGTCCGGTGAGAACGCGAGCCCGTTCGGTTCCTCCATGTCGGTGACGACCGCGCGAAGCTCGCCGGTCGCGCTATCGAAACGAAACACGAAGCATCCGCCGTACTCGCGGTCTCCCGGGTGCCCCTCACGCGCGACCGTGATGCCGTACGGCGGATCGGTGAACCAGATGCCGCCGTCGGACGCGACCACCACATCGTTCGGCGAGTTGAAGCGCACACCCTCGTACGACTCCACCACGCCGGTGACTGTGCCGCGATCGTCGCGTTCGATCCGTCTACGGCCGTGCGAACACTGGATCACGCTTCCGTCACGGTCGAGCGTGCGGCCGTTGGTGAACTCAACCTCGGCCGAGTAGACCGCCGTCGACCGGTCGACCGTCGAGTATTCGAGAATACGATTGCCGGGGATGTCACTCCACCGCACCGTGCGCGATTGAGGTATCCAGACCGGGCCTTCCGACCAGACCGCACCGGTCGCAAGGAGGGTCAACTCGGCATCGGGCGCGATCAACTCGCGGAGCCCACGGATGCCGTCGGCCTGGTCCTCCGGCGCGTCCGCGCCCATGATCGCCTCCGTTGTTCAGGACGGTGTCAACGCCCGCTCCCAGCATGCCATGGCCCCGGGCGGAGCGGCCGTTCGGCTCGTTCAGGCGGTCGGAAGACGGATTTCGAACGGCGCGCCCGTGTACTCCTCGGCCTTGCCCCACAGTTCCGAAGCGATCTCCGCGTCGACACTCGTGTGGGTCGGCGCCTGCAACACAGGTCGTCCCTCCGTCACCAGGCGCGGTCCGTAGTACTGGCCGCCGAGCGCAGCCGGGTCGACGGCGGCGCGCACGATTGGCCAGGCGCCGCGGCTCTTCGATTGCGCCATCGGCGACAGCAGGGCATCCGTCGCACGTTTGCCGCCACTCGGCTCGTTCACGCCGGCAATGCGCTGCGTCAGCCCACCGATCGAGTAACCCGGATGCGCCACAATACTTTCAATATCGGCGCCGGCAGCGCGCAACCGACGATCGAGTTCGAAGCCGAAGGACTGCACCGCGATCTTCGAGTGCGCATAAGCCCGGTTCGGCGTGTAGTGGGCCCGCAGTTGCAGGTCGCCGATGCGAAAGTCGTACAGCCGCGTCACCATGCTGCCGAGCGACACGACCCGTGCGCCTGGGGTGCGCTGAAGGACCGGCAGCACCTGGGCCGTCAGCGCGAAATGCCCGAGAAAGTTGGTCGCGAGCACGATCTCGTTGCCGTCGACACTTGTGGTGCGTTCGGCCGGCGGATGCACCATTCCGGCATTCTCGATCAGCACATCAACCCGCTCGAACGCCCGGATGCGCGCGGCAGCTTCATTCACCGACGCCAGGTCGGCGGTGTCCAGTGGGAGAAACTCGAGCTGTGCGGAAGGCACGCGGGCGCGGATGGCCGCGATCGCGGCATCCGCTCGCTTCTCGTTGCGACAGGCGAGCACGACGTGCGCGCCGGCACCGGCCAGTTGCAGGCTCGTAAAGAAGCCGACTCCGGCGTTGGCGCCGGTGACAACAACGGTCTTGCCCTGCAGCTCCGGCAAGGCGGCCGGGTTCCACCGCGGACTCACGCCGGGTTACCGCCCACCGTGCGCTCCGCCGCCTCGACATGATGGTGGATCACCTCGGCGACCACGAAATTGAACCACTTCTCTGCGAATTCCGGGTCCAGGTGGCTGGCCTCCGCCAGCCGGCGAAGTCGTTGGATCTGCTCCCGCTCCCGCTCCGGGTCCGCCGGCGGCAGGCCGTGCTCGGCCTTCAGCGTTCCGACGAACTGGGTGAACTTGAAACGCTCAGCCAGCATGTGCACCAGCGCGGCGTCGATATTGTCGATGCTCTCGCGGATGCTATGCAACTCAGCCAGCGCCGCCTCCGTGTCATTCGCCCCAGCCCGGGACGAGGGGTTGTCGTGCAAAGCCATAGTGAGACACTACCCGCCAGACCGCCTGTGGAGAGGCGATCACCCGCCTCACAACCGGTCGCGTAGCCCGCAGCCCTAGGCAGACGCCAGAGCTCAGGACTTCGGGTTCATGGCTCAGACGCGATGCGCGGTCATCACAATTGCGCCGATGTTGTCGCGGTAGAGACGGAACACGCTCCAGATCTCCGCGATCCGCGGAATGACGGACGGATGCGCGAGGCAGCGACCAAGGAACGCCGTTGACCCCCACACGCCCTCGTCCGAGATGAACGTCGGGATGTCCAGCAACAGCAGCTTGCCGGTCTCTTCGAAGTCGACCTCGAACCCGCCGTCTTCGATCAGTCGTCGCCACTCGTCTGCGGTGAGCGGCCGGGCTCCCACGTGCAGCACCTTCGTCAACGTTCGTTCGATGTCTTCCTTCGCCGCCTCTGGCAAGGAGTTCGGCGTGAGCAACAACTCGTGGATGCCGTACCGGCCTCCCCTGCGCAGCAGCCGGGCAGCCTCGGACACCGTGGCGACTTTGCGCTTGGCCGGTTCCAGGGTGAGCAGCGCTTCCCCATACACGACGCTCGCCGCGCCATCGCCCAAGCTCGTCTTGTGCGCCGGCTCAACAAGGCAGCGCTGAACCGCACCGGTCTCGTCGGTGCGGGTGTGGTTGGTGCGGGTGAGCATCTGTCGCACGCGTGCCGCTTCTGCTGCTCCGCGTTCGATCGCCGTATAGCTGCGCGGATGCGCCGCGAGTGTACGCCCCGTCGTCACCCCAAGCCCGGGCCACATGTCGACCACGTCGTCGTCGGGTCTGATCTGCAGCGAGTCGAGCATGTGCAGCGACGGCGTCAGCCCACCGGGTCGCATGACCTTCTTGCCGAGCCGTCCGAGCATCCAATGGGCAGGCATCCGCGCGAGGGGAACGCCCTCGCCGAGCCGCGGGGCGATTGCAGGCGCGCGCGTCGCATCCGGAGTCGTACGTGATGTCGAATGTGCAACTGGAGCGCTCATGAAACTTAGTTTAGGCAAACCTAACCAGTGGCGCCAGGGCGTTCCGCCCGCCGATGCGCACTAAGCCTGCACGCTGCACCGGATTTTGCGCGCAAGCCCTCTTTGTCAGGCTGTGTGTGAGTCGCCGGTTGGGTGGCGTGAAGGAGACACACGATGACAGTCGCGAGGGGTTTCACGACGGGGGAGATCCGTGAGTATGTGCATCAACATGAGTTGCAGCCGCATGGGACGAGGGC
>DATCDQ010000130.1:0-2760 GCA_036510655.1 Microbacteriaceae bacterium | reverse complement strand
ACGACCACGGGCGATCAGATGAACAGCGGAGCCCCATTCCATCCCTCGCGACGGCCGCCCAAGGCCCGAACATGATGCAAAAAATCGTCCTCCATGACTCACCAGGCCTTCTGAACTCGCCTAAATCAGCAGGATCCTAGGGGAGCCCGTTGATTGTCAGTTCGATGGTGCGATCTGCGAGCTCCGAAATGACGGAGTTGTCGAAGCCGAATAGGGCAGACCTGGTGCGGTTCTGCAGGGGAGCGATCAGGTGGTCGGGGAGGTTGTCCATGCCCGACAGGATGCCGAGAACGGATCCGACCGTCGCGCCGTTCGAGTCGGTGTCCCAGCCGCTCATCACCACGCGCCCGAGGCCGGTCATGAAGTCGCCTTCGGACCACAGGATCGCGGCCGCGACCGCCGCCGCGTTGTTGATGGTGTGCACCCAGGAGTAACGCCCGTAGGCATCCTGAATGGCGGCGAGTGCAACGTCCCAGGTGATGCCCGAATCCTTGAGTTGCAGAACGTATCGCAGTGCCTCGGCAAGGCGCGACTGCACGGGGACCACCAAGAGTGAAGTCTCCAGGGCTTCGCGCGCCGATGCTGCGGTGAAGGCTGCGGCCACCAGCGCAGCCGCCCACATTTCACCGTAGATGCCGTTGCCGACGTGTGAGAGTGACGCATCCTGGAAGGAGAGCTGCGCTGCGGCCCACGGGTCTCCCGCGTAGACGTAGCCGAAGACATCCCCCCGAATTTGCGCGCCGATCCACTCGCGATAGGGGTTGCGGCGCCGCGCGACGTCTGGGACCGTGAATCCGTCAACGAGGTTGATGTACGCGGCGCGTTCCGCGGTGTAGACCTGTTCGATCGGGAACAGCCGCGTCCACGCGGCCCCGACGTGCTCGGGCCGCAGTGATGCGCCATGCGTCTCGAGAAGGTGGAGGGCGAGGATCGGGTAGTCAATGTCGTCGTCGCGCGCCGAGCCGGCGATATTCCCACGCGTCGTCTCCGGCCAGCAGGCCGTGAACTCAAAGCCGCCGGGCATCGGATCCATCACCGGGAAGTAGTCACGTAGCGGATATGCGCCCGCCAGCTCGAGATACGAGCGGATGTGCGAGGCGGTCCAGTGGAATCCCCACTCCACCGGCTTGCCCAGATTGCACCCGGCGATACGGCCGAGCCACGCTGCGTTGACCTTGTCGCGAAGGACGCGTTCCGGCACTTTCGCCGCCACCGGGAGTGCGTGGAGGGAGGCTTCGATCTCCGCGAGCTCGTCCGGCTCTCGGTAGTTCCAGTTTGAGCGTCGCGAGGCGAACGCCATCCGGTCGACGATGTCGAGCACGACTGTTCGGTCGGTCGGGTCGGTGCGATTCGCCTCCTCAATGAAGTCATCGACGTCGTAACCGGTCTCGCGTCGCTGCTGTACTTCGTCGCTCAGCAGGTCGGTTGCCGACAGCGCGTTGTACGACTTCGTCGCGTACTCCGGGATGAGTTCGATTGCGGATGACACGTCAGTGGTTGTCAATGATTTTGCTTCCTGTTTATGGTGTTGCAGTGCTGCGTTCAGGCGGATTCGCGGACGACGAGGTGAGTGGGAAGAGCGACGTGCTCGTAGGCGGATTGCGGATGCTGCAGGCGCCTGAGCAGAGCATCCGCACAGGCGGAGCCGACGAGTGACGCCGGATTGATCACGGTCGTGAGTCGCGGCGACACCAGCTTCGCGGTTTCGATATCGTCGAAGCCGATGACCGCCAGCTCGGCAGGCACGGCCAGCCGGTTGTCACGAGCCGCTTCGAGGACGCCGATGGCGATGAGATCGTTCGCACACATGATGGCCGCCGGGCGGTCGTGTCGTGAGAGCAACCGTTCGGCCGCCTCGAGGCCGGCCTCTCGGGTATAGCCGGAAGCGTGTCCGATCCAGTCCTCACGCAAGGTCAGCCCCGCGTCGAGCATCGCTCGACGGAACGCGCCCAGTCGACCCACTCCGGGTACCACGCCCACCGGGCCGCTGATGAAGCCCACATCGACGACACCCTTTGCTTGCAGGTATCGAACTGCCTCACCGATTCCGATCGCGTCATCGGTTCCGACCTGGTCGACTTCCATCGCCAGCGCATCACCTGTTTCGGGAGCCAGGCCTTCACCCGACAGAAGGACCAACGCGATCGTCGGGCCGAGCACGCTTCGGATTCGCTCAGCCGAAAGAGCCATCGTGCCCATGATCACGCCGTCAACGCTGCGGGAACGCATCTCTTCCAGAACGCGGATCTCGGCCTCGGCCTCGCCATCGGTGTTCCCGATGAATGACACGTAGCCCTTGGCCCCGGCACGGTCCTGAATGGCGCGGGCGACCGCAGGGTAATAGGGGTTGGCAATGTCGGCCACGAGGAGCGCTATCGTGCGGGTCTCCTGCCGGCGCAAGCTCCGGGCGACTTTGTTCGGTCGATAGTTGAGCGCTTCGGCGATCGCGACGATGCGCTGCCGCGTCTGTTCGTTGACCGGCCGAGCGCCGGACAGCGCGTTCGAAACAGTCGCCGGACTCACGCCTGCGCGACGGGCAACGTCCTTGAGTGCGACATCCTGCGACATAGACACCTCTGTCAAGTGGAACGGGTTGTAAATCGTTTTATATAAATCGCTTAGTGCGTGGCCGGTTAGCTCAGGTAGCCTGTTTGCATGGGCCGGCCTGAATTTCCTCTGACGATTCTGGAGTTTCAGGCGAGGTTCGGCGATGAGCAGGCCTGCCTGGACTACCTGTTTCAGTGCCGTTGGCCAGAGGGG
>DATCDQ010000129.1:0-44566 GCA_036510655.1 Microbacteriaceae bacterium | reverse complement strand
AGTATGTTTTGATTGCATCGACGAGGTGCTCTCCTGCGTGGTGACATAGTGCTCTAGACAAGAACTATTTTCCCAGATCAGAAGAGCATTCTCGGTTTAAAACGCCGTCAACACGCCAAGTTCATCGGTGGATCCAGGCTAAAACTCGAGCGCCAACGTTAGCCCGGCTCTGGACCGTTTATGGCGGTGGAGGTGGACGAGCTTTAGCGCCCACGCAGACAAGGGTGCGGCATGTAGAACCAATCGCAGCGCTGAGTTCTCAAAGGACGACGCCAAACGAAGCGCGCGCGCTACCACGCGGTTTCACGTTCTAAGCCTGATCGAAATGCTCCGCGAAGCGGCCTACCTGGGCTTTCTGCATCGTCGGGGTGACGTGACTGTAAATGTTCACGCTCGTGGTGATCGTGGAGTGCTCGACGCGGAATGTCCACCGCGGGTAATGCGGGTCTCACCAAGCTCCCGTTACTCGGGATCTTTGAGCGCGTAGATCTGGAATTCCAACGCTGTGGCACCTTCTTGGTGTAATCAGCCAGCGAGCCGGCATGTCGTCGCCGTGAGCGTCTGATTAGCCGTCGATTGGGATGGCCATCGGGTCGAGTACGAGCTGGCGTCCGTTGATCATGGCGAGGCGTTCCCTGTGGGTGGCGATGCGCTTCTCGTGGGCCTCGCGCGGGGTGACCCCGGCCCGCCGCCTTGATCCGTGCGGATCGCTCGCGTAGGTCGACGCCGGTGCTTGGCGCACTTTGCGGAGATTCACTGCGACGTGTGCGTTCGTGTGTCCCGCGGGATTCCCGCGCTTTCGATCATCCATATAAGGAACCCGCACTGTCATTGTTGCCACAGCAGGCGCGAACGTGTAGATCGCACTGTCACGGCGAGGGTCGAGAACCGTACGATCCCCTCCGTCAGGCTTGGACGCCGCGGGGCACTCCCGCGCGAGAAGTTCCTGGGACTGCTCGACCCAAACAGCGAGTGACTGATCGGCTTGCACCTGGACGCACCGGACGTTTCTGCATCCCGGGCTAACCGAGAGCCCCATCACCCTATTTCTCGGTTAGTGCATCTAAAGTAGAAGTTTGAGACCTGATTGGGAGGCTCTGATGGCCGAGTACATCGAGCGCCTGTGGCGTCCGGAGGATGCCGGTGGTCTGAGTCGGAAGGATCGGGCACCGGGTCGGTATCTGGCGTACGTACCGGACGAGCTGGCTGATCGGATGCCGACTCTGAACACCGACGCGCAGGCGGCCGCGGAGGACGCGCTGGCTGTGCTGGCGCGCGCGGACGAGCGGATCGGGCCGCGTGGCAGCTATTTGAACCATCTGCTGATCCGGTCGGAGTCCATTTCCTCGTCGTGGATCGAGGGCAACCGTGTCACGCCGAAACGGCTGGCGATCGCAGAACTGCTGCACGAGGGGCCGAAGCAAGCGCTGGACGTGGTGGCGAACGTGCGGGCGACCGAGGCCGCGATCGCAGGGTTGGCCGACCGGGGCCGGATAATCGCGGTGGAGGACATCGTGGCTCTCCAGCACGTCGTCGAGCCGCGCCTCCGGCGCGGTTTGCGGGACATGCAGAACTGGGTGGGCGGTCCGGGTTGGTCCCCGCTGCGGGCGGCGTTCGTGCCACCCCCGGAGGCAGAGGTGCCGCGCCTGGTCGCCGACCTTGCTCGGTTTGCCACAGACACCTCGGGAAACCCGGTGGTGCGGGCGGCCGTCGTACACGCCCAGTTCGAGACAATCCACCCGTTCATCGATGGCAACGGCCGCACAGGGCGTGCCCTCATCCACACCGTCCTGCGCCGCGCTGACGCGCTACGGAACACGATAATTCCGATCAGCACCGTGTTCGCAGGCGACACCGACTCATACATCGCCGGCCTAAACGGCTATCGTGCCGACCCGCCGCAGCTGGACGAGTGGGTGATCGGGTTCGCGCAGGCGGCCGAGCGAGCCGCTGGTAGCGCCGTCCGGCTCTCTGAGGACATCGCCGCGCTTGATGTTCAGGTGCGCGAGGAACTGGTGCGGTTCCGGCGAGAGCGTGGCCTGAGCCCGGCGATACCACGGCGGGACGCGGTGGTGCTGCGCATCCTCGGTACCCTCGCCTCCGTTCCGGTGCTCACCGCTCAGTCCGTCAGCACCCTGCTGAGCGTGTCGCCTGCGGCGGCGCACCGCGCGCTGACCGAACTGGCCGAAGCGGGCATCCTTGGCCGGGCGAAGGAGAAGGGGCGGTTGGTGTGCTGGACGGCAGACCGACACCTGGCGCTTGTCGCTCTGACCGAGCCGAGCAATCGGGTTGGCGGCGGCGATACGAAGGACCACAAGCCGAGGCTCGGACCTGCGCTACCGGACCTGCGCAAGTTCGGGGCCGCGCCGTCGGACCATACCGTCCGACAGCGCGGGCTGAGTCTGTAGGGTTTACAGCCCGAACCCTGTCACCGAAGTTGCTCGCCAGCTAAGCCTTGCTCGACCTCGCCGCGCAAGCTCGAGCTTCGATCGGCGGAGGTTGCGGTTCGCTCCGCACCAGGGCTCCTACACGGATGGCGGACTCGCCGGACTCGCCGGGCTCGGCGGGCTCGGCGGGCCATCGGACGTGGTACGCGGCGCCGTGGTCACCCGCTTCGGATGTAATGCAAGCCATCGATGACCCACGATGAGCCACAGCACGAGTGCCCAGGCTAGAGCCGCGGCGAGCGCCACGTAGATGACCAGGACGAGCACGCTGATTCCGGTGAAATACATGCCCGGATGGTATCAGCCGCGCGCACCGTAGCGCAGGCCGTCGATGAGCAGCGCGACCATGCGGTGTGCGCGCAAGCTGTCGCCTGACGCGGGTGCCGCGATGCAGAGATTGGCCACCGCGCCCAGAAGGTCGATCGGGTCAATTTCTCCGCGCACCGCGCCTGCCGCTTCGGCCTTTTCCAACAGCAGCTTGAGCGCAGGGCCGAGGCGATCCTCGAAGTAGATCGGCAAGGCGTTGTAAGCGGGATCCCCCGAGTGCAGAGCGGCAGCCAGCCCTTGCTTTGTCGCGACGAATCCCGTGTAGCGCTGAAGCCAGAGGTCCAGCGCCTGATCGGGATCGTGTGATGCCGCAAGCAACGGTGCTTCTGCCGCGCAATCGTCGATCTCCCGGCGGAACACCGCGGAGATCAGATCCGACCGCAGGGGAAAGTGTCGGTACAAAGTCGCCGTACCCACGCCCGCGCGAGCCGCGATTGCTCGAACATTGACATCGACGCCCTGCGTTGCGAATTCTTCCTTGGCGGCAGCGAGCAGTGCATCGATGTTCCGCCGCGCGTCGATGCGAGCCACTCGATCACCCCTTGCTAAATGGGACATTGTCCCGTACGTTTATTCATCGTAGTGGAACGACGTCCCGTTTCCATCACTATACGGCACCCTCCCCGGCGCCGAAAGGAGATCCGCAATGCAGTACCGCACTCTCGGTCGGACCGGCATCAACGTCAGCCCCTACGCGCTCGGAGCCATGATGTTCGGGGCCATAGGCAATCCAGACCACGACGAATCGATCCGCATCATCCACAAGGCGCTCGACGCCGGCATCAACTTCATCGACACCGCCGATGCGTACTCTCGCGGCGAGTCCGAGGAGATCGTGGGCAAAGCGATCAAGGGCCGACGCGACCACATCGTCCTAGCGACCAAATTGGGTCTCCCGATGGGCGACGATCCCAACCAGCGCGGCAACTCCCGTCGGTGGATCATGCAGGAGGTCGAGAACTCGCTGCGACGCCTCCAGACCGACCACATCGACCTGTATCAGATCCACCGCCCCGACCCCGATACCGACATCGAGGAGACGCTCTCGGCACTGACCGACCTTGTCCGCAGCGGCAAAGTGCGCGCGATCGGCTCGTCGACCATGCCTGCCTCCGACATGGTCGAAGCACAGTGGGTGGCGCAGCGCCGCGGCCTCGAGCGATTCCGCACCGAGCAGCCGACCTACTCGATCCTCAATCGCGCCATCGAAAACGAAGTGCTGCCCGTCGCCGAACGCTACGGAATGGGCATCCTGGTGTGGAGTCCGCTCGCCGGCGGCATGCTGACCGGCCGCATCCGCAAGGGACAGGAAACGGATCTGCGTCGCGCGCGGATGTTCGCCCATATGACCAACGAGACTCGCATCGACACGGTCGAACGGATCATCCCCGTCGCCGAGCAGGCCGGGATCAAGCTCACGCACCTCGCAATGGCGTTCGCCATCGCGCACCCCGGCGTCACGTCGGCGATCGCAGGGCCGCGCACGATGGAGCAGCTCGACGACCTGCTCGCGGGCGTTGACGTCGCGCTCTCCGACGACATCCTGGATCAGCTCGACGCGATCGTGCCGCCTGGCACCGATATCGGACGGCTCGACATGGCCTACAACCCTTCTGCCACCCAAAACACGTTGCTGCGTCGGCGACCGATCGGCAAACGCGCCGCGGTCTAGCGCGATCGGATGCACATGGTGCGGCTGCTACTTGGCGAGCCGCACCGCCGCCACCCGCTCGGTGACGGCACGGCCGGCGTCGAGCGCAGCATCGATGAGCTCGCGGGTGGGATCCTGCGCCGGGTCGAGCCAGACATCCGCGAAGTCCGCGGGGATGAGCAGCGGCATCCGGTCGTGGAAATCGGTCAGCGCCTCGGGGGCAGGCTGCATCACGATCGAGTAGCAGGTCACGGCGTCGCCGCCTGTCGGCCGGCCCTGCTGGGTGACCGCGGCCATTCCGAACAATTCGCGCTCACCCAGGCCAAAGCTGTACCAGTCACGGCTCGGCTTCTGCATCTCGAGCCAGTTGGTCGCCGGCACGATCGCGCGACCGGCCAGCCCGCCGGGGCGCTCCTGCAACCGCTCTAAGCGCGTGTTGATCGACGGAAACTTGGCCGGCTCACCACCGACGAGGTAGCCCCACCATGCCTGCTCGAAACGTGGGCCATGCTCAGACCCGCGGATGAGCGCGTTCACGTTGCGCAGATTCTTACCAGTCGGGCGGATGGTCTCGCTCGCGTTCTGCTGCGCCCACGCGCGCAATTCTGCGACCAGTTCCTGATCGGCTTCGGCCAGCGCTTCATAGCCGCTGAAACGCGGATCAAGTCCGTAACTCGCGCACATGACTCCAGGCTAGTGCTGGCCGACATCCGCACGACACGCGAAGCGCCGACCAATGCCAGCTCGTCGTGACCAACGGCTAACATGCCGCTATGGCACAGCTGCCGAGTGAGCCCGGAATCGGACCGACATGACCGACCTCTGGGGTGTGGCGATTCCCGGCTGGGTCGGCGCGATCGGCGGAAGCGCTTCAGCCATCATTGCCGTGCTTGCGTGGATTCAATCGCTCCGGAACAAGAAGACCGGCGAAGTCTTGAGCAGCACCTACAACGAGCGCGCTCAGCGTGAAGACGCAGAGTTAGCGGGGCGGCCCGCGAATGCGGCAACGGCGCCCGGGAACGCAGACGAGGCGGCGGCGAACGCCAGCACTCCCTATTTTCCCGTCACGTGGGGCATTGAGCGAGCCCGACGCGCGTACCGCCTCGTCAATCGGTCGACCGTACACGCGGCACAGGTACTCGCGCTCGATGACACGAGCGATGGCCAGCGAAAAGCTCTCCGCGTCGACGTCGCGCTGCCGGTCGCTCTGGAGCCGGGAGCGAGCATGCCGTTCATGATCGAAAAGTCGCTGGTCGGGGCATCCGTCATCGCTTTGAAGATCACCTGGCGGGAAGGCGATGCGCACGTTCGATCAGTGACATTGTTGGTGTGATCCGCGCGGTTGCGGCGAGGCAACCGCAAGGCATCCAGAGCCGGCCACGGGACTCGAACCCGTAACCCCCACTTTACAAGAGTGGTGCGCTACCAATTGCGCCAGGCCGGCAGATCAGGCGTGCGACCGTCACGTCAGACAATCCTAGGGGTTTGCGCGCACACATGCGGTGCGGGAGATTTCTGCCGTTGCGCTAGCCCGGAGTTTTGACGACAGCCCGGACCGAATTGGCGAGTCCGTCCGGGCTAGCGCGCACACTCCGGGCTAGCGTGAGCGGCAGTGAGCGGCGCTGCCCAGCCCAGCCGAGCCCAGCCCAGCCGGCGGGTGGCCGGTGCTGGCCACAGGGCGGCGTGCTACGGCGTTGCGGTGGGCGTGGGCGTCGAGGTCGGAACCGGTGTCGAGGTGGAGTAGGTCTGGCTTTGAGCCTGCACGACGAAGGCACGGAACTCATCCGCGTCGGTCAGCGAGCCCGAGTACTGCTTGCCGTTCACGAGCACGAGCGGTGTTCCGGTCAGCTGCTTCACCGTCGAATTGGCGATCGGACCCGCCAGCGCTCGGTTCAGCGCATCTTGCGCCCAGCTGTCAAAACGGCCGTTGTCCATGCAGGTGGAAATCGACGAGTAATGCGATACCCCGGCCTGCTGCACGTACGACTTGAGCTGCTCGTCGGTCAGTCCAGGGCCGCCCTCAGCTGGCTGATTCTCGAACAGCAGAGTGTTGAAATTCCAGAACGAGTTCGGGCTGTAGTTCGCGATGCAGGCTGCCGCATTCGTCGCGCGCAGCGAGTACTTGGTTCCCGCCGAATGGCTGGCCAGCAACGGCACCGGATGAATCTCGATGGTCGCCGCCCCGCTGTCCACGAGTTTGCCGATCTGGTTGGCATTCGTCTTCTCGAAGTCGCCGCAGAACGGGCAGAGATAGTCGACGTAGGTGACAATGCTGACGGTAGAGCCCGTCGGATCCGGAGTGTTCGCAACGGGCGATGAACTCGGACCGAGCGCGGCCGTCGTCTCCACTTTCATTCCCTTGCCGATCAGGATGCCGTCGCTCGCCATGTTCGCGGGGCCGGGTGCGGGCGGGTGGATAGAACTCACGATGACCACAGCCACGACCGCCAGCACCGCAACGATTACGACCCCGATGCCGACCTGCCAGAAGGTGCGCCTGCGACGCTCTTTCTTCTTCTGAGCTTCGCGCAAGACCCGGGCTTTGTCTCGGGCGGCGGCACGACGCACGTTCTTGCTGGGACGCAAACCGTTCGAATCGGCGTCGGTCATGGATTCTCACTTCGAGTGGCGGGGAAAGTTGTGCATCGCAATTCCATGCAAACGCACCAACGATGATAAAGGCGGTGTCTGGGAAAAGACCACACGGGGCCTGCACCCGACCCGTGTGCAACCTGCATCCCGAGACGAGTCGGGTCTCCATCCAATGATTCTGCACTACCCGACAGATGTCGTACTATGAAGTCGGTCGCTGTTGCCTGAGCAATAGCGACCGCATCATCCATTCACTACGGATCGTCCGGCACGTACCTGCCGGTGAAGGAGTAATACAACCATGGCATCAGTAACGTTTGACAAGGCAACCCGGCTTTACCCAGGCTCAACCCGCCCCGCGGTCGACCAGCTCGATCTCCAGGTCGCCGACGGTGAGTTCCTGGTACTTGTCGGCCCGTCCGGCTGCGGAAAGTCCACTTCGCTCCGCATGCTCGCCGGCCTCGAAGAGGTCAACGAGGGCAACATTTTCATCGGTGAGCGCAACGTCACAGACGTTCCCCCGAAGGACCGCGACATCGCCATGGTCTTCCAGAACTACGCCTTATACCCGCACATGACCGTTGCCGAGAACATGGGCTTCGCACTGAAGATCGCCGGCGTCAAGAAGGAAGAGCGCGCCACCCGCGTTCTCGAGGCAGCCAGGCTTCTCGACCTCGAGGACTACCTCGCCCGCAAGCCGAAGGCGCTCTCCGGTGGCCAGCGTCAGCGCGTTGCCATGGGTCGCGCGATCGTGCGCAGCCCGCAGGTGTTCCTGATGGATGAGCCGCTGTCGAACCTCGACGCGAAGTTGCGCGTGCAGACGCGCACCCAGATCGCGTCGTTGACGCGCCGCCTGGGCGTCACCACCGTCTACGTCACGCACGACCAGACAGAGGCTCTGACCATGGGTGATCGCATCGCGGTCCTCAAGGACGGCGTGCTCCAGCAGGTCGGCACCCCGCGCGACCTGTACGCGCAGCCGCAAAACGTCTTCGTCGCCGGCTTCATCGGGAGCCCCGCGATGAACCTCATCTCTGCGGATGTCGTCGACGGCGGCGTGAAGTTCGGCTCTGCTGTTGTTCCGGTCGAGCGCGAAATCCTCGCAAACGCCGGCAAGCAGGTCACCATCGGTGTTCGACCCGAGGACGTCGTGGTCTCGCTCTCCGAGAGCGCCGGCCTCCGCGTCAACGTCGACCTGGTCGAAGAACTGGGCGCAGACGGCTACCTCTACGGCCACTCGGAGATCGAAGGCAAGCGCACCGACTTCGTCGGTCGTGTCGACGGCCGTTCACACCCCAACGCGGGCGACACCGTGTACATCAGCCCGAAGGCCGGCCACGTGCACATCTTCAATGCTGAGGGTGGCGAGCGCCTCGGCGGCGCCGTCGTCGACTAACCCGATCTGCCACCGAATCAACAACGTCTCTGCCGCGGCTCCCACTGGGACCGCGGCAGAGTCGTGTGACCAGGCACCCACAACGAGACGATAGATTCTTCACTATGGCCGGTTCCCTCAACATCACGGCAGCGACGGTCGACCCTGCGCTCCTCGACCTGCCGTGGAATGTGCCGCTCGATGCGTGGCCGAACGATTACATCGCACTCCTGCCGAAAGGCATCTCCCGCCACCTCGTGCGGTTCGCGAACCTGTCCGGGTACGTCATCGCCATCAAGGAGACGACAGGCGAACTGGCCCGCCGCGAATACGACATGCTGCGCACGTTGCAGCGCCTCGACATCCCGTGCGTGGATCCGCTTGCTGTGATCACCAACCGAACGGATGACGACGGCGACGCTCTCAAACCCGTGCTGGTCACCCGGCATCTCAAGTTCTCGCTCCCCTACCGTGCGCTGTACTCGCAGACCCTGCGGCCCGACACCGCCACCCGCCTGGTCGATGCGCTGGCCGTCCTTCTGGTGCGACTGCACGTTGTCGGCTTCTTTTGGGGCGACGTGTCACTGTCGAACACACTGTTCCGCCGCGATGCCGGCGCATTCGCGGCCTACCTGGTGGATGCCGAAACCGGGCAACTCTACAGCGGCGGCCTTTCGAACGGGCAACGCGAGAACGATCTGGAGATCGCGCGCGTCAACATCGCGGGCGAACTGATGGATCTCGAAGCCGGCGGCCGCGCTGACGAAGCCCTCGATCCCGTCGAGGTGGCAGGCGGGATCGTCGCCGCCTACCGTTCACTCTGGAAGGAACTGACCAGTAGCGAGTCGTTCTCCTCGTCCGAGCGCTGGCGGATCAGCAGGCGTGTGGAGCGCCTGAACGACCTCGGCTTCGACATCGAGGAACTCGCCATCAAGACGGACGAGGCTGGTACGACCGTGCGCATCCAGCCGAAGGTCGTCGATGCCGGGCACCACCAGCGTCGACTGCTGCGTTTGACCGGATTGGATGCCGGCGAGAATCAGGCCCGCCGCCTGCTCAACGATCTCGACTCCTATTCCGCAACCCTGGGAAAACAGGGTCTGGACGAGGAAGCGATGGCCCACGAGTGGCTACTGCGCGTGTTCGAACCGGTCGTGCGCGCCATCCCGGGCGATCTTCGGGGCAAGCTCGAACCGGCCGAGGTCTTCCACCAGCTGCTCGAGCATCGCTGGTTCATGTCACAGGACGAAGGCCGCGACGTGCCCCTGGCTGAAGCGCTCAGCTCCTACATCAACGATGTGCTGCGCCATCGACGCGACGAGGCAACTGTGATCGCCCCGGAAACCGAAGCCATCTTGCTGCCGCATCTCGTCGTCGATGATGATGATGAGGCGGCCGACTGGCGCGACTCCGTCTAAGCTCCGCACCATAAACATCCGGCGTGAATTAGGCGACAGCACCGATGCGCGGGAAGCGCAGCCTGCAGTGTAGTGATCAGCATGAAGACACAACTCACTCGTCGGATCGCCGTAGTCGTCGCCGCTGTCACGTTCGCAGCCGGCGGCGTCGCGCTTGCAACACCCGCCGTGGCCGCCCCTGCGGATTGGACAGTCGCGCCCGGCTCAATCTCCTTTCCCGATCGCTACCTCACCGACGCGCCCGAGCCCGTCGTCGTCACCGTGACGAACAACGACACCGTCACGAAGACCCCGCTCATCTCGATCTCGACCGACGCGCTCGGTTACGTAACCAGCACGAACAATTGCACAACGCCGATCGCGCCGGGCGACTACTGTTCGCTCAGCTACACGACAACCACTGCGCTCTTCGGCTCTCTCACCGGAAGCTCGACGATCACCGTCGATGGCGTCGCAAACGTTCGCCCGCTGACCGCACAGGTGCTGGGCGCTTTCACCGTCGTTCCATCGGGCTTCGCCGCACTCGACTTTCCTGATACGCCCGTCGGCAGCCCGTCCGCCCCCCTCGCGGTCACCATCACCAATGTCGCGGACACAACACGAGATTCGACGTTCATCACCACGTCGAGCGTTCCGTCGAGCTGGACAAAGACGAGTAGCTGTCCAAGCACGCTGGCCGCTCATGCACGTTGCGAACTCAACTTCGTCTTCACACCGACCGCCGTGGGTCAGAGGCTGGAAACTTACACGCTCAAACAACTGGGCGGGCAGTCATTCGCCGTCAATCTCGGCGGAACGGGCGTGATCTTCACCGTCGACCAGGCCGCCCTCGCCTTCCCCGACACAATTGTCGGTGACACAAGCGCGGCTCTGCCCGTCACGGTCACCAACGTCACCGGCACCGTCCGCGACCTCGGCGGCCCCGCAATGGGCGTGCCGTCGGGCTTTACGAGTGATTTCAACGGATGCACGTACCAGTTGGCGGCGGGCGCCTCGTGCACCATGTTGTTCCGGTTCGCGCCCGGATCCGATCTTCCCTACGCTGGAATCGGCACTATCACCATTCTCGGCACCACGTATCAGATCCCGCTCTCCGGGCTGGGCGTCAACTGGTACACCCTACAAAAGCCACCGCCGACCACGATCGACACCTATTGGTTCCCGAAAACCGCCCTCGGCGTAATACGGCAAGTATCGGCCACCGTGACCAATGTTTCCACCACACCGCGAACCGGTCAGATAGCAACGTCGTGGACGTTCGGCTCCCCAGCCTTCAAAGCTGACAATCAGTGCCCGACCACTCTGGAGCCTGGGAGCTCCTGCACCATCCGCTTCCTCTTCGCTCCGGCCGTCGTCGGCACCACAAACGCCACAGCTAAGATCACGATCTCGGGCAACCCTCACCTGGTGCAACTGGCGGGAGACGCCGTAGCGTACTCGCAACCATCGGCCACCGTGATCACCTCGACCGGCAACGAAGGAGAACGCGCTTTCGTGACGTTCACCAATCCCGTCGACGACAACGGAGGCGCCTTCCTGTACAGCTATGATCTCGACAACGACGGCATCTTCGAGATCAGCAACGGCACCGCAGCATCCGCCGATCTGCCCGCAGCACTGAGTGCCAACTCGGGCGACTACCCGGTGCGCCTGCGCATCACCAACCAGGGCGGCGTCTACACGAACTACAACGCGACCGTGCACGTGGCCAATGTCGCTCCGACCGCGTGGATCACCGGGCCGAACTCGGGCGTCGCCGGAACGCCGCTGACCTTTGAGATCGGAGCAAACGCCGGGTCTGCGGCAGCGGGCGTCGTGAAGAGCGGCCCGCGACCAGGCAGCCCGCGACTGACCGAGCCGCGATTGGGCGCGGCGGCGATGCTGGCTTCGACCGGCCAGGATATTCCACGGTCAGCCGGCTTCGGCGCACTGGGGCTGATTCTGATCGGGGCGGCCGGTTTGCTTATTGCTTCGCGGCGGCGCGCAGCTTCGAGATCTCGTAGAGGGTGACGCTCGCGGCGATCCCGGCATTGAGCGACTCGGTCGTCGCACTGATCGGGATCGACACGATCGCGTCGCAGGTCTCGGTGACCAGCCGCGACAGGCCTTTCCCCTCGCTGCCGACCACAACGACGACGGGCCGATCCGCGAGCTCGAGGCCGGGCAGCGACACATCGCCTCCGCCGTCGAGGCCAAGCACGAACATCCCTCGCTCCTTGAGTGCCTTCAATGTCTGGGTGAGATTCGGAGCCATCGCGACGGGAGTGCGCGCCGCTGCGCCTGCCGACGTCTTCCAGGCCGACGCGGTCAGCCCGACAGACCGCCGCTGCGGAACGATCACGCCCTGCCCGCCGAATGCCGCCGTCGAACGGATGATCGCACCTAGGTTGCGCGGATCCGTTATGCCGTCCAACGCCACGAACAGCGGCTTCTGGGCCCGGCTGATCACGAGGTCGAGCAACTCGAGCGGATGCGCGTACTCATACGCAGGCACCTTCAAGACCAGCCCCTGATGCACGGAATCGTGCCCGGCAAGCCGATCGAGTTCCGGCCGCATGACCTCGAGAATCGGGATGCCGCGACCGGTCGCGATCGACAACACCTCCTTGACCCGATCATCCATTTCGATGCGGGTGGCGAGGTACAGGGTCGTCGCCGGGATCTTCGCCCGCAGCGCCTCCAGCACAGAATTGCGACCGGTCACTATCTCGCTATCGTCGGCTTTGGCGCGCCCACGCGGTGCGCGGTTCTCGATGCCTCGACCACTGCTTTGACCGCCGGTGCCACGAGTCGGCTGCCCGCCGCCGCGAGTCGGCTGCCCGCCCCCACGGGCAGGCTTGCCGTCATCGCGACGATTCGGCTTACCGCGTCCTCCGGATGCCGCTTCATAGCGTTCGGTCGCGGCCTTGCGTTTGCCGGCGGGATGATACGGTCTGTCCTCCGCTTTCGGCGTCGGCCTCTTGCCCTCGAGCGCCTGACGGCCCTGCCCACCGGAGCCGACCTGGGCACCCTTCTTGGATTTGCGCACGGCACCCGCCCGGGGTTTCCCTGAACTGTTCTTCACGATTCAATGCTCCAATGCGCACCCGTTGGGGTGTCTTCGATGGTGATTCCCGCGGCGCCGAATTCGTCACGGATGCGGTCGGCGGCCGCGAAGTCTCGGGCGTCCCTGGCTGCCTGCCGGTCGGCGAGCAGCCTGCGGGCGAGGGCGTCGAGCGCGTCGAGCGCCGGCGCATCCGCTGTGCTTTGCCAGTGTTCCGCGCGCGGGTTGATGCCGAGGATCTCGGTCATGGCGACCA
Source organism: Microbacteriaceae bacterium (assembly GCA_036510655.1). Taxonomy (GTDB): domain Bacteria; phylum Actinomycetota; class Actinomycetes; order Actinomycetales; family Microbacteriaceae; genus Rathayibacter_A. The sequence goes on along the minus strand of DATCDQ010000129.1, from coordinate 31,457 downwards.
CCTGTCCTCGCACGCTCGCGGCAGCAGAAAGGTCGCCGCCGTCCAGGGCGGCGTTGCCGGCGCGCACGGCGTCGTGCAGCACGGCGAGTGCTTGCGGAACGGCGAGATCGTCGTCCATCGCGACGGCGAATATCTCCGGAATCAGTTCGGCGCCGCTACCAGCGAAGCGGGTGCCGGCCAGCCGTCGTTCGACGCGCTCGAGATACCCGGTGATGCGGTCGAGCGCGGCTTCAGCCTCGGCGAGGGACCCGTCGTGGAAATCGATCGTGGACCGGTAGTGCGCCGCCCCCAGGTAGTAGCGCACGACGAGCGGATGCGCCTGCCCGAGCAGGTCCGCGGCGTACACGGAGTTGCCGAGCGACTTCGACATTTTCTGACCGTTGATGTTGACGAGCCCGTTGTGCACCCAATAGTTGGCGAATGCGTCGCCGGCCGCCGTGGACTGGGCGAGTTCATTCTCGTGATGAGGAAAACGCAGATCGAGGCCGCCGCCGTGGATGTCGAACTGAGCGCCGAGGTATTGTGCCGACATCGCGGAGCATTCGACGTGCCAGCCGGGGCGGCCTGGGCCCCACGGGCTCGCCCACGACGCCGACTCCGGCTCGTCGGCCTTGTGGCCTTTCCAGAGAGCGAAGTCGCGTGGATCCCGCTTCGCACGTGGATCGGCGTCTTCCGCAGCCTCCATCTTGTCGATGCTCTGCCGGGTGAGCGCGCCGTAGGTCGGCCAGCTGGCGACGTCGAAATAGACGTCGCCGGAGGCATCCGCCGCCGGGTAGGCGTGCCCGGCTTCGATCAGCCGGGCGATGAGTGACTGCATCTGCGGGATGCTCGCGGTTGCGCGCGGCTCGTAGGTCGGAGGGAGGATGCCGAGGGCGTTGTAGCCGGCGGTGAACTCGAGTTCGTAGCGGTAGGCAAGCGCCCACCACTGCTCGGTGCTTCCGGATGCCCGCCCCGCGGCAGCGTTGACAAGGATCTTGTCGTCGATATCGGTGACATTGCGCACGAGCGAGACGTTGTAGCCGCGGTAATTGAGCCAGCGCCGCAACTGGTCATACACCAGCGCGGAGCGCAGGTGGCCGATGTGCGGCGACGACTGCACCGTGGGACCACAGACGTACATGCCCACCGCGCCATCGACAAGCGGGGTGAAATCACGCAGGGCCTGGGCCTTGGTGTCATACAGTCTCACGGTCACCGGTCTAGCCTACTTGGCGGTGTTCACCTGCCGGATCTCTGTGCCGGGTCCCCGCGATCCGGTGCTATCGCCGCTGCGTGTGAGGCGGGATAATCACAGGCATGACCACCTCTGCGCAGGGGATCGACGCCCTCACCGATGGGCGTGCAGCGTTCGCCCAGCACCGGTGGGAAGACGCCTACGCTCTGCTGTCTGCCGCGGACCGTACGCAACCGCTGGGTTCCCGGGATCTTGGGCTTCTGGCCAGGTCGGCTGGGCTGACCCGTCGCGACCACGCGGCCGCCGTGGCGCAGGAACGCGAGTATGAGGCGTGTCTCGCTGAGAAGGACGAACTGCGTGCCGCCCGTGCGGCCTTCTGGTACGGCTTCCGGTTGACATCGCTCGGAGAAACCGGGCGTGCACAGGCGTGGCTCGGTCGCTGCGAACATCTCATCGAAAACCACGGCGACTGCGCCGAACGCGGCTATCTCATGATTCCCCGGATCCACGGCCTGCTTCATGTCGGCGACACCGACGGTGCGCACGCCGTGGCTGTTGGGGCGATGGCCATCGGCGATCGCTTCGGTGAACCCGACCTGTCGTCGCTTGCCCGCCAACTCGGCGGGCGCGCCCTGATCGAGTCGGGTGATGTTGCCGGCGGAATGCAATTGCTCGATGACGCGATGCTCATCGCCACGACCGAACCCGTCAGCGAACTCGGCAAGGGTTTGGTCTATTGTGCGGTGGTCGGCAGCTGTCAGCGTATTTTCGCGGTCGACCGCGCCCGCGAATGGTCGGACGTGCTGGACTCCTGGCGTGCTGCCCAGTCGCAACTCGGCATGTTCAACGGCACCTGCCGGGTACATCGCGCCGAGCTCATGCAACTCGGCGGAGCGTGGTCGAACGCGCTCGACGAGGCCGTGATCGTCTCCTCCGGTGCCAGCGCGGACGAACGAGAGCGCGCGGCCGCCTACTACGAGCAGGCAGAGATCCATCGGTTGCGCGGCAGCGAGGCAGACGCGGAGCGCGCATACGAGCGCACGAGTGAACTCGGTGGCGACCCGCAGCCCGGCCTGGCCCTGCTTCGTCTCCAACAAGGCCGGCTGGACGTGGCCGTCGGCGCCATCCGTCGAGCGGTTTCGACCACGCGCACCTCACTCGGGAGAGCGAGATTTCTGCCGGCCCACGTCGAGATCATGCTCGCTGCCGGCGAACAGGAGCACGCGGCGGAGGCGGCGCGGGACCTCGCCGCGATCGCTGAGAAATATGACACGCCGGTGTTGCGCGCAATGTCGGCACAGGCGCGGGGTTTTGTGGCGCTCGCAGCCAGCGAACCGGTAAAGGCGCTGCCCCTGCTCCGCGACGCCTTGAGCATCTGGCTGGTCGTACCGGCGCCCTACGCGGCGGCCCGGGTGCGCGTCGGCCTCGCTGCCGCATACGCGGCTCTGGGCGACACAGACGGCGCCCGACTGGAGTTCGCGGCGGCACGGACCGTTTTCGCCGGCCTCGCGGCCGCTCCGGATCTCCTGCAGCTCGTCCATCCACTGGCCGACCAGGAGGTAGCCTCCAGCATCCTGAGTTCGCGCGAGCTCCAGGTTCTGCGCCTCGCCGCGACCGGACGAACAAATAAGGAGATTGCGACCGAGCTGGTGCTCAGCACGAGAACCGTCGACCGGCATGTGAGCAACATCTTGACCAAGCTCTCAGTGCCGTCTCGAGCTGCGGCGACCGCATATGCCTACGAAAACGGGCTGATCGACAGCTGAGACACCGGCGCGACTGGGCAGAAATACCCAGTCCCGATCCGCTCAGGATGGCGGATTCTGCCGAAGTGGCCGGGGCGCGTCGCCCGTTACGTTTCGTGCTATGAAACGGATACAGAACGTGAAAACCACGCCGGGCGGCTGGCACCGCACCGACGTCATCGTCATCGGCGGCGGCCAGGCCGGCCTGTCGGTCTCGTACCACCTCGCAGAGCTCGGAATCGATCACCTCGTGCTCGACGCCGCCACTGCCGTCGGGGATGCCTGGCGTAACCGATGGGACGGCTTGCGACTGTTCTCCCCGGCGAGCTATGACGGACTCGACGGCATGCCGTTCCCGGCTGCCTCAGGCGACCTGCCCACGAAGGACGACATGGCCGACTACCTGCGGTCCTACGCCGCGCAGTTCTCCCTGCCCGTGGTGAGCGGGGCGCGCGTCGATGCACTGTTCCGCGACGGCGACGACTTCGTTGCCACGTGCGGCGCCCGCGTGTTCGTCGCACGCCAGGTCGTTGTTGCCATGTCGAACTTTCAAATCCCGCGAATTCCGCACGTCGGCCACGGGCTTGCTCCCGGCATCCGCCAACTCGATGCGACCTCATACCGCAATCCGGCCCAACTCGCGGATGGCGCGGTACTCGTCGTTGGGGCGGGCAACTCCGGTGCCGAGATCGCGAAGGAAGTCGTGGCCACGCATCCTGTCATGCTTGCCGGGAACAGCACCGGCGAGTTCCCGTTTGCGGCGACGAGTTTCATGCGCCTCCACATTCTCACGCCACTGCTGTTCGGGCTCGTGTTTCCGCGGATCCTGTCGGTTCGGACCCCGATCGGGCGACGCGTGCGCCCGAAGCTCGTGAGCAGCGGCACGCCGCTCATCCGTGTGAAGGCGAAGGACCTCGCTGCGATCGGCGTCACCCGTGTCGGGCGCATCGTCGGCACCAGCGACGGCCTGCCGCTGCCTGAAAACGGCGCAGCGCTCGAGGTCGCGAACGTCATCTGGTGCACCGGGTTTTCAGGCGGCTTTTCGTGGATCCAGCTGCCGATCTTCGACAGCACAGGCGAACCGCTACACGAGCGCGGCGTTGTCAACAGCGAACCCGGCCTGTATTTCGTCGGATTGCATTTTCTGACCTCGATGGCCTCCGCAATGGTGTACGGCGTCGGTCGGGATGCGGAACGGATCGCGGGCCTTGTCGGCGAGCGCGTTGATGCCGGCGCGTCGTTGCCGGCCCTGCGCAGCTGAGGTATGGCGCAGAAGAAGGAGATCGAAGGGTGGGCATCGTTCGCCAAGCACATCGGCGGCCGACACGTGAGGCATCACCGCGACGGGGCCAGTGCGCTCGCGAGTTCCGTTCTGCTGTGCACTCCGAGCTTGCCGTATACGCGACCGAGGTGGGTCTGCACCGTGCGAATCGAGATCCCCAATTCCTGTGCGATGTCTGCGTCGCTGCATCCGTTGGCCGCCCGGTCGGCGAGCTCTGATTCACGCGTGGTCAACGGACTCCGCAGTTGGTCGCGGATCAGCGGGCTGTCGAGGCCCGGGCACTGCGCCACCAGTCTGGCGAGGCGCTCGACGGCGAACGCCTCTGCGCGTGAATCCTTGCACCTGCGCTGCGCCCGCACAGCATGAGCTGCCGCTTCGGTCGCGTACCAGCGCAGTCCCGCGTCGTCGAGCGCGCGCGCCGCGCTCTCCAGACCGGCCGGATCGTCGGCACGGATGGCCGCGGCATGCGCCACGATCGCGGCCTGTTGGGCGCCGGGCTCTCGCCCGTAACGATCGATCACCCCGTCGGCCGCTTCTGGATCGCCGTAGCGCAGTCGCGCGTACCACGCCTCATCGGCACGAAGTCGCTGCCCGTTCGCCTCCGCCCAAGGGCACACGTCGCGCAACGCGGTCACGGCATCATCAACTCGCCCATTCGCGGCGAGTACGGCGGCGCGGGCGAGGACAACATCGACGGTGTACAACTCGGCAAACGGCTCTGTCACCAGTCGATCGAGCAGGCGTTGGGCGGGCGCGAGCTGCCCGCATCCGACGAGCACCTGGATCAGTGCCGACCGCACCCAGGGCAGCGTCGTCGGCGTCCACACACCGTACCCGGCATACGCCTCCTTCACATAGCGCACGCCAGCGTCGAAATCCCCGGCAAGCGCTCGGTTCCAGCCGTAGAGGAGCGCGTACTGCGCACGCACTCCGTCGTCGCCGCGCTGCAGAGCCTGGAAGTAGCCCTGCTCGGTCAGTCGAGCAGCCTCCTGAAGGTTGCCGGGCATCATCGCGTGTCTGCTGGCGTTGACTAGGAGCGCGGCACCCACACCCTCCGGCAGTCCAGCGGATGCCTGCCCTGCCCGCTCGATCATGCGATCCAGAAGCTGCGAGACGCCGGGGGCGTCGCGCGCGTAGATCATCGCGGAACAAGCTGTCAGGCACGCGTGAGCCTCAATTGAAACAGGCAGGCCGACCTCGCCAAGCACGGCGCGTGCCGCGGCAACGGCCTCAGTGACGCGCCCGCACCGCCACAGTGCCGTTGAGCGCACGACCAGCAACTCGGGATGTTCCCCGAATTCGCGGATGGCCTCCGCAAGCAACGCCAGCGCCTCCTTCGGTCGCTGTGCCGGCATTGCAAGCAGAAATGCCCGGGTGGCCACAAGGGATCGGCGTTGCTCTGCAGTCAACGGTTCAGCGGCGAGTTCGGCGAAGATCGCCTCAGACTCTGCGACGCGATGCTGGTGCGTCACCAGGTTCGCCAGCATCAAGCGCGTCGGGATGTCACCGCCGGCAGCGATGGCCGCGATCAGGAATCGTTCCGCCAGAACCGGGTCCGTTGCCTGCACCAACTGGGCCAGCGCCAGCCATTCGTCGGCGGGCCGCTGTTCGTCAAGCTCGAGCCTCCAGCGTGCCAAGGCGATGCGTTCGGCGTCGTCCACCGGATCGCCATCGAGTGCCCCTACGAGCGCCTCATAGACGCGTCGCCGTCGGAGGGCGGTCATCGCCCCCAGCACAGCATCGCGGTACGGCGGGTGCGCCAATCGCAACATCACCGGCGCAACACCCTCGCTGCGCACGAGACCGGATGCCTCGGCACGCTCCCACAGCGCAGAATCCGCTACGCGCTCGGCCCAGACCAGGCGCAGCGAGTCCATCACGGCCACCACCTCAGCGGCGAACTTCACGTCGTCAGCCGCGGCGGCGAAGCGCTCGCGCAGCAGCGCGCTCAGGTTGCCCGCAATCGGCAGCGGGCCGCGCAGCACCCACACGTCGCGCCGCCGCACGATCGCGTGGTGCTCACGGCCCGCCCTGATCAACTCGCGAAGATACAGCGCGTTGCCGGCACTGACGTCGAACATCGCCCGTGCCAGCCCTCCGTCGACCAGACCGGAGAGCACCGATCGCAGTAGCGCGGCTGTCTCCGGCTCGGTGAACGGCTCGATCTCCACCGGGCGAATGGCGCCACTCGTCCACAGGGCATCGATCGCTGCAGGCAGCTGTTCATTTCTGCGCGCGGCCAAGAGCACCGGTGTTCCGGCCCACGCCAGCTGGTGCACCAGCCCCGCCGAGGCGGGATCGAGCAGGTGAGCATCGTCGACGACCAGCACGTCAGCGTGCTGGGCCGAGCGACGCGCAGCATCCGCGATCGTCAAGAGCTCCAGCGGAGCAGCGTCAGACTGCGCACCCTGCCGCCCGCTTCGCGCGGCCGCCCTAAACACATCCGAGTCGAACAACGGGAGGAACGCGCCGAGCGGAACGCTGGCCCCGAGAACGCTGCCCGACAGGGCGATCGCGGTGCCGCCCGCTGTGGCCAGTTCGCGCGCAACGTGGCGCAGGATCGAACTCTTTCCGACTCCCGGAGACCCGCGCAGGATGACGCCGCAACCGTCGGCACGGAGAGCATCGATCTCGGCCAGCACTGCGTCGCGCGCGAACCACCCCCAGCCCTGCTGGGGCATGCCCGGCTGAGTTGCGTCATCGCGTCCCAGAGGAACCGTCATTCCTAAAAGCTAGTGCCCCAGAAACTTCTAAGAAAGGGGGTGCGGCAAATTCCTTTGCCGCGCCCCCGTCGGCGCGCCCCATCGCTGTGTCATCGTCCGATCCTTCCGCCGACTGTGAATGGTTCTCACGCTAAGGCGACGGTGCTGCACCGGCATCCGTGACAACTCCTAATCCGCCGACACGTACTACGCAGCCGGCGGCGATCGTGCGTGCACTACGTATGGCGCGCGTTCGTAGGCGCCGCTTAGCCTTTTCACAGGTGGCTGGCGCACAACGAATCGAAGGGGCACGTGATGACGCAACTCAGCATTCGCGAACGCGATGTGCTCCGCCTTCTGGCACACGGCCTGACGAACTCAGCGATCGCCGCGATGCTGTTCCTGTCGGAACGCACCGTCGACGCACACATCCGATCGATCTTCGCGAAGCTCAATCTGCACGCCGACGCCGCAACGAACCGGCGCGTGCTCGCCGCGCGCGCCTGGTTCGGCGCCGAATCCGCCGTCTACGCCGACGCGTAAGCGGTCCACGCGGACGGGCGAGCGGTCTACACCAACGGGCGAGCGGTCTACGCCGACGCGTGAGCGCCGCGGCGCGCGTTCTGACTCACGGGGTGCCGTGCAGCAGCGCCGTTGCGATGGCGGCGATACCCTCGCCCCGGCCTGTGAAACCAAGGCCGTCCGTCGTCGTCGCCGCGAGCGCAACCGGGGCGCCGAGGATGCCCGTCAGCAGCTTCTGCGCTTCGGCCCGCCGCGGCGAGAATCGCGGTCGAACACCGATCAGCTGCACAGACACGTTGCCGATACGGAAGCCGGCGGCTTCCACCCGACGCCTGGTCTCACGCAGAAAAACCTCACCGTGCGCACGCGCGAACTGCGGATCATCAGAGCCGAAGACGGTGCCGATATCGCCGAGGCCTGCGGCGGACAGCAGCGCGTCCGTGATCGCATGCGCCACAGCGTCACCATCGCTGTGCCCCGCGAGGCCGGGTTCGCCTGGCCAGTACAACCCGGCCAACCAGAGCGGGGCATCCGGATCGAAGGCGTGAGTGTCGGTGCCGATACCGATACGATCGCCACCCTGCTCTGCTTGGCCTTCCGCCGCGAGCCGCTGTCCTGCGAGCGGCTGTCCTGAAAGTTCCTGTTCGGCAAGTTCCTGTTCGGCGAGTTCCTGTTCGGCCTTGCGCAGGTCTGCAGCGGTCGTGACCTTGAACGCCAGCGGATCGCCGTCGATCACACCAACCGGATGTCCGATCGCGGCGACGAGTGCAGCGTCGTCGGTCACATCGTCGATGGCCACGGCGTACGCGGCGACAAGCTGGTCGCGCAGAAAGCCCTGTGGCGTTTGCACGGCGGACAGCGCAGAGCGGTCGACTGTCTCGACGACCGCTCCGCTGGCATCGACCCGCTTGATCGTGTCGGTGACCGAGAGCCCGGGCACCACGCCGGCCCCTGTGCGCTCGACGGCATCAATGACGCGATCGAACTGACCGCTCGGGGTGAGCGCCCGTGCGGCGTCATGCACCAACACGATCCGGATGCCGTCGGCCACCACCGCGAGCCCCGCTGCCACCGAGGATTGCCGGGTCGCACCGCCCGACACGACCGTGACCGGCGTCGCGACGACATCCGCACACATTGCTTCGGCTTGGCGCACACGGTCGCCGGGCACGACGACGATGAGCTGGGCCGGGCGAGACATTCCACTGACGGAATACAGAGCCCGCTCCAGAATCGTGCGACCGGCCAGCAGCGCAAACGCCTTGGGAGCCCCGGCGCCGAGGCGGGCACCGCTGCCCGCCGCGACAACGATCACGGCGATGTCCGGCGCTCCGTCACTCATGCGTTAGAGCGTAGCGCGCCGGGGTCTGCGGCCGAGCAGCGAGCCGAATTCAGGCTAGACGCAGGGGCGAAGACGCCAACGGCCAGAATCCGGCGTTTGGCCCTGAATACGGTCCCGCTGCCCGCGCCGAACGACCGTCGGTATCGGTCGTTGGTCGAGTAACGAGCACCAGCGGGGCGGGAGCGGACCGGGCGGCAGAGGGCCTGAGTCAGGAAGCCAGAACCCCGTCGAGCACGGTCGAGGCCCGCTCTTCATCGGTGTTCTCCGCGAGGGCGAGTTCGGAAACGAGGATCTGACGCGCCTTGGCGAGCATCCGCTTCTCTCCGGCCGACAGTCCACGATCTTGATCCCGACGCCACAGGTCACGCACGACCTCGGACACCTTGATCACGTCGCCGGATGCCAGCTTCTCCAGATTCGCCTTGTACCGGCGGGACCAGTTGGTCGGCTCCTCCGTGAACGGTGTGCGCAACACCTCGAAGACGTGGTCAAGGCCGTCGCGGCCGATCACGTCCCGCACGCCGACCAGGTCGACGTTCTCAGCTGGAACCTCAATCGTCAGATCACCCTGCGTGACGTTGAGTTTGAGGTAGAGCTTCTCTTCGCCTTTGACGATTCGCTTCTTGACTTCGGTGATCGTTGCTGCACCGTGATGCGGATAAACGACCGTTTCACCAACCTCGAAAAGCATAAAGTGGCGTCCCTTCAGCAACCTCCAGAATACCACAGCGCCCCGTGCTACTCTCTGCCGCCGACGGCCCGGGAGGCCGGGGCGACGCCGCGGTATACGCTAAACTCGAACAGCATTCCCCGTGACGACCGGCCGAAACGGCCTCATCACGCTGACGACTCAGGAGGGTCTTGTGAGGACGCGAATCGCGGCATCCGTCGTTCTAGCCGTCGGTATTCTTCTCGGAACGGCGGGTTGCAATTTCCTCGCACCCCAGTCCACGGCACTGCACTATGACGCGAGTGACGGCGTGAGCGGCAATGTCGGCTCGATCGACGTGCGCAACGCGATGGTCATTTCAGACAACGGGAAGACCGGCAACCTCGTCGTCACGCTGGTCAACAACGACTCGAAGAGTCACCGCGTTCTCATCCAGCACGGCACCACCAACAAGGTCGACACGTACGTGACCGTCGAGCCGGGCCAGGTCAAGGACATCGGCTCAGCTGCACACACTCAGACCCAGCTGGTGAACATCAACACCCAACCGGGCGCGCTCCTGCCGCTCTATTTCCAGTACGGCACACAGACCGGCGTGCAGTTGCTCGTACCGGTGCTGACCAACGCGATGAGCGAGTACCAGCACTACACCCCGACGCCGAAGCCCACGCCGGTCATCGCGGTCCCGAGCGACACGACCACACCGACGCCGTAGCCCTTCGCCTCAATCACCGAGCCCGCGCCAAACGGACGAGCCCGCACCAAACCGCGCTACTCCGCCTCGAAACGGTAGCCCAGCCCACGCACAGTGAGCAGCATCCGCGGCTGTGACGGGCTGTCCTCGATCCGCGAACGGATGCGCTTGATGTGTACGTCCAGCGTCTTCGTGTCGCCGAAATAGTCGCTTCCCCACACCCGGTCGATCAGCTGACCGCGAGTCAGAACGCGCCCGGAATTGCGCAGGAGCAACTCCAGCAATTCGAACTCCTTCAACGGCATCGGCGTTTCGACACCGTGCACGCTGACGGTGTGCCGGTCGATGTCCATTCGTACGCTGCCGGCCTCGAGCACAGAGTCATCCTCGAGTGCCGGTTCGACCCGACGTCTCAGTACTGCGCGGATGCGCGCCAGCAGTTCCGGCGTCGAATACGGCTTCGTCAGGTAGTCGTCCGCTCCGAGCTCGAGCCCGACGACGATGTCCAGCTCTGAATCCTTCGCCGTCAACATGATGATTGGAACATTCGAGTGCGTGCGCAACTGCCGGCACACTTCCGTGCCCGGAATGCCCGGCAGCATCAGGTCGAGCAGCACCAGATCGGCGCCGGTGGAGTCGAACGCGGCTATGGCGCTGCGACCGTCCGCGGCAACCTGCACCTCGTAGCCTTCGCGCGTCAAGAGGAAGGCGAGCGGCTCGCTCAGTGCGATCTCGTCTTCGACCAGCAGGATTCGTGTCACAGCTTATGTTCTCCTTGTGCGGTGGCTGCCTGGGCATCGGCTTCGGGAAGTCGAATGGTGAAAGTCGAGCCGTGCCCCGGTTGTGACCAGACTCGCACGTCTCCCCCGTGATTCTGCACGGCATGCTTGACAATCGCCAAGCCGATGCCGCTGCCGCCCGTGTCGCGTGAGCGAGCCTGATCCACGCGATAGAAGCGTTCGAACACGCGATCAAGATCACTCGACGGGATGCCGTCACCCTGGTCTGTGATGGAAACCTCGACAGCACCGTCCGCGCTTCGCACCCCGACACCGACCCTGGATCGGTCCGGGGAATAGCGGATGGCGTTTGAGATCAGGTTGTTCACGGCGGCGATGAGCAGCGCCTCGTCCCCGAACACCTCGACGTCGGTCGATTTGCCCGTGGCCAGTTCGATCCCGCGCGCCATGGCCGCGACCCTGTTCTGATCCACGGCGGATGCGACGACCTCCGCAATCGACACCCGCCGCGAGTTCGCGACGGCATCCGTCGCCTGCAGCCGGGAGAGTTCGATGATGTCCTGGGTGATCCGTGCCAGCCGCGCCGATTCGGCGGCGAGCAGCTCGGCGAACCGCTGTACAGCATCCGGATCGTCCGCGGCGGCGGACAGTGCGTCCGTCAGAAGACCGACCGCAGCAATCGGGGTCTTCAACTCATGGCTGATGTTCGCGACGAAGTCACGGCGCACCGCCTCCACACGATACGTCTCCGTGCGATCTTCGGCCAACAACAACACATACCGCGAACCCAGTCGTGAGACTCGCACGTGCAAGTAGATGTTCGCGTCGCCGAACGGCCCGCGCGCCAGCGTGATCTCCGCCGTGACAGGTTCACCAATGGCCCGCACGGACGCGACCAACTCCATGAGTTCCAGATGCGTCATTCCGCCGTTCCACACGATGCCGAGCGCCAGCGCCGCCTGCGAGGCCCTCACGACATTGTTGGACGGGTCGATCACCACACCGACTGTGTCCATCGCCTCGAACATCGAATCAATGCCGTCCGGCACCGTCGGGCTCACCACACGGGCCGCGCGTTCACCGTGGCCGGCTGCGACGTGCAGCAATGCCACGAACCCCGCACCGACGACGAGGCCCAATGCAAGAGACAGCAGCACCAACCCGGTGGAGTCCATGGGTCAAGCGTACTAATGCGGCAGTAGGCATCCGTTCGTATTCCGGCTGGTAGTGCTGACTTCAGGGAGTGTTCAGCCGCGCAGCACCATCCGTTAACCTTGTCTGACGATTATGGCCGGAGGATCGAGCCGATCCGTCGCACAAGCGCGCCAGCAAGGAAGGGCCACATCACTTATGCGTGAAGTTTTCCAGCAGGAGTTGCGGGAGGTTCAAGACCGCCTCGTCCAGATCGCAGAACTCGTCACTTCCGCCATCACGAACGCCACCCGCGCGTTCAATGAGTCAGACGTGTCACTTGCCGAGCAGGTGATCGCAGACGACAACAAGATCGACGAGTTGACCGTTGTGCTCGACGAGCTGTCCATCCAGATCCTCGCCCGGCAGCAGCCGGTGGCCCGCGACCTGCGGATCGTGGTCAGCGCCCTGCGGATCAGCGCATCCCTCGAGCGGATGGGCGACATGGCAGAACACATCGCCCAGCTGGCCCGCTACCGCTTCCCAGACAAGGTCGTACCGAAGTCGCTCCGCGGCACCTTCGCCGAGATGGGCAAGCTCGATGTGACGATCGCACGCAAGCTCACCGAGTTGCTGCGCACCCAGGAGTTGTCGCTCGCCGAGGAGATCCGCAACGACGATGACGACGTCGACGACTTGCACGTTAAGGTGTTCGACAAGGTGCTCGGCGAGAAGTGGAAGGGCGAAACCGTCGACACGGTGGATGCGACGCTCGCGTCTCGCTACCACGAACGTTTCGCAGACCACGCCGTTTCAATCGCGAAGAAGGTGCAGTACCTCGGCACCGGTGACTGGGTGCCGGAGGACGTGTAGCCGGCTTTACTCGAGCAGGCGCATACCTAGGAGCCTGCCGGCTCTGCGGTCGAACGTCGCCGTGTACGCGCACCCCTCAGCGGTACCGAGAAGGCCGATCACGGCATCTGCGAAGTCAGCACCATCCGCGTTCATCATTCGCGTGGCACGCCGGACAATATCCGGGTCCTGCACGTTGATCTCCCGGGCATTGAGTAGCCCGTTGATGAATTGGTTCACGATATCAGTGGAAGCTCGATACGCGCGCCGCAGCACCCACACCGTTTCAACGACGGTGACGAGGCTCACAAATCCCGGGTTTTTCTCATCGAGGTGAGTCAGAAACCGGCTCGCGACCGCCGATTGTTGTGGGTCGTCTTGGGTAGCGTGCCGTACCAGAACATTGGTATCGATGCCGATCATGAACGCATTGTTTCGCGAGAAGCCGAGGCAATTGCCTCATCCATTTCGTCAAGCGTCACGACTTTTCCGTGCGACGGCACTATGCCCTTGAGCGCCGAGATGGAGGCGGTCGCGGGGACGAGCTGGTAGCCACCGTCATCGAGTTCGACGAACTGAACGCGGTCACCCACGTCGAGGCCAAGCTTGTGACGAACATCGATCGGGATCGTAATCTGTCCCTTGCTGGTAACGGTGGCTGCAGGCATACCTCATCTTACCAGATAACGTGCTCCTTACTCGATGGTAAGGACTCGGGTCATACGCTACTTTGTACCCTGCGCCGCCACGGCGGCCGCGCCAGCCGCCGCGGCCCCAGGGTCGAGGTATTCGCCCGCGCCGAGCGGGCGGAATTCCGCGTCGAGCCGGTACACCAGCGGGATGCCGGTCGGGATGTTCAGTTCGGCGATCTCCGCATCCGAGATGCCGTCCAGGTGCTTGACCAACGCCCGTATCGAGTTGCCGTGCGCTGCGACGAGCACGGTCTTGCCCGTGGCGAGATCCGGGGTGATGTCGGATTCCCAGTAAGGTAGCATCCGCTCGATGACGTCCTTCAGGCACTCCGTGCGGGGCAGGTCAGAACCAAGACCGGCATAGCGTGGATCATTCGCCTGCGAGAACTCGCTGTCGTCGGCGAGCGGGGGCGGCGGAACATCGAACGAGCGGCGCCAGGTCTGGAACTGCTCCGGCCCGTATTCGGCGAGTGTCTGCGCCTTGTCCTTGCCCTGCAGAGCACCGTAGTGGCGTTCGTTCAAGCGCCAGGAGCGGCGCACATCGATCCAAGCGCGGTCGGCCACATCCAGGGCGATGTTCGCGGTCTGGATCGCGCGCGTCAGCACGGAGGTGTGCAGCACATCGGGCTGCAAGCCCGACTCAGCGAGCAGTTCGCCCGCGCGTGTGGCCTCGGCCACGCCCTGCTCGCTCAGACGCACGTCCACCCATCCGGTGAACAGGTTCTTCTCGTTCCAGTCACTTTGACCATGGCGGAGAAGGATGAGCGTGTAGCCATCGGAGTGTTCAGAGTGCGAAGTCATTGTTCCAATCTAGCGGCCCTTCGCGGCCCGTTTCCGTGCGTCAAACCGATGTGACGGCGGATGTCGACAGCACCTTCCCGTCGCCGTCCAGCGCCTGCACGGCGACCATTGCAGCGGCCGCGACGGATGCGGAACTCTCGAAGCCTGCACCCGCAATAGTGGTGACTTTCGCCAGTGAGGCCGCGGATGTGCCGGTGAGAATATTCCAGGATGCAACGTTCGTCGCACCGTTCCAACTCGCGTAAACCGTCATCGCGCCGCCGGATCCTGACTTCGCTGCCACGTCCGGAACGGTCACCGGCGTCGCGGTCCACGCCGACTTGTTCACCCGATAACAGCCCGAGCCGAGGTTGTCCGCCTCGTAGACCATCTGCCCGTCCGCAGTGAACTCCGTGAAAGACGGATCCGTGCCCCAACCGACCAGCACGTTGCCGCCCGGAAGAACTTGTGTGCTCCCCATCGCCGTGCCCAGATGGCCGTCGTATGCATACGCCTGCTGCAACGTCGACGTGAGCGCGGTCTCGTCGACAACGAACTTCAGGCCGCGCGATGCGCCGTTCGTCTGCCCGGTGTACAAGTGGTTGTCGAACATGGTGATGGTGCCGTCAGCCTGCCTGCGCACGTCGTGCTGCCAGGCGAAGGCCGCAGCAGGCGCGACAGTGATATCGCTCTTGCGCCCACCGAAGCGCCAGCGAACCTCGCCGGTCGACCGGTCGATGCGGTAGACGGTGTGCGTGTGCCGTGCGGACACGAGCAAAGCGTCGCCATCGGCATCCACGGCGTTGAGGTGGTACGGATCGAACGCGGTCGAAGCCGTCTTGCCGGTGCCGGAAGCCAGCTTCAAGTATGTCTCGCTGACGTCGACGTGGTCCATCGCACTCCAGTCCAGAAGCACGGCGCCAGTCGCGACATCGATCTCCTGCACGTGACAGTTGTAGATGTAGCCGGCTGCCGGGCCGCCAAGCGCCGTCAGATCGGCCTTGACCACGGGATACGCAGTGATCAGCGCCGTTCCGTTCGCCGTGAGATTGAACTCGTGCAAGTCTGCCTCCAGCCCGTTGCCGGCAGAAACCGTGGCGACAGGTCGATAGGACGTGTCCAGAATGACGCCCTTACCGAGGCCGTGCCCGCCCGTGCTCTTACCGGTCCAGTAGGTCAGCACCGGTTTGCCCAGATACGTCTGAACGCGCAGGTCAGTCAGCGTCACGCCCGTCGGCTCGATCCAGACCGGCTCGCCCGACTGTCGCATGATCAAGCCGTGGAAGTTCTCGACACTCGGCTCAACGAACAGCAAGCCCGGCGCCGTGCGCCCGCGTTTGATGACCGAGATCTTCGGCGTCGTGAGTTTCGTGCTGACGAAGGTTCGCATCACCGTCTTGACCGCTGGAGTCGCCGTGGGCGTCGGTGTCGCCGTCGGCAGCACCCCGCTGACAACCGGTTCCGCGAAAATGCCACCGAGAAACGCCCCAACCGCGACCACACCGCCACCGATCAGTACACGCCGCCTGCTGAACATCGGCGATGCCGTGCTGTCAGTCTTCTGCTGGTCAGGTCGGGTCGGTGTCTGTCCTATTGTCATGTCTCATTTGTATAAATTCTGCCTGTGTGTTCCCAATGAGTGAGCAGTCGGGAGTAAAAGGGTTGCGGTAGAAAACGTCCGCATTCCGGCTCAGCGCGTCGGCCTGCGAACGGGCCAGATCAGCGCCTCGGCCGGGTCAGCGCCTCGGCCGGGTCAGCGCCTCGGCCGGGTGACCGCTCCGAGCCGCGGAAGGCGCGGCAGGTTCGCCTCGGCACCGGCATCCGTCGGCACGATCACTTCCTGGGCGGCAGCCACGTCTACACCGGCGGCGTCGACGTGCAGCGCGGCCGTCGCATCCGTTGACCGCTTAAGAACGGCGAGCGCGATCGGGCCGAGCTCATAGTGCAGCGCGCTTGAGGTCACCTGCCCGACGACACGACGCTCCCCCTCGCGATCGATGCTCACCGCTGACCCGGGCGCGGGCAACACGCCCTCGGAGCCGTCCAGGTGCAATAAGACCAGCCGGCGCGGCGGATGCCCGAGGTTGTGCACCTTCGCGACGGTTTCCTGGCCGCGATAGCAACCCTTGCTCAGGTGCACGGCGGTGCGCAGCCAGTCGAGCTCGTGCGGGATGGTCTTCTCGTCGACCTCGGTCGCGAATCGGGGCCGCCATGCCGCGATCCGGAGTGCGTCGACGGCGAGCGTGCCTGCGACCGCAAGATCTCCGGATGCCGCGCGGCCGGCCAGCGCCGACAGCGCGGAACGCGGCACCAGCGTTTCCGTCCACGTCCAACCGGCGCCGGGATGGGCATCCGTCGTCGCATATTGATGGCCGCCACGGGCGACAACCGACCAGGGATCATGCCAGACCAGCGCAATACTGTTGGAGACGGCCGCGTCGACCAGTGGGGCGTGCGCCGGCCCGGTTGGGGCGCAGGCGCCGATCGTTGCGAATTCGGCGGTGCGGTCCGCCGGCTCGACCCGCAGCATAAAACGCATGCGCTGCAGGAAGTCGAGCAGCGACTCCGCCTCGGCTCTCTCGACGAGCAACCACAGTGTTTCGCCGTCGTCGATCAGGCGCACGGCGTGCTCGACATGACCGTTCGGGTCGAGCAACAGCGTTTCGGATGACTCGCCCGGTGGCAGTCCGATCAGTCGTTGGCTGCTGATCGAATCGAGCCAACTCAGCCGATCCGGACCGGAGATCGAGACGACAGCGCGATTCGAGAGGTCGACGGCAGCCGCGCCCGCTGCCAACATGCGCTGTTCGCCGAGCGGGTTGCCGTAATGCGCGGGCACGCCGGCGTCCGGCCCCGAGCCGTCGACGGCACCGGGTAGCGCGAGAAACTCGGATGCCGCCATTACTGCACCTTCGCAAGTTTGGCCGACGCATGCGGGCGCAGCTCTTGATCGAGGGCTGCGATGTCCCACGCCCAGAGCAGCTGAGACTTGACCAGCCCGTACATTCGCGTGGCCGCCGCGTAGTTCTTTGCCCCGGCCGTGCGCATGACGGCGTCCGTCGACAGGTCGATGCGCGGCCCCGCGACGGTGCCGAGGTAGAGTTCACTCACTCCGTCGGGGTGCACGATCAACGCTTCGATGTCGAAACCGCCGCTGTCGTTACGCAACGTTTCGACCGCATCCGCGTCGCTGAACGGCTGCGCACCGGCACCGGGCAGCATTGCAGGGCCCGGGTCACCGTCGACGCGCGGCCGACTGAGCCGCCAATAACCGGTCTCGGCGGCGAGCGGAGTGCTCCCCTCATCGAGCAACCAGCTGAACGCGGTGTAGCCCAAATACGGCAGTCCGTCATGACTGAAGCTGATGCGCTGGCCGAATTCGTGCTGGACGCGATCGTCGGCGATGGTGTAGTCGAGCACGCCTGTTCCCTCCCACACCCCGAGCAGCCACGACAGCGGCACGAGCTCGGCCGGGAGCCCCGTGGGAATCTCTATCATGGTCGACGCTAGCGCTTAGCGCTGCCCCCGAAAGAGGTTGTAGACCACAACAACGGAAACCGCGGCGATCGCCAGGCTCGCAAGGCCGAGAAGTCCGACGAAGACGAGTTCCAAGGTCACAACCATGTAATCGAGTCTAGCCGGTGGCACTGATCGGATGTCGACGCCCAGCGACAACGCTCGAGTCACGCAGCCAGGCCCACGATCCAGAACGCCACGGCGCCGACCGCGAGCACAACAAGCACCCCGAACATGCTCGCGATCAGGCGCTCGACGAACCCATTCTTCTGACGCGTCGCCAGTTGGATGGCGAGGGCCGCGACCACAGCGCCGCCCAGGCTCAACGAGAGCCAGGTGAAATACTGCTCCCGCGGCGAGAACAGTCCGATGCACACGACGGCAATCGCCGCTAGCACCCAGGCCGCAACAATGCTGCTCCACCGGGTAGCCGTGCCAAGTACTTCGGTCGTCACCCCCCTATTGTGCCTCCTCGCCAGATGACGCGCCCCACGCGGGCGGCCGACCCTCGGATAGAATTGCCGGTACGCAGAACGCGGGAGGTGCATTGCCGGAACTTTTGATCCTCACTTCAGCGCCCGACAGCGAAGCGCTGCCGGCGCTTGAACTGCTCAGCCACCGCGTGCGCCGCATCCCTGCTGAGCCGGCGTCTCTCGTCAACGCGCCGCGCTGCGACCTCATCTTCGTGGACGGCAGGCGGGATCTGGCCGCTGCCAAGTCGCTCTGCAAGATCCTGACGACCACCGGCATAACGGTGCCGATGCTGCTCATCATCACCGAAGGCGGACTCGCGGCGGTGAACGCCGAGTGGGGAGTCGACGACGTCGTGCTCGAAGCGGCGGGGCCCGCGGAGCTGGATGCGCGCATCCGCCTCGCTCTCGGGCGTCACGCGCAAGATCCGCTGCAAACGAAGATTCAGGCGTCCGGGGTCATGATCGACGAAGCCAGCTATTCCGCGAAGGTACGCGGACAACCGCTGGATCTCACCTTCAAGGAATTCGAGCTGTTGCGCTTTCTGGCGACGCATCCTTCTCGTGTGTTCACGCGAGAACAGCTGCTCAGCGAAGTGTGGGGCTACGACTATTTCGGCGGCACCCGCACCGTCGATGTGCACGTTCGGCGGCTGCGCGCGAAGCTCGGCGACCTCGAGTCGCTGATCGGCACGGTGCGCAACGTCGGCTACCGGTTCAATGTCACGGAAGAAGACAATGAGCGACTCGCTCCGCCTATCGGTCGTTGACCTGACGGACGCCGATGCCGCGGCAGAGTTCTTTCGGGTTGCGGATGCGGCGCGCGAGGAAGACGGCTACGACCCATTCAACGAGCAATCGCGTCTCGATGTCTCCGCCGGAAAACGCACACCGATCGTCGCAACCGTGTGGTCGGAGCGCGAGCACGCCCGCGCCATCGGCTCCGCGATCCTCGGCCACGGGCAGCTGGACTTCACCGTCGACCCGGTGTTCCGCGGCAAAGGACTCGGTGGCATCGCGCTCAACGGCCTGCTGGCGACGGTCGTCGGCGAACTGACCGCGTGGGCGCACGGTGACCACCCGGCCGCGCGCATCCTCGCGGAGCGACACGGATTCGACGCAGTGCGGCGACTGCTGCAGTTGCGGGCTCCGCTCGACGGACCAGTCGAGTCGGAACACGGTCGTGCGGCCGCCGCGCTTCCGCCTGCCATCACCGCGTCTCAACCGGCCATCACCGCGTTTCGCCCGGGGATCGATGACGCTGAATGGGTCGCCCTGAACGCACAGGTCTTCGCCAGGCATCCGGAGCAGGGTACTGTGACCGTCGCGGATCTGCGGGAGCGCATGGCAACGCCGTGGTTCAACGCCGGCGACTTTTTGATCGCACGCGATGAACCAGGGCAGATGATCGGCTACAACTGGCTGAAGATCGAGCCGGGTGCGCAGGAGGGCGAGATCTACGTGGTCGGGGTGACAGCGGCATCCGCCGGTCAGGGACTGGGCCGACTGTTGATGGATGCCGGACTGACGCGCCTGCGCGAGCGCGGCTGCACGGCGGCGACACTGTACGTCGAGGCCGACAATGCGGCGGCCGTGCACCTGTACCGATCGCTCGGCTTCGTCGACCACACCGTCGACGTGCAATACC
Source organism: Microbacteriaceae bacterium (assembly GCA_036510655.1). Classification (GTDB taxonomy): domain Bacteria; phylum Actinomycetota; class Actinomycetes; order Actinomycetales; family Microbacteriaceae; genus Rathayibacter_A. The sequence continues at coordinate 11,497 of DATCDQ010000129.1, read as the reverse complement.
GCCGCATCCCCCGCTGATCCTGTCGCTGCCCGGTTTCCCGGTCCGAATTCAGGCTGGACCGGCACCTGAAGACGCGAACAGGCCATTTCCGCCCGTCCAACCTGAATTCGGTGCGGGTCCACTCGCGGGCCCCTCGACTTGCGGTGGACGCCCGCGCTCCCTTCGACTTCGCTCAGGGACCGAAAGCTCACGAGTTCCTCGACCAGCGGTCCTCACTACTGCACGCCCTCTGGTGCAATGATGAGGGCATGGACGGCGAGAACACACTGACGGACAGCGGCCCGATCGATACCGGGCCGATCGATCGCGGGCTGAGCAGTGATTTCGACGACGATTTCGAACCGTGGAATCCGTCGATCGATCCGACGCTGCCGGCCGACCGCTACCTCGACCGCGAGATCAGCTGGCTGGCGTTCAATCAACGCGTGCTCGAGCTGGGCGAGGACCCGAGCATTCCCGTGCTCGAACGCGCCAACTTCCTCGCGATCTTCGCAAGCAATCTCGACGAATTCTTCATGGTGCGTGTGGCAGGGCTGAAGCGGCGCATCCTGACCGGCTTGGCGGTGCCGACGAACATCGGGCGGGCGCCCCTTGATGTGCTCGCCGACATTTCCGAGAAAGCACACGAGCTGCAACTGCGGCATGCGGCCGCCTACCAAGACCTCGTGTTGCCCGAATTGGCCTCAGCCGGCATCACGATCGCCACCTGGGACAGCCTGGACACGGCAGATCGGGCACAGATGCGCGAGATCTTCTCACAGATGATCTTCCCCGTGCTGATGCCGTTGGCGGTCGACCCGGCGCATCCGTTCCCGTACATCTCTGGGCTGTCGTTGAACCTGGCTGTGCGCGTGCGCAATTCGCGTAGCGGCAAAGAGCAGTTCGCCCGGCTCAAGGTGCCGCAGATGCTGCCGAGGTTCGTGCGCATCGACCAGCGTGAATCCGTTGACCAGATGCGCTTCATCATGCTCGAGGACCTCATCGCCAACCACCTCGGCGATCTCTTCCCGGGCATGGAGATTCTCGAACACCACGTGTTCCGGGTCACACGCAACGAGGATGTCGAAGTCGATGAGGACGAGACCGAGAGCCTGATCCAGGCTCTCGAGAAGGAGCTTCTGCGTCGCAAGTTCGGCCCGCCGATCCGCCTCGAAGTCACCTCCGACATGGATGACGTCACCCTCGGCCTGCTCGTTCGCGAACTGACGGTGACCGAGCAAGAGGTCTACCGCCTGCCAGCCCCGCTCGACCTCGGCGGCTTGTTCGATGTGTCCAAGATCGATCGCCCCGACCTGCACTACCCCAACCACGTGCCGACGACCGCTGCCGCGCTGATGCCGTCCGAACCGAACGCGAAGCCCGACATCTTCGCCGCGATCGCACGACAGGATGTGCTGTTGCACCATCCGTATGAATCGTTCGCGACGAGCGTGCAGGCGTTTCTCGAGCAGGCGGCGGCCGACCCGTACGTGCTGGCGATCAAGCAGACGCTCTATCGCACAAGCGGCGACAGCCCGATCGTCGAGGCTCTCATCGACGCGGCCGAAGCCGGCAAACAGGTGCTCGCGCTGGTCGAGATCAAAGCCCGTTTCGACGAACAGGCCAATATCGAGTGGGCGCGCAAACTCGAAAAAGCCGGAGTGCACGTCGTGTACGGGATGGTCGGACTCAAGACGCACTGCAAGCTCGCGCTGGTCGTGCGACAAGAAAAGGGCGTGCTTCGCCACTACAGCCATATCGGCACAGGCAACTACAACCCGAAGACCAGTCGCATCTACGAGGACTTCGGCCTGTTGACCACCGACGATCAGGTCGGCAAGGACCTCACCAGGCTGTTCAACGAACTTTCCGGCTACGCCATCGAGAAGAAATTCAAGCGGCTGCTGGTCGCTCCTCTGCACCTGCGTAAGGGTCTCGTGAAGGCGATCGAGAACGAACGCACGAACGCGGAGATCGGCAAGCCCAGCGGCATCCGCTTGAAGTTGAATTCGATCGTCGACGAGTCGATTATCGACGCGCTGTACCGTGCGAGCCGCGCCGGTGTGCCGATCGACCTGTGGGTGCGCGGCATCTGCGGGCTGAAGCCAGGCCAGGAAGGCTACAGCGAGACCATCCGGGTGCGCTCGATCCTCGGTCGCTATCTCGAGCATTCGCGGATCTTCGCGTTCGAGAACGACGGCGACCCTCAGGTGTATATCGGCAGCGCGGACATGATGCACCGGAACCTCGACCGTCGTGTCGAAGCGCTCGTGCGGCTGACCGACCCAGCGCACATCACCGAACTGCTCACGCTGATCGACCGCGCCATGGACGAGCGCACATCGTCGTGGGCGCTCGAATCGGACGGCACCTGGGTGCGGCACAGCGTTGACGAGCTTGGACATCCGCTCGATGATCTGCAGAATAGGCTCATGCAGCAGATCTCCCACCGGCCGCGGCTGGGTGCGCGCCGGTGAACGAAACCGCGATCTACGCAGCCGGTGCGGTGTGCTGGCGTGTCATCGACGGCAAAATGCACATCCTCGTGATCCATCGCACGCGTTACGCCGATGTGTCCCTGCCCAAAGGCAAGGTCGACCCCGGAGAAACGCTTCCGCAGACCGCCGTGCGCGAGGTCGCCGAAGAGACCGGGCTGAACGTGCGGCTTGGCGTTCCGCTCGGCGTCACCCGCTACGTCATCTCGAGCGGTCGCGAAAAATTCGTGCACTACTGGGCCGCCGAAGTGTCGGATAAGGCGGTCGCCGCATCCACATTCGTGCCGAACGGCGAGGTCGCTGCACTCGAATGGGTGACAATCAAACGAGCCCGCAAGTACCTGAGCTACGAGCGGGACGTCGAGTTGCTCGACACCTTCGCCGCACTCGTCGACGAGGGCGTCACGAACACGTTCGCGATCATCGCGCTTCGACACGGCAAGGCAATACCGCCGACGAGTTGGCACGGTCCGGATGCGACGCGCCCGCTCACCGCGCGCGGCGTCACCCAGGCAGCCGGCAACGTTCCGACCATGGCCGCGTGGAAGCCGCAAAAACTGATCACCAGCCCGGCGGTGCGCTGCGCCGCTACCGTCGCGCCTTTGGCTGCGGCATATGGACTCGGCGCCCACCGCGAGCCCGGCATCAGTCAGGATGCCTACGAAGACGGCTCGGCCACCGTGCGCGACGTCGTCGGTAAGCGTGTGCGCAAATTACGCACGACCGTGCTGTGCAGTCACGGGCCTGTGCTGCCGGAAATTCTGCGCGAGATCGCCCTGGCAACCGGAACGACCATGGGTTCGTATATCCACGAGGCGGCGACGCTGGACACCGGAGGCTTCTCGGTGGTGCATCTGTCGACGTCGAACCCCGCATCCGGAATCATCTCGATCGAGACGTACAGCCCACGCGCGTAACGCCGTGGCCCCATTGTCAGCTTTGTCACCTCCCGTGAGTTGCCGCACGAAGGGTCTTTCGAGGCAACTCAGCGGAGGGGATGGGGGCACAAGGAGTTGCCCCGCGTTAACCTCCCGTTCACCGGGAAGAGGGACCCTCGTCACGTGCGAGAAATAGCGTCGCAGGCGGGTCAGCACCGGCCCAATTGAAGACAATACGATTCCCGAAGGGTTCATCCGTGAATTTCAAGCGATTTGGCGCTCCCGTAGCCGTTTTGGCCGTGGCAGCCCTCGCACTGACCGCCTGCGCGTCCAACGAGTCCGGCGGCTCAGCAAGCACAGCAACCACATCGGCAGCAGCAGCCTTCTCTGGAACGCTCAACGGCATCGGTTCGTCCGCTCAGAGCGCCGCGCAGACCGCATGGGCAGCCGGCTTCCAGACCGCGAACAGCGCGGTGACGATCAACTACGACCCGCAGGGTTCCGGCGCGGGACGCACCAGCTTCATCGGCGGTTCCTCAGACTTCGCCGGTTCAGACGCGGCGCTCAAAGACACCGAATTGAAGAGCAACTTCGTCGGATGCGCCGCCAGCAGCTCCGCAATCGATCTCCCGATCTACATCTCCCCCATCGCGATCGCGTACAACGTCGCCGGCTTGAGCGACCTCAAGCTCGACGCCGACACGATCGCCGGCATCTTCAGCGGCGCCGTCACCAAGTGGAACGATCCGAAGATCGCCGCGCTCAACTCGGGCGCAACACTCCCGGTTGCGGCCATTACCGTCGTGCACCGTTCCGATGACTCCGGCACGACGCAGAACTTCACCGAGTACCTCGCCGCGAACGCGCCGACCGTGTGGACCAAGCCGTCCGGGCAGACCTTCCCCTACCAGGTCGGTGACGCTGCGAAGGGCACGTCCGGCGTCGCGGATGCCACGAAGAGCGCGAAGAACAGCATCACCTACATCGATGAGTCCGGCTCCGCGGGCCTCAGCATCGCCCAGCTCAAGGTCGGCAGCGCATTCGTGAAGATCAGCGCGGCCGGTGCTGCCGACGTCGTCGCCAAATCGCCGATCGCCAGCGGACGCACCGCGAACGACCTGGCAATCGCGATCGACCGCAAGAACACTGACGCGAACGCGTGGCCGCTCGTGCTGGTGAGCTACTTCATCGCATGCCAGCAGTACAAGGACACGGCGAAGTCGACCCTGGTGAAGGGTTACGCAAGCTACATCGCCAGCGATGCCGGACAGCAGGCCGCGGCGAAGGCAGCCGGCTCCGCGCCGTTGTCGGCCGCACTCGCAGCCAAGGTGGCGACAGCGATCGCTAGCATCAAGTAGCAAACCAATGGCGGTGTGGCCCGGGTCGAGCAAAACCCGGGCTACACCGCTGAACACGTCCGAACCCGAAGTCGGCGAGAAAGCGCAGAATGACCCGAGATGACAGCGACTGAAGCGGTACGTACTGCGACCATACAATCGGGCAAAGTGAAGGTCCGCCTCGGTGACCGCGTGTTTTCCGTCAGCACGGTCGTAGCCGGCTCGGTCATCCTTGCCGTCCTCGCGGCCGTCGCCATCTTCCTGATCGTTCAAAGCATCCCCGCGTTGGTCGCCGGCCCACACTCCATGCCGAACAACGCGGCAAACTTCTGGGTGTATGTCTGGCCGCTGGTCTTCGGCACGATCTGGTCCGCCGCGATCGCACTGATCATCGCGACCCCGTTGTCGATCGGGATCGCCCTGTTCATCTCGCACTACGCCCCGCGCCGTCTTGCTCAAACTCTCGGGTACATCGTCGACCTGCTCGCCGCGGTGCCGTCAGTGGTCTTCGGCCTGTGGGGCATCCTCACCCTCGCACCGTTCGTCCAACCGTTCTACGCCTGGCTGACACAAAACCTCGGCTGGTTCCCGTTGTTCGCCGGGCCGGTCTCCGGAACCGGCCGCACCATCCTGACCGCAGCCATCGTGCTGGCGGTCATGGTGCTTCCGATCATGACCGCGATGTGCCGCGAGATCTTCCTGCAGACGCCCCGACTGCACGAGGAAGCCGCCCTCGCCCTCGGCGCCACCCGCTGGGAAATGGTCAAGACCGCTGTTCTGCCGTTCGGCCGGGCCGGGATCGTCTCCGCTGCGATGATGGGCCTCGGCCGCGCACTCGGTGAGACCATGGCCATCGCGATGGTTCTCTCACCGGCGCTCGTCGTCAACTTCTTCCTCCTGCAGGCGCAGAACCCGAACACGATCGCCGCGAACATCGCGCTCCAGTTTCCGGAGGCATCCGGAATCAGCGTGAGCGCGCTGCTCGCGACCGGCCTCGTGCTGTTTGTCGTCACCCTGCTCGTCAACGTGCTTGCCCGCTGGATCGTCGGGCGCCGCAAAGCCTTCTCAGGAGCGAATTGATGGCCACCGCAACGCTCACCGCCCGCCCGATCGGCAACTCGCTGACCGCCGGCAAACTCCCCCGCGGCACCACCTGGATGGTGCTGGTCGGCAGCTGGGTGATCTTCGCGGCCATTTTCGCCGTGCTGGCAGCGAGCGGTGCAGCCGCAAGCTTCAACATCGTTGGCGCGGTGTTCTTCGGCACCATCTTGTTCGACGTCGTGCTCTATGTGCTTTCCCTTCTGGTTGAGGGCAATCGCAAGGCGGTCGATCGCCTGATCACCTCGCTCGTCGCCACAGCTTTCGTGATCGCCCTGCTGCCGCTGATCTCTCTGCTCTGGACCGTCGTGTCCAACGGGGTGGCACGCTTCGACGCAAACTTCTTCAGTGAGTCGATGCGCAACATCATCGGCGCCGGCGGGGGCGCACTGCACGCCATCGTCGGCACCCTTGAGGTGACCGGCATGGCCGCGCTGATCTCTGTGCCGATCGGCTTGTTCGCCGCGATCTATCTCGTTGAATACGGCCGGGGCCACCTCGCCCGCGGCATCACCTTCCTCGTTGACGTGATGATGGGCATCCCGTCGATCGTCGCCGGCCTGTTCGCATACGCGCTGTTTGCCCTGATCTTCAATCAGCCCGGCATCCGTAGCGGGTTCATGGGCTCGATCGCGCTCTCCGTTCTGATGATCCCGATCGTGGTGCGCTCCAGCGAGGAGATCATGCGCCTGGTGCCGAACGAGCTGCGCGAGGCATCCTTAGCACTCGGGGTGCCGAAATGGCTGACGGTGCTGAAGGTGGTTCTACCCACCTCGCTTGCCGGCCTCACCACCGGCATCATGCTCGCCGTCGCTCGCGTGATCGGCGAGACCGCCCCGCTCTTGATTGTCGCCGGATTCACGGCGAGCATGAATTACAACCTGTTCAGCGAACGGATGATGACCCTGCCCGTGTTCGTGTACACCCAGTATGCGAACCAGGGCTCCCCCGCATCCGCGTTTCTCGACCGCGCGTGGGCGGGCGCGCTGGCCCTGGTCATCATCGTCATGCTGCTCAACTTGATCGGCCGTATCGTGGCCAAGGTGTTCGCACCGAAATACGGCCGTTGAAGCCTCGAAACAGAACCGAAGGAACACACCGTGTCCAAACGCATTGAGGTCAGCGACCTCGACGTCTACTACAGCAAGTTCAAAGCCGTCGAGGGCGTCAACCTGACGATCGAACCTCGCACCGTCACCGCCCTGATCGGACCGAGCGGATGCGGCAAGTCCACCTTCCTGCGCACCCTCAACCGGATGCACGAGGTGATTCCCGGCGCGCGCGTCGACGGTGAGGTGCGTATCGACGGCAACGACCTCTACGGCCCCGGCGTCGACCCCGTGCTCGTGCGTCGGCAAGTCGGCATGGTCTTTCAGCGGCCGAATCCGTTCCCGACCATGTCGATCCGCGACAACGTGCTCGCCGGCGTCAAGCTCAACAACCGGCGGATGCCCAAGAACGAGCAGGACGATCTCGTCGAGAAGTCGCTTCAGAACGCAAATCTCTGGAACGAGGTCAAGGACCGTCTGAACACTCCGGGATCGGGCATCTCCGGCGGGCAGCAACAGCGTCTATGCATCGCCCGTGCGATCGCGGTCTCCCCTGACGTACTGCTGATGGACGAGCCGTGCTCAGCGCTCGACCCGATCTCCACACTCGCCATCGAGGACCTGATCGAGGAGCTCAAGCAGGACTACACCATCGTCATCGTCACGCACAACATGCAGCAGGCGTCGCGGGTCTCCGACCGCACGGCGTTTTTCAACATCGCAGGCACGGGCAAGCCCGGCAAACTCATCGAATACGGCGACACCGTCTCGATCTTCTCGAACCCGACGGTGCAGGCGACGGAAGACTACGTCTCCGGCCGCTTCGGATAACGTCTCGCCCGGCACGGAAACGTCTCGCCCAGCACAGAAAGGCGGCGTTACCGGGGGTCTTTTCCGCCCAGTAACGCCGCGGCCCTTTACGTCTGTGCGTCACAACGTCTCTGTATTGTGCCCTGTTCCCGCCACATGCGCACCTTTTCGGGTCTGTCGCCGGTGCGGCGGCCGCTGTAGTCGGGGCGCGCTGACGCTTCGCTGAGAGCGCACGACCGGGCATCGCGGTGAGAATCCGCGTCGTCTACACTTGAACACGGCCGGACCGCAGTAACCCCGGGCTCCACTATTTGCCGCTTCGAGCGGCCTCGCGCCGAGAGGCGTTCTGCGGCCCGGCTATTCGTGTCTTCCTGCGCCTCTTGATTCGCCAGGTCACGCTACGGCGCGCCACATGGCGCCAGCTGGGTGTCCTCTTGGCGCATCGACGCGGCTTCGTGGGCCGCTATTCGAGCGAGTCCTCGCGCCAGAGCCGCGCGCATCCGCCGAGCTCTGCAGCGGTCTCAGAGAAGCGCAGCGCGCGCCGTGTGAGTTCGCTGGCGCGTTCCGGCTCGGTGGCATCAAAATCGTCCGCGACGCTCGTGCAACCCGCTGCGGTCACCCGGCAGAACGCGGCCGCTCTCTCCAACGCGATCGCGAAGTCGCCCTCGAACAACCCGCGCAGGATGCGATCGGCCAGCTCCGTGATCTCGGCCGGCCCCGTCGGGATCGGTGCTCCTGCCACGACCGGGTCGATCGTCGTCGTGATCTCGACCCCGCGCTGGTACAGGAAGCTCGTGCCGGTCGGATCCTGCCGGATCAGCAGCCGCAGCAGGTAGATGCGCCAGAGGGCCCCCGGAAGGCTCCGTGCGGACGAACGCGCCCACAGCTCTGCGATCGCATCGATGCCGTTCTCGTCTGTGAAGGCGACGAGCCGGTCGACAACATCGGCGTCCGGCTGGGCACGCACACGGGTGAGTAGTGCGTGTGCGGTCTCGTGAGCGATCCGCATCGTCTCGGCCGGGTCATCCGCCCCGTGCCACGACTCGAACTTGCTGCCGGAGAACAGCGTGGGTTTGTGAAAGTCATCTGCCATCGTGTGTCCTCCCGCCTCATAGTCGCGCTCGTCTACCGCCTAGACCATCATCGCAGGCGCGGCCGGCGACGGCCTCCCCCGAGCACCCGTGTGTGAAACGCACAGCCGAATTCGCGATAGATTAACGGGTGCGCGCCTGTAGCTCAGTTGGTAGAGCATCGGACTTTTAATCCGCGGGTCGTGGGTTCGAGCCCCACCGGGCGCACCCAGTAATTCATTGGGATCCCAGCCCATCACTGGTCGATTCGGATGCAGCAGTTTCGGGATTTGCCCACACTTTGCCCACAATTTCTGGCGCTCCTAGGCGGCTCAACGCGTCCCCGACGGCGTCCAGCTCATCGTCGAAGAGGTCCGCGTACAGGTCGAGCGTCATCGCTGCGCTAACCAGGCGGCGGATATGATTTGCGGATGAGCGGAACGCCGACTGATGTCCTCACCCGTCGGCAGGCGAGTCAGCGTCCAATTGTGGGGCTGACGGCTCTCCTCTGTGCTGCGCTCGCTGCAGTGTGCGCTCCGGGGATTCTCGGTTTTGCGGCGACGCTCTATGCGCCCATCGCGAAGGCGACCACCATCTCGGCATGCGAAGGCCCGTCGCTCACGCCGACGCAGGAGCAAGTGTCACTGCTGGTTGTGAACCTGAAGGGGTCGGCGGTCCTGGGTGCCCTGATCTTCGCGGCGGCCTCCCTCCTGGTCGGCCTCCTCGCCGTAGGCCTGAACCGGGGGCGCACGCTCGGCCTGGTTGCTCTGGCGATCGTCCTGCTCGCCGCCGTGTGCTCGTACCTGTTGTGGTCATTCGGGTTCCCGATGGACCCGATGCTTTGGCACCTGCCGTGTGGCGGCGGATAGTCCACACCAGTCAGTCGAAAAAAGGGGCGTAAGCGCCGAGCGCGAAGCGGCGTACGCCAGGCAGCGCCAAGCGCACGATGTCGCCGTGATCCGGCACGCTACCGTGCCCTCAGAACAGGGTGGGCTCTTACTGGCGGCGCGGATTCCGGACGAAGAAGCAGATCGAAGAACTTCACGTTGATGAAGATCCGCTCGCGGCCGGCCCGGACATCTTGAAGCACCCCGCCAGAGACAAGGGCATTGAGCCAGTTCGTGGCAGTGGGTCGGGAGACCCCGCAGCGCTCGACGACGTTCGCGATTCGACAGTAGGGCTGCTCGAAAAGGACGGCGAGTAGGTCCGCATTCGCGCCGCCGGTGGTTAGCTCCCGGATCCGACCGAGCGTCGCATCCTGCAAGCCCTGGATCTGATCGATCTTGTCGACAGTGCTCAACGCTGTTTGGCGAATGCCTTCCAGTATGAAGAGCACCCATTCTTCCCAAGCACCGTCGCGCGTGACTGCGAGGAGCAGTTGGTAGTACTTGTCTTTGTTTTGGATGATATAGCGCGATAGGTAGAGGATCGGTTCCGCGATCAAGCCCGCGTTCATGAGCATGAGGACGTTGAGGATCCTGCCGGTGCGTCCGTTGCCGTCGTCGAACGGATGGATCGCTTCGAACTGATAGTGGGCGGCCGCCATTGCGACGAGAGGGTCGAGTCCGGCGGGAGCGTGGATGAATCGCTCCCAGTCGCCGAGCTTGTCGCGGATGACTGCCTCGCCTACCGGCGGCGTGTAGATGGCCGCGTGGGTCGATGGATTGCCGATGTACGTGCCTGGTTGGCGGCGGACGTCCATCTGACGGCCCTTCACGATCGAGCAGACCTCGGTCGCAGTGGTGACGGAGAGTGGCCGTGCTCGAATCAGGGAAACGCCTGCGAATAGCGCCGTCCGATAGCTCAATGTCTCTTTGGTCGCCGGGTTGCTCGCGGCGGACTCGTCCTGAGCAAACTTGAACAGATCGTCAGCCGTCGTGACAATGTTCTCGATTTCGGAACTCGCTTGGGCTTCCAATAGCGGAATCGAGTTGATGAGAACTGTGGGGTTGGTGATTCGGCGCGCAGCTTGGTCGAGTGCAGCCAGCGCTGACCGCGCTTCGACAGTCGCCTTGAGGACAGGTTTCGTCTCAATATCCTGCGCCGGCGGCAAGGTAGGAAGGTCGTTGTACGCCACTGCTGCTGTCCACACCATGTATCAAGAGTAATGACAGATCTCCTGAACGTGTAAAAAAACACGCCCGAAATTTACACGTCGCGTTGTCGTGTCAAAACCTTTGCTATTCGGAATCACGACCCAATTGCGCATTCAGCGTGATGTTCCCAGACGAATCCCAAGGATATTGTGTGATCCCGACAAGCCTGCGCGCTGAACTGCCTACTTGAGTCGACAATATCGAACGGCGCTCAGGCGCGTGCGGATCTGGTTCGCTGCTCGCCCAGTCCTTGTCCTCTGGATGTTCCGGATCGTTCTCGTGGGGTCCGCCACTCCATAGCGCGCGCAGGTCGTGACCGCTGATCAACAACCCCGGCTCGGCAGCGTTATCCAAGAACTTGTCGAGTCGTTCATTCATGCGATGACTCTAGCGGCGACACCGCAAGACGCGTTGATCGTCCGCCGGCGAAAATGACATCCTGCGCTACTGACAGCCCCCTCGACTCCATCCGTGCCCACACTTTGCCCACAGTCGAGGAAGATCCACTGAGATCACAGTGATCTCTGTTAGTCCAAAAGGCGCATAGTGCGTGGCCGGTTAGCTCAGGTAGCCTGTTTGCATGGGCCGGCCTGAATTTCCTCTGACGATTCTGGAGTTTCAGGCGAGGTTCGGCGATGAGCAGGCCTGCCTGGACTACCTGTTTCAGTGCCGTTGGCCAGAGGGG
>DATCDQ010000128.1:0-3937 GCA_036510655.1 Microbacteriaceae bacterium | reverse complement strand
CCACGCAGGGACCAAGGTCGCGCTCGGCTGGACCGACGTGAACGGCCAGGCGCACACGGTAACAGTCGCGCTGGGCAGCGGCCCGTCCGCGTAGCTCGGCACGGACTGACATCGGGGACGTTCACCACCCTCCCAGGGCGGTAGACGTCCCCGATTTAGTCGGGTGGCCCTGTGGGTAACTGTTCGGCGTCCACAACCTCGCGTTCTGCTGCATTGCGGGTGGCTTCGACGACGCAGGCTTTGGCGCATGACGACAGACACGCAAGCCCGGGTCAAGCTTCGCTCGCCGGCCGACATCATCGACGCAGTTCCTTATCTGGTGGGGTTTGAGCCGCACGAGTCGCTCGTCGTGCTCTCGCTGCGCGGCCCGCGAAGTCGCCTCGGACTGACTGCGCGCATCGATTTGCCTGGTGCGAGATCCGCGACGGCGTGTGCGCGCAATTTCGTTGGCTACCTCAAGCGCGACGGCGCAGCGCGGGCGATCATCGTGCTCTACCCGCCGTCCGATGGCATCGCTCACCCATCGGTCAAACCGCTTGCTGACGCGCTCATCAAACACCTGGCGCGCGCTCGCATTGAGGTCAGCGAGGTGCTGTGCGTCTGCGATGGCCGATGGTGGTCAATGCAATGCACGGACGCCGAGTGCTGCCCGCCGTCCGGAACGTTGATCGAACGTGACACGACCTCTGAACTCGCGGTCGCGATGACTGTCGAAGGTCATGTTGTGTTGGGGTCGCGAGAGGAACTCGCGGCCATGCTTGATCCCGTTGGCGGTCTTGCAGCGGAGGCGATGGCTTACGCGATGCCACTTGTTCACGAGGAGTTCGCGACGCGCATCTTCGCTGGTCAAAAAGGCGACGTGGTGAGCGAATCGCTCGATCTCTTTCGCGCGGTCGTTCACGCGCGGTTGGATCCGGAGGCGCGGTCGGAGCTGGATGCGGTGTTGGGTCCCGGTGCGCGCGTTGATCCAGAGCTCACAGTCGATGAGGCTGCGCGGCTCATCGTGTCGCTGGGCCTTTGGGGCGTGCGCGACGAGATTCTCACCTGGTTCGACGGAGACCGAGGTGACGCGACCCGTTCCGTTCTCTTGGAGCTGGTCCGGCGCTCGGTGTTGCCGGGCGACGCGTCGGCGCTGACGGTGCTCGCGTGGGTTTGTTACCTGCGGGGCGAGGGTGTGCTCGCTGGGATCGCGATCGATCGCGCGCGCACGGCCGATCCGGAGTACAGCCTCGCGGAGCTGCTCGACCAGATCCTGCGCGGCGCCGTCGATCCGTCGATATTCCACGACACCATTGCTAGCCCAGAGTTTCGGCAAGGTCTGACAGCTGGGGGATGACGGCTCCTTTGGGGCGTTTCCGCTGGTCTTGAAATCCCGACTTCGCGGCACATACGATCGGTAACGTTCCAGCGAGTGCGTCCCCCGAGACCCCGGGTACGTGCTGGACCAGCAAGATCATTGAACGCCTCGGCCGCGGCAGCCGTAGTGGGACCGAACACCCACTACGACGTCGGGAGCCAAGATGCGCACATCTCCAGTGATCAAGGCGACGGTCTTCCTCGGCTTGGCCGCATTGCTAGTCGCCGGGTGCGCGAGCAAGAAGTCCAGCAGTAGCAGCACACCAACTGCGGCCGCGAGCACGGCTGCGGCTGCGGCACCCGCTAGTGCGGCCGCGAGCGGATCGGGTGCTGCCGCCGCCCCGGCCGGTCCGGCCACGGTCTCGGCACAGATGGGCGCATTGGGCAACTACCTCACAGACGGCAGCGGCAAGAGCCTCTACCTCTACACGCCTGACACGTCGTCCACGTCGACGTGTTACGCGCAGTGCCTCGCGTTCTGGCCGGCGCTGTTGACGACCGGTGCACCGAAGGCCGGAACGGGTGCAACCGCAGGCATGCTCGGCACCAGCCCACGTACTGACGGCACGACGCAGGTCACCTACAACGGTCACCCCCTGTACTACTTCAAGGGCGACAAGGCTGCTGGTGACACAAGCGGTCAGGGCAAGGAAGGCATCTGGTTCCTGGTGACACCCGCAGGCACGCAGATCGGCACCGCGGCGTCGTCCCCTGCTGCTGCACCGTCCTCGTAGAGCACACTCTGAGCTGACGGGACCGCCATGCGGCGCCTCTCTCCGGGGGCGCCGCATGGCACCGTTCAGCAGCATCACCACCGACCTCAGTAGCAAGTAGCCACGTGTGCAGGAGCTTCAGGATGAAGAACGCGATGCGAGCACCATCAATGGGGGTCAAGGCGACGGTGTTCCTTGGAATGGCAGCGCTGTTGGTAGCCGGCTGCGCCAGCAAGAAATCCTCGAGTAGCGCAGCGGTGTCGAGCGCGCCTGCAACTACCGCAGCCGTGGTTCCGGCGGCTACGGGTGCGGCCGCAGCTGCCGCGAGTGCCGCTGGGCCGACCGGTCCGGTAACTGTCGCTACCAAGACGGGGCCGCTCGGTGCGTATCTCACTGACGCGAGAGGCAACACCCTCTACCTCTACACGCCGGACACCTCGCCGACGTCGACGTGTTACGGGCAGTGCATCGCGAACTGGCCGGCGCTGCTGACCAACGGCGCACCGCAGGCGGGAACGGGTGCGACTGCGACCTTCCTTGGTACGAGTCCTCGTACTGACGGCTCGAGCCAGGTCACCTACAAGGGCCATCCGCTGTACTACTTCAAGGGCGACAAGGCCGCCGGCGACACGAGCGGACAGGGCAAGGCGGGCACCTGGTTCTTGGTGACACCGGCAGGCACGCAGATCGCTGCAGCTGCGTCGTCATCGCCCGCAGTGAAGTCCGGCAAGTACTGAACTGCCAGATCATCTCCCAAGCCCCGCCGACCGCTCGGCTCGTCACGCTAGGCGAACCGTCACTTCAGCAGGTGCGCTCACCTGTTGATGGGACCCGACACCGCCCTTACGTGATCAACCTGCGGGAATGGGGAAGAGGCGCGGCCGGCTACTTGGTGACGGGAGTTACCGCATTCACGATCACGGTTGCGGCGGCGTCGGGCAGGGCGCTGGTGCCGCCGAGGATCACGATCGACAGCAGGCTGGTCGACACGTCGCGCAGGTACTGCGCTTCCGCACCCGTCACCGATGACGTTCCTGGATCGACGAGCAGCAGGCCCCAACCCTGTTGCGCGGCGTAGGCAGCACCCGCGAGCGCGTCAGGGAAGTTTAGGCCCGTCGCCAACAGCAAGCCGGTCGGAGCCGGGAACGTCGCGGCCGCGACTGCAGTCGCTGTCGCATACCGATCGGCGCCTGCTAACGCGGTCGCTCCCGGAGATGCCTTCGCTGCCTGGCCGCCGACTGCGATACGCGGCAGCGAACTGTGAGCGGCGAGCCAGCTGGCCGTCTCCCCAGGCATGATCGTGTCAGCCGTCAGCAGGATCACGCCGCCGGTCGATCCGGCCGCACTCGCAGCAGCTAGCGCATCGGGGAAGTTGACGCCGGTCGCGAGATAGACCTTCGTGACTGTCTCGGACGTCGAGAGCTTCGCCGCGATCAACGCCGCCGTCCCATAGCGGTCGGCACCGCCGATGCGCACGGTCACGAAGCCGAGTGCTCTGATCTGTGCGAGCACGCTGTCGCTGATGGCCGACGTCCCGCCGAGGATGTACACGGTGTCGCCGGGGTTCAGTACGCGCAGGATGCCGTCCTGCGCACTTGCTCCCAACGAGTTGCTCGGAGTAAGTAGCACCGGTCCGTTGAACACCTTCGACATCGGCGATCCGGCGAGCGCGTCGGCGAAGACGTCGTCACGCGCCAGGATCACGACGTGCGCGGAATGCGCGGTCGGGTACATCGCCTGCGAGATCAGGTTCGCGGTCGCGTCGCGGTCAGGGCCGCCGATACGCGTCACGGTCAGTCCGGTCGAGGCGCCACCAAGACCGCCGCCGCCGCCGCCACCGCCACCACCGCCACCGCCGCCGCCGCCGC
>DATCDQ010000127.1:0-3354 GCA_036510655.1 Microbacteriaceae bacterium | reverse complement strand
ACCCGCATCGATCTTGGCGAAGATCTCATCCAACGCCCCAGACTGCTTCAACCGGTCGGCGATCTCCTTCTGCCGCCGGCGACGCTCCTCACGCTCCGGATCCGTTTTCATCATCGTCACAATGTCATCTCCTTCAGGGTGGAACCACACCCCTTACACAAACCATCTGACACCCTCCGCCCCGACGGTGGGACACCCGTATCGAAGGCTGCGATACTCTGGCAACCGCGCCCCTCTACTGCCACAGAATACGTAGCGGAACACAAAAGACGTAACGAAATACGAAACACGGTTCCTCAAAACTGTGTAAGTGTCATTTTCCGTTCACGATTGCACAAATGTCAGTACACGCATGCACAACTGGTTCGGAGAATGAGCTGCGGCGCCAACGATCCCACTGCCCGCCAACGGCGCAATCACCGCCGATACCTTCTTCGTGCGATCCCACAGAGAATCCGGCATCGTCAACGCGCCGGGCTCAGCAATGCGCGCCGATTCTGCGCCCACACCCCGCCACCTCCTTTGTGCACAGGAGTAGTGAGCAAAAGACTGTTTAGTGCAGCGGTGAATGGAAAAGCCAGTGCTCAACACTCGCCCGCACAACCCCGAAAACACGCGGCACGTTGTGCAGACGAGAACGGAAAATGACAGCGCCCACGAAGAGCAGGATCGGCCAGACCCTGTTCCACAGCACGTCGACGGCATCCAGCGGTTCGACGCGGAGGGCGACGGCCGCGATCCCAGCCAGGGTGAGCGCACCGCCGATGATCGCTGTCCGCATGCGTTCGAGCATGGCACGGACGGGCGCCGCAGGCGTCGGCGTCGCAAGCGTGGCAACGGTCCAGAATGGGCCTGCCCTTGCAAGGGCCACCCGGTATGAGCCGAACGACACCGAAATATCCTGAGGTCCTGGCAACTATCTGGACGGTCAGGTCACACCGGAAGTATCGCTCAGCCTCGCGTACCTGCAATGCTGGTAACCGTGCAAAGCGACGTCGTTGGATCGGGAGGTGACCTTGACGCGCCACCGACGACAGCGGATGAGCTTCTGCTGCGCACCGGGCAGGGTGATCAGGTCGCGTTCGGCGAGTTCTACGACCGGCTGGCGCCTCGGGTTCTGGGCACGATTCGGCGGCTTCTGATCGATCAGGCGCAATCGGAAGAGGTCGCACAAGAGGTGTTCCTCGAGGTTTGGCAATCCGCTGCCCGTTTTGAACCGAATAAAGGGGGAGCGGCAACCTGGGTACTCACGATGGCGAAGCGGCGGGCGATCGACCGGATTCGGTCGGCGCAGGCCTCGCGCGATCGCGATACCCGGGTCGGCATCCGCGATTTTCGAGCGGAGTCAGATGGGGTGGCCGAGACGGTCGAGACCCGAATTGAGCGAGAGAGAGTGGGCGTGGCCATGGAACGCCTGACCGAGGCGCAACGTCAGGCGATCTCTCTGGCCTATGACGGTGAGTACACGCACAGCGAAATCGCCCAGCTGCTGGGCATTCCGGTCGGCACAGTGAAAACGCGGCTGCGTGATGGGATGATTCGATTGAGAAACGAATTGGGGGTGGTGCCATGACCGACACCGGCGACCCGTCCCTGTTGGCGGCAGGTCACGCACTCGGTTCGTTGACACCCGAAGAGAATGCCGAGTACGAGGCGTATCTGGCACGCTCGGCGGATGCCCGCCGCGAAGCGACCGCATTCGAAACTGTTGCAGGGGCCCTTGATCGCGACGTCGCCAAGGCGACCCCGCCCGCCGAACTCAAGGCTCGGCTGATGGCGCAGATCGCGGATACACCGCAAATCGCGGCACCGGCCGCTCCGGTCGCTGCGATCGCTCACCAGGAGGCTGCTAGCGCTGCCGCGCTGCCCGAAGCTGCGCTGGCGACCGAAGCCGCGATCCGACCCGAAACCTCGGCCGAGACTCGCGCCCGCGCACGCTGGTTCCGGCGGCCGGGCGTCATCCTTGTTGCTGCTGCAGCGGCTGTTGCTCTCTTTGTCGGCGGCACGGCCGTCGGTGTTGCGGTGAGCAACGGTCCGTCTGCCGTTCAGCGGCAAGCCGCGACGCTGGCGCAGATCAGTGCCGCACCCGACGCTCAGCGTGCCAGCAAGGATGTGACCGGCGGCGGTTCGGCGACGCTGATCTGGTCGGATCAACTCGGCAAATCCGTCGTGGTGCTCGACGGCCTCCCGCAGGCGCCCGCCGGCAAGACGTACCAACTGTGGTACATCGGCACGAGTTCTGTCGCGTCGGCGGGCCTGGTCGCAACACAGCCGGGTGAGAAGACCTGGCAGGTGCTGGATGGCCGGATGGCTGCCGGCGACACCGTAGGAATCACGATCGAACCCGACGGCGGCTCGAAAGCACCCACCACGAAGCCGGTCGTCACCATCGCCAGCTAGCCACTTTCGTCTGCGGCGAGCCGCCACATGGCCCATCCGAAGCTGAATAAGAGGTCCAGATGAGTCGGAAACTCTGTCGCACCATCCCGACCAGCTGCAACGGCTTCTGCGGGCAATGCTTGCCGCTGGAAACGTTGATGGTGCGTGTCTTGGTTGCGGTGTGAATAGTCGACGGGATATGGGCGGCCGCTTCGAGCCGGAATCCACCCGGGTAGATCACGGATACGGCACCGGGCGGCGTGGGCGAGCATCCGGGCACCCGCAGCGTCGTGGCCGACACTCCACCCGTGGTTGCCCGGGCCCATGCGCATCAGGTTCTGCCCTGCTTCGGCACGGTGATCGTGAGTTCTTTCCCGCTGTCCTATTTCGCTGGTGGCGCAGTGAAGCTCAAGATGCCGATCACCCTCAGCGTGGCTGGCGTCGTCGACGTACGCTGGGTTCCTCGTCGCCAGGCGGCCTATCCGAAGGTGAACGAGTAGGCCCGCACTCCGGTGCCGACGGTGACGTTGAGGGTTCCGGACACGGATTTCGTTGTCTGCTCCACCAAATAGGAGCGGGGGGTGCCCGACACGGTGAGCTTTGTGGTCTTCGTGCCGTTAGTCACGGCCAGCGTGCCGGAGCCGGCCAGCACCATCCGCACCTGGTCGCCGGTGTAGTTCAGGCGGATGCGCGCTGGCTCCGCCGCTGGGGTGGCGTACTGCGTCTGCAGCGACCAGGCGCCGTCGAGGGCGAACTCGTTCTTGGCCAGCTTCGTCGGTAACAGGAATTGGGTGGTCTTGGTCGAGTAGGCCTCGTTGCCGCCGAAATTGACCTGTAGTGCGTGGCCGGTTAGCTCAGGTAGCCTGTTTGCATGGGCCGGCCTGAATTTCCTCTGACGATTCTGGAGTTTCAGGCGAGGTTCGGCGATGAGCAGGCCTGCCTGGACTACCTGTTTCAGTGCCGTTGGCCAGAGGG
>DATCDQ010000126.1:0-23999 GCA_036510655.1 Microbacteriaceae bacterium | reverse complement strand
GTTACGGACCGTGTTCTGCGAGATTCCCAGGCTGGTGGCCAGTTCGGCGATCGCGGCCCGTTCCGCGAACTCCAACCGGTCCCGCTGCGCACGCACGCTGCCGCGATCGATATCGGGGCCGACGAACGCTTCGGGGAAATCGCGGGCTTCTCGGATCGTGGCGTGGATCGCCACCAACTGGCCGGCGGTGGCCCGGGCGATCTGGCGCACCGCGTACTGTGCCCGGGCGACCTGCCCGTCGATGCGTACCCCCGGATCCGTCTCCGCCGGCGGCAGGGCCGCGTACGGGTCGGCGAGCAGATCGGCAGTCAGCAGGTGAGAACCCGTCACACCGGAATCGAGCAGGCCGGAATCCGGAACGTTGGAATCGGGCGCACCGGAAGCGGGCAGGCAGGTATTCAGCAGCTGCTGATCCAGCAGCTGTGTCGCCTCCCACATCACGTCTTCCATAACCGAAGTCAACCAGCAGCCACCGACATTCCCGACCTGAAAACAGGCGGAAACACGCGGAATCCGACCCTCTCACGGTTCGTTACCGGAACGTGATAATCGGGGTGCAGGGTGGCCCTTCGGCTCCGCTCAGGGAACGAACGAACGAACGAGTGGCCGTTCGATTACGCTCAGGGAGCGAGCGGGCGACCGTACGGCTCCGCGCCCGCCACACCCGCACGTAGGCTGAGCTCATGATGATCGAGCGACTCGCACCCAACGAGGTCTTCGTCTTCGGCTCGAATGCGAACGGCTTTCACGGCGGTGGCGCGGCGCGTTTCGCGGCTGATCATTTCGGCGCGGTGTGGGGTCAAGGGCACGGCCTACAGGGACAGTCCTATGCGATCGACACGATGAGCGGACTCGATGTACTCACGGCGGAGGTGCGCACGTTTCTAGAATTCGCCGGGCAGCATCCCGAATTGCGGTTCTTGGTGACCGAGATCGGATGCGGCATCGCCGGTTACATCCCGGCTGACATTGCGCCGCTGTTCGCGGGATCGCCAGCCAACGTGGTACTGCCGGAACGCTTCCGACGGTGAATCGCAGACGGAAGGAAGGGCATCCGCCTCTGGTAGGAGCTTGTGGGGCGGACGGGACTTGAACCCGTGACCGGCGGATTATGAGTCCGATGCTCTAACCAGCTGAGCTACCGCCCCGAACACGACCGTCACGCCCGAGAATTGCATTCCCAGACATGCAGCGCGGGCATCCGACACGTTATCGATCGAGCACCGTTTCACCACGATACAGGGTCTCAACCACGGTTCTCGAACCGCTCGTCACGCCGGCAGTGGCCGGTCGTCGACGACACGCTTCATGACCAGTGTCGAATTGAGCCGTTGCACGCCAGGCAGCGTAGACAGCTTCTCATCCTCCAAACGCTGGTACGCCGCAAGATCGGCCGTGACGATCCGCAGAATGTAATCGGGATCACCGAACAGTCGCTGCGCCAACAAAACGTTAGGAATCTCAGCGACTGCCGCCTCGAAGCCAAGCAGAGTATCGCGGTCTTCCTGGCGCATCGTCACGAAAACAAGCGCTTCGAAGCCCAACCCGAGCGCCTCCGGCGACACGATCGCCCGATAACCGCGAACCGCACCGGATGCCTCCAAGTCGCGAAGCCGCCGATGACACGGCGACACGCTCAAGCCGACTCGACGAGCCAATTCGGTGAGAGAAATTCTTCCGTCGGTCTGGAGTTGCGCAAGAATCTCGCGATCAATGACATCCATACGCAATATCTTTCCACAAATCTCCAACTGCTGAGCAATATTGGGAAACACCTCGCGCGCCAAAACCCGTAGTCTCGGCCCCACAAGACAGTATCCGCAAATAGGCCACAAGCAGCCTGCCTGCCAACCACCAGCTACCCCGCAGAAAGTTGACCGATGTCACCCGCGCTCATCCTGGCATTCTGGGGCATGGCCTTTGCCATGATCGTGCTGCCGGGCCCTGACTGGGCGTTCGTGCTCGCGTCCGGAACACGCGATCGCACTGTCATTCCCGCCGTCGCAGGACTTGCCGTCGGCTATGTACTCCTCACAATCGTCGTTGCCGCCGGCGTCGGCGTGCTTGTTGCACAGAACCCACCGCTGCTGACGATCCTCACCTTCGCCGGAGCAGGCTATCTCATCTACCTCGGCCTCAGTGCCCTGATCGCGCGCCGAAAACCGCAGCAAGCGACAGCGGCAGCCGCCGCAGCATCCGAGACGAACGCAGCATCCGAGACAAACGCAGCATCCGCGCCCGGACTGCCGTGGTGGAACCGCATGGCCAAAGGCATCGGTGTCAGCGGACTCAATCCGAAGGGTGTGCTGGTCTTCGTGGCGATCCTGCCGCAATTCACGTCCGCGCGGGGGCCATGGCCAATCGCAATGCAGCTGATGCTTCTCGGCCTGGTCTTCGTCGGAACCGGCGTCGCGTTCTACCTGGCTCTCGGCTGGGGAACGCACGCGCTCCTGCAATCACGACCCGCAATCTCGCGCACAGTCGCAGCCATCTCGAGCGTCGCAATGGTCGTCATCGGCCTCGCACTACTGGTTGAACGCGGCGCCACACTGTACGGGTAGGCAACACCGCCGCGTCAGTCCTCTCCGACAGCGCCAGCCGACAGCGTCAGTCCTCCGACCGCGTGAGCGATGCCGCGTTCTGCGCAGAGCCGGGCGCGGCATCCGCTGCGGGTTCACCGCGATAAAGCTTTTCGAACGTCGTCAGCGTGCGCTGAATGTCATGCGCCTTGATCAGCTCGAGCGATCCGTTCTTGAGAATGTCCAGTTCGGCGGGCGACCCGGTCAGCACCTGGGTGAGCCGGTCCGCGAGCTGCTGCGCATCGCCCGGTTTGAACAGATAACCGTTCACTCCATCGCGCACGAGGTGCGGCAGCGCCATTGCATCCGCGGCTACGATCGGCAGAGCGGATGCCATTGCCTCCATCGTCACTATCGATTGCAGTTCCGCAATCGACGGCATCGCAAGCACGGTCGCCCGCGTGTATGCCTGCCGGAGCTCTTCATCAGTCAGGTACCCGCTGAAGATGACGCGGCCACTGAGCCCGAGTGTCTCGGTCAGATTTTCCAGGTTCTTCTTCTGGTCGCCGCCGCCGACGATCTCCAACTTCGCATCCAGCTCTGTCGGGAGCAGCGTCATCGCCTTCAACAGCACGTCGATCTGCTTCTCCCCGGTCACCCGCCCGACGAACAGCACACGGTTCTCGGTGCGCGGTTCGAAGCTCGGCGTGTAGTTGTGGGCATCGATTCCGCATGAGATCGCGAGGACGCCGCGCAGGCCGGTGTGTTTCTCCAGGAACTGCGCCGCCTTCTCCGTCGGCGTCGTCACCGCTTCGGCTCGACCGAACGTGCGACGCGCCGCCCGCCACGCCAACCCAATCGCCCACTCCTGCATGGGCTTCGGAATCCCGGTGAACTCCAGCATGTTCTCCGGCATGAAGTGATTCGTGCCGATCATGCGGATGCCGCGTTTCTCGGCTTCCTGAGACAGTCCCCGGCCGACGATGATGTGCGACTGGAAGTGCACCACATCGGGCTTGACCTCGTCCAGGATGCGGGCGCTGTTACGCTTGATGGTCCACGGCATGGCGAAGCGCAGCCAGTCGTGCGGGTACCACCGCAAACTGTAGAGCCGATGGGTAACCATCTTCTGCCCGGCGTGCTGCTCGACCCACGTGCCGTGCTTGCGCGATGCCGCAGGAGCAACAATATGCACGTCGTGACCACGCTCGACCAAGCCCGCAGCGAGCCGTTCGGCGAATCGTGCCGCACCGTTCACATCGGGCGGAAATGTATCCGCGCCGATCAGGACCTTCAACGGTTTCCGTACTCCGTGACTCGGGTCAGACAGCGCGTTAGAAGGCGAGTCGTGCGAATCGGACAAGTGATGGATTCCCTAACGTGTGTGGCCGGGCATCGTCATCCGGCATCCGTGCCGCTCGCACATCTGATGCGGCGGGCTTCCGTAAGCACTTTAGTCTACGCAAGCCTGCCGCGAAGGAAACAACGGCATCCAGTGATCAACTCAGTCGTGAATTTGGGGATGGTATCGCGCAAGCAGATACACCCCGATGATGGCAATCGCACTGCTCGCGAGAAATGCGACGCCCGCCCAGATCGGCGCTTCCGCAGCTTCCTGCAGCACCACGATTCCGATGGCTACCGCAACGAGCGGGTCGATCACGGTCAATCCGGCAATCACCAAGTCGGGCGGCCCGGACGCATATGCATTCTGCACGAAGTAGGCACCAAGCGCGACTGCGGCGAGCAGTGCGACCAGGCAGGTGAATGTCAGCCATTCAAACTCGCCCTGCCCGATCCGAGCGATCACGACCTTCGCAAGGGTGGCAACAAATCCGTAGAGCACGCCGGCGCCGATCACATAGATGACGGCTTTGAAACGGTTGCGCAAGAAGGCGAAGGCCGCACCAAAGACGACAATCACGACACCGAGGATGATCAGAATCGTGATCAGATCGCGGTCGGTCACCGGTGTCTCTCGAGCGGTGAACGCCGCGACCGTCACAAAGAGACCGACACCGCCGACACACAGGCAGATCGCGAGGATCGACGCCCGGTTGAGCTTGATCTTGCTGATCCGAGAGTTGAGGATCGCCGTGATCACCAAGGCGACCGCACCGAGTGGCTGCACCACGATCAGCGGCGAGAAAACCAGGCTGATCAGCTGGAACGTGATTGCGAAGCCCAGCAGGCCGGTGCCGATCACCCACGACGGACGTGCCAGCAAGAGCCCCAGCTGCTTGATGTTGAGCCCGCGGCCGCGATCCGCCGGCGTACTCGCCTCGACCTTGTTGACTCCGCGATGCTGGAATTGCGCACCCAGTGAAAGAAAGACGGCACCGACCAGCGCGAACGGAATTCCAATGAACTGGGTGGGATCCAGCGCAATTCGCGCACCCAGGCTTGCCGTCACGAGGTCCACGTGTCGACCCTAGTCGCTCACGCCCCGATATTCTGGACCAATGGCGCTCCTCCCGATCCGGATCACCGGAGACCCCGTCCTGCATTCCCGCGCGACCGCTGCCACCGCATTCGACAACGAACTGCGCACCCTTGTTCGAGACATGTTCGAAACGATGGATGCAGCACCCGGTGTCGGTCTCGCCGCCCCTCAGGTCGGCGTTGGCCTCCGCGTGTTCGTGTTCAGTTGGAGCGATGACGATGACGTCCTGCATCGTGGCGTCGCAGTCAACCCGGAACTGTGGCAGTCCCCGCTCCTGCTCGGAGAACCCGACGAAGACAACGAGTCTGAGGGGTGCCTCTCCGTTCCAGGCGAACGGTTCCCGCTCCGCCGGGCGCAGTCCGTGATCCTCCGCGCGTCGGACGAGGGCGGCAACCCGTTCGAACTACGCGCGAACAGCTGGCTGGCCCGGATCTTCCAGCACGAATTCGACCACCTCGACGGCATCCTCTATGTGGACCGCCTCACGCATCCGTATGGTAAAGCCGCCGCGAAAGCAGTACGCAAGCAGGGCTGGGGAACGCCGGGAGCCAGTTGGCTACCCGGCGTCGACCACCTGGAGGATTAGCGAGCGTTCCGAATCAGTCCTCGCTCGGTCGATTGGCACGCAAGACTTCGAGCCGGGCCCGATACTCCGTCTCGTCGATGTCCCCTTGGGCGAAGCGCTCGGCGAGCGTGCGCTCGGCCGGCGGCGTCGCATTCTTCGGGCCACGGCCATAGGCCGGCCCGTACCCATATCCGTGGCCGAAACCGGGGCCGTACCCTCCGCCGTGCCAGAACGCGCGACGCCTGCGCGCAACAAGGGTCACGATCAGAATGACGACCGCGATCCAGAACAGCGGAATCAGCAGGAAGAACCAACCGAAACCGATCGGCCCGGCACCCCAGCCGACCCAGTGTGTTGCGGCTGTAGCCGCGAGTGTGTTGAGCATGATCGATGCATCCAATCTGTGATGTGGATCTGTGGTGTAGATCTGTGTTGTAGATCGTCAGGCCGCCGTATGCGACCTCACGCTCCCAGACTCGCGCTTCGGCCAGGTCAACGAATCCGCCCCGAGAAGTGATCTGAACTACACCCCGCGGAGCAGTGACCGCGGTACGCAGTGCGTGCTGGGTGGTACGCGCTACTGCCAACCCGGCTGAATCAGCCCGGTCTCGTAGGCGATAACCACCAGGTGCACGCGATCTCTGGCGCCGAGCTTGCCCAGGATGCGCGACACGTGGGTCTTCGAAGTCAACGGGCTCAGATAGAGCCGTCCGGCGATTTCGGTGTTTGTCAGCCCGAGTCCGACCAGCGCAAGAACCTCACGCTCCCGGTCCGTCAGAACCGCGAGCGACTCGATGTGCTGCTGCGGCTTGATTCGGTCCGCCACACGTTCGAGCAATCGCTTGGTCACGCCGGGCGATAGAAGCGCGTCACCCGCAGCGGCGACCCGCACCGACCTGATCAGCTCAACCGGCTCGGTGTCTTTGACCAGGAATCCGCTTGCACCGGCCTGAATCGCTGTTGCGACGTAGTCGTCGAGTTCGAACGTGGTGACGATCACGACGTGTACACCGCGAAGTTGCGGGTCCGCGACGATTTGCTCAGTCGCCCATAAACCGTCACCGTCCGGCATCCGGATGTCCATGAGCACGACATCCGGATGCAGCGCTTTCGCGCGTTCGACCGCCTCACGACCGGTCGCCGCCTCACCGACGACGTCGATGTCCGGCTCTGCGGCCAGCAACGCACGGAAACCGGCCCGCACGAGCTGCTGATCATCGGCCAGCACGACGGTGATCACGACACACCCCCGGCGCGAATGGGCAGTTCGGCGACCACGTGGAAGCCGCCCTCAGCGGTTGCGCCGGCAACCAGGGATCCGCCGAGCAGCTCGGCGCGCTCGCGCATCCCGAGCAGTCCGCGGCCGGGAGGCCTGTCAGCCGGCGGCTCTACGCGATCTGCGATCGGCCCTGGGTCGCTGATGATCGCACGATATCTGGTCAAATCCTGCTCGAGGGTGACGGCCGCGTCGCGCGCGGCGGAGTGTTTGATGACGTTGGTCAGCGACTCTTGCACAATGCGATAGAGCGCAAGTTGCACCGGGGAGGGAAGCTCTGTGTGCAATCGATTCTGAATTGTCACGGTCAGGCCGCCAGCGGCTGCGGTCTGAATTAGTCCATCGAGTTGGGCCAGATCCGGTTCCGGGCTCCTCGACTCGGCCTCACCACCGCTGCGCAGCAGCCCGAGCACTGAGCGCACGTCGTCCAGGGCTGCGCTGCTTGTCGCTTTGATGATCTCAAGGCTTTGCCGGGCACGCGCCGGCTCCGCGTCGAACAGGTGCAGCCCCACGCCCGCCTGCACACTGATCTGAGAAAGCGAATGGGCGAGCACATCATGTAACTCGCGCGCGATACGAAGTCGTTCGGCCTCCTCCGCTGTCTGACGGCGTGCCGCAACATCGCGCGACATCGTCCGGTACCTCTCGCGGCGTGAGCGCCCGGCCTCAGCAAGCGCAACGACCAGGCACAGCGCGATCACCACGAACAGCACTCTGACAATCCCGAACGGGTTGCCGCCGACCGCGAACCAAGCAATTCCCGGAATGAGCGCAACTCCAGCCAGGGTCGCCCAAACCCAGACGTGCGCGCTGCGCATCACCGCACCAACGACGGCGAATACGAGAGGGACAGCGGCTAGCGGAGGGCCGGACACGATGGCGATGGCGGGCGCGCAGAGCAAGCCGACAACTGCCACCGTCAACCCCGGAGCTCGCCGACCGAACAGCAGCACGAAACTCGCGACCGCGGAAACTGCTGCGGCCGCGATGCCGAACGGCTCCTGAACATGGATGGCGATGCCCAGCCCGATCAGCTGGGTGAACAACGAGATGATCACCGGCGCCCAGCGGACACCGCTCCCACGCGGGTACCCGCGCCAGTAGCCAGGCCCGTGGCCGCGGCCGCGGTCGAACTCGCGATGATCGAACTCGCGATGGTTGAACTCGCGATGTTCAAAGTTGCTGGCCGGCATCTCCTCATGCTAGCCAGCAGTTGCCTGCACGGCAGTCGCTTGCGAGAGGTAGTGCCTACTCCCGTGGGAGTACCTCGCACGGCCTGGTCGCTGGGCGCACACACGAAGAAGGCCCGTAAGAGTGGAGTCTTACGGGCCTTGGCTCCCCGACTTGGACTCGAACCAAGAACCTGCCGGTTAACAGCCGGCTGCTCTGCCAATTGAGCTATCGAGGAATACTTGTTCGGCTTAGCTACTTTACCAAACGTTGCGCCCTGACAAAATCGTACGGGCTTCGTTGCGCAGCCCGCGTGTGTCGCGGCGGGAGGAAACGCGTTTCATGCCCCGCTCTCGCGCGCACGCTGCGCATCCAGGGCATCCGCCAGCTTCGCAATATACGGGTGCTCCCTCTGCGAGAGCACCGCATCGATGTCGCCGTAACCGATCAATCCGCCCCGCTCGAGCACCGCGATCCGCGCGGTTGCATGGCGCAGCACCGCCAGGTCGTGGCTGACGATGACCGCGGCGAAGTCTCGCTCGTGCCTCAACTGGCCGAACAACTCGACGACGGCCGAGCGCACCGTCACGTCGATACCGGCCGTCGGGTCGTCGGCGACGAGAATTGACGGCCCGAGCACGATCGAACGAGCGAGCGCGACGCGCTGCCGCTGGCCGCCGCTCAACTGATACGGGTAGGACGTCATGACTCCGAGCGGCAGATGCACGGCGTCGAGCATCGTCGCGACCCGAGCGCCTGCCGCCCGGCGATTGTAGCGGCGGTCGCGTTGGAAGATCGGCTCGCTGATGATCTCGCCGACGGTTCGCGTTGAAGGCAGTGTGTCGGCGGCATCTTGCGCGAGATAACCGACGCGAAAGGCGAGCTGCGCCCGGTCGCGCTTGCTCAGCGAGCGCATCCCAAGGCCGCGGACACGGACATCACCACCGGTGATGCGCGCTGCGACGGATGCCGTGTCGTCGCGGACCGCACGTCCCGCCACGATACGCGCGAGCGTGCTCTTGCCGGACCCACTGGCGCCGAGCACTCCCAGGATCTCACCGCGCGTAACACGCAGGCTCACCCCGTGTAGCGCAACACACGCCGCACTGGCGCCGTGAGCGGGATACTCCGCGGACAGGTCGCTGACGACGATCGCGTCATCCGAATCGATCACGCGTCTCCTTCCCGCAAGCGGTGCAGCAATTCTCGTCGCTTCGCTTGTTCGGCGGGATCCGGCACAGGCAGGGAGGCGAGCAGCCGCTGGGTGTACGGGTCTTTCGGAGCTCCGAGCACCTGCTCGCCGGTACCTTCCTCCACCAGGCGCCCCAGATGCAGCACCGCGATGCGGTCGGCCAGCATGTCGACGACCGCAAGGTCATGGCTGATGAACAGGCAGGCGAACCCGAACTCTCGCTGCAACTCGGCGAACAGTTCGAGCACAACCGCCTGCACGGACACGTCCAGGGCGGAGGTCGGCTCGTCGGCGATCAGCAGCGACGGCTCCAAAGCGAGCGCGCGCGCAAGCGACGCACGCTGCCGTTGACCACCGCTCAACTCATGCGGAAAACGGTCGCCATAGGTGCGCGGCAACTGCACGGCCTCCAGCAGGTCGTTCACCCGAGCGCGCGCACCCGCCGGCGTTTTCGCACGACCATGAACGATCAACGGCTCTGCGACACATTCCGCGATCGTCAGCAACGGGTTGAAACTCGACGCTGGGTCCTGAAACACGAAACCAAGCTGGCGGCGGGACTTCTTGAACCGGCGCTCTGAAATGCCGTTCATCTCATTGCCTAGCACAGACAGCGAACCGCCGGTCACGCGCGTCAACCCACCGATCGCGCGTCCGATGGTCGTCTTTCCTGAGCCGCTTTCGCCGACCAGACCGAGTACCTCACCCGGCCGGATTTCGAAACTCACACCGTCGACGGCGACGAATCCGGGGCGTCCCAGCCGGCCCGGATACTGGATGCGCAGCTCGCGCGCGGCGACCACCGGCGTTTGATCGGCCCAGTCGGCGGCGCGATTCGCAGCACGCTCCTGCGTCTTGATCCGCCCCTGCCCGACATACGGCACCGCGGCGAGAAGGCGCTTGGTGTAGTCCTCGCGCGGCGACGAGAACAGCGTTTGGGCATCCGCTTCTTCGACGACCTTGCCCTCGTACATGACGGCGACCCGGTCTGCAAGATCGGCGACGACGCCCATGTTGTGGGTGATCAGCACGATCGCGGCACCGAACTCGTCGCGACAACGCCGCAGCAGGTCGAGGATCTCAGCCTGCACCGTGACGTCCAACGCCGTCGTCGGCTCGTCTGCGACGATCAGCCCGGGGTTGAGAACCAACGCCATCGCGATCACGATGCGCTGCTTCTGCCCACCCGAGAACTGATGCGGGTAGTAATTGACGCGCGTCTGCGGGTCTGGGATACCCACCTGGCCGAGGATCTCAATAGCCCGTGCCCGCGCCGCAGCCTTGCTCAGCCTGCCGTGCGCCCGCAATCCCTCCGCGATCTGCCAGCCAACCGTGAACACCGGGTTCAGCGCCATCGACGGCTCCTGGAACACCATCGACACATCGGTGCCACGCACGGCCCGCAGACCGCGCTTGCCGACGGAAATAGTGTCCACGCCGGCGCCGCCGTCACGACCGCGCAGGATCACGGCGCCGGATGCGGTTGCCGTCTCGGGGAGCAGACCGAGAATCGTCTTCGCGGTCACCGTCTTTCCACTGCCGCTCTCCCCCACAATGGCGAGAACCTCGCCAGGGGCAACGGACAGCGTCACACCGGAGACGGCGCTGACGGCACCGGCATCGGTCGCGAATGTGACCTTCAGGTTCGTGATGTCGACGACATTGGTCATAGTCGATCCTCCATGGCGTCCGTCTGCGATCGCTCTTCCATCGCCCGTTCGCCCCTCACGGCACCGATGCCTTCGAGCCCGTCGAGACCGCCGGGGCCCGCTGTCAGCACGCCGCCCGGCACGACCGACACGTCGATCAGCTCGTCGGGCGCCTCCGCCGCCGCACGACGGCCACGCAGCCGCGGGTCGGCAAGGTCGTTGAGGCTTTCCCCGACCAGGGTGATCCCCAGCACGACGAGCACGATCGCAAGCCCCGGATACAACGCCGTCCACCAGATCCCGGCGGTGACATCCGAGATCGCCTTGTTCAGGTCGTAACCCCACTCGGATGCCGACGTCGGCTCGATACCGAAGCCGAGGAAACCCAGCCCTGCGAGCGTGAGAATCGCGTCCGACGAATTCAGGGTGAAGATCAGCGGCAGAGTTCGCGTGGAGTTGCGGAACACATGCCGGAACATGATCCGCGAATTGCTGGCCCCGACGACCTTTGCGGACTCGACGTAGGCCTCCGCCTTGATACGCACGGCCTCAGCGCGCACAACGCGAAAATACTGGGGAATGTAGACGACTGTGATGGAAATCGCCGCAGCCATCACACCGCCCAACAGGTTCGACTGCCCTCCACTGATGACGATCGACATCACGATTGCAAGCAACAGGGAGGGGAAGGCGTAGATGGCGTCGCACACCACGACGAGCACCCGATCAAGCCAGCCGCCGAAATAGCCGGAGACGAGGCCGAGCAGCACGCCGGCAAAGATCGACAGGACAACGGCCACGACAATCACGAGAATGGCCGTCTGCGAGCCCCACACGACGCGGGAGAACACGTCGTAACCGCCGACGGTCGTGCCCCAGATGTGACTGGCGCTCGGCGGCTGCTGCGCGCCGAAGTCGCCGTGGCTGTCGTGCAGTTGAGCAAACCCGTATGGCGCGAGAAGCGGTGCGAAGCAGGCGATCAGTACGAAGATGCCCGTGATCACCAGTCCACCGATGAGCATCGTGCGTTGCACGCCGACACTCTCACGGACCTGGTGGATGATGGGAATCCGGGTCCACAGGCTCCGCCGCGGGACGATGGTGTCGGTCACCTCAGAACCTCACCCTCGGGTCGATCATTGCGGCGATGATGTCGACGACGAAGTTCGTCAACGCCACGATCACTGCCAGCAGGGCAACAATGCCCTGCACAGCGACGAAGTCACGGGCCTGCAAGTACTGGGCCAACTGGAAGCCGAGCCCCTTCCACTCGAACGTCACCTCCGTCAGGATCGCACCGCCCAGCAGCAGAGCGATCTGCAGCCCGATCACGGTGATGATCGGGATCAATGCCGGACGGTAGGCGTGCTTGCGCACCAACCGGTATTCCCCGACGCCGCGCGACCGGGCGGCGTCGACATAATCCGTCGACAGCGTGCCGATCACGTTCGTCCGCACGAGGCGCAGAAACACCCCGGCCGTGAGCAGCCCAAGCGCAATTCCCGGTAGCACCGCGTGGCTGAGAACATCGCCGACAATAGCAGGGTCGCCCGTCTGGAACGCGTCGATCAAATAGATCCCGGTGGGATGCGCAACAGCCTGCATCGAAAGTTGTGCCGAGATGGACGCACGTCCGGAGACCGGCAGCCAGCCCAACCAAACCGCAAAGATCAATTTGAGTAGCAGGCCGGCGAAGAAGACCGGAGTGGCGTAGCAGAGGATCGCGAACACCCGCAGCACCGCGTCGCCCCACTTGTCGCGGATGTACGCGGCAAGCATCCCGAGCGGGATGCCGACGATAAACGCGACGACCAGTGCGTAGAAAGCGAGCTCGAGCGTCGCCGCGCCGTAGCTGAGCAGCACCTGAGTGACCGGCAGATGATCGCTGGTGGTCGTACCGAAATTGCCGCTGGCGATATTGCCGATGTACTGGAAATACTGCACAATGAGCGGTCGGTCATAGCCGGCCTCATGGATGCGGACGGCCAATTGTGCGGGCGTCAACCGGCCACCGAGCGCCGCGGTGATCGGATCACCCGTCGTACGCATCAGGATGAAGACCAGCGTCACCAGGATGAAGATCGTGGGGAAGATCAGCAAGAACCTGATGACCAGGTAGCGAACGAGCCCACCTCCTGACCGCTGCTTCTTCGCGGTGGCCGGGTTTCCGAGGGCGGGAGCGCTCTCGGGTGTCGTGACAGTCGTCGTCATTGTTGCCTATCAGTGGGATCAGTCACGCGGAGAGGGCGACCCGCTGTACGCGGGCCGCCCTCCACGACGGTTAACCGATTCTAACCGGGTGTGGTCGATCAGCCTTTCGCCAGTGCGCCGTAACGGAACTTGAACGATGCGTCGAGCGTCTTGTCCGTGCCGGTCACCGTCGATCCGACGACCGCCACCTGAGCGCCCTGCAGGATCGGCAGGGTGGACAGGTCGGCGGCCACCTTGGTCTGGATCTCTTCGATCAGCTTGGTGCGCGCTGCCCGATCGGTCGTGCCGCGCTGTTCGTCGATGAGGTTCTGCACCTCGGCGTTGTTGTAGTGGTTTGCCAGGAAGTTGTCCTTCGCGAAGAACGGCGACAGGTAGTTGTCCGCGTCAGAGTAGTCGGGGAACCAACCCAGCTGGTAGGCCGGGTACAGGTCGGCGACACGATCCTTCGAGTACTGCACCCACTCTGTGGACTGCAGGTCGACGGTGAACAACCCGCCGTTCTGCAGCTGGTCCTTGACCAGCGCATATTCGTCGCTGGACGAAGGGCCGTAGTGATCGCTGTTGTACTGCAGGTGCAGCTGGATCGGCGTTGTGACGCCGGCTGCCGCCAGCACCTGCTTCGCCTTGTCGAGGCTCGGGCCTCCGTTGCCGTCGCCGTAGAGGCCCTTCAGGGCCTCGTTGGCGCCCGTCAGACCCTGCGGAACGTAGGAATACAACGGCGTGTACGTGTCCTTGTAGACCTGGGTCGCGATGGCCTTGCGGTCAATCAGGTCTGCCGCCGCCTGGCGCACCGCCAGTGCCTTCGCCGGGTCTGCCTGCGCGGTCTTCGCGCCGTACGGCATCGTGTTGAAGTTGAACACGATATAGCGGATCTCGCCACCGGGGCCGTCGACGACCTTCACCTTCTTGTTGCTGCGCAGGCTCTCGATGTCGGTTGCAGTCAGACTGCGGAACGCGACATCGATGTTGCCCTGCTGCACGTCAAGCTTGAGGTTCGACGAGGTGGCGTAGTACTTGACGTTGATCGTCGGTGTCTTCGCCTTGCCGAGGATCCCGTCGTAGTTCGGGTTGGCCTTGTACTGAATCAGGCTGTTGACCGCGTAGCTGGCGATCTCGTACTGCCCTGCGAAGCCCTCGCCCTTGACGATCGTGTTGTCGGGGGTGACCTTGTCCGCCGAGAACACTTGCTCGTCGACGATCGGACCAGCGGGGCTCGAAAGCACCTGCGGGAAGGTCTGATCGTTCGGGGTCTTCAGGTGGAAGACTGCCGTCAGCGGGTCAGGGGTGCTCACACTGGCAAGATTGGCCAAGAGCGATGCGGGGCCGTTCGGGTCGTTGATCTTCAACTGCCGGTCGAATGTGAACTTGACGTCAGACGACGTCAAATCATGACCGTTCGCGAACTTCAAGCCCTTCTTGAGCGTCACCGTGTATTCCGTCGGCGACGTGAAGCTCGCGCTCGTGGCGATGTCCGGCTTGACGTCCGGGCTGCCATACGGCGAGTTCAACAGAAACGGGTACACCTGGTTCATCACGGCGAATGATCCATTGTCATAGGATCCGGCCGGGTCGATGCTGGTGATCTTGTCCGTTGTGCCGATCGTCAGTGTCGAACCCGATGTGGTGTTGCCACCCGAGTTGCCCGAGCATCCGGTCAGCACCATGGCCGACGCCGCAAGCGCGACGGTAGCCACGAGGATGCGTTTGCCGGTTGAATGTGCGGATTTCATATCCGTAGTCCTCTTTCTCATGTCAGATCGACACTGCCATGCATTCTCAACAACGAGATTCACAGCAGTGCAATTGCTTCAAGTGGTAGCACAGATCGCCTTACGAGGTGCGGTTGGAACGGCCTGCCGGCCCGATCTTTATCGAGCTGAGACGTGCGCTACTCCTCGCGGATGCGTCGCCGCCGGGTTTCCACTGCCACCAATTCACGCTGAAGTGCGTGGAAAGCATCTCGATCGTTTGAGTCCGCCCGCTGCAGCCGGCCGAGCAATTCGGCCTTCTGCCCGAGCAGGCCTTTGTCGACGAGCGAACCGACAACACCACGCGCGTACCCGGCCAGGGCAGCTTCATCGCGTTCGGGGATCGGCGCCACCGCCAGCTGTTGCACGAGCGTCGCGAAGGCCGTCGGCACTTCGGCGACCACGCGGTCGACCCAGTCGGGTCGATCGATCGCGGCAACGCTGGCAGCGATGCCATCACGCACGACGACGAGGGTCTGATTGTGAAAGGCGCTGCTGACAGCATCCCGCACCAGCTCCGACCCGACAAGCAGCGGATGCTGCAGGATCGCCATCAACGCGTCGCGCTCCAGCCGCGTGGCCGGGTCGCTGCCGAGCTCGGTGAGAGACGGGCCGCGAGGCGCGGGAGGTGTGTCATCGTCTGCGGTCGGCGTGTGAGCATACGTCGGAGCAGGCTGTGGCGCGGCGGTGCGACGACGATTCACGGCGGCGGTGACCTCGTGCAGTTCCATGCCGAGCATCCGCGCGAGCTCGTGAGCGTAGCCGGGCTTCAGCGCGGGGTCGCGGATGTCTGCAACGACCGGCGCCGCGGCGCGCAGCGCTGCGACGCGGCCCTCCACCGTGTCGAGGTTGTACTGGGAAAGCACCTGCTTGATCATGAACTCGAACATCGGCTTCTTCGCCTCGATCATGCGCTGCACGGCGCCGTCGCCCTGCTGCAGCCGCAGATCGCACGGGTCGAGCCCGTCCGGGCCCACTGCGACGAACGTCTGGGCTGCGAAGCGTTGTTCCTCGCTGAAGGCGCGCATCGCGGCCTTCTGGCCGGCGGCATCCGGATCGAACGTGAAGATCACCTCACCGAGGCCGCTGTCGTCACCGAGCACGCGCCGCAGCACCTTGATGTGGTCGACGCCGAACGCTGTACCGCAGGTTGCGACAGCGGTGCTGATGCCGGCGAGATGGCACGCCATCACATCGGTGTAGCCTTCGACGACCACAACGCGTCTGCTGCGCGAGATCTCGCGCTTAGCCAGATCAAGGCCGTACAGCACCTGCGCCTTGTGATACACGGGCGTTTCAGGGGTGTTGAGGTATTTCGGGCCCTTGTCGTCCTCGAGCAGGCGGCGCGCGCCGAAGCCGATCGTCTGTCCGGTTACATCACGGATCGGCCAGACCAGGCGCCCTCTGAACCGGTCGTAGACGCCGCGGTCGCCCGCGGAGACCAGGCCCGCCGCCGTCAACTCCTCGACGGTGAACCCCCTGCCGCGCAGGTGCCCCGTCAATTCGTCCCAGCTTTTCGGTGCGAAGCCGACGCCGAAACGCGTCGCGGCCTGCGCGTCGAATCCGCGCTCACCCAGGAAGGTGCGCGCGATTTCCGCGTCGGATGCCTCGAGCCGGCTCCTGAAGAACTCCTCCGCGGCAGCATTGGCCGCCAGAATCCGTGCACGGTTGCCAGACTCTGTCGGACCTCCGCCGTCTTCGTAGTGCAGTTCGAGGTTGATCCTGCCGGCGAGCCGCTCAACGGCCTCTGCGAAGGTCACGTGGTCCATCTTCTGCAGGAACGTGTAGACGTCGCCGCTCTCGCCGCAGCCGAAGCAGTGATACATCCCGACCTGCGGTCGCACGTGGAAGCTCGGGCTGCGCTCGTCGTGGAACGGGCACAACCCCTTGAGAGAGCCGACCCCCGCGGACTTCAGACTGACGTAGTCTCCGACGATGTCGGCAAGATTTGTGCGGGCTTTGACCTCTTCGATGTCGCTCTGTCGAATCCGGCCCGCCATACGTTGATTCTAGTCAGCGGCGCTTTGGTCGACGGCGCGCATGCCTACCGGCTGAGCCGCTCGTACCAGGAGATCGCCGACTGGTCCGTGAGGCTGGCGACCTGGTCGACGACGACCCGCTTGCGCGCGACGTGGTCGGTTGCGGTGGCCCAGTCTTCCGCAAACCCGATGTCGAGCCCGTCAGGTCCTCGCTCGAGTAGCACGTCGGCCAGAACGGTGAGCATGAGGCGCTGACGGCTGTAGATCGGCTGCCTGGTGTTCTTGGACATCACGAACGCGGCCACGATGCCTTTCAACACGGCGATCTCCGCCTGGATGCCGCCCGGCACGACGACGTTCGCCGCGAACCGGATCAGGCTGTCTTGCGGATACGCGTCGCGGGTCGCCCGGGTCGCGGCGCCGGCGAAACGTCCGATCAGTTGGCTGGTGAGGTTCTTCAGTCGTCCCTGCGCGAGTCGGGAGCCGTCCCAGCTGCGCAGCCAACCGGGCAGCGCCTCGAGTCGATCGAAAGCTTCGATGAGTTCGGCATGGCTGACTTCACCGCCGATCCACTCGTACATCGAATCGACGAGGAAGTCGTGATCAGACTTGTCGCTCAATGCTGCGACGTCGATATAGCCGTTCACGATGGCGTCTTCGAAATCGTGCACGGAATACGCGATGTCGTCGGACAGGTCCATGACCTGCGCCTCGATGCAACGCACCCGGTCAGGGGCGCCCGCGCGCAGCCACTCGAACGCCGGTTCGTCGTCTGCATAGAACCCGAACTTCGCCCGGCCGCTCGGATCGGCGATCGATTGGCTGGCCGGCCACGGATACTTGCAACTCGCGTCCAGGCTCGCCCGCGTCAGGTTGAGCCCATAGGCGCGACCGTCCGCGCCGAACACTTTCGGCTCGAGCCTTGTGAGCAACCGCAGCGTCTGGGCGTTGCCCTCGAACCCGCCGATGTCCTGGGACCAATCGCTCAGCGCCCGCTCGCCGTTGTGGCCGAACGGCGGATGCCCGATATCGTGCGCCAGACACGCCGTGTCGACGACATCGGGGTCAAGGCCGAGGCTCGCGGCCAACTCGCGACCGACCTGCGCGACCTCGAGCGAGTGCGTCAGCCGATTGCGGGCGAAGTCGAGCCCAGCCGTCGGGCTGAGCACCTGCGTCTTGGCGGCGAGGCGCCGCAGAGCACTCGAGTGCAGCATCCGTGCACGGTCGCGCGCGAAGTCGCTTCGGCGGCTCGAGTGTTGTTCACCCAGCCAGCGTTCCTGATCGTGATCCTCGTACTGTGACGGCCTATCCTCCACTGTTATGAACCTCTGCAGCTGCGACGTCGAAGCGGTCGGCGGCGGCGATTTCGCGACTGCGCAGCCAGTTCTCCGGCAAAGCGGGATGCTTGGGGGTGCCTGCGCGCCCGCGCGGACCTTCCGCCCCATCGCCTGGATACGGTTGTGCGGGATCCAGGGTGGCCAGCAACTCATCCAACTGAGCAAGCGTTTCGACCCGCGCGAGTTGGGAACGCAATTCCCCGCCGACGGGGTACCCCTTGAAATACCAGGCGACGTGCTTGCGGATGTCACGGCATCCGCGCTCTTCGCTCTCGAAAAATTCGACGAGCAACTCTGCGTGTCTGCGGAACGCGGCAGCGACCTGCCCCAGCGATGGGTGTGCCTGCGCAGCCTCGGCGACCACAGGATCGAGCTCCCCAGCGCGGGCGCGGAACGCCGCAGCCAGGTCGCCGAAGAGCCACGGTCGACCGAGGCAACCGCGCCCGACGACGACGCCGTCGCATCCGGTTTCGTCCATCATCCGCAACGCATCCGCACTCGACCAGATGTCGCCATTGCCGAGCACGGGCACACTGGTGATGGTTTGCTTCAGTCGCGCGATCGCACTCCAATCGGCGTGCCCCGAGTAAAACTCGGCGGCCGTCCTGGCGTGCAAAGCGATGGATGCGACGCCCGCGTCCTCCGCGATCCGCCCGGCGTCGAGGTAGGTCAGGTGGTCGGCATCGATGCCCTTGCGCATCTTGATCGTCAGCGGGATGTCTCCGGCAGCACGCACGGCCGCGCGCACGATGTCACCGAAAAGGTCGAGCTTCCAGGGCAGCGCGGCGCCACCGCCTTTGCGGGTCACCTTGGGCACGGGGCAACCGAAGTTGAGGTCGATATGGTCCGCGCGATCCTCTGCCACGAGCATCGTGACGGCCTCGCGCACCGTGATCGGGTCGACTCCGTACAGCTGGATGGAGCGCAATTGCTCACTCGGATCGTGCGCGATGAGCCGCATCGATTCCGGCGTGCGTTCGACGAGCGCGCGCGACGTGATCATCTCGCTGACGTACAGCCCGGCCCCGTATTCGCGGCAGAGCAGTCGGAAAGCCGTATTGGTGATACCGGCCATCGGCGCAAGCACCACGGGCACGTCGAGGCGCAGCGGCCCGATGGCCAAATGCGCGGGGTTTACTGTTGCGGTAAGAGACATCAGAGTCCAATTCTCCCAGATATCGGAGCATCCAATGAATCGGCCCGCACATGACTGACGGCGCACTCTCGGGCCGAGCCCGCATGCTGGCGGATGCGGCTACCCGCGAACTCGACGTCCGCGTGGTTCCGCGACCGGCCGCCACGTCACTGTACGAAGCGGCGGGGCTTCTCGGGATCCGCCCGGAGGGCATCGTCAAAACGCTCGTCGTCAAGCGGCATGACGGCGACTATCTATTCGCTCTGGTGCCGGGTGGACGCAAGATTTCGTGGCCGAAGCTGCGGACGCTGCTCGGCGTCAACAAACTGTCGATGCCGGATGCGGCCCTCGCCAAAGACGCCACCGGTTACGAACGTGGCACGATCACTCCGCTCGGCAGTGCGACTGCCTGGCCGGTATACGCCGACGAATCGATCCTCGGACACGAGATCGCGATGGGCGCAGGCGAGCACGGTTACAGCGCGTTTGTCGACGCGGATGCGCTCGTGGCCGCGGTCGACGCGGTCGTCGCGGATATCACCGACCCTGAGTAGGGGCCGTCAGGCGTTGCGCCCGGAATCAGGCAGACACCGTCTTCGCAGACGACCGCGTTCGGATCGCCGAGCGACTGCAGCGGCCCGGTCATGCCGAGACCTTTTCTGCAGCAGCTTCCCCAGCGATCTCTGTTTCAGTTTCAGTCTCTGTTTCAACGGCGCGCTCGGTCCAGACCTGCTCGAGCACCTGCGAGAAAGTCGC
Source organism: Microbacteriaceae bacterium (assembly GCA_036510655.1). Taxonomy (GTDB): domain Bacteria; phylum Actinomycetota; class Actinomycetes; order Actinomycetales; family Microbacteriaceae; genus Rathayibacter_A. Next base: position 4,019 of record DATCDQ010000126.1, on the reverse strand, counting down.
AGCTTCCTGAGCTCCTGACACGCCGTACTTGCCGTCGATGACGAAGAATGGCACGCCCTGGATGCCGTATTCACCCGCCAGCGCCTGATCGGCGCGCACGTCGGTGAGGTACTCTTCCTCGGTCAGCGAGCGCACGACATCCGCTCGGTCCAGACCGATCTCCGCGGCGAGGTCGGCGAGATCTTCGATCCGCCCGACGTGTCTGCCCTCGATGAAGTAGGCCTTCAACAGGCGCTCTGTAGCGTCAAGTTGGCGACCGTGGGCCTTCGCGTAGTGGATGAGTTCATGGGCCTTCACCGTGTTGGTGTGCTTGAGTGCGTCGTAGTCGTAGTCGAGCCCAACCTGCTTCGCGATCCCCGTCACGCGTTCGAGCATCTGGCTCACCTGTGCGGGTTGCATGCCCTTGTGGCCTGCGAGAAAGTCGATCTCGCTGCCGTCGAAGTCGACCGGAGTGTCCGGCGACAGTTCGTAGCTGTGGTACTCGATCTCGACAGCACGGTCCGCGCCTGCGCCCGCGAAAAGCCCGCTCCCTGCCTCAAACTTGCGTTTGCCGATGTAGCACCATGGGCACGCGATGTCCGACCAGATGTCCACTTTGATGGGTTCACTCATGGTTGCGGTAACCGCACTAGGGGGTCGGGTATTCCCGATCTCACAGCGACGCATCCGGTATGTCAACGGCGCCGCCGAAACGACGGTTGCGGGCTGCGTACAGTTCGACGGCCTGCCACAGCTGCTCCCGCGTGAAGTCCGGCCAGAGCGTGTCGAGGAACACCATTTCGGCGTACGCACTCTGCCACAGCATGAAGTTGCTCGTGCGCTGCTCCCCCGAGCTGCGCACGAACAGGTCGACATCCGGAAGTTCCGGCGCGTACAAATGTTTCTGGATCGTCTTCTCGGAGATCGCAGCGGGCCGGAGGCGCCCTGCGGCGACATCCGCGGCGATCGTGCGCACGGCATCCGCGATCTCGGTGCGCCCGCCGTAGTTGACGCACATCGTCAGAGTCAGCACACTGTTGCCTGCGGTGAGCTGTTCGGCGAACTGCAACTCCTTGATGACGGATGCCCATAACTTGGGTCTCCGACCGGCCCAGCGCACCCGAACCCCCCACTCGTTGAGTTGATCGCGCCGCCGGTGCAGAACCTCACGGTTGAACCCCATCAGGAAGCGCACTTCGTCAGGGGAACGGCGCCAGTTCTCCGTCGAGAACGCGTACACGCTCAGGTGTTTGACGCCGAGTTGGATCGCACCGGCGACAACATCGAGAAGCGAGGCCTCCCCCGCCCGGTGCCCCTCGATCCGGGTGAGCCCACGTTTGTTCGCCCACCGGCCGTTGCCGTCCATCACCAGTGCCACGTGATTCGGCACGGCCGATGCCGGTATGCGCGGTGGGTAGAGCCCGGTCCAGTCGACCGGTCGGAACGGCACAGCATCCCTGTGCGTGTACTGCTTCGGGCTCACGCCGGGGCTCCCATGCGATTCTCACGCGCCACGTGGGCGAGCGAGCGCAGTCCGCGTTCGAGGTGCCATTGCGTGTAGGCGGCCACGACTCCACTGGCCTTCGATCGGGTGGAGTCGTCGACGGCATCGACGACATCCCACTCCCCGGCAAGCAGAGCGCCGAGAAGGTCGATGGTCGGCGCATCCACTCGGGGGGCGCCGGTCGGGGCGCACTCCGCGCAGACCACGCCGCCAAGCTGCACCACGATGCTGTTGTGCGGGCCGGGAGCGCCACAGCGGGAGCAGTCGACGAAGCTCGGCGCCCAACCGGCAACGGACAACGCCCGCAGGAGATACGAATCCAAGGTCATCGTCGACGCATGCTCACGCCGGGAGAGGGAACGCAGCGCACCGACGAGCAGGATGTACTGCTGAACGGAGCCCTCCGCCTCGGTCAGACGGTCTGCCGCCTCGACCATCGCGTTGGCTGCGGTGTAACTCGCGTAATCTTCGGCGATAAGCGCGCCGTACGACCCGAGAGATTCGGCCTGCGTGATGGTGTCGAGACTCCTGCCTTCGTACAGCTGCACATCGGCGACCATGAACGGCTCGAGACGCGCGCCGAACTTCGACGCCGTGCGGCGCACGCCCTTCGCGACCGCCCGCACCTTGCCGTGCCGCCGAGTCAGCAGGGTGACGATGCGGTCGGCTTCCCCCAGCTTGTGGGTGCGGAGCACAACGGCTTCATCACGGTAAACAGGCACTCGTCAATTATCCCGCCAGAGGCACGTTATCTTGCCAGGAGCGCGCCGTGCGGCCACGATAGCGTCAGGCCTGTACCAACGCACCGGCTGCCGCGTGGGATCGTACTGCGCGGTTGACCGCCGAGATGATCGCCTTGAACGACGCGGATGACGTGTCTGCGTCGATGCCGACGCCCCACAGTCGCTGGTCCCCGATCTGCAGTTCGACGTAGGCTGCCGCCTGCGCGTCGCCGCCCTGCGACAGCGTGTGCTGCACGTAGTCGTAGAGCTCGATCTCAAAGCCCTTGTCTGCGAGGATCTGCAAGAAGGCATTAATCGGACCGTTGCCGACGGCCTCGGCGTGTTCGATGATATCCGCGTGCCGTAGCTGCACAGCCAGCGACACCATGCCGGATGCGTCGCTTGAGGTCGACGCGCCCGTCACCTCGAAACGGCCCCACTTCTCGTCGACCTTGTGGTCGGCTGCCGGCAGGTACTCGTCCTGGAAGATCGCCCAGATCTGATCGCTGGTGAGCTCGCCGCCCTCTTCATCGGTCTTGGCCTGCACCACTGAGGAGAATTCGATCTGCAACCGTCGCGGCAGATCGAAGGCGTGATCGTTCTTCAACAGATAGGCGACGCCGCCCTTGCCGGACTGCGAGTTCACACGGATAACGGCTTCATAGCTGCGCCCGAGGTCCTTCGGGTCGATCGGCAGGTACGGAACGGCCCAGAGCAGTTCGTTCACGTCCTTGCCCTGCGCGTCTGCGTCGGCCGACATGGCCTCGAAACCCTTCTTGATCGCGTCCTGGTGCGATCCGCTGAAGGCGGTGAACACCAGGTCGCCTGCCCACGGACTGCGCTCGTGCACCTGTAGCTGATTGCAGTACTCCGCCGTGCGCTTGACGTGGTCGATGTCCGAAAAGTCGATCTGCGGGTCGATGCCCTGCGTGAACAGGTTGATTCCGAGAGCCACCAGGTCGACGTTTCCAGTGCGCTCTCCGTTGCCGAACAGGCAGCCTTCGATGCGACCAGCCCCGGCGAGATATCCGAGCTCTGCCGCGGCGATCGCGGTGCCACGGTCGTTGTGGGGATGCAATGACAGGATGACGTTCTCGCGATGGTTCAGCTGCCGCGACATCCATTCGATCGAGTCGGCGTAGACATTCGGGCTGGCCATCTCCACGGTCGACGGCAGATTGATGATGACATTGCGTTCCGCTGTCGGCTCGAAGATCTCGAGCACCTGGTTGCAGATGTCTGCGGCGAACTCCAACTCTGTGCCCGTGTAGCTTTCGGGCGAATACTCGTAGTACACGGTCGTCCCGGGGACCAGGGCCTCCATTTGACGGCAGACGCGCGCGCCGTGCAAGGCGATGTCGACGATCCCCTGCTTGTCTGTGCGGAAGACGACCTCCCGCTGCAGAATGCTCGTTGAGTTATACAGGTGCACGATGGCCTGCTTGGCGCCGACGATCGACTCGTACGTGCGCTTGATCAGATGATCGCGGGCCTGCGTGAGCACCTGAATCGTCACGTCATCCGGAATCGAATTGGTCTCGATCAGGCTCCGCACGAAGTCGAAGTCGGTCTGTGACGCGCTCGGGAAACCGACCTCGATTTCCTTGTACCCCATCGATACAAGCAAATCGAACATGATCCGCTTGCGTTCAGGGCTCATCGGGTCGATGAGTGCCTGATTGCCGTCGCGCAGGTCGACGGCGCACCACCGCGGGGACACCGTGATGCGGTTGTCCGGCCAGGTGCGATCGGGCAGGTTGACGGTGATCTGCTCGTGGTACGGCCGATATTTGTGGATCGGCATGGCGCTGGGC
>DATCDQ010000125.1:0-40073 GCA_036510655.1 Microbacteriaceae bacterium | reverse complement strand
GCAGCGAGCTGTGAATCCAGTCGCCGGTCCCAGTGCACATGCGAGCCGAGGCCGGGCGGTACGCCGTAGGCGAGCACCTCGACCACACCGCCGAGGGTGTCGCCGTCTTTGCGCGCGGCGTCTACCTCGGCAACCATCGCGGCGGAGGTGGCGGCGTCGAAGCAGCGCAACGGATCGGCATCCAGCGCGTCGACGTCGTCTTCGGTCGGCAGTGCACTCCCATCAGGCACCCGCACGGTTCCGATCGACAGTGTGTGACTGACCAGGCCCATGCCGAGCTCACGCAGAAAGGCCTTGGCAATGGCGCCGAGCGCCACGCGGGCTGCCGTTTCCCGTGCGCTGGCGCGCTCGAGAATCGGTCTGGCCTCCGTGAAGCCATATTTCTGCATGCCGACCAGGTCGGCATGCCCCGGACGCGGTCGGGTGAGCGCTGCGCTTCTCCCGCCGGCGAGTTGAGCGGCATCCACCGGTTCGGCGCTCATCACCTCGGTCCACTTCGGCCATTCCGTGTTGCCGATGCGTACGCTGATCGGACTCCCGAGGCTGTAACCATGGCGCACGCCGCTGGAGAGTGACAACTCGTCCTGCTCGAACTTCATGCGCGCACCACGCCCATAACCAAGTTTGCGGCGGGCCAGGTCCGCGCGAATATCCGCGATCGAAATCGGCACAGAAGCCGGGAGTCCCTCGAGGATGGCGATGAGTTCCGGGCCGTGAGACTCTCCGGCAGTGAGCCAACGAAGCATGCTTAAGATTCTGGCACAGCCTGTGCCGGCTCCCCGCCGCTCGACCGTTCAGGCCGGCCGACGGGCGCGCCCGCTGCATCGAGGTGCACGGCGGCAAGCATTGCCGCCAGAACGTCGTCTTCTCGCTCGAGCGGTAGCAGCGGGTCGCCGGCCACGAAGATCCTCACCTGAAGCAGCGCCTGGTGCACCAGCATCGCCAAGCCGGAGAGCACTTCCCCGCCTGCGTCGAGCCAGCGATCGGCCAACGCGCTCGGCCACGGAGAGTATGCAACGTCGAACAGCAGCGCGTGTTGTGGCAGTTCCGCCGGGAAGGCGACGCCGGCATCCGCACCGCCGGGAAGAGTGCTGATGACGAGTTCCGCGCTGTCCTCGGCCAGTCGATGATCCGGTCCGCGAACCTCGATAGCCACGCCGAGCTTCGCGGCCAGCGGCATGAGTCCCGCCGCATGAACCGGATTTCGCGCCCAGATGATGACCCGTTCCGTGCCGAGCTCCGCGGCCGCAGCGATGGCCGACGCCGCGGTAGCGCCCGACCCGAGGATGTGCACCAGCGTGGCGGTCGTCAGCCCGGCAGCGCCGAGCGAGCGAACGATGCCTGCGACATCCGTGTTGAATCCGCGCAGTGTCGGTGCGGCCGCGCGGTCGGGCTCAGCGACGCCGGGATCATCGTAGAGGATGGTGTTGGCGGAGCCGGTCAACCGTGCCATTCCATCGAGTGTCGAGACGAGCGGAATGACGTTGTGCTTGAGCGGCATTGTCAGTGACAGGCCACGCCATTCCGGCCCCCGTGACGACACGAAGTCGGCGAGGTCCAACGATGTCATTTCGACGCTCTGATAGCTCCACGGCAGCCCCAGGACGGCGTACGCGGCCCGATGCAGCGCCGGAGACTGGGAGTGTGCGATCGGCGAGCCCAGCACTGCCAGAGTGCGTTCACTTGCAGTATGCGTCATTCGCAGCACTCTCTTTGCACCATTTCTGCAGTTGCGCGACGGCCGCTTCCTGTTCGGCCAGCGTGGTCGAGAATGTGGTGTCACCGGTCTGCAGGTTGACGGCGACGAAATACAGCCACGGTCCCGGTGTGGGGTTCAGTGCCGCCTTGATCGACACGTCTCCGGGGTTGCTGATCGGTCCGACCGGCAGCCCTTGGTGCACGTAGGTGTTGTACGGGTTTGCCGCGTCGGCTCGTTCGGCATCCGTCGTGAACACGCGCTGCACGCCGGCACCGTATGCGACCGTCGCATCGGATTGAAGCAGCATTCCCTGAGCCAGACGGTTCTGGAATACGCGGGCGACCTTGCCGGCGTCACCGGGTTTCGGCCCGGCTTCCTTCTGCACGATCGATGCGAGAATCACCGTTTTCCACCGAGCTGCGGCAGGCACGCCGTCGGCATCGAGCGCGGTGAAGCTGCGGTCGACCATGGTTTTGAGCACATCGTGTGCTGTGACGCCGGGGTCGAACGTGTATGTCGCAGGGAACAAGAACCCCTCGAGCGACTTCGCCTCCGACGGAAGCCCGAATGTAGCCGGGGCTGCGGCTGCGGCCTGAAGTTCAGCGAGTGGAATCGACGTGACTTTCGCCACACTGGCCAGGATGTCCGCCTCAGCCGTGCCTTCCGGGATCGCTACAGTGCGTGCGAGTTTGTTCTTCGGATCTTCGAGCGCGGCAAGCGCGGCCTTCGCGCTCATCTGCTTCTTCAACGAATAGACGCCGGGCTGGAACACCGGGTCGGGCTTGGTCTTCAGGAGCAGGCTGTAGAACGCATCGGACGTCTTGACTACTCCGGCCTTGTACAGCGTCGTCGCGACGTTGCTTCCGATGTCTCCGTCTTTGATGCTGACGGTCACCGAGCCGGTGCCTTGACCGGTGTAGTCGTTCGGCTCGGCCATGTTGAGCAACTTCAGTACCTGCGGTTGGAAGGTGAACCAGACATACGCGCCGCCGCCGCCGAACAAGCCGAGAATCACCACGATCACGATCGTCGCGGTCAGCCATCGCCGTCGCTTCTTGGATTTGACTGGTTTTTGGGCGTTCGGATACTGCTCGTGAGACCAGCCGAGATTCGCTTGCTGCGCGCGCCGTGCCGCCGCTTCGCGGGCCTCGCGCCGGGTGGTCGGCGGCGGAGCGGAGTCGCGGGAACCGACATCCGCGTCGACATCGGAGCCGGTGGCCGCCTGCGACAGCAGCGCGGCAAACGGGTCTGGCTCGTTCGCTGCGGCCGGCGCCCGCGGCTTCAGGGCGTCGACGGCTTCGTCTGAGGAATGACTGGGGGTCACGTTGTCGGTCCAATGGTCGGGGTCACGAGAATTCCGGGGAGCTTCCCGCTGACGCGCTCCACTTCGAGCGCTTGTTCCAGAATCACCGTAGCCGCTGCCTGGTCGATAACGCTCCGAGAATTCTTCGTGTTCCGTCCGGATGCTCGCAGTGCGGATTGCGCAGACACCGTCGAGAGCCGCTCGTCCACCAACCGCACCGGTATGTGTACCAGGTCGGCCAGCCGGCGGGCGAAGTCAGCTGCGTCTTCTGTCGATGCGGTGCGGGAACCGGACAGCGAAAGAGGGAGCCCGACGATGATCTCGATCGCGTCGCAGTCGCCGGCGATGGCACGAATCCGCGCAAAGTCCGAGCCGTCGCGCGACCGCTTGACGGTTTCGACGGGGACGGCGAGCATGCCGTGCAGATCGCTCTTGCTCAGACCGATGCGGACTTTTCCGACGTCGACGCCGACTCGTGCTCCTTGCCGCATCGTTCGCGCTACCCGCTGACCGCGGCTGTCAACGCGGCAAGCGCCGCCGGAATCGCATCCGCGTCTATTCCGCCGCCTTGAGCGAGGTCGGGCTTGCCGCCCCCTCCGCCGCCCAGCAGCCGAGCCGCCGTCGTGGCCAGCGGACCCGCTACAACGCCGGTATCTCGTGCAGCCTGGTTGGTGGCCACGATGATTACCGGCTTGCCGGCTGTCGTTGCGGCAATCGCCACGAGTGCCGGATCGCTGCCGAGTCGTTCACGAACGGTGGTTGCAAGCATCCTGGCTTCGTCCGCAGAGTCCAGCGCGCCGACGTTCTGGGCGACGACACGGACCTCGCCAATGCGCTGTGCGGTCTCGAGCAGCGAAGGCACCCGGCCGAGCACAGCGCGCGCTTCGAATGCGGCGATCTTCTTCTCGGCGGCCTTCAGGCTGGAGACGAGCTCCGCGATGCGCCCGGGCAGCTGTTCCCGTGGCGTCTTCAGCGAACCGCTGAGCTGGGACACGAGGGCGCGTTCCGCTGCGAGGTCACGGAATGCCTCGATGCCGACCAACGACTCGACGCGGCGATTGGTCGAGCCGACGGAGGACTCGCTGACCAGATTGATCATTCCGATCTCGGCGCTCGATGCGACGTGCGTTCCAGCGCAGAGTTCACGCGACCACGGACCGCCGATATCGACGACGCGCACCCGGTCGCCGTACTTCTCGCCAAACAGCGCCATGGCGCCGAGTGCTTTCGCTTCGTCAAGCGGCAGTTCCCGGGTGGTCACCTCGAGGTTGTCCCGGATGGCGTTGTTGGAGAGCTCCTCGATTTCACTGCGCGTCTCACCGGACAGTGGTTGGTTCCAGGAGAAGTCGAGGCGCAGATAGCCGGCCTTGTTGTACGAGCCGGACTGGTGTGCGTTCGGGCCGAGAATCTGACGCAGTGCAGCGTGGATGATGTGCGTGCCGGAGTGCGCCTGACGGGCACCGCGGCGGTAATCTGCGTCGACGACACTTGTCGCGTGATCGTCGAGCCCGACCTCTCCCGAGATCACCTGGACGGTGTGACTGATCAGCCCCTTGATGGGCTTCTGCACGTCGAGCACTTCGAGTTCGTAGCCGGGTCCCACGATGAGCCCTGCGTCGGCGTCCTGCCCGCCGGACTCCGCATACAGCGCTGTTTCGGCGAGGATCACCTCGGCAATGTCACCCGCAACCGCCCGTGGCACAGAGACGCCGTCGACGATGATGCCGAGCACGCGTGAGTCCGTCTGCAGGTCGGTGTAACCGGTGAAGACCGTTTCTCCCAGTGCGCGGAACGCGCTATACACGGAGAGGTCCGCCAGTGCGCGCTTCTTGGCTTTGGCATCCGCCTTCGCGCGGGCGCGCTGGTCGGCCATGAGGGCATCGAAGGCCACCCTGTCCACGGTGAGGCCAGCCTCTTCCGCCATCTCCAGGGTGAGATCGATTGGAAAGCCGTAGGTGTCATGCAACAGGAATGCTGTGTCGCCGGCCAACTCGGTCTTGCCCGCTTTCTGCGAGTTCGACACGGCGGTATCGAGGATCGTCGTTCCGCTGGCGAGGGTGCGTAAGAACGTCTCCTCCTCGGCGAACGCGAGGCGTGAGATGCGGTCGTAGTCTGCCTCGATGTCTGGATAGGCGTCCTTCATCGCGTCGCGAGACGCCGCAAAGAGCTCGGGGAAAGTGGCCGCCTCCACGCCCATGAGACGCATGGCGCGCACGGTGCGACGCATCAAGCGTCGCAGGATGTACCCGCGACCCTCATTCGACGGCGTGACGCCGTCTGACATCAGCATGAGCGCGCTGCGCACGTGGTCGGCCACGACCCGCAACCGCACGTCGTCCGCATGCTCGGCTCCGTATTGTTTGCCTGCGAGCTCGGCGGCACGATCGAGCACAGGGCGAACCTGGTCGATCTCATACATGTTCTCGACACCCTGCTTGAGAAAAGCGACGCGCTCAAGGCCCATGCCGGTGTCAATGTTCTTCTTCGGCAGGTCGCCGAGGATCTCGAAGTCGTTCTTGCTGGTGCCTTCGCCACGCAGATACTGCATGAACACAAGGTTCCAGATCTCGACATAGCGGTCGTCGTCCGTCGCAGGGCCGCCGTCTGCACCGTATGCGGGGCCGCGGTCGAAGAAGATTTCGGAGCATGGGCCGGCCGGTCCGGGCTGACCGGTGGACCAGTAGTTGCTGTCCATGCCGAGGCCCTGGATGCGCTCATCGGGCAAACCCGCGACCCTGCGCCAGATCTCCCGTGCCTCGGTGTCGTCGTGATACACCGTGACCCACAGGTCGTCGGGATCGAAGCCGAGCCCGCCGGCATCCTCAGCAGTCGTCAACAACTCCCAGGCGTAACGGATCGCCTGTTCCTTGAAGTAGTCGCCGAACGAGAAGTTGCCGCACATCTGGAAGAACGTGCCATGCCGCGGGGTCTTGCCCACCTCGTCGATGTCAAGCGTGCGAATGCACTTCTGCACGCTGGTCGCCCGCGGGTACGGCGCGGGCACGAGGCCTGTGAGATAGGGCACGAACGGCACCATGCCGGCGACCGTGAACAACAATGACGGGTCGTCGCTGATCAGCGACGCGGACGGGACGACGGTGTGGCCGCGCTCCGCGAAGAATTCAAGCCAGCGTCTGTGGATTTCAGCAGTCTGCATAGTGTCCGATGCGATCAGTGGGTGACGATGGGTGGCGGTGGGCTATTCTCCATCGATGGCGCTTCGAAGCTCTTCTTCGCGTTTGCGATAGCCGTCGGACACGGCGGCACCGAAGTCGCGCGCCTTCGCATCGAGGTCTTCGAAGAACGCCTTGCCTTGCGCGGTCTTGTTGACCTGATGGGCGATCGCAAACCCTGCGACGACGCCGACGACGAGCCAGAACAGACTCTTCATGAGATAACTCCCTGAACGTGCGTGAGATGGGCGACTGAGATGGTGGCCGGGTCGGGGTTGCCGCTGGGCCAGAGGCAAGTTTACCGGCTGCGTCTTTTCTGCCGACCGGGAAACGCGAACGCGGCGCGGACGGCGGCCGAGAATCCGGCCAACTTGATCAACGGCCCGCCGACGGTCGCGGCGAACAACGCGACGAGGGCCGAAACGTTGCCGGTGACCTCCGCGACATTGCTGGTGATCGCATCGACTCGCGCAAGCTGCTTGTTCGTCTCCTGCAGCGCGACGGTCGTCTCCGCGAGGATCGGGGTGATGCCCTCGCTCGTCTCGCGAATCGAATCGGTGGTCTGATCGAGAACGCGGCCGAGCTTGATCAGCGGAACCGCGAGCAGCCCGACGAGCACGGCGAAAACCACGGCAGCAAGCAGTCCGGCGATGTCTCCGAGTGACACAGATGTCACCTCTCATTCCACTGGGTCGATTCAAACAGCCGGCATATGAACGCGAAAGAGCGGGTCGCCCGTGGGCAACCCGCTCTCCAGCGTACTGGTTCGTGCCGGTGTGAGGGGCGCTGCCTAGCGTGCTGCGTAGTACTCGACGACCAGCTGAACCTCACACGTGACGGGAACCTCTGCACGCTTCGGGCGGCGCTCCAGGCGGGCGTGAAGCTTGTCAAGGTCGACGTCGAGGTACGACGGAACCTTCGGCAGAACGTCGACGTGGCCGCCGGCAGCTGCGACTTGGAACGGCTCGGTTCCTTCGCTGCGCTCCTTGACGTGGATGAGCTGGCCCGGCTTGACGCGGAACGACGGGCGGTCGACGATCTGGCCGTCAACCAGGATGTGGCGGTGCACCACGAACTGGCGTGCCTGTGCGGTGGTGCGGGCGAAGCCGGCGCGCAGCACGAGTGCGTCGAGACGCATTTCGAGCAGCTCGACGAGGTTCTCGCCGGTCAGGCCTTTGGTGCGGCGGGCTTCCTCGAACGCGATCTTCAACTGCTTCTCGCGAATGCCGTACTGAGCGCGCAAACGCTGCTTCTCACGCAGACGAACCGCGTAGTCACTGTCGGCCTTGCGCTTGGTTCGACCGTGCTCACCGGGAGCGTACGGACGCTTCTCCAGATACTTCGCGGCCTTCGGGGTCAGGGCGAGGCCCAGCGACCGCGACAGGCGGGTCTTGCTACGGGTACGTGACTTGGTAGACACGGTTTCCTTTCGGTTGTCTCTCTAATGATGAAAATCCAGGCACACAAAAAACACCTGCAAAAATTAGAGGGATAGTGCCGGGGATGCTCGGCTACAGAGCGCGCCCCCATCGAACCGGATACCGACGCAGCCGCACGCGATACCTGTTTCTAGGCCGATACAGCCTAACACAATCAAGAACGATTCAACGCTTGCGCACGATGCTGCGCAGCTTGACCAGTCGAGCAGAGATCTCTCGCTCGTTGCCGTGCTCGGTCGGCGTGTAGTAGACCGCGTCCTTCAACTCGTTGGGCAGATATTGCTGTGTCACGACACCGATCGGGTCGTCGTGAGGGTAGACGTACCCTTTGCCGTGGCCGAGCCGCTTCGCGCCGGGATAGTGGGCGTCGCGCAGCTGTTTCGGTACGCGCCCGATCTTGCCGGCGCGCACATCGGCGATCGCGGCATCCAGCGCCATATACGCCGCATTGGATTTCGGCGCTGTCGCCAGGTGCACCACCGCTTGCGCCAGCGGGATGCGCCCCTCCGGCATCCCGATGTATTGAACGGCGTCTGCGGCGGCGACAGCGACGCCGAGAGCCTGCGGGTCGGCCATGCCGATGTCTTCAGAGGCAAGCACGATGATTCGACGCGCGATGAAGCGCGGATCTTCTCCGGCCTCGATCATCCGTGCCAGATAGTGCAGTGAGGCGTCGACATCCGACCCGCGCACCGATTTGATGAACGCACTGATCACGTCATAGTGCTCGTCGCCGTTGCGGTCGTAACGCAGCAAGGCGCGGTCCACGGCCAGCGCGACCAATTCTGCCGTGATCACCGGCTTGGCGTTGTCGGCGTTCTGCCCGGCGTCCGCAGAAACGGATGCCGCCTCAAGCGCCGTCAGCGCGCGTCGCGCATCGCCGGACGCGAGCCTGACCATGGCGGCACGCGCATCGGCATCCACGACGAACCGATCGTCGAGACCGCGTGGGTCTGCGACGGCTCGGTCGATCAGCATCCCGAGGTCTTCATCGCTCAACTGTTCGAGGGTGAGCAGCAGAGAGCGGGAAAGCAATGGTGAGATGACAGAGAAAGACGGATTCTCCGTGGTCGCAGCGACGAGGATGACCCAGCCGTTTTCTACACCGGGTAACAGCGCGTCTTGCTGAGCCTTTGTGAAGCGGTGGATCTCGTCGAGGAACAGCACGGTCGAGACGCCGTACAGATCGCGATTGGACATGGCCTCGTCCATCACCTGACGAACGTCTCGAACGCCCGCAGAAACGGCAGACAATTCGACGAACCGTCGACCGGACGAATGGGCGATCGCCTGTGCGAGCGTCGTCTTTCCCGTGCCTGGCGGCCCCCACAGGATCACGGAGACAGAACCCCGCTCCCCAGTCTTGTCGCTGGCCAGTGCGACTAACGGCGATCCAGGCGTCAACAAGTGCTTCTGCCCTGCCACCTCATCCAGTGTGCGCGGGCGCATCCGCACCGCGAGCGGCGTGGCGCCGCCGCGCAATCCAGCCTGCATGTCCGCCATGGCATCCAGACTAGTTGGCGCGTCCGACAGTGCTGGGCGGCGACGAGACTCGTCTCACGTGGCGGCTGCCGCAGCCTGCGGCCACATGGCGTGTATTTGTTCGCAACCGTGCTGCCCGCGTAAAGTTCACCTGGGGTCGAGCCCGTGCTTGGGTGTGACGACCTCCCTATCGTTCCCTGCGCGACCCCGCGCATCTGTGGAGGAGACACGTGGCAGCGAAGAAGCAGAACGAGCGAGAGAATCGTCAGGCCCGTGAGCGGTTGCGCGTCTACAGCGCTCGCGTCGCCGTGCACGAGCGCGGTCAGAAGCGGCGGGTACGCGACAACTACATCGCCGGCATCGGCATCGTGATCGTGCTTGCCCTCGCCGTGGCCGCTCAACTGAGCTTTTTCAGCGGGCCGGGCAAGGTCGTCGCGAAACCGACCGCCACCGCGACGCCCACGGCAACATCCACGCCCACACCGACGGCGACGGGTGCAAACACGGGAGCGGTGCCCTCCGCAGCTCTGGCCGCTGGCCGCACCTGGACCGGAACGATGACCATCAACGGCATCCCGCTCGGCATCGAACTTGACGGCAAGGCCGCACCGCAAGCGGTGTCGTCGACGATCAGTCTCGTGCAGAAGGGGTTCTACAACGGCCTGACCTGTCACAGACTGACCGACGGCGGATTCTACGTGCTGCAGTGCGGCGATCCCAGCGGCAACGGCACAGGAGGCCCCGGCTACAGCTACGGCCCGATCGAGAACGCACCCGCGAACAACGTGTACGACACCGGCGTGCTTGCGATCGCACGCCAGACCGGAAACGCGTACAGCCAGGGCAGCCAATTCTTCATCGTGTACAAGACCACGACGATTCAGGCGGATGCCGCGGGCGGCTACACCGTCATCGGCAAGATCACGAGCGGACTCGATCAACTGAACGCGGACGTGACATCGAAGGGCATCACGCCCGTGTCGAGTGCGAACGATGGCACGCCGAAGGTCGCGACGAAGATCGACTCCATAACGGTTAAGTAGACCGCTCAACGCACCTGCCGCCAGGTGCAATAGGCTAAATCGCACATGTCCGGCGGCCAGGATGGCTGTCGCTCCAAGCAAGGTGAGGCTCTTGGCTAGTACGACTGATCAGCAACCGTGGGGTCGCGTCGATGAGACCGGCACCGTTTATGTACGCGAGGCCGATGGCGAACGCGTCGTCGGAGCATATCCAGACGGGACTGCGGAAGAGGCGCTGGCCTACTTCCAACGCAAGTACACCGATCTGGCCGGGCAGGTCACGCTGCTGGAACAGCGTGCAAAACGCGGTGCGCCGGCAGCGGATGTCGCGAAGTCCGTCGCAACTCTGCGCGTACACATAGCGGAGGCGAACGCCGTCGGCGACCTCGCCGCGCTGGCCGCCCGGTTGGACAAACTCGGCGGAGCGGTCGAGGAATTGACCGAGCAGCAGTCCGCTGAGGCGAAGGCTGCGATCGACGAAGCGATCGCGGAACGTGTTCGAGTGGTCGAAGAAGTCGAGAAACTTGCTGCAGAAGACCCGGCCAAGACCCAGTGGAAGCAGACCACCTCTGCTCTTGACGCGCTCTTCGCCCGCTGGCAGCTGCAACAGCACGACGGCCCGCGTCTACCGAAGGGCCAGGCGAACGACCTCTGGAAGCGCTTCCGTGCCGCCCGGGCGAGCATCGAACGCAACCGGAAGGAGTTCTTCTCGGAACTGGATGCGCAACACAGGGACGTGCGCACGCGCAAGACGCAGTTGATCGAGCAGGCCGAGGCTCTCCTGCCGCAAGGTGTTGACGGAATCCCCGCATACCGGGGACTGCTCGACGATTGGAAGCGCTCAGGGCGCGCGGGCAAGCGCAACGACGATGCACTGTGGGCGCGGTTCAAGGCGGCCGGTGATGCGCTGTTCGCAGCGAAGTCGGAGATCGATGCCCGCGAAAACGAGGAGTTCGCCGAAAACCTTGCTCACAAGCTCGCACTTCTCGACGAAGCCGAGCCGTTGCTGACAGCGACGGACCGAGCGGCGGCCCGCGCGAGCCTGCAGTCGATCCAGCGTCGCTGGGACGAGATCGGCAAGGTTCCACGCGACCATATCAGAGTCGTAGAAGACCGACTGCGCAAGGTCGAGACGGCAGTGCGCAAGCTGGAAGACGACCACTGGCAGCGCAACAACCCGGAGAAGAAGGCGCGCAGCGAGGGCCTTGCAACTCAGTTGCACGACTCGATCGCCAAACTCGAAGTCGAACTCGCCGAGGCACAGTCGGGTGGCGATGCGCGGAAGGTGGCGGAAGCACAAGCGGCGCTGGATGCGCAGAAGGCGTGGCTCGACGCACTCGGCTGACCAGCACACTCGGATCTCCACAGGGCCGGCTCGCGCGCGTCTCTCCACAGATCTGCTTCTGGCCCGCACCTCATGCACAATCGTCGGGCAGCATGTGCTGCATGACGCGCCTGCTTCCGGATGTCTTGATTCCCGCCGCCACATTGCCACTGCCTGAGCTCTGCGCTGCCCGTCTCGACGGTGAGGTGATGCCGATCGACGAGTGCTTCATCGCTATCGACACGGCCATCACTCCCGGTGCACGGGCCGCCACTTTGCGATCGCTCGTCGGCTCTCGGGCGATTGCGGAAAAGACGACCGCGTTGTGGATCTACGGCATCCTTCCGAGTCCTCCGGCCGTGCACACGGTCTGCGTCGACCGCGCGGATCGATCGGCGGCTCCGCACTCTCTGCGCGTGACCGTCGCACAGTCGCGCTTCCGCCCCGGCGACCTGTGCACCATCGGTGGGATAGCGGTGACCACGCCGCTCCGCACCGTGTACGACCTGGCCAGGGCACGCCGGTTCACGCCACTGGAAAGCGATGGGATTCACGCGCTGATCGAGCGATTCGCTCTGGACGAAGTATCTTGCATCGCGCGTATCGATGCCGTGCGGAACCTGCCCGGCCGCCGCGCCGCGTTGCGGCGGCTGCATGCCGGTGCGGCCAATGCCGCGGGCTAGCACGCGGCCGGCTCGCACGTGCCGGGAGCTAGCCCGCGCTCACCCGATAGACGTCGTAGACAGCGTCGATGCGTCGCACGGCGTTGAGCACGCGGTCCAGATGGGTCGTATCCCCCATTTCGAACACGAACCGGCTGAGCGCGAGCCTGTTGCTGGAGGTCGTCACCGTTGCCGAGAGGATGTTCACGTGGTATTCCGACAGCACTCGAGTGACATCGGAGAGCAGCCCGGACCGATCCAGGGCTTCGACCTGGATCTGAACCAGGAACACGCTCTTGGAGGATGGTGCCCATTCGACATCGATCATCCGTTCGGGTTCTTTGAGCAGTGACTGCACGTTGTGGCACGTTGCCTGGTGCACGGAGACCCCGGACCCGCGGGTGATGAAACCGACGATCGGGTCCCCCGGCACCGGAGTGCAGCACTTCGCCAGCTTGACCAGAATGTCGGGAGCGCCCCGCACGAGAACACCGGAATCGCTGTTCCGCAACGCCTTGCTGCGTCCCTTCGACGGGACAGACATGTCCGCGGCGTCCGATTCGATCGCGACCTGCACGGAGGCGACAACCTTTTCGATCACGGACTGCGTCGAAACGTGCCCTTCACCGACAGCCGCGTAGAGCGACGACACGTCGTCGTAGCGAAGTTGGGAGGCCACTTCGGCCAGCGAATCCTGACTCATCAGTCGCTGCAGCGGCAGGTTCTGTTTGCGCATCGAGCGGGCGATTGCATCCTTGCCCTGTTCGATGGCCTCGTCACGTCGCTCCTTGGTGAACCATTGACGGATCTTGTTGCGCGCGCGCGGCGACTTGACGAAATTCAGCCAGTCCTTGCTTGGGCCGGAATCCGGGTTCTTCGAGGTGAAGACCTCGACGACGTCACCCGTGGCCAACGTGCTCTCCAGCGGCACGAGACGGCCGTTGACCTTGGCACCCATGGTGCGATGTCCGACCTCGGTGTGCACGGCGTAGGCGAAGTCCACGGGAGTAGCCCCGGCCGGCAGGCCGATCACGCGACCCTTCGGCGTGAACACGTACACCTCTTTCGCGCCGATCTCGAAGCGCAGGGAGTCGAGGAACTCGCTCGGGTCGGCCGTCTCCGCCTGCCAGTCCGAGATGTGTGCGAGCCAGGCGAAATCTGTGTCGACCTGAGTGGCTACCTGGGAGCCCTTGCCACCGTTGACGCGCTCCTTGTACTTCCAGTGGGCGGCGACACCGAACTCCGCGCGTTGGTGCATTTCCTCCGTGCGGATCTGGATCTCGACCGCACGACCCTCTGGTCCGACGACGGTCGTGTGCAGCGACTGGTACAGGTTGAACTTGGGGGTGGCGATGTAGTCCTTGAATCGACCGGGCATCGGTGTCCAGCGGGCGTGAATCTGGCCGAGCACCGCGTAGCAGTCGCGCACAGAATGCACGAGCACGCGGATGCCGACGAGGTCGTAGATCTCATCGAATTCGCGGCCGCGCACCACCATCTTCTGATAGATCGAGTAGAACTGCTTCGGGCGGCCACTGACCTTGCCTCGGATCTTCGCAGACTTGAGGTCGTCATTGATCGCGTTGAGGACCTCGTGAACGATCTGTTCACGCTCGGGCGAGCGTTGTTTCACAAGGCTTTCGATCTCCGCATAAAGCTTCGGGTACAGCACGGCGAACGACAGGTCCTCGAGTTCCCATTTGATTGCCTGGATTCCGAGCCTGTGGGCCAGCGGTGCGTAAATCTCCAGCGTCTCCGTGGCCTTGCGTGTGGCCGACTCAGCGGGAACGAACCCCCAGGTGCGCGCATTGTGTAGCCGATCGGCCAATTTTATGATCAGCACGCGGATGTCCTTCGACATCGCGACGATCATTTTGCGCACGGTCTCCGCCTGTGCACTGTCGCCGTATTTGACCTTGTCAAGTTTGGTCACGCCGTCAACGAGCATGGCGATTTCGTCTCCGAAATCTGCGCGCAACTCGTCGAGAGTGTAATCCGTGTCTTCGACGGTGTCGTGCAGCAGCGCTGCCGCTATCGTCTTCGAACCGATGCCGAGGTCGGCGAGAATCTGCGCGACGGCGACGGGATGCGTGATGTACGGCTCACCGCTGCGCCGCATCTGGCCGGTGTGTGCCCGTTCGGCCACAGAATAGGCGCGTTCGATGACGGCCAAGTCGGCCTTCGGATGGTTTGTCCGGACCGTCTTGATCAACGTATCGACAGCCCCGGCTGGCTGCGCCCGGGAAAAGATTCGCGGCACCAGACGGCGCAGAGAAGCACTTTGCGATGTTGTCGTGTCGACCATCACTCACGCCTCCCTGTTCTATTATCGCGGCATCGGGAGGCCGCCGCGTTCACGCGCGTTCGTCGCTGTCATTCCACGATGGCAACGCCGACCGGAGACTTTGCACGCGCGGCCAAGACCTTCCTGTCATGCTTGCTGATCTTCGGTTCGTTGTGCCGGAAGGACGAGTAGAGCGGTGCGGCGATGAAGATGGTCGAATACGTGCCAACCAGGATTCCGATGAACAGCGCAAGCGAGATGTCACGGAGCGTGTCAGCACCGAGCACATACGCGCCGATGAACAGAATCGAACCCACGGGAAGGCCGGCAACGACGGCCGTGTTGATCGAGCGCACCAGAGTCTGATTCACCGCGAGATTGACGGACTCCGAGAACGTGTGCTTGATCTGATCTTGGTCTTCCGTGGTGTTTTCACGGATCTTGTCGAAGACCACGACCGTGTCATAGAGCGAGTACGCAAGAATCGTCAAGAAGCCGATCATCGTGGCCGGTGTGACCTCGAATCCGACCAGGGCATAGATCCCCGCCGTCAGCAACAGGTCGTGGAATAGAGCCAGGATCGCGGCCGCCGACATCTTCCACGTTCGGAAGTACAGCGCCATCATGGCGAAGGCTAAAAGCAGGAAGACCACGAGGCCCTGTATCGCCTGCTTGCTCACATCGGCTCCCCAACTCGGGCCGATGAACGTGGACGCGACGTTGGTCGCCGGCACGTCATACGCCTTGGCGAGCGCGTCGGCGACCAGGTGCGTCTGGTTAGCGGACAGCTGGTCGGTCTGCACCCGTACACCGTTGTCGTTCACGCTGGAGACCTGCACGGTGACGGCCTTGTTGACACTTGCGACAGCAGACTGAGCAGGTCCTTCGGCCACTGTGCTCGTGCCGCTGACCACGAACTGCGAGCCGCCGCGGAAGTCAATGCCGAAATTGAATCCGCCCTTGAAGACTGGGATCAGGATCGACGCCACGACGACGATGATGGCGATGCTGTACCAGATCTTGCGCGTGCCGATGAAGTCGAAGGAACGGGAGCCCGTGTAGAGGTCATTTCCGAATTTCTGGAACCGGGTCGGCATCAGGACTCCTTCCCTTCGCTCTTCTTATCGCCGGCGCCGGCGGAAATGAGTTCCGCCGCCTTGCGCTCAGCGATAGTTTGCCGCTTCGCTGCCTCCCGGCTGCTGGAGGCCGCCTTGCCGGTCGACACGGCTACGGGTGCGCGGAACTGGGCAGCGCCGCGATAGACCGCACCGTGCGCATCCGGGTCCAAGCCGGACCAAGGATGCCCCGATGCGAAGAAGCGGGTCTGCGAGAGCAATTGCAGTGTCGGGTGAGTGAACAGGATCACAACGAGCACATCGATCACCGTCGTCACACCGAGGGTGAACGCGAAGCCCTGCACATTTCCGACGGCCAGGATATACAACACGACGGCGGCGAGCAGGTTCGTGGTCTTCGCGGCATAGATCGTGCGCTTCGCGCGCTTCCACCCGGCCTCGACAGCGGATTCGAGCACACGTCCGTCACGCAACTCATCGCGTATTCGTTCGAAGTAGACGATGAAAGAGTCCGCTGTGAAACCGATGGCCACGATCAGACCTGCGACACCGGCCAATGACAGGCGGTAGTCGATGCGCCACGACAGAATCGCGATCACCAGATAGGTCAGCAGTGCCGATGCGACCAACGATGTGATTGTCACCAAGCCCAGCAGCCGGTATTGGAACAGCGTGTAGACAACGACCAAGAGCAGGCCGATGATGCCGGCGACCAACCCGCTCATTAGTTGTGTGGACCCGAGGGTGGCCGAAATAGTGTCGTTGCTCTGCACCTTGAAGCTGATCGGCAGGGCGCCGAACTTCAACTGTTGTGCGAGGGTCGTGGCAGATGTCTGGGTGAAGTTACCCGTGATCTGTGGCTTTCCGTCTGTGATGACGCCTTGCATGACAGGGGCGGAGAGTACCTTGCCGTCCAGCACGAACGCGAATTGGTTGCGTGGCGAGGCAAGCCCGACTAGTCGAGAACTGACCTTGCCGAAATCGGTCGTTCCTTGCGAGTTGAACACGAGGTTGATGGCCCACTGGCCCGTGCTGGCCCCGTTGGCTTCGACCATCCCGGCCGACGCGTCTGAGATGTCGGAACCGCTGACTTCCACCGGCCCGAGCACATATTTTACGCCGCTCTGGTCGTCACAGGTCACAAGCGGTTTGCTGTCCGGGGCGACGTTGGTCTCACTGTTTTTCAGCGACGAGCAGGAGAATGCATCGTACTGGGCCTGCAACAGTGGGGTGATGTAGGAGGTGTCACTGCCGTTGGTCGGCTTGGCCGTCGGCGTCGATTGCAGGGTGGGCGCCGGAGAAGGATACGGCGTGTTCTTGCCGTTGGACCCGACGAATGTGTTGCTCGGCGCGCCCGCCAGCAGTACAGGGCGCAACTCGAGCTTCGATGACGACTTGATGCGGTCCATCGTCGCTTGGTCAGGGGTGCCCGGGATTGCAACGACGATGTTGTTCGTACCCTGAGTCGAAACCTGCGCCTCGGACACACCGGAGGCGTCGACACGCTCGCGGATGATCGACACCGCCTGGTTCAGCTCATCACTCGTAACCGACTGGCCGTGCTCCAGCTGCGGCGCGAGGATGATCTCGGTGCCGCCTTCGAGATCCAGACCGAGCTTCGGCGCCCAGGACGCACCGCCGAACAGCACGCCGCCGGCGAGGGTCGCCACCAGGGCGACCACCAGGATGCCAAGCCAGGTGAGAGATTTCTTGGCATTCTTGACCGGAGACGACTTTGCCACGGAAGAACTCAGCTTTCTACGCTCGCGAATGAACCGCGATATGCGGCTCCGCGAAGTGGGTGATTGTTACTCGTCGGCCTTTTTGTCACGTTTTGCGCCGTCGATCCGCTCGCCGAACTCCGGCGCGGACTCCGTGATCGCGTGGTCGACGTTCAACTGGGGCTCGGTCGGCGTATCGGTGCCGGTCAGCTGCGAGGCGTCGTCTTCTACGGTGTGGTCGTCGATCACCCGGGTCACGGTCTGGCGGTGCACCGTGATCACAACGCCCGGCGCGACCTCGAGGCGGATCTTGTTGTCTTCGTCGTCGATGGAGACGATCGTGCCGAATACTCCCGAGTTCGTCATGACGTCGGCGCCTGCGATGACTTTCTGCTGCAGTTCTGCGGCTTGCTGCTTACGCTTCCTGCTGCTGCGGAACATGAAAATGATGAGCACCGCCAGGATGACGAGCATTCCAATAGTCAGCGGATCAAGAGTCATAGGGGGAAACCTTCCAGTGAGGGGTGTACAACCACCTCATCAACGTATGGGGGCTGTGGGCCAGGCTAAATTATAGGTTATCGGTGAATAGAGCTTGCTGAGAGCGCTCGATTCCGAAGTGCCTCCATGCGGATGCTGTTGCGACTCGCCCCCGCGGTGTGCGAGAAATCAACCCGATTCGCACCAGAAACGGCTCAACGACCGACTCGATGGTTTCGGCTTCTTCACCGACCGACACGGCAAGCGTGTTCAAGCCTACCGGTCCGCCGTCGAAACGGGTGAGCAGCACCTGCATGACCGCCCGGTCAAGGCGGTCGAGACCGAGTTCATCCACGTCGTACAGTTCGAGCGCGGCCCGCACGGTGGCCACATCCGCGTGCGTTCCGTGCACAAGTGCATAGTCGCGTACGCGACGGAGTAGGCGGTTGGCGATCCGCGGGGTGCCCCGGCAGCGCCCTGCGATCTCGGCTAATGCCCCACCGTCGACGGCGAAGTCGAGCAACACCGCGGCGCGAGTGAGCACCTGCGTCAGTTCTGCTTCGTCGTAGAACTCGAGATGGGCGGTGAACCCGAAGCGGTCCCGCAGTGGATTGGGCAGCAGTCCTGAGCGCGTCGTTGCTCCGACGAGCGTGAATGGTGCGAGATCCAGCGGAATCGACGTGGCACCTGCGCCCTTGCCGACCATGATGTCGATGCGGAAATCCTCCATCGCGAGATAGAGCATCTCCTCCGCGGATCGCGCCATCCGATGGATCTCGTCGATGAACAGCACCTCACCGGGCACGAGCGAAGACAGCAACGCTGCGAGGTCGCCCGCGTGCTGGATCGCCGGTCCGCTGGACAGGCGCAGCGGCCGCCCACTCTCATGGGCGACGATCATCGCGAGGGTGGTCTTGCCCAACCCGGGCGGGCCGGCCAGCAGGATGTGGTCGGGGGTGCGGTCCTGCATGCTCGCGGCGGTCAGCAACAGCTGCAGCTGACCGCGCACCTTGACCTGGCCGACGAATTCAGCGAGAGACCGTGGGCGGAGCGCACCTTCGAACGCGAGCTCGGCCTCTGACTCGAGCTCCGGCGTTGTCAGATCTTCGCTTGGGTCGTCGCTTATCACCGCTCCCCCGCTCCGACCGTGGTCGCGTTCTGCGCGGGGCCGAGTTGCGCGAGAGCGTGCCTGAGCAAGAGCGGCACAGAATCGCGCGCGGCCTCGGGTGTTTCCGCGATCACCAGGCGGATGGCTTCTGCCGCGGTCTTCTCCGGCCAGCCCAAACCGACCAACGCGACGAGCACGCTGCCGCTGACACTCGAGCGGGCGCCGCTCGACTGCGCCGCCGCGCGCGGCTGAACCACGGCAAGCTTGCCGGCCAGCGACAGGATGATGAGTTTTGCAGTTTTCGGCCCGATCCCGGAGACGGCGCGGAACGCAGAATCGTTCTCATCGGCGACGGCGACCGCGATTTGGTCGGGGGTCAGCACGGCGAGCACGCCCATGGCCGATTTCGGGCCAACACCGGTGACGGCGGTCAGTAAATCAAAGACCTGAAGCTGCTCCGCCTCGGCAAATCCGAACAACGACAACGAGTCCTCACGCACGATCAAGGTGGTCAGGACTCTGGTTGCCTGGCCGACGCGCATCGCGAGCGCATGCTCCGGAGTAACGGTCACCGTGAAGCCGACCCCGCCGACCTCGATGATGGCAGTGGTGCCCGCTGCGGAGAGCACGGTGCCGTGGAGGGATGAGATCACTTCGACAGCCTACGGGGTACCCCCGACGTCGAGCTGCCCCGCTCGGCGGCGCGCCATGCTTCCTGTGCTGGCGTCAGTGCCGCGCCTGAGGATGCCGGCCGCTCGGGGATGCGGTTCTTTGCCTGTGTGATCGGCGCGAGCGGGGTGCGCCAGGCGTGGCAGATCGCGAGCGCCAGCGCATCCGCAGCGTCCGCCGGCTTGGGCACATCCGCAAGACCCAGGATGCGCGCGACCATCGCTTGAACCTGCTTCTTGTCGGCAGACCCGTAGCCGGTGATCGCCGCCTTCACCTCGCTCGGCGTATGCAACGACACGGACAGGCCGCGCTTCGCAGCAGCGTGCAGCGCTACGCCACTGATCTGGGCGACGCCCATCACCGTGCGGAGATTATGTTGAGCGAACACCCGCTCGATGGCCACGACCGCGGGTTCGTGCTCATCCATCAGTTGCTCGATACCGTTTCCGATCGCGAGCAGCCGTTCTTCGAGCGGCGTGTCGGGTGATGTTCGCAAGACGGTCACGGCGACGAGCGTCGCCGTACGATTACGTTCGACATCCACGATGCCGACGCCACAGCGGGTCAGCCCTGGGTCGATGCCCAGCACCCGCAGAGTCAACTCAGCTCTCGTCGTCGTTTTCGAGTTCGGCCTGCACCTCTGCGGTCAGATCGAGGTTGGTGTAGACGTTCTGCACGTCGTCGGAATCTTCGAGGGCGTCGATCAGGCGGAAGACCTTCCGAGCGGTTTCCGCGGTGCCTTCAACCTTCAGTTGCGGTACGAATTCGACATCGGCGGAGTCATAGTCGATTCCGGCTTCCTGCAACGCCTCACGTGTTGAAACCAGGTCCGTCGCATCGGTCAAAATTTCGAAAGCATCGCCTTGGGCGGTGACCTCCTCCGCCCCTGCATCGAGCACGGCCATGAGAATCTCGTCTTCGTTGGTGTGCTCGCCCGGGACGACGATGACACCCTTGCGATGGAAGTTGTACGACACCGATCCCGGGTCGGCCATGGTGCCACCGTTGCGCGTCATGAGCGTACGCACATCGGCGGCGGCCCTGTTCCGGTTATCGGTCAGGCACTCGATCAGAAGCGCGACACCGTTCGGGCCGTAGCCCTCGTAGATGATGGTCGCGTAGTCGATGACCTCGCCGGTGAGGCCCGCTCCGCGCTTGACGGCACGGTCGATATTGTCGTTGGGAACAGAAGTCTTCTTCGCCTTCTGAACGGCGTCAACGAGTGTCGGGTTGCCAGAGAGGTCAGCACCGCCCATCTTGGCGGCGACCTCGATGTTCTTGATCAGCTTGGCAAACGACTTCGCACGGCGCTGGTCGATGATCGCCTTCTTGTGTTTCGTTGTCGCCCACTTGGAATGCCCGGACATACATCTCCTGTTTCTTGCGGGTTGAAGTGCCCTGCCAGTCTAAGACAACCGTTCCCCGGCGAGGAGGACGCACTGCCGGTTCAGTGCTCGCCTTTTCGTGCGCGAATCTTCGCAAGGAAGTATTCGTGGAATCGGGTGTCACCCGTCATCTCAGGGTGGAAAGACGTGCCGAGGAGGTTGCCCTGCTCAACGGCGACCACGCGGCCATCGTCCAACGCCGCGACCACCCTCGCCCGCTCGCCGACCGCTTCCACGATCGGTGCCCGAATGAAAACGGTGTGCATCGGTTCATCACCGAGCGCGGGGATCTCGAGGTCGGTCTCGAAGGAGTCGAGTTGTGAGCCGAACGCGTTGCGTCGCACCGTCACATCGAGCCCGCCGAGCGTCTCCTGGCCTGCGATCGAGTCGAGCACACGGTCGGCGAGCATGATCAATCCGGCGCACGTTCCGTAGATCGGAAGGCCGGAGGCAATCGCCTTCCGCAGCGGTGCGACCAGTTCGAAAGTGCGTGACAGCTTGTCCATGACACTCGACTCACCGCCCGGGATGATCAGTCCGTCGACAGACGCGAGTTCGTCCGGGCGCCGCACGGCGACGGCATCCGCCCCAAGAGAGCGCAGCACGGCGAGATGTTCTCGAAAATCGCCCTGAAGCGCCAACACGCCGACGCGCAGCGCCGCCTCGTCGGACTGCGGCGCGCTACCAGCCACGTTCTGCGAGCCGGTGCGGCGCAGGCAGGTCGGACACATTGATGCCGACCATCGCCTCGCCGAGCCCACGAGAAACCTCGGCGATCACGCTGGGGTCGTCGTAGAAGGTCGTCGCCTTGACGATCGCCGCTGCGCGCTTCGCCGGATCGCCCGACTTGAAGATGCCGCTGCCGACGAACACGCCGTCTGCGCCGAGCTGCATCATCATCGCGGCATCGGCCGGCGTGGCCACTCCGCCCGCGGTGAAGAGAACGACGGGCAGCTTGCCTGTTTCCGCGATTTCTGCCACGAGCTCGTACGGAGCCTGCAGTTCCTTGGCAGCGACATACAGCTCGTCGGTGCGCAGCGAACTGAGCGCAGCGATCTCCGACGTGATCTTGCGGATGTGCTTGGTCGCCTCGGACACGTCGCCCGTGCCGGCCTCGCCCTTTGATCGGATCATCGCAGCACCCTCGTTGATACGCCGAAGCGCCTCACCGAGATTCGTGGCACCGCAGACGAAGGGAACGGTGAAGCGCCACTTGTCGATGTGATTGGAGTAGTCGGCGGGGCTGAGCACCTCGGATTCGTCGATGTAGTCGACGTCGAGCGCCTGCAGAATCTGCGCCTCGACGAAATGACCGATGCGCGCCTTGGCCATGACCGGGATCGACACTTCGGCGATGATCGACTCAATCAGATCGGGGTCGCTCATCCGGGCGACGCCGCCCTGGGAGCGGATGTCCGCCGGTACCCGCTCCAACGCCATCACGGCAACGGCGCCGGCGTCTTCCGCGATGCGAGCCTGCTCTGCGGTGACGACGTCCATGATGACGCCGCCCTTGAGCATCTCGGCTAGTCCGCGTTTGACGCGGTTGGAGCCGACCTGGGACGTGGCGGTGCTTTCACTCATAACAACAAATCCTACTCGGGTTGGGGTGTGCTCTTCTGAGCCGGCCACGCGTCGGCGATGGCCTTACGGACGTCTCCGAGCAATTGCGGCAGCGCTTTCGTCTTCGCAATGATCGGCAGAAAATTGGCGTCGGACGCCCAGCGCGGCACGATGTGCTGATGCAGATGGGAGGCGATTCCGGCTCCGGCGATCGCACCCTGATTCATTCCGATATTGAACCCGTCATTGCGGGAGACAGAGCGGATCACGCGCATTGCCGTCTGTGTGATCTCGGCGATCTCGGCGACCTCCTCGGATGTGGCATCCTCGTACGACGAGACATGCCGGTACGGACATACCAGCACGTGGCCACTGTTGTACGGGAACAGATTCAGCAGCGCATAACCCGAACGGCCGCGGTGCACGATCAGCGATTCCTCGTCGGACAACTGCGGTGCCACGCAGAACGGGCAATCGTCGCCGTGCGGAAGCTTCTGCCCCTGCTGGATGTAGACCATCCGGTGTGGCGTCCACAACCGCTGGAACTCATCGGGTACTCCGACCAGGTGCGACGGGTCGGTCATGATCACCGACCGTCCATCGTCTCGGTCAGGTGGGGCGCTTCCGTCGCGGGAATCGTCGTAATCTCCGGACTCGTAATCGTCGAGGGTCAGGCGGGCCATGCTGTGACGACCTGCTCGTGCGAATGAACGGATGCGACGATTCGCGCGATCGCCTCCTGCACGGGAACACCGTTCAGTTGCGTGCCGTCCCGGAATCGGAAGCTGACCGCACCGTTGCTGCGGTCTTCCTCGCCGACGATCAACTGGAATGGCACCTTCGACTTCGTCGCGTTGCGGATCTTCTTCTGCATCCGATCGTCGGAATCGTCGAGGTGCGCTCGCACGCCCTGCGACTTCAGCCGTGCGATTACATCGCCGAGGTAGTCGGCGTACTCTTCGGCGACCGGAACACCGATCACCTGAACCGGAGCAAGCCAGACCGGGAACGCGCCCGCATAGTGCTCCAGCAGGATGGCGAAGAATCGTTCGATCGAGCCGAGAAGAGCGCGGTGGATCATGACAGGCTGCTGTCGGGATCCATCCGGCGCCGTGTATCGCAACTCGAACAGCTCCGGTTGGTTGAAGTCGAGTTGCACCGTCGAGAGCTGCCAGGTACGACCGATCGCGTCGCGGGCCTGCACCGAGATCTTCGGGCCGTAGAACGCGGCACCGCCCGGGTCAGGTACCAAGTCGAGGCCGGACTCCACAGCGACCTCGCGCAGTGTCTCGGTGGCCTGATCCCAGATGTCGTCGTCTCCGACGTACTTATCCGGGTCCTTGGTCGACAGTTCCAGGTAGAAGTCGGTCAGCCCGTATCCGCGAAGCGTCTCCAGAACGAATTCGAGTTGGCTGGTGACTTCCGCCTTCACCTGGTCCGGCGTCACGTAGACGTGGGCGTCGTCCTGGGTCATGCCACGAACGCGGGTCAGCCCGGCAAGTGTTCCACTCTTTTCATACCGGTAGACCGTGCCGAACTCTGCCAACCGCAGAGGGAGTTCCCGATAGCTCCGGCCGCGCGCCCGGAAGATCAGGTTGTGCATCGGGCAGTTCATCGGTTTCAGGTAGTAGTCCTGGCCCTGCTTGGTGATGTTGCCGTCGGCGTCGACCTCTTCGTCCAGGTGCATCGGGGGGAACATGCCCTCCTTGTACCAGGACAGGTGCTGGCTGATCTCGAACAGGTGCCCCTTGGTGATGTGCGGCGTGTTGACGAGCTCGTAACCGTTCTCCAGGAGCCGTGCCCGGAGGTAGTTCTCGATCTCGGCACGGATGATTCCGCCGTTCGGGTGGAAGACGGCGAGTCCTGATCCGATCTCTTCAGGAAAACTGAACAGGTCCAATTCCGCACCGAGCTTGCGGTGGTCGCGCTTGGCAGCCTCTTCCATCCCTGCCTGATAGGCGCGCAATTCATCCTTGGTCGGCCAGGCGGTGCCGTAGATGCGTTGCAGCTGCGGGTTCTTTTCGGACCCGCGCCAGTACGCGGCCGCCACTCGTGTGAGCGCATAACCATTGCCGATCAAACGGGTGCTCGGCAGGTGCGGACCGCGACACAGGTCTTTCCAGACCGTCTCCCCGGTCTTCGGGTCGACGTTGTCATACATCGTCAACTCGGTGCCGCCCACTTCGACGGATTCGTTGTCGTCGCCCGAGGGGTGGCCCTTGAGCCCGATCAATTCCAGCTTGTACGGCTGATCGGCCAGCTCTGTGCGCGCCTGGCCCTCTGTAACGGTGCGGCGCACGAATCGCTGGCCCTGGCGGATGATCCTGTCCATGGCCTTGCTCAGCGCTTTGAGGTCTTCCGGCGTGAACGACTCGGCGACATCGAAGTCGTAATAGAACCCATCGGTGATCGGCGGTCCGATTCCGAGCTTCGCGTCCGGGTTGATCGACTGCACGGCTTGAGCCAGTACGTGCGCCGCCGAGTGGCGCAGGATGGCAAGACCATCAGCAGATTCGATCGTGACAGGCTCCACGGTGTCATCGTCCGTCACCTGCGTGGCGAGGTCTTTCAGCTCGCCGTTGACGCGGATCGCGACAACGGACCGGTCGGTGAATAGCTCGAAGCCGTCAGACACCTGTTTCCACTTTCTGTTCAATCGGATCCTCCAACTTTAGTAGAGCACCGCGGCGGCCTCTGGCCGCGAGCGGCCGGCTGGGCCTACGATTGGCTCGTGAGTCAAATTGATACAGCAGCCGTTGCGGCGACGGACGAGAGCACCTTGGCGGATGAGAACACGTCGGAGGACGAGCAGAGCCCCGTCGTTCGCGCGTTGGCGGGTGAACTTCCCGGTCGGCTTGGGGATGCGCTTGCGACACTCGTGGTCGTGTTGACCCTGGCACTTGGCGTGTGGAGCCTGATCATCACCTGGAGCGGCAATTCGGCAAACGGGCCGTCCTTTTTCAATGCGGTAGTCGTTGGCACACTGGTGGGCGGCATTGCCCTGTATGCACACAAGACGTTCAGTTACGTCATTGCGATCGTCGGTGCGATTGCCTGGTTGATCGTGTCGGTGCTCCCGCTGGTTCCGATCGCCCAGTTGGTTCTGCAGACGGCGACCGTCACCCTGATGGGCTATGGCGTCGTCGTGGCGATCTGCGTCGTCGGCTACAACAAGCGCCGCTACTCGTACTCGAGCTGACCGAACGTCTTGGAGACGCGCAAAGCCCCTGCTGAGCAGGGGCTTTGTGGTGGGCGATACTGGGATCGAACCAGTGATAGGACACGTATCCAGCTCCCCCGTAATCATGCGGATGTGAGGCACGTTGCCCAATGATCTTGTTGGATGTGCGGTACTGGTGTTAAGGTCACTGATGTACGCAAGTGGACACGTCAAGCCAAGAGATATTGGCAAGATATTGGCAGACTGGAGCAGATCATGACTCTGGCAGACATCGCCGGGATCGTGCGCATGCACGGCCTTCGCGATCAGACTTCTGCGGCGGGCTCCGTCGATGCCGATGACCTAAGTACTGCTGAGGTCATCGATTCGCTCGGCCGCAAGCGCACGCGAGGCCGCGTTTTCCGAGCCACAGCCTCCCGCGCGGTCGTGCGACTCGACGGTGATGACCGACCTAGTCCAATGCACCCCGCAGGCCCGCAGCAGGTAGGCCACTGACGTGGCTGCGAAGCGAAAGCCCCGAGAATCGTTCGGCGCGATCAGAGCGCGCGGCAAGACCGTGCAAGCCTCATACGTCGGCCCGGACGGCAAGCGCTACTACGCCCCGCACACATTCGACAACGCGACGGATGCGCGCGGGTGGCTCGCGCGCCAACGAATCACCATCGCCGATGGCAAGTGGAGCGCCACCACCGCGGAGACCGCGAGCATATCGAAAGCGACCGCCGCAGACGCGCTCGGGGACTACGCCACCGAATGGCTGCAGACCCGCACCAACCGCCACGGCGAAGGTTTGCGCCCTCGCACCCGCGTCGAGTACGAACGACTGCTAGCGGGCCCGCTGTCGACGCTGACAGGTGGACGCATCTCGATCATCACCCCGTCGATGATCCGTACCTGGTATTCAGCCCAGCTCGACACCAATAAGCAAACTCAGGCTGCTCGAGCGTATGGGCTGCTGAAGTCCATTCTCGCGACGGCTGTGCAGGACGGGCGCATCGCCACGAATCCGTGCATGATCCGCGGCGCACAGAACGCGACGACCGGCAAGCGGGTGGAGCCGCCGACATCCGCTGAGTTGCAGAAGATCCTCGACGCGATCACACCGCGCTACAAAGCTGCTGTACTCATTGCAGCGTGGGCTGGATGCCGGTACGGGGAACTGACCGAGCTGCGCCGCAAAGACGTGCGCATTCTGAAGAACGGCCGCGCCGTCGACGCGATCATCATCGATGTCGCTCGAGCCGTCACACACACGACGGGTATCGGCTTCACAGTCGGCAAGACGAAAAGCGCCGCGGGTGTGCGCTCGATCGCGTTGCCACCGCACATCTTCCCCGAGATCATCGCACACCTGAAAGACCGCACGGGCGCGTTCCCCGAGTCGCTGCTGTTTCCCGCTGCTGACGGGATGACACACCTTGCAGAGTCGTCATTCGTGAAGCACTGGTATCCAGCACGGGAGAAGGCAAAACGCACCGACCT
The DNA here is from genome assembly GCA_036510655.1 of Microbacteriaceae bacterium. Taxonomy (GTDB): domain Bacteria; phylum Actinomycetota; class Actinomycetes; order Actinomycetales; family Microbacteriaceae; genus Rathayibacter_A. The sequence continues at coordinate 13,020 of DATCDQ010000125.1, read as the reverse complement.
GCCGTTCCACGCACTACGACATTACGGCGCGACGAAGTTCGCGCAGACCGGTGCCACGCTGAAGGAGATTCAGGAACGGCTTGGGCATTCCACTGTGTCAGCTGCAATGCGTTACCAGCACAGCGCCGGCCGTGACGCCGAACTCGCGCGGCGAATGTCGGACCTGTCATGAGTACGAGTATCGAAACGGGCCGCACATTGTGGGTAAGCGCTGCGAACCTCGGCGGCGAGCTGAGCGAGTTCGAATGGGTGTTGAGCTTCTATGCCACCTACGATCGGCTTGCTGTGGAGCCGCAACGAACCCTGCTGACTCGCGAGCGGGTGACGACACATCGCACCGGTTTCGCCGCGCTCGCCGAGTTAGATGTTGCACTCGTCGCGCGTGCGACGCCCCGCTCGAGCGACTGGCAGATTGGTAGCACGCATGGATATGTGGCGTGGCTTGATCTTGAATCCATCGAAAGGCTATTGACCAAATGAGCGAACACGACTTCAACGAATCCACGCGAGCCGAGGGTGAGCGGGAACGCAAGGCACGTGAGGACGAACTGTCGGCAGCGCGCGTTAGACGCGAGGACGCATGGCACGCTCGGCACGACGAGTATTTAGCCCTTGCGCAACAGCTGCTCACCGCGACCGAACTCGTGCGCTTGCATCGCGAGTTGAACCGCAACAATTATCCGCACCCAGTGTGGCTCCTGTGTCGCAAGGGCAACCACGATGTGTGGCACCGCAGCGGTCATGGCGTCTATCTCGTGGAACGCGGCGGGACGATTGAGCTTGTCCCCGCGGCGGATCCTGAGACCGGGCCCCAGGCCCTGCTGAACGGCTTCACTGTTCTGAACGCGGTTCCTGAAGCAAAGTACGGTGCGATATGGCAATGGCGATGCGCGACGTGCGGCGAGCGCAACGAACGCTCGCTCGTAGCATTGCTGAATGCGGTCGTGGGAACCATCTCAAGTGGCCATCCTGACGGGCGAGAGTTCGCGTGTCGCATGGCGATTGTGGTGTAGGAGCGGGTATTCTTGACCACGACGGGCCAAGCTGTCAGGTAATCGAGACTGACACGTGAGCACGTACAAACGGGCCTCCCAATTGGGAGGAAGTGGCTGACGAGTCCCTGAACACTGGACGCAATGCGTCCTAATTCAGGAGACCACTTTGTCTACGAAAGCCACAAGCGCGCAGAATACGCCCCATTGGGGAACTATCGCTGACGCAGCCCAGTACTACAGCGTGAGCACACGCACCATCCGCAGGATGATTGCCGCTGGCGATCTCGAGGCGCGCAGGGTCGGTAAGAAGCTCGTGCGCATCAACCTCGCCGCGCTCGCCGAAGCCGGCCGCCCGCTCGGATTCCACGGTGACGCGAATGTCTAGTGCACGCGCCTACGCTGATCCAGTCGGCCAACGAGCCGCCACCAATGCTGCCGCCGTCGAACGCTTCGCCCAGTACGTCCCTACTCATCCCGGTGCGACCACGCGGAACATCGCCGGCGAACTCCACCTTCCCCGCCATGTCATCACTACGGATATCGTGCACCTGATCGCCGTTGGCCGGCTGCGCTTGGCGGTGGTCGCGAACAATGCTTAGCGCAAAAGAAATCCGCCCCGGTGTGAGATCCGAGACGGAGATAAAGCAAGCTGGCGGGCTTAACTCAAGTGTATCTGATACCCACGACAAAACCGCGCTCATCGGGTCGACGGTCGAGAAATCGGTCGATGCAACGCTGTGGAAATTGGTTCTGGGTCAGATAGGCCTACATGACCTCACGCCGGCGCTCGCCGCGTTCTGGACCTTGGGACACGCCTCCGGCATCGCCTCCTGCCGAGCACAAATCGCCCGCCTCGAGAACGAAGCCGACCGGCTGTACGTTCAAGCGTTCAACCCGAAGGATCGCGCAAAGCTCATCCGGGAACGCATGGATGCGGCAGCCGCCGACTACTGGGAAGAGTTCTCACGGCTCGGGGGTGACCTCTGATGACAGACGAGAAGCGACAGTTGCTACTCACCCCGGCCTCGAGCATCCGGTCGGCTCGGCAACGATGGTTGTGGGAAGGCATCATCCCGCTCGGCACTGTGGCATTGTTCGCCGGCCGCGGCGGGGAAGGCAAGTCATCGTTCGCACTCCACCTCGCAGCACAGTTGAACGCGGGACTGCTCGAAGGAGACTTCCACGGTGACGCGTCCCCCGTGCTGATCGCATCGCTTGAGGATGATTGGTCAACGATCATGAAACCTCGACTGATCGCGGCCGGTGCTGACCTCGACCAGACGTTCAAGCTCGGCATCGCGAGCACCCTGGACGAGATCACCCGTGAAACGATCCCGAGCCTGCCCCTGGATGTCGACCTGATCAAACAGGCCATCGTCGAGACCGGCGCCCGCATGATCATCCTGGACCCGGCAACCTCGCTGATGGCCGGCGACATGAACAAGCGGGAAGATGTTAGACACTCCCTTGACGGGCTGCTGGCGATCGCGCAGGAGACCGCCTCCACGATCGTTCTGATCGTTCACTTCTCCAAGGGTAACGGCAACGTGTCGGAGAAGATCAGCGGATCGCACGCGCTGAGAGATGCTGCCCGGTCGGTTCTGCTGTTCGCCACGGATGAGGAATCCGGCAACCGTGTTGTCTCGATGGACAAGGCGAACTACTCAGCCAACGCCACCGACTCGTTCGCATTCCAGCTGCTCGACACCGTTGTGAGAACAGACGACGACGAGATCACACATGTTGCACGGGTCAACTATTTGGGGGCAAGCGATGTCACCGTATCCGACATCGTGAACCGCAGCGCGAATGACGGCATGGAAACAGACAGGTCTGAGGCTGAACGGTGGCTCGTGTCTTACCTCGAGGACCACGACGGGGAGGCAGCCGCGCGAGACATCCTGAAGGCGGCTCGCGGCGACGGACTGGAGACTCAGACCGTACAGCGAGCCAGCCGCAAAGTGACCAGCAAGGCGAAGAGCGGCTTCCAAGGCCAATGGATTTGGACGCTCGACCTGACCAAAGAAGTCACAAAGAAATCAAAGGCGTCAGGGGTACAGATGCCTGACGCCTTTGACACCTTTGAGGAAAACGTGACACCTTTACACCCCGAAATCGTGCCGATACGGGTAGATACCCCTGACGTCGCCCGGAACGTCGATCAGCCAGAAACTGCAGTCGCTGCAGACGGCGACCGTGCCGACGATCCGAGCTACTGTCACGGTTGCGGCGGACCGCTCCCATGCCAGAAGGCTCGACCTGCGTGCATTGAATACCGCGAAACGTTGGCGTTGTCATGAATGCCGCCGACTATGCGCTGAGCCTGATGGCTGAAGCGGTCGCGCACGGTGTGACGATCCTGTACGGCAATCGTGAGATCGGGTTGAGCACCATGAGGTCAGGCATCGGAGATTCCCCAGAGGAGTTGCTGGACGAGCTCGACCTCCACGCGAACGAGATCTGGGCGATCCTGCATCATTACCGGCAACACCAGAACGGCGTTGCACGATGACTCGCTCTTGCGCGGCGAGCGCGAAGGACAGTACCGGCGCTCGCCGCGTGCGCTTCCGGATTGGACACTTGCCCAGATCGCAACCGAGATCCTCAGCATGCGACCATGCGCGGATGAAGCATGGCCGGTCATTCAGTTCTGTCGTCGCTGACGCCGATGCCGGGTTTGGCTGACTTGAGCGCGTCGGCAGCTGCGAAGCGCATGAGACCGGCGATCCACCGCATCGAGGCTTCCGCATCGGCGTAGACATTCGCGTGGAGGTCGAGCTGTTCAATGAGGAGCTTGCGGGTGCGATCCCTGTGGTCGGTTTCTACCTGCAGTCGTTCTGCCAAGATCCGTAAATAGTCATTCGGTTGACTGCCTTCTCCGATCGAAGCGGTGAGTAACGCGATCTCCGGCAGGCCGAACACGGAAGACAACGCGAACATCTCCGCCAGGCGCAACGGTCGCTTTCCCGATTCAAGTTTGGCGATAGTCGATTGGTCCATGCTGAAGCCGAGCTCGGTCATCTTCGCCGCAACATCGGCTTGGGACAGGTCGGACGCTATGCGTTGTTTCCGGATCTCCTGAGCCACTTGCGCCTCACGAATACGTGCAGCTTCACCGGTGTCGAGGCGCGCCTGCGCTGCCATCTCCGCCATCTTGCGGATGAAGTCTTTGTCGTTGCCGCTTGTGAGGTCGTCCCAGAACCGTTCGTTCTCATCGATATTCGGCATGAGCATAGGTTATATGCCGAAAAGGCTTGCATCCAATCGCAGCGAGGTGCACACTGGTGTATGCGCACGGCGAATGGAACGTAGTCTTAACACGCATGGAGAATGCAATGCCAGAGCAACCAGCGAAGGGTGTCGAGGTGCTCGACCTCGAATGGCTACGCAATTTGAAGCGGGCAACGATCACTCAGGCTGAGGCGGCAAAGCTCTACGGGGTGAACCCGCGGACGCTCACAGCGGCGATCAAAGACGGGACCATTCCGGCAATCAGGATGGGCCACCGCGTCGTGATCCCGCGCGAACCGCTGCTGACGATGTTGTCGGGTGCCACACTGCCCCAGGAGTCAGCGTGATGGCCGGCACACAATACGGGCCAGCACTTCCGGCGGAACCACGAGCGCCGAGACGCACAATCGCTCACGTCCGGGATCCTCACGAGTCGTGGGCTCCGAGCACGACACGAGCAGTTGAACCTGCCCTCATCCTTAACCCGATCAAGTTCTCATCCGAGTTGTCGTGCAGCGGCCCGTGGCATCCGAACAGGCGAGGCCACGACAACGGACCCGTGCGGTACCAGGTGTGGATGGAGTGCCCGGCTGCGGCCTGTCACGGGTCATTGTGCTTTGCGAGACACGAACGACCGTCATTCGCGGCAGATCGTGTCTCATGACCTGCGAACGCTGTGACACGACGATGCCATGGACGCAATATTGGCGCAGTATCGAGACGATCTCATGACGAACACGCGCACCTGGTCGCCCGATCGCCCCGACCTGCAATTGTCAGAACGGACACGTGAGGTCCTCCGTGACTACCGCACGCACTTACGAGCACGCGGTCTGTCAATCGGCACCGTGCAATGCTACGTGAACCACCTTGCGAATCTCGCGGCGCGCCACGGTGACCTGTTCAAAATCGCGCTCGAAGACCTCGAGGATGAACTCGCACGTCGACGTCACACGCACGCAGCCGAATCGCGGAAATCGATGCGCACCAGCTGGCGAGGCTTCTACGACTGGGCATTACGAACAGGGCGAACGAACACGAATCCGACCCAAAACCTCCGCCCGGTGAGAGTGCCTGTATCGGCAGGCCGCATCGCAGCCGATACCGACATACTCGCGGCGCTTCAACTTGCGACATTGCGCGAGAAGGTTGCGATCCTCTTGGGGCGCCTCGCCGGCCTGCGACTATCCGAAATGGTCGGCCTGAAAATCCAGGATCGCGAGGGCAACATCCTGCGGATCTGGGGCAAAGGAGACAAGGAACGGTTCGTTCCGATCCCCCACGACTTGGCAACCATTCTCGACCGCTACCAAGCAACACTGCCACCGGATACGGAGTATTACTTCGCTGGCCAGTTCGGCGGCCACATGCACGCGCAGTCGATGAACAAGATCATCACAAACCGCGCGCATGTGAATCCGCATTCGCTACGCCACGCATACGCTACCGCGTCGTTCAACGGCGCACACGACCTCGAGGCGCTACGCGCCAATCTGGGGCATGCGTCCCTCGCGACGACGCAACGCTACCTGCACACAAGCGATGAAGCGAAGCGCCTGGCCGCTGAAGGCGCAGCGCTCGCACTCGGCAACCTCGTGCAACCGAGCGTGTTCGAGGGCTGAAACGTGAACAGCACGAAGGATGAATACAGGTGCCCGATTGACTGGTGTCGATCCGATTTCCGCGAACATGGTGAGTTCGGTGACGAGCCCGACGATTACACGCACGTCAGCGCTCCTGAACCCCTCGGAGCATTCGGGAATGGATGCGTCATCGAATCAGGCAGCGGTCCAATCAAATACGCGTTCGCCATCAACGTTGAGGACGAGTTGACGTCGGCTCAACTCCGGACGTTCGCAGATGCTTCAAAGAATCCGCGAACTGAGTTCATAAGGCGAGCTGCTCAGGTCGATCAGTTGAATGAGGATCGCACCCATGCCACGGCTCGGGCCGCACTGAAACGCACGCTCTGCCTCGTCGCCGGCGGTGAGCAGTCGTGAACGCCGTTGTGCAGATTGTTGCGGATGACCCGGCCGGTACGGGCCACCTGTACGCCGCTGTGTGCCCGGAATGCGACTGGACGAGTATCAAGTCACTATTCAAGTTCTACGCACAGGCCGACGCGCTCAACCACGACGCACAGCTGCACCTCGGTAAACCGCGCCGCAAATCGATGCTGATCGACAGGCAGGCGATGCAGGCAACCGCGACGCGGCCTGCACCGACGTCGAACACACGCCGAGGACTCCAGTGAGACAATCCACGAACAACATGAGGACGCTCACTCTGGAAGAGGTCGTAGCGTTCGCACGAACAACCACGGCGAACATCATCAAGGAACCTCACTACAGCGTCGCACGGGCAATGCACGAGTTCTGCAATCGCACCGACGACCCGGCCGAAACACTCTACCTTCTGACGGGAATCACAATAGGCCAGCACGCGCTACTCGTCGTCGAAGCCACAGACACTGAGGCCGAAGCGCTCGACTACATCGAACAGACCATGGCCATGACAATGCTCAACGCAACCCAAATCAGCTTCCCGCCGCCAGCAAAGCGAGGAACCCGCAAGCCGATGCGCGCACCGATCGAATTCGGACAGGAAGAAGGCACGGCATGAACATGAACCGCAGATCGGCGGTGGCCGGCCTTGCTGCAACCCTCGCGCTCGCCGCATGCGCAAGAACCGTCGTCGCCGATCCCGGCGACGCGCAAACATAGAAAGGCAAGCCAATGGTTCAAACGATTCTGGGTCCTGATCATGAGTTGGCGAAACGACTCACGAAGATGGAACGCGACATTGCGAACCTGAACACCAGGGACGTGTTGCAGAACGCGTCGATCACGCAAGGCGGCCTGACGGTCAGCGGCGGCGGATCCATCACCGTTGACGACGGCGGCAACATTGTGGTCAATGTGCCGGGTAAGGTCACCGTCGGCGGCATCCAACTGTCCGGGGTGACGGCACGGACCTCCTACGCGAACTCGCCCGGTGGCAACGGGGTAACGACTACGTTTACGACATTGGCGAGTTGTCAAGTTGTTGTGCCCGCGGGGTATACGCAAGCGATCGTGACGGCGATCGCGGCCGCACAGGCGTGGTGTGACGCACCCGGCATCGATTACTTCTCAGTGGAAGCCGCGACAGTCGTCTCGAGCACAGGTCAGACAGGATCAACTTGGACTGCCGGCGTCATGTCGCAGGGCTCATCTGGAACGACGTACGGCGCGACGGTTTACCCACAAATATCGGTCATGTCGGCGCGATCATTCGCAGGCCTGAATGGTGGCACGATCACTGCGACGGTCAGCGTGAAGAGCTTGAACTACGCGTGGAGCGCGAACGCGTCGAGTGGTGGAACCGTTCAGATGACCGTGATCTTCATTGCGTAGCGCGACCGTGAATATGAAACGAGCGAACGCCGCCGTCGCGGCAGGTGTTGTCGTTGCCGTTCTCGCGACAGGCGGCGCCTTTCTCATCGCGAGCACGACACAGAACGCGCACGCCGTGATCACGCCAGCCGCTACGTCGACTCCGACCGCGACCTCGACGGTCACACCCACTCCGACGGCAACCCCCATAGAAACGAGCACAGCCATGACCGACCCGACCACCGCAGCACCAGCGCCAGCACCGTCCGCTCCCCCACCTCCCGCGCCGGCTGTCCCAGACCCGGCGACGACTTACTACGCGCCGTCACAAAATGGACCGGTCGCGGTGCCATCCCCTCCGACCGGTGGCGCGAACAGTGTTGGAAGTCAGGTCAACCAGCCGCAACCGCAGCCGTCGCACTGAGCGATGAAATTCGACTTGGCAGAGATCGGCGCAGACGATGACGAGGGCAAGGTTGCACCCACCCGATAGCGGGGACCCTACGTGTGGGATACGCACTGTTTGCCGAGTCGTGCGAGTCAGCTGCCCGGACAACGCAACGACCCAGCACCAATGAAACGGATCGACCGATGAAATGTCAGGCCAAAACCATTGCAGGCAAACCCTGCAACGCCTACGCAATCCACGGCGGAACCGTCTGCCGCAAACACGGCGGATCCGCCCGGCAAGTACGCGCCAAAGCAGCCGTCCGTGCCGAGGTCGCACAATGGACACTCGGCGACGCCACCGACGACCCGGGCGAAACACTGCTGCGACTACTCACCCAAGCTCGCGTGAGAGCCGACGGATACGCCATGGAGATTCAGCAGACGCTCACCGAATACCCAACGCTACGACAAGCGCTCGTCGCCGACGCGTACGGCGAATTCGGCAAGACCGGCGAGTACATTCGGGGACTCGTCAGGCTCGAGGCTGAAGAACGCGACCGGATTGCGAACTTCGCAACGAAGGCACTGAACGCGGGACTCGCAGAACGTCAAGTGCGTTTGGCCGAACGGCAAGGCGAGCTGCTCGCACTCGTGGTGACGAAGATCATCGACAGCAGCGCGTTGGGGTTGTCTGCGGCCCAAAAGCAGTTGATGCCGCAAGTGATGCGCGAGACACTCGTGTTGGCTACGGCCGGCACGCTACGGAAGGATTCACCACGATGAACGACTGGAGCGGTAGCTGATGAGCGAAGTATTGGAGAACGTCACCGTCTCGCCGTGACACGAGGCAACGATCGAGAGTGAAGGGTTACAACGTGTTTGAAGCACAGCAGGCCGCACAGCAGGCCAGGCAACTGATCGTGGAACTCCAGCGGGTACACGCTCGCCTCGAAGAGATCGGACTGCTGGAGACCGCAGAGCCTGCCCCATTTCGGAGCGATGATCGGATGCCGGCAACGGTTGCAGCGACGAGGGAAATCGTCAATGATCTGACCGCGTTGGTGCTCAAGCTCAGCGAAACACTCTTGGCTATGCTCCTCGAGCAAATCCGTGAACGAGACTTGGGCAATGATGAATAACCGTGGCGATACCAGAGGCGCCCAGATCGATGCGGTGTATGTGCGTCAGACTGCTGCATCGCTTCGACAGATTCTTGACTCAGTCAACGCCGGTGAGATCGAGGCAACCGCTTCGCAGGCATCGTTTATCGCCGGTGCAGTCTCGGCTCTGGATGGTCTGCTCGAGATCTCGGACGGACCAGTTTCACAATAAGGCATACGCTAAACGGGGGTTTGACGTATACTGATTGCATGGAAACCCAGCAACGACCCCTCGCGCTCGCATACATTCGCGTCTCGACCACTCGCCAAGTCGAGTTTGGTGTGTCGCTCGAGGCGCAAAAGACCGCGCTGATCGAAGAGGCAGAACGACGCGGGTGGGATGTCGAGGTCGTGGCCGATGAGGGCCTGTCCGGCAAGAGTCTGAATCGGCCGGCATTGCAGGGTGCACTCACGCGCCTCGACAAAGGACAGGCGCAGTTCCTTATGGCGATTCGCCTGGACCGCATCAGCCGCAGCGTTGCCGACTTCGCCGGCCTGGTCGATCGTGCAAACAAGAAGAAGTGGAACCTCGTACTTTTGAGCCCCGGCGTTGACACATCCGACCCGGCTGGGCAATTCACTTCGAACGTGCTCGCATCTGCAGCCCAGTACGAGCGTCAACTGATCGGGCAGCGCACCCGGGAAGCACTTGCGCAGAAGCGCCTCGAGGGGGTCACCCTTGGCCGCCCACAGATGCTCTCCGATCGCGTGGTGTCGCAGGTCTTGCACCTTCGCGCGGCAGGGCTCTCCATGGCCGGTATCGCAGCACATCTGACCGAACTTCGAGTCCCAACGGCTAAGGGTCGGCCCGTGTGGTCGACGTCGACTATTCAAGCGGTCCTCAAGTCGCAGAAGGCGGCCGAACTGGTACGAGACGGCCTGGATGCCGCGTAGGCGGATCCTGCCGCCCGTGCAGGCTCCGTGCGGCCCGCACGAACAGCACACGCCGCCCAGCAAGCCGAAGCGGGGCAGGTGAACAGCTACAAGCTCGCCACGCGCCTGGCAGGGACGTTCTACCGCGTCCACGGCCGCACAGCGCTGCAGGAGCCAGCTCGAGCACCCCACAACTGCCCGACGTTGACCACGCCGACACCACAGGCACCCACACGAGCGCCACCGTGCCCACACACACACGAGACACGAGCGATCGCGGCCCGAGCGTTCGCCACGGCGAAAATAACGACGACGCTGACAGCCATACGCCGGCCCACGAGCAACCGCACACAGCCACGATTCAGACGACGTTCAGCTTCTGGCGAACCCCCCATTGCATGCGTGGTGCGCCCACTTTGTGCCCCTCACGATTTCGCCAAAATTTTCGATGGTCTGACCGTTTTTTATGGCACGGGCCTGTCTTCGTGCGCGTGTTTGGAGCGTTTCCATCTCGGGCTTGCGCGGGGCGATTAATCGAAGCCATCTTTGCTTTGATGCGTCTGCGTAACGTGTTTTGTTCGTATCTGTCTGCTAAAATGGCGGCGGAATGGCTGAAGGTCTTCCACTAATCGAATACGGGGTGCCTCATGGATTTTCTTCCACCTTTGGTTCAGGAACTCCGGGGTCGGGCAACCCAACTGTTGGCCACCTATAAGGAGGCGGGGGCTGCCGCGGAGAAGTTGGCGCTCGTCACTGACGGGGCGACGTCGAAAACGCAACGCTCGCTGGCGACCAAAACTGTGATTTCCGACATGAGGAGTGAATGATGCCGTACGTGCCGAACACTTTCGCTGACGGGCCGCAAGGGAACACCCCTATTACGGCGGCGAAACTGAACAACCTGGAGGCGGGGGTTGTTGCGGATGATGGTACGAACCCGTTGTCGGCTGAGGGTATAGCTGACCGGGCGAACTGGGATCTGACCAACGCCGCCTCTGTGAACGGGGTGTATTCGAGGTCGCATTTGGACGTGACCGTTTCCGGTTCGGATGCGGATGTGGCGCTGAATGCCGCAATTGGGACGAAAGTTGCGACGGCGACGGATATTGTGATCAAGCCGGAGCAGTACGGCGCAATTGGTGATGGTGTGGCGGATGAGACCGCGGCGGTCATCGCAGCATTTAATGCTGCATCAAATCTGGCTCGCGTCGGGTTAAGCTCCACAATCTTGCATCCCGGCGCAACAGTCGTTCTCAAAGGCAAGTACAATCTTGCCAGCCTATCCGCGGCGATCCCCGTCACGTGTGATGTACGCGGCTCTGCCGCGCAGCTGATCGCACCGGTAGGATATGCAGGAACTGTATTGTTGGTGGGGCATCCGACCTCGGGAAGTGTCCTCCAAAACGGGCACATTGCGTTGCCGGATGTTCTCAAAGTCGGTGCGACTTCGCTGGTCGCCGGCAGTGTTGGTGTGCGTGTGCAAAACTTGTACAACAGTCAACTGTCATTCGGCAGTACCGCCTATTTTGAGACGGGAATTCATCTCACCGGGCTCGGGAACGGGACCGTCTACAACCAAATTTTCATCGGCTGGATCTCCTATTCGATGGTCGCGTTGCGACTCACCCCCGATACCGGCGGTTGGGTCAACCAGAACACGTTCCTAGGCGGCGGCGTACAACAATCTCCCTCATTCGATGGGGGTGGTTACCGTCGTGCAGGATGGCGGCATCTGGTTCTCGATGGGCTGGCTATCAACTCGGTCAACGGAAATACGTTCGTCGGTGTTTCGTTTGAAGGCAACGTCTCCGAATATCAAATCGCTTTTCAAAACGCGAACACCAACCTGTTTATCGGCTGCCGACATGAGCAAGGTGTTACCGGATCGGCTGTGACCGTTTCCGGCTCGACGCTAACCTCTACGGCACATGGTTTGACGGTCGGTAACGTTGTCACATTCGCCGCAACAACGAATCCGGGCGGCATGATTACGCCGCAGCCGTATTTTGTGGTTTCCGTCATCGACGCGAACACGTTCACCGTGTCACCCACGAAGGCGGCCACGGCAACCGTGTTCACCTCCGCGGGAACATCAGTGGTTTTCTTCCGACCGCCAACGATCTACTACGACGACACAACCGGATACGTGTCATTGAACGTCATCAAAAATCCGGTTGTCCCCCTGGGCGTCATCGAGGCTGTCTCTGTCGGAGGTATCAGCGCCGGTAATACCATCGATCTGTGGGGACGATCGGTCCTCGACGTGTATGCGAATGACGATTTCCCGGTTATGCGGGTACGCAACAGCAGCTCATCGACGCGCCGCCCCGCGTTCGCGGCATATCCTCCCACCGTTAGCCCAGTGGATCATCCGAACGGGTGGACAACAGCGATCAGCGACAGAGGGTTGACGTTCGCGGAGTCCGAAACCGAATCGGGCAACGTGTTCACATCGTTTGGGGGGGTTCTCCGATATAAGCGACCTGCCGACACTGTGACTTATGATGTGCCGTCCGCGACCCGATCACAAACGACACTGAACATAACGTCGCTGACCTGCACCGCAGGCACGACCGTTACCACAACGGTAAGCCTGCCAAACGTTTCCATCAATGATCACGTCGTGGTTACGCCTGCCGGTGCACTCCCTTCCGGGATTGTCATTGCGTACGCGCGCGTGACGGCTTCGGGGGTTGTGACCATCGGGTTCGCGAATATCACCGCAGCGGATGTTATCTTGACAATATCAGTTCAGGTTATTGCGTTTAGACGATATTACTAATTACTACCGTCACCCCTTGTCCGGATGTATCGTGCACACATCAACAACCCCAAAGCCCCGCTCATCTCTCACGAGGTGGGCGGGGCGTTCGTCCACATATACGCTACGTCCGGTGAGAACCACGTTGAAGCGGATCGCTGGGAACCGACTGTAGAGGACCGGGGCGGGATATGTCCCGAGGGTGCAAGCGAGAGCCGACAAGGAAGCATTCAACC
>DATCDQ010000124.1:0-46160 GCA_036510655.1 Microbacteriaceae bacterium | reverse complement strand
AGAGCGATATCAGCCGGATGATGCAGCCGCGGCCGCGGCCGGTCTGCGCGAGTCTGTCACCGAACTGGGAGGGGCCCGCGTGGGCGACAAGACCATGGTCGATGCGCTGATCCCCTTCACCGACACGTTTAGCGAAGCCGTGAGTGCCGGCGAGTCAATCAACACCGCCCTGTCACGCGCCGCCGAACGAGCACATGAGGCGGCAGAACAGACGGCGTCGCTGAGTCCGAAGCTGGGGCGGGCCCGCCCATTGGCCGAGCGCAGTGTGGGGCACCCCGACCCCGGTGCCGTCTCCTTCGCCCTCGTCGTGAACGCGGTGGCCGATAATTTCGAGTCGATGCGTGATGGAAATGGGGAACGGAAATGAATGAAGGATGGCACATCATCGTCGGTAGCGACGATGCCGGGTTGGAATACAAGGATGCTCTTCGCGACCTCTTCGACGCCGATGAGCGCGTTTCCTCGGTGGAAGACATCGGGGTCAGAGCGGGTGACAAGACTGCTTACCCGCACGTCGCCGTGGCCGCTGCACGCAAAGTGGCGGCTGGTGAAGCTGACCGGGCACTGCTGATCTGCGGCACCGGGCTAGGTGTTGCGATCTCCGCAAACAAGGTGCCTGGGATCAGAGCGGTCACGGCGCACGACAGTTACTCGGTGGAACGTTCGGTGTTGTCGAACAATGCGCAAGTGCTGACTTTCGGGCAGCGCGTCATCGGTATCGAATTGGCCAAACGGCTGGCCTCCGAATGGCTCGACTACCGGTTCGACCCGTCCTCTTCCTCCGCACAGAAGGTCGATGCGATCTGCTCGTACGAACCCGACACCGCGCAATCATGACCCGCCAGATCGCCGTGATCGGATCCGGCTACATGGGCGGCGGTATCGCGCAGGTCCTCGCCCTGACCGGGGCGCAGGTCGCCCTGGCGGACGTCTCGGCTGACATTGCGGAGAAGAACTACGCTCGCCTGATCGCTGAATCCGACGATTTCGTCGAGGCAGGACTCTTTCCTGACGGCGCGACCGAGACTCTGAAACGGAACCTGCGGGCAGCGACCGACATCGAGGATGCCGTTACGGACGTCGAGTACATCGAAGAAGCCGTGCCCGAAGATATCGAGATCAAGCACACGACGCTCATGCAGATCAGCAAGGCCGCCCGTGCGGATGCCGTGATCGGCAGCAACACCTCGACGATTTCCATCGCCGACCTCGCCACCGCCGTCGAAAATCCGGAGAGATTTCTCGGCGTGCATTTTTCCAACCCAGCACCGTTCATCCCCGGCGTTGAGCTGATTCCGCATGCCGAAACATCCGATGCCGCGTTGCAGACCGCCCGTACGATCGTCGCTGAGGGCGGCAAGGAGTCGGCCACCGTCAAGGACGTGACCGGTTTCGTGCTCAATCGCCTGCAGTATGCCCTGTTTCACGAGGCCGCCCAGGTGGTCGAGGACGGCATCGCGACCCCGGAGGAAGTCGACACGCTGGTCCGCACTACTTTCGGCTTCCGGCTTCCGTTCTTCGGACCGTTCGCGATCGCCGATATGGCCGGCCTAGATGTGTACGCGTTCTGTTACAAGTCCCTGCAGACCAGTTTCCCGGAGCGTTTTGCGACGCCGAAGATTCTGCAGGATCTGGTTGATGCGGGAAAGCTGGGCACCAAGAGCGGCGCGGGATTCCTGGATATCCCGGCCGAACGCACCGCGGGCCTGGTCGCCTACCGCAATAAGGCCTATGTGCTCATGCAGAAGCTGATCGACGAGCTCGGCCCCGCCCCGACGCATTAAGACCCGCCGCGACGCATTAAGACAAATTCCCCTGGTCCGGCGCGACATGTGCAGGATGGAACAACGATGCAGTACATCGGCGTAAGCACCAAGATGTACTTGGGCTATCAGGTAAGCCTGAACTGGATGACGCAGGTGCGGCAGATCGCCGATGCCTGGGAAGCGGATGCCTGTGAAGCGGACAATCGTGGCGAGCCGGGCTCCGAAGTCGCGGTGCGCCCCTTCGTGATCCCATCTTTCCTTTCCCGGTGCTGGAGAGCGCACTGCGAATCTTCGCCGGCTCGAGCGTGTGGGTCGGCGCACAGAACTGCAGCTGGGGAGACGGAGCACTGACCGGTGAGGTCAGCCCGACCGTGCACTGGACGGCACGGTGTCCGAAGCCGGCAGGCTCATCCTCGCCTATGAGCCCGTTTGGGCGATCGGCGCGTCGGCGCCGGCAGCTCCTGACTACGTCAACGACGCGCTGGGCGCCCTTCGCAGGCAGATTGCATCGGCAACCGGTAACGCCGCCGCGGCTGTCCCGATCGTGTACGGAGGCAGTGCCGGCCCCAGATTCCTGCCGTCACTCTCTGCTGCGAACGGGCTCTTCCTGGGTCACTTCGCCCATGATCCGGAGAACTTCGGCACCATACTCGACGAGGCGGCAAGGGCGAACAAGCGCTGACGCGCACGGCATTGCCAGGCGGGTCGGCGCACCCTCCGGTGCTGCGTAAGCACTTTCGCCGAGCTGACGCTACCCCCTTGTCCACCAGGACGAGGCGGGTCATTATTGAAGAGCAAGAGTAATCGCGCACTGAAGTCCCGATAGCGATTGGGGAGTCCGCATGACCGATCAAATTCAAGCAGCATCGAAGGTCGGGAAGACACGATGGCATCGGCTTATCCCAATCGCGATCGTTGTCTACATCATCTCCTTCATGGATCGCACCAACATCGGTTTCGCGCTCAGCGGGCTCCACAAAGACCTGGGGATTAACTCCGCTCAGGAAGGGCTGGCCGCGGGTATCTTCTTCATCGGGTATCTGAGTTTGCAGATCACGGGAGGTTACCTCGCGGAGCACTGGAGTGCGAAGAAGTTCGTGGGCATCATGGTGCTCGTCTGGGGAATTCTGGCCATCCTCAACGGCTTCGTCCAGAACTTTGCGGAATTGCTCGCCGTCCGCTTCCTGCTGGGCGTTGCGGAGGCCGGAATCTGGCCCGCGATCCTGGTGCTGATCAGTCACTGGTTCCCCGCCGCCGAACGTGCTCGTGCCTATGCGTTCTGGATTATGAACATCGCCATCGCCTCGATCATCACCGCTCCTCTCTCCGGCTGGATTCTCACCTTTGCGGACTGGCGCTGGTTGTTCATCATCGAAGGACTCTTCCCGTTCATCATCGCGGCGCCGCTGTGGTGGATATTCATTGCCGACCACCCCAAAGACGCGAAGTGGTGTTCGCCGGAGGAACGCGAGTACATCGAGAAAAGTCTGGCTGCCGACAGAGCCAAAGAGGTCGGCCAAAAACAGGTGACCTTTCGCAACGTCCTGTCGAGTGGAATCGTGTGGCGGTTGACGCTCGTGTACTTTCTGATCCAGATCGGTTTCTACGGGATCAATATATGGCTCCCGACGGTCGTTAAGACGATTACCGGCGGGGCGTCCCTCGAGGTCGGCCTAGTCACCGCGATCCCATACGTGTTGGCAATGTTTGCCCTCTGGTACAACGCCAAGGCCTCCGATCGTTCGGGGAGATACTCCACTCACGTGTTGCTTTCTATGGCAGTCGGTGCCGTTGCCCTCGTGCTTTCGGTTGCAACTGGCAACCACATCCCGATCCTGGCGATCGTCTTCATCAGCATCGCGGTGGCGGGCGCGCTCGCTTATGATGGGCCGTTCTGGGCTTCGGCGTCACAGGTGATGCCGATCGCGATGGCCGGAACTGCGATGGGCTTGATCAACGCGGTCGGCAACCTGGGAGGCTTTTTCGGACCCTATGTTGGCGGCGTGCTTCAGGATATGGCGGGCGGCAGCTTCTTCCCAGCCTCGATCTTCCTGGCCTGTTGCCTGCTCGCCGCCGGCCTGGTCATGCTCACGCTACGGCGCGGCGGTGACCGCCCGGTGAAGGAGACGGAGCGGGTCGCCACGAAGACTACGTGACGCTACTGGCGACCGGCCGGTAGGCGCGGCGGTGTTTCCAGGCCGCTTCCACCAGCAGTCGCCGGGCATGGTCTTGCCGGTGAACCGGCGCCAGTCGGTGAACTCCATCACCAGGGCGAAACCGGTCAGGGTCCCAATGCCGCGCAGGCAGCCCAACCGGCCAAACAATGGCGTGACTGGGAATCAGCGGCCATCAGGCTGATCGCCATATCCAGCCGGTCTCGGCGGGCAACAGTCTGGATAACGGCCTCATACGATGCGTCGACCACATACTGTCTCGTGTACCTCGGTGCCTCGAAACCCGTGCGTTACGAGAGTCATGCCGCATCTCTGCCGCCATCTCGTACCAACACAAGTCGACTACCAAGAGCCGAGAAGCACAAGTCGCACCTTCCGTGTGTCCACAACGGTGTCACGCATAAGGGTCGGTGACGCCGCGATCCACCGTCGCTGCGAATGGCACCGCCATGTGTGGCTCAGTCGGTGAGCTTGCGGATGAACACCGCGAAACCAGGGATAGTGAATACGAGATTGCCGCAGCCGGCGGCTTGGATGAAACCCTTGTCGATCAAACGAGCCCGCGGCAGCTAGCGGACTGTTCGCGGCAATACGTCGATGATGGGCCGGGCATCCGATTAGGAGTGTGGCACATCGACGCGCCCGATGCGCCGCAAGATGTACTTGTCTCCGCGAACCTCCCAAACGATCGCGTACAGCTCGTCTCGACCCCGAATGCGAAGAGTGTGAAAGCGCGCGTGATTGTCGAACATTTGGCCTACCAGCTCACCTGCTTCGATAGCGTCGAAGAGTGGATCGATCGCCTCGGCCAACGGCCGATCGCGGTCAACGATGAGATCCCACTCATCGGCTGCGGCAGGAGAGAACGCTAAAGGCTTATGCGGCATTCTCCCAGCATACACCATTGTAACAAGTGCACCATTGTCCCTGTGGTGCGTTTGTGCTACAGTCGAGTTAGTGACGACCTAGTGACGCCCTAGTGGTGGGTCCTCCGTCGAAGATTGGACAAGAGCTGATGAGCACATTTCAAACCCTCGATTCGCGGAAGCGGATCAATCTCGCAACCATCGCGACACGCGATTCTTACCGCGTGACCCTGGAATCAAACGGCCGAATCATCCTCGACCCTGCCCTGGTGTTGACCGAAGACGAACTCGCCGTACTGAACGACGAGACCACACGAAAGGCAGTCGAGGCCGCGCGCTCCTCCGATGAGACGGTCCCGCGCCGGCGGCTATAAGTTAGATCAAAGTTGAGAGGCTCCCCCGCATCCGTCGGGGAGCCTCTCTTCTGTTTTTTAAGGTATCCGTATGCCGATCGCCTTCAACTCTTTGGCGGCAGCATACGATTGGCTCCTGCCGGAGATTGGGAGCGTGATTGAGGTTCATCCGGTCAGGCCAGCTCGGGCAAATTATGGCTATCCCATGCGATGGGTTGCCGGAACTGTGGCCGCAGCCTTTTTCGGCGGCAGCGGGCCTGAAGACCAGCGAATCGAGGTCCACTTCGGTGGTTCGTGTGACTACTGTAATGGGTCAACTGACTACTTTTGTGGTTCACATTGTGCTGGCTGATTTGGAGGTGCGCACGCAGTTTCACCCGTCAAAGAATTGAATGCTCTGCCTGACGATACCGGGCAAGATTGCCTAATGTTCTGGCAGACTCGACTCCAGCGCTCAATTGATTGCCGCGGATCGGTTAAGTCGCGAGGATCTATCGAGAACCCTTCCAGGCAGCCCGGCGACGCGAAGGCACGGTTTTGCCCCGGATCGAGAGAGGACTGCGTGTGCCTCAATCCGAAGGTGGCCGAATCCATCGTCTATCACGTGCGCCGAATGAATTCACCCCCTTTGTGGTCAATCAGCTCGACAGGCTTGGTTTCCTTCCGCCACTCCTGCAGGATGAACCCTGATGAGCAGCAACTTCGACTTCCTGGCCGAGCAGTGGCCCGCCGCGGCCTTCGAAGCGCGCGCCGCCGAGAAGAAGGCGCTCACCGAGTCGCGCGAGGCACTGTTTCGTGCGCGGCGCGCGATCGAGGCCATCGTCGGCTGGATGTACACCGCCGACACCAGCCTCAACGAGCCCTACAAGCGCGACCTCTCCGCACGCCTGCATGAGCCGAGCTTTCAGGCGGTGGTCGATCCGGGCATCCGGCAGAAGTTCAACGTGATCCGCATTCAGGGCAACACGGCCGTGCACAAGCTCGGCTTCATCAAGCCGGAGGACGGCCTGAAGGTCATCCGTGAGTTGTACTTCGTCTGCGTCTGGTTTGCTACCCGGTATGCGGATGTCTCGACCACCGTTCCCGACGCCGGCACACCATTCGATGCATTGCTGATTCCCCGAACCACGGATGGCGGGGCCAAGACACTCGCGCAGCTCAAAACGCTTGCGGCCGACCTCGCGGCGAAAGACAAGTCGCTCGAGTCGGAGCGACAAAAGCGTGCGGATGCCGAAAAGCAGGTCAAGACCCTGCAGGCACAGGTCACGGAACTCATCGCAGCGAATGCCACCGCAGCCAAATACACGACCGAGCTGATTGAGGCCGGGACCGAGGCGGAGACACGCACCTACCTCATCGACGTCATGCTGCACGAGGCCGGGTGGCCACTCGCTGAGGCGCGCGACCGCGAGTACGAGGTCGCAGGCCAGCCGACGCCATCCGGTCGCGGATTCGTCGACTACGTGCTGTGGGGCGACGACGGCAAAGCGCTCGGCATCGTCGAAGCCAAGAAGACCACGGCGTCACCGGCGGCCGGGCAGCACCAGGCGCGGCTTTACGCCGAAGCGCTCGAGCAGGAGACCGGGCAATTGCCGGTCATCTTCTACACCAACGGCTACACCACCTGGCTCTGGGATTCGCACAACTACCCACCGCGCAAGGTCGACGGTTTCTACACCAAGGAGCAGCTGCAGTTGCTGGTGCAACGACGCACGTCGCGGCATCCGCTCGGCACCGTGGCGACCAACACGGCGATCGCCGGGCGCGGCTACCAGGAGCACGCCATCCGCTCGGTGACGGATGTGTTCGAGGCCAACCAGCGCAAGGCACTGCTGGTGATGGCCACCGGCACGGGCAAGACGCGCACGGCCATCGCGCTGGTCGACGTGCTCATGCGCGCGAATTGGGCCAAGAATGTGCTGTTCCTTGCCGACCGCACGGCGCTCGTCAAGCAGGCGGCGGATGCGTTCACCTCGCTTCTGCCCAGCGCGTCGACCGTCAATCTGCTGAAGAATCCGGATGGAACGGGCCGCGTGTACGCCGCGACCTACCAAACGATGATGCATTTGATCGACACCGGGGACGAGTTGCGGCGCTTCGGGCCCGGGTTCTTCGACCTGGTGATCGTGGACGAAGCACACCGGTCGATCTACCAGAAGTTCGGCGAGATCTTCGAATACTTCGACGCACTCCTGCTCGGTCTGACCGCGACCCCGAAGGCCGAGGTCGATCACAACACCTACCGGCTGTTCGAACTCGAGGACGGCGTGCCGACGGACGAGTATCCGCTCGACAAGGCCATCGCCGACGGCTACCTCGTGCCGCCGCGAGCGCGACCGATCGGGCTCGGGTTCATGCGCAGCGGCATCCGTTATGACGATCTCAGCGACGCCGAACGCGAAGAGTGGGACGAGCTGGAGTGGGGAGACGACGGCGAGATTCCCGACGAAGTGCCCGCGGCGGAGATCAACCGCTGGCTGTTCAACGCGGACACTGTGGACAAGGTGCTCGAAATTCTGATGACCGAGGGGCGGCGGGTCGCAGGCGGCGACGTGCTCGGCAAGACGATCGTGTTCGCCCGCAACGTGGCGCATGCGAGTTCATTCAGCAACGCTTCGACGTGAACTATCCCGAATACAAGGGAACGTTCGCGGCGCTGATTGCGCACAATGTCGTGCGCGCCGAGCAGTTGATTGACGACTTCGGGAATCCCGCGAAGCGACCGCAGCTGGCGATCTCGGTCGACATGCTCGACACGGGCATCGACGTGCCCGAGGTCGTGAATCTCGTCTTCTTCAAGCCGGTGCGGTCGAAGACGAAGTACTGGCAGATGATCGGCCGCGGCACTCGGCTGTCGCCGGAACTGTACGGGCCAGGCCTGGACAAACGCGACTTCGTCGTCTTTGACGTGTGCGGCAACATCGAGTTCTTCAACCAGGAAGACATGCATGTGGCCGAGCCGGTGGTCTCGCGACCGCTCGGGCACAGAGTGTTTGCGGCGCGCACCGGCGTTTTGGCCGCGCTTAATGCACGGGTTGGCGTTGGTCTGACCGGCGCTGGCTTGAGCAGCGACGAGGAAGCACTGCGCAGCGGTCTCGCTGCGACACTCTGCGGGTTCGTTACCGGCATGAACACGGCGAACTTCCTCGTGCGCAGGCGGCTCGAATTCGTCGACCGCTTCTCGACGGCCGCGGCGTGGCTCAACGCCACGACCACGGAATTGCAGGATGCCGCCGACGAACTCGGCGGG
The DNA here is from genome assembly GCA_036510655.1 of Microbacteriaceae bacterium. Classification (GTDB taxonomy): domain Bacteria; phylum Actinomycetota; class Actinomycetes; order Actinomycetales; family Microbacteriaceae; genus Rathayibacter_A. Next base: position 37,751 of record DATCDQ010000124.1, on the reverse strand, counting down.
CTCCCCTCGGCCGCCACCGTCGCCGGCGGCGACACCGGTAACGACAGCGACGAACTCGCCAAGCGCTTCGGCCTGCTGGTGCTTCGGGCTGAGATCGGCGCGCTCACCGACGGTGTCGAGGCATCCGTTCGCGAGCGAATTCAGGGCGTCGTCGACCGCATCGCCGACCAGCGCACGATTCCGGCCGTGCAGGCGCAGCTTGTTCTGATCGATGCGGTGCTCACGCCGGAATGGTGGGACGCGGTTTCGGCGACGAGTCTCGAGTCGATGCGCATCCGTCTGCGGGGTCTCGTGCGTCTGATCGATCGACCCGCGCAGGCGACCGTGTACACGGACTTTGAAGACGAGCTCGTCGACATGGAGAACCCGGGCATCACGATTGCGTCCCCTGGGGTCGACCACGAACGGTTCCGCGCCAAGCTGCTGTCGTTTCTCGCCGGGCACCAGAACGACCTGGTGCTGCAGAAGCTGCGCACCGGACGTCAGCTGACCGCCGTCGATCTCGACACACTCGAGCGGATGCGGCTGGAGACCGGCGATTTTTCCGAGCCAGAACTGCGAGCAGAAGCCGAACGCGCGCACGGGCTCGGCCTCCTCATCCGCAGCCTGGCCGGCCTCGATCGCGCCTCCGCCAGCGAGGTGTTCAGCTCATTCGTCGCGGCCCGAAACCTCAATGCAAAGCAGATCGGATTCGTCGACCTCGTCGTCAGCCAGCTGTCGGATCGCGGCTACATCGACCCAGGCATCCTGTTCACCGACTCACCGTTCACCGACGCCTCCCCAGCAGGCGCCGCAGATCTTTTCCCCGGTGCGGATGTCGAGGAGCTGGCGGCCGCGGTCGACGCGGTGCGCGCATCCGCCGTCGTGTCGTAGTAGGTGGAATCCGATTCGTGATGCTTGATGAGGTCCTCTTCGCCGCGTGAGATCCGGATTGCCCACGGATGCAGGAAGTCTCCGACCGGACGTCTGTGGTGGCTGGTAACCTGCCAGCGTGAGTGTTCCCGAACCGCGACTCCTTCAACCCCTGTACACGCAGGGGCAGGCTGCGTGGATCCTCGGCGAGGCTCAACAGACGTTCCAGCGTTGGACTCGAGGATACGTAGTTCGGGGTCAGGAAATCGAACCACTCGTGCAGGGGGTGACGCCCGGGCGCGGATTCACAATGCCGTTCGTTACCCTCGCGGAAGCTTACGTCGTGCGGGCGTTCCGCCGCGCCGAGGTTTCCATGCCTGAGATCCGGAAAGCTGTACGAGTCCTGCGCAACGAAATGGGAGTCGATTTCGCGCTGGCCAGCCAGCAGCTGAAAGCTCACGGCGGACTTGTGCTCTGGGATGCAGTCGGCCAAGCGAGCGGGCCACGCGCTGGATCAATCTCGCGTGTTGTGAATGGCCAGGGTGTGTTCTTGGAAGTTGTCGCGGACGCCCTGAAGAACATCACATACGACAGCCACTTCGCAGAGCGCATCGCTCTCGTCGTCGCGGGTACCCGGGTCATCGTTGACCCTCGGTTGAATTTCGGTCAGCCAACGATCGACGGTACACGCGTTCGGGTCGAGGATGTGCTCTCAAGGCTTCACGCCGGCGAAGACCGATTTGCCGTCGCGGCCGACTATGGGCTCGACCGAGACGTGGTCGCTTCACTGACTCTCGCCGCGTGAGATATGGCGAACATCGAGCGGTTCTTCATCGACCGTTCGCTGGGTGCTCTGATTGTGCCCCAAGCGCTTCGTCAGGCGGGCTGGCTACTCACCACGATGGACGAACGATACGGACGAGAGGTGGGCGAAGGTTACGCCGACGTCGACTGGATACGGGAAGCTACCGCGTTGGGCGAGGTGTGCTTGACCAAGGACGTCGCAATCGCCCGACGTCCCTCTGAGGCCCAGTCGGTGTACATGAATGATGCGCGCGTATTTGCATTCAACGATGGTCACATCACCGGGCCGCAGATGGCCGACCGGCTGCTGTTGCACGAACACACAATTCTTCGGATCGCCGGACGGCAACACGGACCGTATGTATATTCTGTTCAATCAGATCGTGTCCGACGGCTGAAGCTCAGCTATCCGTAAGCACACCATCGAGCTCGAGCCCATGCAAGCGGGGTGCGTTGTTGACGGACTTTGTCCTGCCAACCCTCTTTGCCAGGCTGGTTATCAGCCAGCTGTCGGATCGCGGCTACATCGACCCAGGCATCCTGTTCACCGACTCACCGTTCACCGATGCGTCGCCCGCGGGTGCCGCAGATCTTTTCCCCGCTGCGGATGTCGACGAGCTGGTCGCGGCAGTCGACGCGGTGCGCGCATCCGCCGTCGTCTCGTAGCCCTGGGATCGGGGAATCTCCTGCCCACCTGACAGCCGCGTCGGGACAGCACTACGCCCGACGGAGTAGTGCGAGTACCTCCGGTGGGAGGACGCCCTCAGGGGTGCACGCGGCGAAGCTGGGGGTCGTCCCAACCCATTCTTCGGAAGGATCTGCCATGACCACCGCCCTTAACAATCGGATGTCGGCGCGTACGCTCAGTGGACTGCGGCTCCAGCTGTACATCGCCATCGTCATGTTGGTGATCGAATTCGCGCTCGGCACTTTTGTCAATCTCTATGCCAAACTGCCTGCCACGGACAAGGGCGCCTCACTCTTCGCCGCATTCGGGGCGGCGGTCGGGTCGGGCCCGGTGAGCGTTGCCGTGCATGCGGTGCTCGGCACGCTGATCGTTCTGGCCGGGATCTCGGTGATCGTGCGCGCAGTGTCGACCCGTTACATCCTGCACCTCGTTCTCGCGATCGTGGGCATGCTCGCGGTTCTGATGGCCTGGGTATCTGGAACGGGATTCATCGGCAGCCAGGCTGACGGGGCTTCATTCGGGATGGCCATCGCTACCGCCATCGCGTTGCTTTGTTATGCGACGTCGCTGTTCCTGTTACCGTCGGCGGCGGCGGGAGTCGGGGACGATGTGCGCTGATTCTCCGCACCTCGTAAACCGGATGAGGGATCTTCGCTTGATCAGCGCTTTCGCCGGCTGATTTCGCCTCCTGCGAGTAGCCGCTGCACGTTCCACTGCACCTGCTCCACCATGCCCGCCGAGACGCCCTTCGGAACATCACATACGGCAGCCACTTCGCAGAGCGCATCGCTCTCGTCGTCGCGGGTACCGGGGGCTTCAGGCCGGCGAAGACCGATTTGCCGTCGCGGCCGACTATGGGCTGGAGCGAGACGCGGTCGACGCGGTGCGGGCATTCGCAGTCGTGCCGTAGGAGGAATGAAGATTGAGATGCGTAGATAAGCGAGCATCGTCGAATGCTAGAATATTCACGCATTGTTCAATGAGCGAATAACCCCGCATCCGAGCAGATGAGGCCAAGGCATGCCATCCATCGAAGTGAGAACATTTCGCGACCTCGGTGCGGTCGTCAAAGCCGTCCGCAGCGCACGCGCAATCCGGCAAGAGGATCTCGCAGAGTCCCTCGGGTTTTCGCGGGACTACCTGCGCGGAATCGAGGACGGCAAACCCAACCTGTACGTCGCCCGCCTGTTCCGCACGCTCAACCGCCTCGGAATTCGCGTCAGTGTCACCTTCGAGCTTCCTCAAGCCGGAGACACGACAAACGGAGACCGGATCGATGGCGACTGACGCACTCGACGTTCTTCTGTACGACCAGCACGTCGCGACCGTGCGGCCGACCTCGAACCGCACACCGCACGAGGTGAACTTCAGCTGGGACGACGACTTCACGCCAGGGCCGGTACGCCTCAGCGAGAGTTTCGCCGCCATTCCCGGAGTCACCCCGAACACATCGCGCGTTTCACGCTATCTCGGGGGTTACGGGCCGGAGGGAAACCAACGGCGGGCAATGACCCGCGAGCGCGGGATCAACGACAACGACTTGTTCGGCATCCTGCGAGAGTTCGGCGGCTCGATCGGCGGTGCCCTCACCTTCCGCTTACCGAACGAAAGACCGCACTACTCGCCGTCTTATGACGAGTTGAGTGACTCCGATCTCAACCGACTCCTCAAGAAATCTGTCGAGGAGCACGATCTCGGCCAACGAGAAGACAGTCGTTCGATGATTCCCGGATTCCAGCCGAAACTGCTGCTCGCCCGGTTTGGCGACACTTGGCTTCAACCGCACGGGCGCGCTCACTCCACTCACATCGTCAAGCCACAACTGAAATCGCGGCCGCGCGGCATCCTCGACGAGTTCTACAGTCATGAACTGACTCGAGCGATGGGACTGTCCACGTTTCGAAGCGAGATCACTTCCCTTGGCACCGCGAAGTATCTCGCCATCGAGCGATTCGACCGCAGCGTCAACGGAGAAACCATCACGCTCGTTCATCAGGAGGATGCCGCGCAAGCGCTCGGCCTCAACTGGCTCGGCGACTCGGCGAAGGTTCAGAACGCGGACCGTCGACATGATCCGAACCGGCCGAGCGCGTACGCGATCGCCGAGATCGTTGCGTCGCTGAACGGCGAGAAACCTCTCGTGCAGTGGTTGCGTCAACTCACGTATCGAGTGCTTGTCGGGGACAACGACGGGCACACCAAGAACGTCGGGATCCTCCACCTGCCGGGAGTGGATACCCTCACCGAACTGTACGACGCTGTGCCGAACCTCTACCAGGAGGGGCGGATCGATTGGACGATGGCACTGGCGATTGACCGACAATTCGACCATCGCCGAATCAGTGTTGAACGACTCATCAACGAAGCGCCAGGATGGGGAGCCCTGGGCAACACGGTCATCGAAGCGACCATCACCGACACCCTTCTCGATTTCGAGAATGCACTGAACACTGTTCCGGTCCCACCGGGACTCTCTGACGGGCTCACGTCTGGCCTGGCCTGGAACCTGAGCCGACTGCAAGCCGGACTGGAAATAAGCGAACCGCGTCGAAGAACTCGCGATTGAAATTCGAAAGGACACCGGACCGATGCGGTCGATGGGGCCCGTGGGCGCGCTCCGCTGTGCCACCCTCACGACAACGCTGACGTCTCGTAGCAAGATAAGGAGTCACGATGAACCACACACCGTTACCAACAAGCAGCCCGTCCGCGCAGGGCGTCGATGCCGACGGCATCCTGCGTTTTCTCGATGCTCTCGAAGACTCGCCGACGCAGGATCCGCACAGCCTGATGGTTCTGCGACACGGCCAGGTGATCGCCCATGGGTGGTGGGCGCCGTATGCTGCTCAGCGGCGACACCTGCTCTATTCGCTCAGCAAGAGCTTCACCTCCGCCGCTGCGGGCATTGCGATCGGGGAGGGCCTGCTGCGCCTCGACGACCCGGCCATCTCGTACTTTCCCGAGTTCGATACTGACGTGACGGATGCTCGCAGCCGCTCGATCCTCGTGCGTCACCTCGCATCCATGTCGACCGGGCACACCTTCGACACGCTCGCGCAAGCGGAACAAGCAGATCCCGCGAACCTCGTCCGAGGTTTTTTGATGCTTCCGCCGGAGCGCGACCCCGGCACCTACTTCGCCTATAACCAGCCGGCCACTTACACGCTGGCGGCCATCGTCCAGAAGCAGAGCGGTCTCTCGCTGGCCGACTACGTGCGCCCCCGTTTGCTCGACCCGCTCGGCATCGGCCCGATCGGCTGGCAGCAGTATCCGCCCGGCCAGAACCTCGGCTTCAGCGGACTCTTTGCAACAACGGATGCTGTCGCCCGCCTTGGCCAGCTGCACCTGAAGCGCGGCAGCTGGCATGGTTCGCAACTGCTGCCCGAAGAGTGGGTCGAACTTGCGAGCAGCCAGCAGATCGCCACGACCGTGCCGTTCCCCGACGACCCGTCCTCAGGGCCGGACTGGCGGCAGGGCTACGGATTCCAATTCTGGATGTCGCGACACGGCTACCGCGGTGACGGCGCATGCGGTCAGTTCTGCCTGATCCTTCCCGAGCAGGATGCCGTGGTCGCCATCACGAGCCAAACCAACGACATGCAGGAAACGCTGGACATCGTGTGGAGCGAGCTTCTCCCTGCGCTTTCGGGTGTCGGCGCACCTTCGGGTGATGCCGACGATCGGTTGCGTGCGCGACTCGAGGGGCTGCGGCTTCCGCTCCCCGCAGAGGCCGCGGTGCCTGCCCACCTCCAGACGGATGCCTGGCACCATGCGTCGTTCGCGCCTGCCGGCAGCAGCAGCCAGGAGCAACCGTCACTGCGCGCCGTGCACGTCGCGCGAGAATCAGAGACCTGGCGGATCACGCTCGTCGACGACTCAGGCGAGCTCTCGACGGTTCTCACGCCCGGGCAGTGGACTATCGCCGACGCACCGACCGACCTCGTGCCAATCGCCGCAGCCGGCGGTTGGTCGAATCCTGAGACGCTTCGCTTCGACGTTGTCTTCATCGAGACGCCACATCGGCTGCAGCTCTCCTGCGATATCACCACGCACAAGTTCACCGCGCATTGGGTCACCGCACCGCTCCACCTCGAGTCGACGCCCCTCAGCGACCTGAAAACGCCGGTGCCGCTGGGCTAGTCGGCCCGGCTACCGAACAACGCCCCGCCTGGTCAGCGGCGCACCACCGCGCGACCGATCCACCGCGGCGTCGACGCGCGGTACTGGTCATACTCGCGCTTGAAGGTTTTGCTGAGCGCCTGCTCCTCTGCGGGTACTTGTGTGCGATCGAGAACCACGATGAATCCGGCCACGGCCGCCAGCGCGACAATCGAGCGACGCAACACCGCGTGGGCGACGAGCACGCCCGCGAGTGCAAGGTACACCGGGTTGCGCGAGAACCGGAACGGACCTTCCGTCACAAGCACCATCGACTGCTCCGGATGCGCTGGGCTGATTTCGGCGCCAGCTCGCACGAGCGTCGCCGCAGACGAAATGGCGAGGATGCCGGAACCTGCAGCGAGCACACCGAATGCTGTTCGCGAAGCCGCAGTGGAGCGCCGATGTCGCGTCAGCAGACGTTGGAGGATCAGTGCGACCGCGAACAGGACAGGAGGCGGAGGCGTGCTGCGTCGTTCTGTTGACATGCGCCCAGGCTACGCCTCGTCCGCACTCCGCTCCCGGCCGTGAGACCGGCCAAACGCATCTCGGATACGACCTGACACGTGCACGAGGCCGATGCCAGTGATCAGAGGAGATCTGCGCATCCGCTGAGTTGCCACACGAAGGGTCATTTGGGGCAAGTCAGCGGGGTCTCGATACGCTCGCTAGCGCTCGCGACTCGACCACCGCGGGCCGTATCGGCGTAGCGTTGTTAAGGTGAACCGACCAACCATTGCAACCCTTGGCGAGCTTCGAGCATCTGGGCACGTGCAGAAGACCTTGCGCGCCGAGATCCGCGACAACCTTCTCTCTGCCTTGCGTGACGGTCGGGATCCCTGGCCCGGTCTGCACGGATTCGAGTCCACCGTCATCCCGCAGCTCGAGCGAGCCCTGATTGCCGGGCACGACATCGTGTTGCTCGGCGAGCGCGGCCAAGGCAAGACTCGTCTGCTGCGCACACTCGCCGGTCTGCTGGACGAATGGACCCCCGTGATCGACGGCTCCGAACTCGGCGAACACCCGTACGAGCCCATCACGGCGGCAAGTCGCCGCCGCGCGACCGAACTCGGCGACGACCTGCCGGTTGCCTGGCGCCACCGCGACGAGAGGTACGCCGAAAAGCTCGCCACCCCCGACACGAGCGTTGCGGACCTGATCGGAGACGTCGACCCGATGAAGGTCGCCGAAGGGCGCAGCCTGGGAGATCCGGAGACGATCCACTTCGGCCTCATCCCGCGCAGCCATCGCGGCATTGTCGCCATCAACGAGCTTCCGGACCTCGCAGAACGCATCCAGGTCGCGATGCTGAACGTGATGGAAGAGCGCGACATCCAGATCCGCGGTTATGTACTGCGACTCCCCCTCGACGTGCTCGTGGTCGCTAGCGCCAACCCCGAGGACTACACCAACCGCGGCCGGATCATCACACCGCTCAAGGACCGCTTCGGCGCTGAGATCCGCACGCACTACCCGACCGAGTTGGACGATGAGATCGCGATCATCCGGCAGGAGGCCGCGCTTGCGGCCGAAGTGCCCGACTACCTCATCGAGATCCTTGCTCGCTTCACTCGGGCGCTGCGCGATTCGAGTGCGGTCGACCAGCGCAGCGGCGTGAGCGCCCGCTTCGCGATCGCCGGTGCCGAGACCATCGCCGCCGCGGCTCTCCACCGCGCGACTCGACAGGGCGAAGACGACGCAGTTGCCCGACCCGTCGACCTCGAGTCGGCCGTCGATGTGCTCGGCGGCAAGATCGAATTCGAGTCCAGCGAGGAAGGCCGCGAGGACGAAATCCTCGATCACCTCCTGCGCACCGCAACAGCCGAGGCAGTCAGGGCGCACTTTCGGGGTGTCGACTTCGGCGTTCTGATCGACGCTCTCGACGGCGGGGTTATGGTGACGACCGGCGAGCAGATAACCGCGAGCGACTTTCTCGCCGGCCTGCCGATGCTCGGCGAGTCCGAACTCTACGACGAGATCTGCGACCGTCTCGACGCGAAAACCGACGGTCAGCAAGCCGGCGCGATCGAGTTGGCCCTCGAGGGCCTCTACCTCGCGAGCAAGATCAGCAAGGAAATCGGCGGAGGCGAGACGATCTATGGCTAGGGCCAATCGTAGGTTGCGGCACGGCGCCCGTTACGGCAAATACGCGGGCGGGCCGGATCCGCTCGCGCCGCCGGTCGACCTCTCCGAGGCGCTCGACGCCATCGGCAAGGACGTGATGGCGGGTTACTCCCCCGAGCGCGCGATGAGCGAGTTCCTGCGTCGTGGCGGCAAACACAACGCCGGCCTCGACGACCTCGCACGGCGAGTCGCTGAGCGTCGCCACCAGCTGACGCAGAAGCACAACCTCGACGGCACCCTGCAGCAGATTAAGGAACTGCTGGATCATGCCGTGCTGGAGGAGCGCAAACAGCTCGCCCGCGACGTCGAAATGGACGAAAACGACCGCGCTCTCGCTGAACTGCAACTCGACAACCTTCCACAGTCGACGGCTGCTGCGGTCAGCGAGCTGAGCGACTACGACTGGCGCAGCCGCGCCGCGCGCGAAGACTACGAGAAGATCAAAGACCTCCTGGGTCGCGAACTGCTCGACCAGCGCTTCGCCGGCATGAAGAAGGCCCTCGAGAACGCCACAGACGACGACAGGGCTGCGATTAACGACATGTTGAATGACCTCAACCAGCTGCTGGATGCCCACCGGCGCGGCGAGGACACCCAAGAGCAGTTCGACGAATTCATGCGCAAGCACGGCGAGTACTTTCCCGAACGGCCCCGCAATATCGACGAGCTTCTCGACGCGCTCGCCCAGCGGGCTGCGGCAGCCCAGCGGATGCGCAACTCGATGACCCAGGAACAGCGCGATGAACTCGACTCGCTCGCTGGGCGAGCATTCGGTTCGCCCGAGCTGATGCAGTCGCTGGGCAGGCTCGATGACAATCTCAGGTCGTTGCGGCCCGGCGAGGACTGGGGCGGTTCCGAGCGGATGTCCGGAGACGAGGGCCTCGGACTCGGCGACGGCACCGGCGTTTTCCAGGACATCGCCGACCTCGATGAACTCACCGAGCAACTCTCCCAGTCTTATGATGGCTCCCGGCTCGACGACGTCGATCTGGACAAGCTGGCTCGCCAGCTCGGCGACGAGGCCGGCGTCGACGCCCGCACCCTTCAGGAACTGGAGAAAGCACTGCGCACCTCCGGCACCATGAAGCGCGGGACAGACGGGCAACTCAGGCTGACCCCCAAGGCGATGCGTGCACTCGGCAAGACCCTGTTGCGTGACGTGGCCGACCTGTCATCCGGCCGCCAGGGCAACCGCGATCTGCGCCAGGCCGGCGCCGCCGGCGAGCAGTCCGGCGCCACTCGCGAGTGGGCCTTCGGTGACACAGAACCGTGGGACGTGACGCGCACGATCACCAACGCCCTCACTCGCACTGCGGGCGAGGGCGGACGGATCGGCGCAGGCATCCGGATCGAGATCGGCGACGTCGAGGTTCAGGAGACCGAGGCGCGCACCCAGGCGTGCGTGGCCCTACTCGTTGACACGTCGTTCTCGATGGCGATGGATGGCCGCTGGGTTCCGATGAAGCGCACAGCGCTGGCGCTGCATACGCTGATTACGAGCCGTTTTCGCGGGGACGACCTGCAGCTCATCGGTTTCCGCCGCCACGCGGAGGTCATGGAGATCGAGCAGCTCATCGGGCTTGACGCGATGTGGGACAAGGGCACCAACCTGCACCATGCTCTGTTGTTGGCGAACCGTCACTTCCGCAAGCATCCGAACGCGCAGCCGGTGTTGCTGATCGTCACGGACGGTGAGCCGACGTCGCACCTCGAGCCCGATGGTGAGATCTACTTCAGTTATCCGCCTGACCCGCTGACCGTGGCGTATTCGGTGCGCGAGCTGGACAATTCGCGGCGTTTGGGAGCGCACACGACGTTCTTCCGGCTCGGTGAGGACCCGGGGCTGGCACGGTTCATCGACTCGATGGCGCAGCGGGTGGGCGGCACGGTCGTCGCGCCAGAGCTCGACGATCTGGGTGCTGCTGTCGTGGGCTCCTATCTCGGCTCTCGTCAAGGGCGCGGGGATTCCGGCGGCTTCGACGGCTTCTTCGGCCGCGGATGGGGCGGTTGAACACCTTTCAGAACAGCGGCCAGGGCGTTGGCGGCATCTTGCCGTGAGGGGCGGGGAACCGCCCGGCGGCTCGGAGCCGGTCGCAGCGCGCGGCTAGTGCGGTGAGCTCGGGGTCGCTGAGCAATTCGGCGAGCGCATCCCCGAGTCCGCCGGTCAACTGCGCGCGAACGCGCTCGATCCCGCTGAGTTCGTCGGCGTTGAGACCCTCGCCCAGCCATCCCCACAGGATGGTGCGCAGCTTATGCTCCGCATGGAAGGTGAGCCCGTGGTCGACTCCGTGACGGTGCCCATCCGCCATCGCGAGAATGTGGCCTGCCTTGCGATCGGCGTTGTTCACGACGATGTCGAACACGGCCATCCGACGAAGTGCGAGCGAATCCTCATGGATCAACGCAATCGGATGCTCATCGTCATCCTGCCCCTCGAGGACGAGGCGCCATCCATCGGCGGGCACGGCATCCGCAGAGACAAGATCGACGGCAACCTCGTCCGCATCAGGTTCTTGCCAGACCTGCACCATCCCCATCCCGAACGGGCCGTCGCGCAACCAGGTGCGTGGCACCACATTCCAGCCGAACGCTTGCGAGACCAGATAGGCCGCTTTCTCGCGGTGCGCGAGCTGACCGTCGGGAAAGTCCCACAGCGGACGTTCCCCGGCCACCGGCTTGTAGACGACCGTGACGTCGCCGATGGTCCCGAGAAAGGTGGCATTCGAGGCGGACGTGATCCGCCCGGTCAGTTCGAGCCGACCGTCGTCGAGCGACTCGAAGTCGAGCTCGCCATCATTCGGGTCGACGTTCGCCACCATCAGAAGTCGTCGGGCATCGGGCAGACGTGCCCGGTCGCATCCATCGGGGTGCCGCAGAATGGGCAAATGGGTCGGCCTGCGCCGACCACTTCACGTGCGCGCTTCGCAAACGCTCTGGCCGTGCCGACCGGGATGCGCACGAGCAGCATCTCAGCCGGCGCAACGGTTTGCGGATAGGTGTCGTCATCCTGGGAGCCAACTTCAGCGTCATCCTCGGCTGCGTAGTCCTCAGAGTCAATGAACGGATACGCCTCGATGACGACTTGCGCCGTCGACGGGTCCCAGCCCAGGGTCATCGTACCGGCCCGGAACTGCGTGTCGACGGGTTGCTCAAGCGGATCGTTGTCGATGAGTTCAATCGGAGTCACGGCCGGCACGCTGAACGGGTTGCGCTCGGCCGCCATCAATTCGTCAAGGATCTCGTCGACCTTCTCCGCGAGGATAGCTGACTGCTCCTTCTCCAGCATCACGTTGACGACTCGCGCGCCCGTTCGTGCTTGCAGATAGAACGCTCGCGACCCTGGTTCACCGATGGTGCCGACGACGATCCGATCGGGCCAGTCGAAGACGTGGGCAATGGTAGGCATATCGCCATCCTACGAGCGGTGGCTTATTCGCTGCCGGTGAGTTCGCCCGCCCCACCACCGACTGGGGCGTCCTTCGCCCGCTCTGCGGCACGAAGCCAGGAGAGGTCACCCGCGATCGTGTTGGCGGCGTAGACGCTCGGACTGCTAGGCCCGTACCGCACGATCGAGATCGACCCCGGGCCGACATTGATGCGCTGGAACAGGTCCAGGTGCATGCCGAGCGCGTCGGCCAGGATCGACTTGATGATGTCGCCGTGACTCACCGCGACCCACACGGCGCCAGGCCCGTGCTGCAACTCAAACGCCGCATCGTGACGCCGAATCGCGGCTACCGACCTCGCTTGCATTGCCGCGAGCGATTCGCCACCGGGGAACACGGCGGCCGACGGTTGCCGCTGCACGACCGTCCACAGTTTCTCCGTGGCGAGCTCGCCAAGGGCTCGGCCCTGCCAGTCTCCGTAGTCGCACTCGGTGATGCCCTGCTCGATCGCCCGCACCGGTGCGCCGCCCTGCCGGTCGACGATCGCACGCGCCGTCTGCCGGCAACGCTCCATCGGGCTCGACACCACTGCGACGAGTGGAACTACGGACAGACGCTCTGCGGTGCGTGCCGCTTGCTCACGCCCGACGTCGTCGAGCTTGACCCCGGCCGCCCGCCCTGACAGCACGCCGTCGGCATTTGCGGTGGTGCGGCCATGCCGCACGAGGATGACTGTCGCCATGCGACAAGCCTAGACAGTGGGGCTGGCGTGCCGCCCCGGTGGTCGACTGCGAGCGCAACTCCGGTGGCTCTGCCCGCGACTCGGCCGCGCACCGGTGCCATATTCAGGCTGGAACAACGGATGTGGCGCCGCCGCGTCTTTGGGAGTCGGTTCAGCCTGAATATGGCCCGGCGATGATCGGCTGTTGCCCGACAGGCTTGAAGGTCTCGATACGCCTGCTCGCTCGCTCGCGGGCTACTCGACCAACGGAAAAGGGTGCTCGCGGGCTACTCGACCAACGGAAAATGGTGCTCGCGGGCTACGCGACCAACGGGCGGGGGTGATCCGCGCGCGATCACGCGGGCAGCCCTGCGATACTCTCTCGATTGCAATCCTGTCCTCGCGGATGCGACGGATGGCCACCCCCAAAGCACCGGAGCAGTGATGACGTACTCGTGGGATGAGCTTGCAGCGCTCAGTCTGGCACGCCAGTTCCCGCCCATTGCCGGAACCGGCCGGACCGCCGTGGCACAGACCGTGCGGCAGATCGGCCCGATCCAGGCGCAAGCGGCGCGCGCGCCTTTCCTCGCGATGGCGGCGCGGATGCCCGGTGTCACAGTCGAGGACATCCGCTCGGCATACGACGAGCTCCTGATCGTGCGCGGCAGCAACATCCGCGGCACCGTTCACACCGCGACGCCGCAGGACCACGCGCTGTTGGAAGTGATTTCCCGCGCGGGCCAAAGGGCGCTCTGGGCGCGCATGCTGCGGCTTGAGACCACGACGCTTGAGGACGTGTGGGACGGCCTCGAAGAGTTCGCGCGCGCGGATTGGCGTACGCCGGATCAGTTGTACGCCTTCCTTCTCGGTTGGCTCGAGCAGCATGACCCCGCAGCCAACCCGGCCATCGACAACGACGCGGGTCGGTACCTCGCCTTCACACACGGCGGGCTGATTCGGCGCCCGCTTGTCGGTGGCTGGGAGTCGCAGGGTGCGCCCGAGTACCGCGCAGCATCCGCTTTGCTTGGCGATCGCACCAGAATTCTGGCCGACACGAACGGCTCCCTCGACGCAATTGCGCGTCGTTACCTGTCCACTTCGGGGCCGGCCAGCCGGCATGATTTCGCCTGGTGGTCTGGGCTCGGACTGCGTATCGTGGATGCGACGCTGGCCCGCCTCGAACCCGAAACGACGGCCAAGGAAGGCCCGGACGGGCGGATCTACTACGACCTCGTCGGAGCTCCCGCCCCGGTCGATGCGCCGAGCATCCGTCTCCTGCCTGAGTTCGATGCGCTGCTGTGCGCGTATGGCCCCAAGGCGCGCGATCGATTCGTCAGCCCGCAACATCTCAGTCAGGTGTGGTCACGCGACAACGGTCTGCAGCCGGCTCCGATGCTGTGTGACGGTCGCCTCACCGGCTATTGGCGCCTGAGCGGAAGTGGACGCAACCGCACCTGCGCGGTGACCTGGTTCACCCGAACGCGCCGGCCTCGCAAGTCCGAACTCGACGGCCCGATCGCGGCACTCGAGGCTGCATACGGCATTACGGTGACCGGCACAACGCTCACTCGGGAGCAGTGAGCAATTCGGGGGTTGCCGCGCTACCCGGTAACCAGCAGCTCTTCGAGCTGCTCGTACCCTTCGCTCATGCCGCGCTCCATTCCGCTGGCGACCATGCCGTCGCGCGCTTCGACGCTCGGGTACGTCGCGTGCCCGCGGAGCCGAGTACGCCCGTTACCGAGGTCCTCGAACGTGAGCGACTCGATGCTGACGACATCCGGCGCACCTTCGAATTCGAAGGTCTGGATGGCGAACTCATTCTCGCGCACAACATGGAACACGCCATTGAACGCGTACTCCTCACCCGTCGGGGTGCGGTGCACGTAGCGATAGCCGCCCTGTGAGACGAAGTCGTAGTGGTGGATGTCCATCACGTAACCGCGCGGGCCGAGCCACTGCTTGACGAGATCGGGCGTCTTGTGTGCACGGAAGACGGCCGCGACCGGAGCGTCGAACTCTCGCTCGAAGTCGACGAAGGGAAGCCCTTCCGGAGCCGTTACGTTGAGTGTGTTTGTCATTGTTCTGCCTTTCTCTTCTGACTCTTTTTGTTGGTATCGGTTGATTCGAGCAGGGCGTCTAACGCCCGGAACCGCTGCTCATGGATGAGTCGGTAGGTGTCGATCCACGCCGTCAGCGATTCCAACCCGGCGGCATTCAGATGCACGGGCCGACGCTGGGCCTCGCGCGTGCGCGTGACGAGTTGCGCCTGCTCGAGCACTTGGATGTGCCTGGACACGGCCTGCTTGGTGATCGCAAACGGCTCGGCCAACTCGTTGACCGTTTGCGGCCCGCGGCTCAGTCGCGCGACGATCCGCCGGCGCACCGGGTCGGCCAGCGCCATGAAGGCCCGGTCGAGCCGATCGTCGTCGGATGGATCACCGCCCGCGACGTTGTCACCGCCCGTATCGTCAATCATTATCAACCGATCCTTTTATCAATCAACCTGTTGACTACCAACGTACGAAGGAAACGGATGCCTGTCAAGACCGGGGCACGTTCTCTCGTCCGGCGACTGCGTGCCCGGTCGGGGCGGCGCCGTCTCGGGTGACACCACGCCGAGGGCCGCACGCAGCATCCGATGAACATCCGCTGAGTTGCCCCACGAAGGGTCATTCGCGGCAACTCAGTGGATGGCGGGCCCTCGGCAACTCAGCGGGTGGGCGCCCGGTCGGGCGTGACCTCGAGCACCGTCGACAGCTGCGCCGTGGAGCTGCCGCCGACCCACACGTCGAGGGTGGTGGCATCCTGGATCCAGCCACGGGTCGCCGCGCTCCAGTACCGCAGCTCGCCGGGGCCAAGGTCGAACGTCACGGTGCGCGTCTCACCGGCAGCAAAGGCCACACGTTCGAATCCCTTGAGCTCCCGCACCGGACGAGACGACGTGCCGTGCCGCTGGTGAATGTACAGCTGCACGACGTCGTCGGCTGCTCGATCGGAGGTGTTCGTGACATCGACAGACGCGGTAGTCGTGTCGCCGATGGCAATCCGGTCGCGGTCGAGGCGCAAACCCTCGTAGCGGAACGACGCGTAACTCAGACCGTGTCCGAACGGATACAGCGGGGTGGACGCCTCGTCCCAGTAACGCTTGTCCTGCGCTTCCGGCTGGAACGTGCGCAGATGCGAGTAGATCATCGGCACCTGACCGACGTGGCGCGGCCAGGTGAACGGGAGCCGGCCCGCGGGGGACGCATCACCGAAGAGCAGCCCCGCCACAGCCTCGCCACCGCGCGTTCCCGGGTACCAGACCTGCAGGATCGCCGGAATATTCGCATCCGCCCAGCGAAGATCGAGCGGGCGGCCCGACATCACGAGAAGCACGACCGGGGTGCCGGTGGCTGCGATGCGTTGCAGTTGATCGAGTTGACGGCCGGGCAGGTCAATGGTCGATGTCGACGCGTTCTCGCCGATCTGGTTCTGCTGCTCCCCCACGACAACGACCGCGACGTCAGCTGCGGCCGCAATCGCGACAGCGCGCTCGATCTCCGCATCGTCGTCGTAGTCTGCCGGCGTGTTCTCGGTGCTCGGATCCATGCTGTCGAACATCGACGGGAAGATCCGCGGCGGGATACCTGCGCCGGGCGCGTACTCGACGCTCGCCTCGCTCCCGACCCAGGCACGGATGCCGTCCAGGATGCTGACCGTTTCCTCCGTCACATGGTCGAACACCCACGGTCCGAGGGTGTCGCGCTTGCTGCTCGCGAGCTGTCCGATGACCGCGATCGACGTGAGCGTCGAGGCGTCGAGCGGCAATGCCGCCGCCTCGTTCTTCAGAAGCACGGCCGTGCCTTCGGCGGCCGCGCGGGCGATCTCGCGATGACCGGCCGTGCCGAGCACCCCTTCTGACGCATCTTCGTCGACGTACGGATTCTCGAACAGGCCGAGGCGGAACTTGGCAGTCAGCACCCGGCGTACCGCAGTGTCGATCGTCGCCTCGTCAACCAATCCCTGTGCCACCGCGTCGGGCAGCGTGCTGAATGCCGGATCGAACATGCACATCTCCATGTCGAGACCGGCGTTCACGGCGCGAGCACCGGCATCCGTCGCGGTTGCCGCGAAGTGCTGCGTCTCGAGGGACTTCACAGCGTTGGCGTCGGAGACGACGAACCCGTCGAAGCCGAACTCACCACGCAGCACGTCGGTCAGCAGCCACGAGTTGCCGCTGGCGGGCACACCGTTCAGATCCATGTATGCGCTCATGATGTTGGCCGCGCCGGCTCCGATCGCCGCGTGGAACGGAGGAAAGTAGACGTTGTGCAGCTCCGAGTCGGAGATCTCGGCGTCCTCGTAGTCGCGACCCCCGCGCGCAGCGCCGTAGCCGGCGAAGTGCTTGGGGCCGGACAAGACGCTCTCGGGGCCGAAATCGCCCTGGAAGCCGCGCACGTGCGCAGCCGCAACCGCGGAACCGAGATAGGGATCCTCGCCTGCACCCTCGATGATGCGCCCCCAGCGCGGGTCGCGTGCGATATCCACCATCGGGGCGAAGCTCCAATGGATGCCCACCGCCCGCGCCTCGCGCGCCGCAACCGCCTCACCAGCCGCGATCGTTTCGGGGTCCCACGACGCGGCCTGCGCGATCGGCACCGGGAAGATCGTGCGCAGGCCGTGGATCACGTCGAACCCGAAGATCAGCGGAATCCCGTGCCGCGTACCATCGACTGCGAGCTTCTGCAGCCTGTTGGCCGTCGCCGCATCCTTCACGAAAAGCGCAGATCCTGCCCCGCCAGCCGAGATCGCCGCTTCGACCATGTGCGGTTGACGCGCGAACGCCTGCTGCTCGGGCGGCAGGGAGGCGATATCGAGATCGGCGGGAGCCTCGCCCATCCCGCCGAAGTAGAAGTACTGGCTCAGCTGGCCCGCCTTCTCGCCCAGACTCAGTCGACCGAGCAAATCCTCAACGCGCTCAGCCACTGAGAGCGCGCGATCACGGTACGGGAGAGGGTTCGTCATGGCTGCAGCTCTTTCGTTGTCGTCATTCTTCAGTATGGTCGATGAGCACCGTCGATCGGGCCGGTCGATCAAGCCGGTCGATCAGGCTGGTCGATCAGGCTCGAAGGCTACGATCGCAACATCCGCGGCATCCGCCGCTCCCGACAGCAGAAGGTAGGACAGACACGATGTCAGCCCCGAAGGCCTTGACCGCGAACAGTTCCATCGGGGACTGGCTCGACCACCCCGTCGGTGGGGATCTCGTGCGAGGTCTGCTTGCCCAGTCGGGCGCGAACGCCGACAGTCTCGCGCCGATCAAAGGGCTCCCCCTTCAGCAGTTGGTGGCGCTGAGCCAGGGTGCGATGCCGCAATCGGTCATTGACGAGCTGGTCCTGGCGGCCAACGAGGGCGTCGTTCCCGAGGATGGGGAGGACACGTCGTGGAAAGAGCTGATCACCTCCGGTCGCTTCGCCGGCAAGACCGTCATCGTGACGGGCGCGGCATCCGGAATCGGTCGTGCGACGGCCTCGCGCGTGGCCCGCGAAGGAGGTCGCGTGATCGCCGTCGATGTTTCCGCCGAGCGGCTCGCCGAATTCAAAAGTTCGCTGCAGGACGCCGACATCACCGTGGTCACCGGGGACATCACCAAGCAGGAATCCGTCGACGCGATTGTTGCAGCCGCCGGCGACCGCATCGACGCGCTCGCGAACGTCGCCGGAATCAACGACGACTTCTCGCCGTTGCACGAGACGACGGATGCCGTATGGGACCGCGTGATCGGCGTCAACCTGACCGGCGCGTTCAAGCTCACCCGCGCTGTGCTGCCGGCGATGATCGCCGCAGGCCGCGGATCGGTCGTGAACGTGGCCTCCGAAGCCGGTATTCGAGGCAACGCATCCGGCAACGCCTACACGGTGTCCAAGCACGGCGTTGTCGGTCTCACGAAGTCCGCCGCGTTCATGTACGGCCCGCAGGGCATCCGGGTCAACGCTGTCGCCCCCGGCGGTGTCGCAACCGGCATCCCGTTTCCGCCGAACATGTCGGAAGCCGGCGCGGCGCGCCTGCAGCCCTTCCAGTCGCAGATCCCGACGGTCGCAACCGCTGAACACCTCGCCGCCTCGATCACCTTCCTGCTGTCGGACGACGCGGTTAACATCAACGGCGCGATTCTCACCTCGGACGGCGGCTGGTCGGTGCAGTAGGCGCTGCTGGGCTTCGGGATCTGCATGGTCGTGCCCCTTCGAATGTCAGTGTAGGGCCTCGACGGCGGCGAAGCGATCCGCGCGCGGGCGCGGGTTGCAGTGGTCACCCGCGATCCTGTTCATAGTGCACAAAGTGCTGTAATGCCCGGTCAGACCAGCATTTTGCGCACTATGAACGGTCGGTGACTGCACAAATGCGGCAAGAATCAGACTCGGCGTAAGCGATCCGGCCGGGCAATGCAGGAGTTGCCCCGCCGACCGCCCGACGCCGTTCTGGGCACAATCTGGACGAATTCAACTGAGATTCATAGTTTTCGTTCAAACATAGACAAACAGAGCGCGCGGGGAATACTTTACGTTCAGACGAAGCGGCAGCGGCAACGCGAGCGGAACTGAGCCTGACGAGCTCATCGCAAGCGGGCCACGTCTCAGCGCCATTCAAACACCCGCATCCCGTTAGATCACGCTGCGCTCACCGGCCGAGACCGGCCCCGCTCCGCCAACCCGCTAAGGAATTCAGCATGAGTGCAACCCAGACCAAGCCACGCACCGGCGGCCTCGAGGTACGTTCTATCGACTACGTTCCGAAGAGCGAACGACACGGCAAGGTGTGGCACATCGGACCACTCTGGTTCATGAGCAACGCGCAGCTGGCCACGCTCGCCGTTGGGGTCACGAGCTTCGCGCTCGGCGGCAACTTGATTTGGTCGATCATTGCCATTTGCATCGGACTCATCATCGGCACGATCTTCATGGCGGCCCACTCCTCCCAGGGACCAAAATTGGGCCTGCCGCAGATGGTGCAGTCCCGCCCGCAGTTCGGCTACATCGGTGCTCTCCTGGTGTGGCTTTTCGCGTTCTTGCAGTACGCAGGGTTCAACGTGTTCAACACGGTGCTCGCGGCATCGGCGATCGACCAGGGGGTCAAGACCCCCGCGAGCTTCGACCCGTTCTGGGCGATCTTGATCACCGTCATCGGAGCGATCATCGCGCTGTTCGGCTACGACCTCATCCACCGGATGGAGCGCTACTTGGTCTATCTCACCGTCGTGGTCATGGCGCTGTTGAGCATTTCGGCCCTCATCCATCTGCCGGTGCCGGGAGATGCCTTCAACCTCGCACACTTCTCCCCGCTCGCATTCTTCGC
Organism: Microbacteriaceae bacterium; assembly: GCA_036510655.1. Lineage (GTDB taxonomy): Bacteria > Actinomycetota > Actinomycetes > Actinomycetales > Microbacteriaceae > Rathayibacter_A. The sequence continues at coordinate 17,683 of DATCDQ010000124.1, read as the reverse complement.
CCAACTCGGTGTCGTCGCCGGTTACCAGATCTCCTGGGCGATCTACGTGTCGGACTACTCTCGGTACCTGCCGGCGGACACCCCGACGAGCAAGACCTTCCGTTGGACCTTCTGGGGCAGCGCGTTCGGCGGCGCCTGGATCATGTTCCTCGGCGCCTACCTCGCCGCGGCGGTGAAGGGCTTCAACGCGGGTGACCCGGTCGCCGCCATCGAGACGGTCTCCAACGACCTGTTCCCAGGTTTCGGCACGATCGCGCTCATCGTGTTCGCCTTCGGCCTCATCGCCGTCATCGTGCTGAACATGTACGGCGGATCGCTGACGCTGATCTCCTCCATCGACAGCTTCAGAAAGGTGCGGCCGACGCTGTCGATCCGGATCGTCACTGTCGTGATCACAGCGGCGATTTCGGGCGTACTGGCGATCGTCATCGCCGGCAGTTTCGAGGCGTTCTTTGCCGGCTTCCTCTTTCTCGTCCTCTACTTCTTCATCCCGTGGACCGCGGTCAACCTGACGGACTACTTCATTGTTCGGCGAGGCCACTATGCCATCGCTGAGATCTTCAAGCCGCGTGGCATCTACGGCCGTTGGGGCTGGCAGGGCATCACTGCCTACCTGGTCGCCTTCGCATGCATGGTGCCGTTCTTCGACGTCTCGGGCTTCTTCGAAGGCTTCATTTCGCAGGCCATGGGCGGCGTGGACATTTCACTTTTCATCGGCCTGCCCGTCGCGGGCGTGCTGTACTGGGTGTTCACGCGTGGATTGGATCTGAAGGCTGAGCGCGCTCTTGCGGAGCAGCAGGCCGCCGCACTTGAAAACCCTGACGGCGAGTTGGACGACCTCGCGGGTGCAGTCGTCGACTAGCGCCTGGCTCATCCGTCCCGACGCCCGCGGTCATGCGCCCGCAGCTTACCTGCGGCGCGACTTCGGCTTCTTCTCCGGCAACTCGGCGACGTCGACCAGTGCTCGCTCGATCCACTGCGCAAGCAGCTCGGATTGGTCCGACCATGCCGTCGACAGGGCGAGATAGCCGCCCATCGGGCGCTCGGCCGGGTACTGGACGGTCGCGTGCATCGAAGCCGTCGCGCTGTTCGCAGGAACTCGCCTGATCATCGCAGCCGGCTACCCCCAGCTCGGAATCGCGTGGGTGTCACTGGTGGTCGGCACCCACTTCTTCCCGGGGTTCATCCTGTTCGGTTTCGCCTTGTGGGCGCTCGCCCCACAAGGCCATGCAATCGATTCGACGACCGACAAGTAGCGTGTCGCATCTAAATTAGCGGGTGTTGGTGGTGGGTTCGTCTTGATTGATACTTGATCGGGAGGAGTGGCGCTCATGCCCAGGCCGAAGTAACACGTCGTCACGCTGACGGCTGCTGATCGTGCGAGTCTGACGCGGGTGGTGTCGCGGCGGACGCATCCGCGCGGATGATCGCCCGCGCCAGGATCCTGCTGGAACTGGACGAGGCCAGCGGTCCGGCGTCGGATCGGCGGGTGGTGGCCGGGCGGGTCGGGGTCTCGGAAGGCACGGTGTATCTGGTCGCGAAGCGGTTCAGCGAGTCGGCCGGGGACGTCGATGAGGTGATCGGCCGCCGCAGGAGGCTGAGCCCGCCGGTGCCGGCGAAGGTGACTGGTGAGGTGCAGGCGCACCTGATCGCGTTGGCGTGCACGAAGCCGCCGGGAGGATATGACCGGTGGTCGCTGCGACTGTTGGAGAAACACGTGCTGCTCACCGACGGGATCCCGCCGCTGGACCACTCCACGATCGGGCGGATCCTGAAAAAAGGAGGCTTCGCCCTCATCTGAAGAAGTGCTGGACGATCCCGCCACACGCCAACGGCGAGTTCGTCGCCCGGATGGAAGATGTCCTCGAGGTCTACCACCGGCCGTTGGACCCGGAAGTTCCGGTGGTGTGCATGGACGAGAAGCCATACCAGCTGCTCGGCCACGCCCCCGCGCCGGACGCCGCCGAGTCAACGCGCGGCCGCAACGGACACGGATCGAGTGGCCCGCCGAGATCGATCAGCTGCTGAGCGTCGACTACCCGCACGCCGAACGAGTCGTGCTGGTGATGGACAACCTGAACACCCAGGCGGAATGCAGCTGCTGCAATGGCAACTGACCAAAGACGAAGCGGACGTTGCGGCCCGGGACGAACTGCTCGGCCCGATGGGCGCGTTCGTCATGGGACGCAACATGTACGGACCGATTCGCGGTGCATGGTCCGGAGACTGGCGAGGGTGGTGGGGTGACGACCCGCCCTACCACGCACCCGTCTTCGTCCTCAGCCACTACGAACACGACCCGATCGAGATGGCCGGTGACACGACCTTCTACTTCGTGACGGATGGCTTCGCTGTTGCGCTTGATCGCGCCCGAGGCGTCGCCGGCGATCAGGATATCCGCATCGCGGGTGGCGCATCGACGGTGCGGCAGGCTTTCGCTGCCGGAGCAATCGACGATATACACGCACATCCACTACCGGGTTGACCCGCTACCGGGTTGAGCCGCTACCAGGTCGACCCATCACCGCATTGGCTCCGGCCGCGCTTCGTGAATCCGTCTGCACTCCAGTGCTCGCTGCCCACCCCGTTGTGCACGAAGAACAATCCGTCTGGATCATAGGTCTCCTTCACAGTGTGGAGACGCGCATAGTTGGAGCCCCAGTACGAGTGCTGCCAGTCGGTGTCGAAGTAGTTGCTCTCCGAGACGTAGGCACCCGCGTCTTCTTTCGCCACCAAGAGATAGAGCTCCGCAATGGCTGCGTCGATCGCCACGGCATCGGCGTGCGCCTCGGCCGCTGGCGGCTCGTGGCCCGGAACGCCCGGGTACGCCGGCTCCGAATGCTGGAAGACGAAGGCGAGCGCGAACGCGTCGAGCACGGCCGGATTCGTCGCCGTGTCACGCGAGCGCGCGAGAGCCTCTTCCGGCGCACCGGCCAGCGCCTTGTTGAAGTGCAGCTGCACCCGAAAGTGTTGAGCGGCTCGGTACAACGCCTCACTGAGATCGGCACGGTTGTGAGGTGCGAGCAGGTCGGCGGGCAGCCATGCTGAGTGATAGCCGTGCAGAAACCAGCCCGCCTCGTTCTGGTTGCCCTTCCAGAAACAACTATTGCTTGGAGCCCCCGGGCGATCGTCCGTCAGCACGCTCGAGGCCCGCGGCGGGTAGGTCGCATCCCAGAATCGGCGCGGGGGCATGGTGACGATCTCCGGATCGTCACCGAGCGAGAGCCCGGAGGTCGCTCGCACCTCGGCGAAGAACGGATCCCAGATGCCGTGCACGGTCGCGTCGTCAAGCCCGGCCTGAGCCATCGACACGCTGATGGAACGGTCCGGCCCAACGTGAATCTGCTCACCCCAGTGCTCGTTGAAAAGGTTGTCCGCGTAGAACTCCACGACCCGCGCGATGAGCGCACGGAACGTGCCGTCGGACTCAGCCGTGATCCAGGCCGAGACATGTCCGAAGTAGTCGGGCAGGTCGTGGGTCTGAACGGTCACCCTCGTGACCACGCCAAGGCTTCCGCCGCCTCCCCCTTTGAGGCCCCAGAACAGCTCAGGGTCCTGACGGGCGTTGACGACGCGGATCTTTCCGTCCGCGGTCACGACCTCTGCCTCCAGCAGGCCGCCGGCCGCCGTCCCGTACCATTTCGAAAAACTACCGAACCCGCCGCTCTGGATGAGCCCGGCAACCCCGACGGTGAGACACCCACCGCCCTGCACATAGCGGCCATGCTGCCGGGTGACGGTGTCGTAGGTGGGTCCCCACAGGCATCCGGCGCCGAGACTGACCGCGGGAACGGGGTCGGCCGCTCCGTCGCATCCGGTCCCGACGAACGCGTCGTGCATGGTCAGCGCGTTCATCCGGCGCGTCCAGATCAGCAGCGAATCCGGGGCACAGGAGGTGCCCTGGTAGCTGTGCCCACCGCCCCTGACGACGAGGCGCAGCGCGTTTTCGCGCGCGACGTTCACGGCGGCGGCCACGTCTTCGGCGGTTTCGGCGGCGACGGCGTAGGCGCTGGGCTGCGTGGTCCAGGCGTCCAGCCATCCGATGGTTTGGGTCAGGCCGGGAGTGTCGCCGATGTAGTACGGATTCTTCAGCGCCCGGAACACAGGATCTGTGACGGCCGCATCGGCGCCGACGCACGCATCGAGTGGCGAGGTGACCTCCAGGAGATCGCCGGTGAGCGAATCGCCGAACGACTTCCACGCGCTGGCTGTAGGCCACCCGGCGTCTGTAGGCCTGTTGCGTCGAAAACTCGTTCGTCGGATCGTGTCGCCACCACTGTCGCCACCAGCAGCCGCCTCAGGTTCCCCGTGGTCGGTTGTCATCGCCTCCACCTGCCTGTCGTCGATGCAGGTCACCCAGCGAACGGATGACTTGCCACCCTGCCTCCATCCTATGGATGCGCGTGCCGCGGCTGGGCGACAACGCTTGCCGCGACCTGTGGGCTCGACGCGGCGCCATTTCATGGTGGAAGCTTGAACGTATGACTGTGCCGGACCCCGCCGAATTCAGCGCTACTTGGGTGGACGCATGGAACGCGCACGACGTTGATCGCGTGTTGAGCCATTTCCGCGACGATATCGTGTTCAGTTCCCCCGCCGCCGCGCAACTGATCGAGGGAAGCGATGGCACGTTGCGCGGAAAAGCCGAGCTCCGAAACTATTGGGTCGAGGGTCTCAAGTTGATCCCTGAGTTGCACTTCACGGTGGAGAACGTGTACGCGGGCCTTGACACGATTGTCATCAACTATCGCAACCAGAAGGGCGCGCTCGTGAACGAAGTTCTCGTCTTCGAAGACGACCTCGTCGTCACCGGGTACGGAACCTATCTCAGCGGTGACGAGAACCCTGCCGGCGCGCGTTAGGTCAATCCGCGGCAGCCATGGCGGCAGGTCGACGGCCGGCACGATGAGGTCGAATTCACATTCGGGACCCCGATCACGATTGCAAGTTGGCTGGTCCCATTTCACAGTCGCCATTCTCACGGTGGTTGCCATCTCGCGTCACCGCGACAGCCCCGAAATCGCCCCATAATCGTTCGGCTTTCGGGCACGACTGTGCATGCGCGGCGCACATGGGACGAACTAGGGTTGCTTCGTGAATGCTCCAGAACGTGCCGGCGACCGGCCGCTCATCTCGATAGAAGGCCCACAGACACAACTCAGCCAGAGGTCCAGCCCGGAAATGTGGGGTCGGCTCGTTGCGCGGACTTGTGAGCTGGAGGGCGTGGTGGAGGGCCACAGCCAAGTATCGCCAGCCTACCCCCGGCCTGCATCCGCGGCCAAAACGCCTGCATCAAGTCCGGCCGTACGAAGATTGAATACCCCAACATGACAACACCCATCCAATAAGTGTTGCAATCACCGCAAGAACCCAAGGTTCCGTCAGCGGGCACGAAGCTTGGTACTCGCGAACAGCGGTCGATCCGTTCAAAGAGCGCCCGGTCAAGGTCCGGCTTGCGAGCGCAGCCACGAGCATCAGGATCGGCAGCACGATCATCACGAAACCGACACCGGACGTCGCGACTCAAGGCTAAGCCGCGCAAGGCGCCGCTATCGGGATTTGTAGTTCTCTTCAGCCTCAGTGAAACTTTTCGAAGGTTCCCGGACAATACAGAGTATGAGGCAGCCCGTCGCGAGTGATGCGCAGCTGTGGGCGCGCAGCATCAGTGGCGATGGCGCAGCGTTCGGTGCGCTGTTCGATCTTCATCGCGATCGCGTGTTCCGACACGCCTACCGCTTGGTCGAGAATCGACGCGACGCGGACGATGTGACGGCGACGGCGTTTCTCGAGTTGTGGCGACGACGCGCCGATGTGCGCCTGGTGGAAGCGTCCGTTCTGCCCTGGCTGCTGGTGACTGCAACCAATGCGGCACGAAATGTGCGGCGTTCCGCGGCCCGCTATCAGCGGCTCTTGGATTCGTTGCCGCGCACGCTGGCCGCCTCGGATGCCGAGTCCGCCTTTTTGGCGGCGCATCCGTTGGAGCAGGTTGATCATCGATTGGCCACCGCACTGCGGTCGCTACCGGCTGCCGATATGCGCTTGGTGTCGTTGGTCGTGTTGGAGGGCTATCCGATCGCGGAAGCGGCCACAGTTCTCGGCTGTTCCACCTCCGCTGCCAAAACTCGGCTGCACCGCGCCCGCACACGACTGAGGGCGACTCTTCACGCTGCGCCCGAGAGCACCGCACGGCCCACCGAAGAAGGGAGCACGGCATGAATCGCACGCAGATGGATCCCGTGTTCAGTGAAGCGTTGCGAGCGAAGCTCGTCGAACAGGCGGATGGCGCGCGCGTCTCGCGCCCTCGCGCTCGTAAGCACCGTCGACTGTGGTTGGGTGCGGGCGTGTTCGCCGGCCTGTGCGTGCTCGGCGGTGCAGGAGCGATGGCGACTGGGCTGTTGCCATTGCCGGGGGCGCCTGCCGTCACTCAGTTAGGTGCGCCGGTAACGGAAACTCATTTCGGCTCAGCCACTGTCGAATTGGGCGCAGCGCCCTCTGACGCCACGGATGTCTCCGTTACGTTCACATGTTTGAGTGCAGGCACTTTCGCGTTCCCCAACGGCGCCGCCCTGACATGCTCGGACTCGGATGCCAGTTCCCGCACTGGGGTCACGACCTACAACGTCGCGTTGGCGCCGGGTGAGCACGCCGTCACCATACAAACGGGCACGAGCAGCCGCTGGCGAATCACTGCCGAATATGTGAATCGGACGGCCACGAACTGGAAAGTCAACGCAGGTGGCCAAACTTACGGCATTCAAAACGGCAACGGAACCCCCGACCTGATCACCGCGCAAGCCACGAACGGTCGAGAGGGATACGTCAAGAAGACCGAGCTCGAAGCAGCCGACGGAACGACCGCATCCGAAAGCTTCACGAGCCCGGCTGACGCGGTGCAGTGGCAAGAGACGCACGCGGGCAAGACGGTAAGCATCCCGGTCTACACCAGCGACGGCACGACCGTGATCGGCAGCTTCGTCGTCGGCACCGGTTGACGACGGGTGGCCGCCTGGGGCACGGTTGATGTATTCCAACGAATGGAGGCGCACATGGTTGAGCGCATTTCCCCTCAGCAGTTCCACCAATCCGACGGCGTTGAGGACTGGCGCGTGCTCTTCGACGGCGTGACGACGTACTTCGCCACCGGATCATTCGCCACGGGCGTGGCACTGGTCGAGGCCATCGGGCGGCTCGCGGATGCAGCCAATCACCATCCGGCGATCGACTTGCGTTACCCGGGTGTGACGGTGACGCTTTCCACCCACGAGATCAGCGACATCAGCGATCGCGATCTGGCGCTTGCGCGGCAGATCTCTGTTGCGGCGGCTGAACTCGGCGTGACCGCAGATCCGTCGAAAGTGCAGAACGTGCAGGTCTCGATCGACGCGCTTGTCATCCCCGACGTGCTGCCGTTCTGGTGCGCGGTGATGGGCTATGACCAGCGTGGCGACGAGGATGCGGTGGACCCGCTCAGCCACGGACCGAACGTCTGGTTTCAACAGCTGGAAACGGCGCGGCCACAACGCAATCGCATCCATATCGACGTGTCGGTGCCGCGCGATCAGGTGGAGAAGCGCATCGCTGCCGGACTCGCCGCAGGCGGCCACATCGTGACCGACGCGTTCGCACCGAACTGGTGGACGCTCGCCGACGCCGAAGGAAACGAGGTCGACCTGGCGCCATGGCGGGACGACAGCAACTGATTGCCACGCGACGCCGTCGCCGGCGAATACAGTTCACCGATCGACGGCTTTTTGCATCCATCCTCACCGTCTCTCAAGGATCCCCCGCACCGGACTGCTGAGCGTTCCGTCTTGTGGGCATGGCGCACTGCGCAGACAATACCGGTATGGGCGACAACCTGTCTGAACCGTTTGACGACAACCGAACGGCGGACTTCGTGATCGTGCCGGACGTGGTCGGTCTGCGGTTCCTGGAAGCGAGGGATGTCGCGAATGCCGCCGGCGTGAGCGTGGCGAACCCGGATCCGGACGGTCCGCCGATCGGAGCGATTGTTTGGCCGACCAACCCAGCTGTCGCACGCCAGCATCCAGCGCCGGGGACGGTGCTGCATCGGTGGGACTCTCTCCGCGTCTGGCTGCTGACGGATCTCGAACCAGACATGGCACGCAAGCTCGACGTGCCGCCTCCGTCTGTCGACAGTGCGCACTCGACACCCGACCGACCGATTGAGGTCACTGACATCACAGGCGAAGAGTCGACGGAAGGACCTCGGTAATCGAGACGTCGTCGCCCCGCACGCCCGCCCACCGTGAGCCGGCACTACCCGGACTGCGAGGATGATCGGGTGAATGCTCCCAGTTCTGCCGCTCGGCCGAGGCTGCTGCGGCGACGGCGCTGCCGTGCGCGGCGGCCGATCGGCATCGTGTTCATTGCAATCATCACACCGGACACGCACTCATGAGTTCGAATCCCGGCCCAACCCGATTCAGCCAGAGGCGCAGGCTTGCCATTGTCCTCACCCTGAACCTCGCCTTGATCGGCGGACTCGTCGCCGTCGGCATCGCGGCCCGCTCGGTGGGAGTGCTCGCGGCGGCAGGAGACACCCTGGCCGACTCAGTCGCGCTGGCCCTCGGGCTGATCGCCGGGGCGCTCGTGCTCGGCTTGTCCGCAGGTCGCGAAGACATCCACATGAAATCAGTGCTCCTCGACACACTCGCCGACGCGGCCGCAGCAGCGGGGGTACTCGTGGCCGGCGTCGTGATCTGGATCACCGGCGGCACCTACTGGCTCGATCCGGCCATCGCGCTCATCCTCGCAGCCGTGATCGGTTACGCAGGAACCCGGCTGGCCGTGCAAGCCGTCGCCGCCCTGCGCGGAGCCGATATCGACTTCGACAACGACTGAGCCTGGGCGGATCAGGCAGATCCTCGGACAGCCCGGCGACGTCGCTCGGCGCCGCAGCAATCCTTCGAACGAACTCGACCTCTGACGGCCGAGCCGACCGCTCTCCTCGAGTTCGCTCCGCACGGTGATCGTCAAGTGCGATTGCCTGAGCACACGTACCGTGTGAGACTTTGAGAACTCGATGGTGCCACCGAAGAAGGATGCCGGCGCTGTGATTCCCACCATGATCGTGTTCGGGCTCGCATTTGGGCGTTGGTGGAAGTCGGCAATAATCAGCGGCGCAATGCTGTGCCCAGTCATCCTGATAGTCGCTGGCATAGCCGGCCGTGCCGACATTGTTGATGGCGCCGTCATACTGAGCGCCGCTGTTCTCGGTGCAGCAAACACTGCCGCGGGTGTCGCGGTTCATCAGACAATACTGTGGTTGGTTCGCTCAATCCGTCGGAAACGAGCCGCCACGGGATCTTGACTTCACCGGGCCTGACAGACTTTGTACCTTGTGACGTTCCCCCAGGGGGTTGCGAGCGCAGACCGTTCGGTAGTGCACCGCCGGCTGCGCACTCGAATGGTCTACCAGGAGTAGACTTGGACTATGGCTGATACCACCACCGTGAAAGTGCGCAGCAGCACTCGCGACCTTCTCCTCAGGATCGGTGCCTCCCGTCATGAGAGCGCCGACCAGGTCATCGTCGCCGCTCTGTCCGCGATGAGCCGCGACGAACGTCGCCGGATCGCTGCAGCAGAGGCGCGCGCCATCAAGGACGACCCGGCCGATCTGGCCGAAGTCAGGGCGATCCAGCATGACATGGCCGCACTGCATGAGGGGTGAGGTCTACCGGCTGTCGGCGCGAGGCACAGGCCACGAGCAGAAGGGCTGGCGATACGCAGTCGTGTTGCAGCCGGACTGGCTCACACTCAGTACCTGGATCGTCGCATTCACGAGCACCAGCGCACGAGAGACCAGCTTCCGACCGCCGGTGATCATCGCCGATCGACCGACACTGGTGATGTGTGACCAACTCGCGACGGTGGATCTGAGCCGACTCACGCAACCTGTCGGCTTCCTGACCATCGACGAGATGCAGCGGGTCGACGACGCCCTCGCATTAGTCCTCGATCTGTAGCCCAACAGCACCGGCTACTCCCCGAAATGGGAGATCACACGACACTGCTCGGATTGCCCATCCAGGGCGCCGCTAGGAAGGCTGCCGTCTGCGAAGCCGGTCAGTCGTCTCCATCCGTGACAACGTATCCGAAACCGTCGCAGGTCGGGCAAGGCCCGAAGCGATAGCTGTCCGAACCCTGATCGTTTGCGCGATGATCGTGCTGACGAACCACGCCCGAGCCTCAAGCCGTAACAGCAGGCAGTGACTAAATTGGCGCGGCGCGCCCCCGCTAGAGTCTCGTTGAGGAGGAATCATCTTGGACAGGGCGAACCTGGGCAGAGCAGCAGCATGGACCAGCTCCACCTGGAGGCGCGGGTTCGCAGCGATCGGCATTGCAGTCGTGGTCACAGCCTTGCTCGCCGGGTGCTTTTCAGTCGGCAAGAGCGCAACCGCGCAAGTGACAGGGAGCCATTCCCCAAGCGCAAGGCCCGCCGCGACAGGCTCACCCAGCCCCGCGCCCACGGCTCCGGACCCGGCGATTTCGCATACGGCGACCCCCGGGCCTGTCGGCGCGGCGGCTGTGGCCCCCACGTTGAGCTCCATCCCGCAGGGAACTGTCGTGGCTGCGGGAGACGTCGCCTCACCCAAGGGCAGCATCCACTTCCACTACCGGATGGTCGCGAACGGCGACAACACATACTCCGCCCAATACTCCGGCTTCACATCGACGGTGCCCGTGCCGGTTTCCGTCACGCTCATCGACATTCCGCCGAAGGTCGGCGACGGGCTCACCTACCACGGTGTCGGCGATCATCAACTCGGCGGCCCGACCACAACGGCGGCTCCGGCCTCGTCGGCATCGCTCGACAACGAGGATCAGCCCGCATACCTCGGCACCCTCGTGACCTACTCGTCGGCCGCTTCGGCCGACGGGGTCCCGATCGAGCTCGGACCGAACAAGGTCCTCGCCGTTACCACGGTGCACTGGTCGATCCCGGTCCGCCAGTCGAACGTGCATCCGGTCGATGGGGGCGCACGGGCCTATGCCTCGGGCGCGGTCACCGCGACCATGGCCAGTGGTGCACCGAAACGGTATCTCGTCGCCACGGGCGACATCACCGCCGTGGTGGCGCAGCGGTTTGGGATTTCGATCGAGGACCTCATCTGGCTGAACACAAACCTCCAGGTATTCGGTGACCAGCAATACCTGTACGCGGCTACGACACTGAATCTGGATCCCGACAGTCTCTGACGGGTTGGTTGAGAGACTCACATCTCCGATGAGAAACGGCATCGGATCACGACAAAAAGTGCTCATAACAAACTCGTAGAAAAATAACGAACGTATAACTAGCATTGCGTTACCCTTTCGTTATATAGTTCAAGAGCGTTAGTTGTTTGCTGTGGCAACAAACGCGGAATGTGATTGCAGGACACTCTTGGTGCAAGGGAACGAAGGCCGGCCGCTAGCCTCTGCGGCCGGCCTTCAATTTTGCCCCGGCGACCCGCGTTTGCTCACTCGCCGCCCAGATGCGCGCTAACGTCAGGAGCAGCCGGTAAGGAGGCTCTGTGATACTCGGTATCGAGCTGTTCCCCGCAACGACGCTGACCCAATTGGCGCTCTTGGTGCTGTCGTTTGTGCTGTCTGCCATCGTCGGCATCGAACGGCAACGCCGGCTCAAGAGCGCCGGGCTCCGCACCCACACCCTCGTCGGAATCGGCGCGACCGTTTTCACCCTGGTGTCCGCGTACGGGTTCTCCTCCGTGCTCGGAACGGATGTCGTTCTCGACCCCTCTCGTATCGCCGCTCAGGTCGTTACCGGCATCGGGTTTCTCGGCGCCGGCGTGATCTTCGTGCGCCAGAACGCGGTTAACGGATTGACGACCGCAGCATCCATCTGGCTTACCGCCGCGGTCGGCATGGCTTGCGGAGCCGGGATGCCGGTGATTGCGATCGCCGCGACGGCGCTCTATCTCATTACGGTCGGCGGTCTCACCGCGCTCGGTCAGAGGCTCCGGATCGCCAACCAGGATGAGATCTGCGTGCTGCAATACAAGGACGGCCGCGGAGTGCTGCGAGCGGTGCTGGCCCGCGCCACAGAACTCGGCTTTGACGCAGCACTAACGGGAACGCACACATTCGAAGGCCCGGGGAAGGCATCCCGTGTCGAAGCGCGGCTGAAGTTCCAGGGCAAGGCGCCCCTCCACACGCTGATGCAAGAGCTCGCCGAAATCAAGGGCGTCACCGCCGTCACGCTCGGCAAGACGGACAACGACTGACTTCGAAAGCGCGCCTCGAAAGCGCACCTCGATTCGCGGGCATAGGGTGAGCATCCCTATTGTTGAGGATCAACGGGGAAGGGAGCAGCGTGGGCGAACGAGCATCCGCCGTTGCAGCGTGGGAGTCTCTGTTCCGTGCGCAGGTGGCCGTCATGCGGAGCCTGTCAACGGAGTTTCCGACGCGCGATATCTCGTTCAACGAGTACGACGTGCTGTTCAACCTGCAGCGCCAACCCGATCGTCAGTTGCGCCTGCGCGACCTGAACAAGCACGTGCTGCTGACCCAGCCGAGCGTCAGCCGGCTCATCGACCGCCTGGTCATGCGCGGTCTTGTGGCGAAGTGCCCCGAGCCGAACGATGGCCGCGGCACGATCATCCGCATGACGGATGCCGGTTTCGACCTCTTCAGGCGCGTTGCGGTCGAGCACATGGCGTCGATCAGCACGCGCGTCGGCGGGCCGCTCTCGACGGACGAGCTGAAGCAGCTCGCCGAGCTCTGCGACAAACTGCGCGGCGAGGACGCCTGACATGCGCGGGCACGCAAGCGGAATGCGACTACTCTGCCGGGGCCATTGCCCGCGCAACATTGTCGAGCTGGCGCACCTCTGAGTCCATCGTCTTCTGAATCATTCGGCCCATAAGTTTCATGAATCCCTTCGGCTGAACGTCGAGCACGAACAACACAGAGGTGCCGTCACCATCCGGGGTCAAGGTGAATGTCCCGGTCGGACGTGCCGGACCTGCGATCACATCGAATGCAAGCATGCTGGGCGGCGTCGCTTTGGTGATCCGGTAGTCACCCGCAATTTCCCGACCGCCCGGACCCGTTAGGCACTGCGCGTAGACCGCGCCGACATCCCCGGCCGGACCGGAGGCGAGCGAGACGGAACGCACCGCGCTGCGCCACTTCTGCTCGTTCATACCGTCGGCCAGAAATGCGAACACCTCGGTCGGCGAAAACGGCACGGTCACCCGATATTCAGCATGCGACATAGCGTGAGTTTGACACCGGATGGACCGGCGGACAAGGGCGACGTGGGAAGATCGCATGATGACGGACGCAGTGCGCATCGCGATAACCGGCGGCACGGGATTTGTCGGCCGGCACCTGGCCGAACGACTCGATCCCACTGAGACGGTCATCGTCTCGCGACGCATGGGCACGCAGATCGACGACGTCGATGCGCTGACGGCAGCCTTCGACGGCTGCGATGCGGTTGCCCACTTCGCCGGCATCAACCGCGAGATCGGTGATCAGACCTACGAGCGGGTGCACATCCGCGGCACCGCCGCGGTGATCGAGGCGGCGAAACATGCGGGCGTTCGCAAGATCGTGCTGCTGAGCTTTCTGCGGGCACGGCCAAACTGCGGGTCGGCATATCACGAGTCGAAATGGGCGACCGAGGAGATGCTGCGGGCATCGGGCGTCGACTACACGATCCTCAAAGCCGGAATGATCTATGGCCGCGGCGATCACCTCGTCGATCATCTGAGCCATGTCGTGCAGACGGTGCCGCTGTTCGCATCCGTCGGGTTGCGCGAAAAGCCGATTCGGCCGATTCCGGTGGGCGAACTTGTCGATGTGGCGCTCGCCGCACTTGGCGATCGGCTTTCTGGGCAGACTGTCGCAGTCACTGGCGCCGAGCAGCTGATGATGAGCACCGCCGTTCGACGAGTTGCCGAAGCCGTCGGGCGACACGTGTTCGTCTTCCCCGCACCGGTTTGGGCACACTACCTGCTCGGCGCGGCGACCGAGTTGACGATGACAGTGCCACTGGTAGCGACCGCCCAGGTTCGGATGCTCTCGGAGGGGGTAAGCGTAGCCGTTCAGCCGGCGTCCGAGCTGCCAGCAGATCTGCGACCGCGCCTTCCGTTCGACCGCGAGCAGATCCGGATGGCGCTGCCCAGCCCGGGCGGCTTCACGTGGCGCGACCTGCGGTTCGCTCGGCGACGGCGGTCATCCGACGCCGGTGATCCGTGATCACGTGTGCGCCAGCTCAATCATTCGCACAACCGACCGCCTGTTCCGTCCGATTGAGAAGTGCGACTGCACAATTCGATCGCAGAAAACAGTTGGACTTCTAAGCTGAAACCGTCCAGGGTTGGGGCATGGAATACACACACCTGGGCCGAACCGGCCTTTCCGTCTCCCGCCTGTGCCTCGGCACCATGAATTTCGGACAGTTCACGAGTGAACCCGACGCACACGCGATCATGGATGCCGCACACGAGCACGGACTCAACTTCTTCGACACCGCCAACGGCTACGGCGGTGACGGCCACCACGGCCGCACCGAGCAGATCCTCGGCACCTGGTTTGCGCAGGGCGGCGGGCGCCGCGAGCGCACCGTGCTCGCCACGAAGCTGTACGGCGACATGGGCAACAGCTGGCCGAACAGCGGCAAGCTGTCGGCTTACAACATCCGCCAGTCGCTGGATGCCAGCCTGAAGCGTCTGCAGACCGACCACGTCGACCTGTTGCAGTTCCACCATGTGGATCGCGACACGCCGTGGGAGGAGATCTGGCAGGCCATGGAAGTTGCCGTCACCGCGGGCAAGGTGCTCTACGTCGGCAGCAGCAACTTCGCAGGTTGGCACATCGCGCAGGCGCAGGCCGCGGCCGCTGCACGCAACTTCGTCGGCCTGGTCAGCGAACAGTCGATCTACAACCTGCTCACCCGGGATGTCGAGCGCGAGGTGCTGCCCGCGGCGCAACAGTATGGCTTGGGCATCATCCCCTGGTCGCCGCTGCACGGCGGACTGCTCGGCGGCATCATCAAGAAGCAGGCAGACTCGGCTCGCCGCGGCGAGGGCCGCTCGGCCGAAGGCCTGGAGAAGCACCGCCCGCAACTCGAGAAATACGAGGCGTTCGCCGACGAGTTGGGCGTTCAGCCGGCACAGCTCGGGCTGGCCTGGCTGCTGCATCAGCCCGCCGTCACCGCGCCGATCACCGGCCCGCGCACGATGGCGCAGTTCGACAGCATCCTCGGCACCCTCGACGTGAAACTCGATGCGGATGCGCTGAATCGCCTCGACGACATCTTCCCGGGCTACAAGACCGCTCCGGAGGACTACGCATGGTGAGCGGAGCGGCAGCGAGCACCCGACAGGCAACAGAACCAACAGAACCAACAGAAAGAACACGAATGCAACAACGCACAATCGGCAATCGCACGGTCAGCGCAATCGGACTCGGCGGCATGCCGATGTCCATCGAGGGTCGGCCAGAGGCATCCCGGTCGATCGCGACCATCCATGCCGCACTCGACGCCGGCGTCACCTTCTTCGACACGGCGGATGCCTACCACCTGCACGCAGGCGAGGTCGGCCACAACGAGAGTCTGATCGCGGGCGCGATCGCCTCCTACGACGGCGACACCTCTGACGTGCTCATCGCGACGAAGGGCGGCCACCTGCGCCCCGGCGACGGAACCTGGACAATCGACAGCAGTCCGGATCACCTCAAGCGCGCTGCGGAGGCATCACGTGAGCGACTCGGAGTCGAACAGATCGGCCTCTACCAGCTGCACCGGCCTGACGTGCACGTTCCATACGCAGAGTCGGTTGGCGCCATCCGCGACCTGCTCGACGCGGGCGTGATCGCGATGGCCGGTATCTCGAACGCCAACCCCGAGCAGATCCGGCTCGCAATGGACGTGCTTGACGGCCGTCTGGTCTCCGTTCAGAACCAGTTCTCGCCGACCTATCGGTCGAGCGAACCGGAACTCGAACTGTGCCACGAGCTCGGCATCGCGTTCCTGCCGTGGAGTCCGCTCGGCGGCATCACCTCAGCCGCAGCGCTCGGCGAGCGATTCTCGGTGTTCAACGACGTTGCGGATGCCCGCGGCGTCAGCCCGCAGGTCATCGCACTCGCCTGGGAGCTCGCAAAGTCCCCACACGTCATCCCGATCCCCGGCTCGTCACGCCCGGAGACGATCCGCGACTCGGTCACCGCGGTGGATGTCGTGCTCACCGTCGAGGAGCGCGCCCGCCTCGACACTGCCTGACGCCCGCCCCCGCACCCACCAATCCCGTCCCCACCAATCCCCATCACCATTCTCGTTCTCGTTCTCATTCCATGAGGTGCGGATTTCGGTCACTTTTGCCCGCGGCGAAGCGACCGAAGTCCGCACCTCAGCAAGGGGGTGCGCGGGGCGTGAGAGGGCGAGGGGGCGTGAGGGTCAGCGCGAGTGGGCGCGGCGTGGTCAGGCAGTCTCGAGCTGACCGAGCAAGGCACGTGCAGCCGGACTCGGCTGCTCGGGGATCGCAATCGCGACGGTCCATTGCAAGTTGGGGGCGCGCAGTGGGATCGCAGCGAGCTGCTCGGGGCGTTTGTGCGCGAAGTGCGCAGGCACAACAGCGACACCCAGGTCGTGCTCGATGAGGTCGAGCAGGGTGCCCACATCGTTCACCTCGAGTTCGACGGTGTGTGCGAGCCCCTCGGCTGCGAAGGCTCGGTCGACGAGTACGCGCGCGGCCCAGTCGGCCTGGAATCCAACGAAGGTCTCTGCGGCGAGATCGGCGAGCGTTGTCGATTTCTC
Source organism: Microbacteriaceae bacterium (assembly GCA_036510655.1). GTDB lineage: Bacteria > Actinomycetota > Actinomycetes > Actinomycetales > Microbacteriaceae > Rathayibacter_A. The sequence continues at coordinate 891 of DATCDQ010000124.1, read as the reverse complement.
TGCGGCCAGTGCGCACCGAGGGCTGCACAAAACGACGAACGGCTCGGTCGACACGGTCTCCAACCGCACGCCCTGCGGGGTCGGACTGCACACCGCGAGAACGGCCAGATCCTGCCTGCCGGTTGCAAGGGCATCCAGCAGCTGGGTTGAGCCAGCGAAGCCGAGCGTGATTCGAACCCCCGGATGCCGCTGCCTAAAGCGCGCAAGCTGCTCCGGCAGGTCAATGGCGCCAAGACATTGCTCAGTGCCGACGGTCAGGGTGCCGCTGAGCACGTCGCGGATCGCTGCGACGGCGTCGCGAGCTGCGGATGCGCTTGCAACCGTCCTGATCGACTCAGTGAGCAGTGCGGTGCCGGCTTGAGTCAGCTCGACTCGCCGAGTGCTGCGGGTGAACAATGATGCGCCAAGCTCGGTCTCCAACGCCCTGATCGACGCCGAGAGTCCCGACTGGGAGATGCGCAGCGCGTCCGCTGCTCGGGTGAAGTGCCGTTCCTGCGCGACGGCGAGGAAGTGTTCGAGCTGTCGAAGTTCCATACTCAGAAATGATAGCGCTGAATACCCGGCGTTTCAGGTGGAATGTTGATCAATACGTGGTCAAGAAGCTTGCACCGCGCCCGCTGGCGGCCGATGGCTCGCGAGCGCTTCACGCTGGCCCGGACTTTGCACGTAAAACCGGACTGGCAAGCGGTTGCCAGTCCGGGCTGTCGTCAACAATCCGGTATAGGGTCGAGTCCGCGCGGTGCCGTTAGACCGAAGTTACGACTGTGTTGACGTGCGAAATCCCCGTGTTTACGGGGATTTCGTGGGTTTTCGGGGGTGTGTTTCTGGCTACTTCAGTCCGTTCGGGATGGGGTAGCCGATGAGTTCGAATGCGCGGCGTTGGAGGGTGGT
>DATCDQ010000123.1:0-20937 GCA_036510655.1 Microbacteriaceae bacterium | reverse complement strand
AGCACTACTACAAACAGCACCCAGGAAGGTTCCGCAAACCACCGGTGACACCATCCCCAGCCGACCACGTCGGCATCAACCTACCCAAAGAAACAGCCACAATCTGAACCAAGTGACTCCACACAGCTTGACATCGCTCGTGCCCCGGACCGGATCCGCGAGCCCATCCGGGCTTGCGCTCAATCTCCGGTCTTACGTGCAGTGCGCCGACGCCGCAGCGACTCAGTCTGCGAGGCCGAGCGCAGGCATCCGCTGGATGCCGAACGTGTGCAAGAGGGCCGAGCGTGCGGCGAACCAGCCGTTCATGCCGTGCACGCTCGGGCCGGGCACCGTCGATGCAGAGCACAGGTAAACGCCATCGATCGGTGTGCGCCACGGCTCGCTCGACGCGACAGGCCGCCGCACCAACTGCGTCAGTGAGATCGCCCCGCCGGAGATCTCGCCGCCGACGTCATTCGGATTGTGCTCGGCCAGCTGCACCGCCGACATCGACGCACTGGCCAGAATCGTGTCGCGGAAGCCCGGCGCATACCGCTCGATCTGCCGCGTGATCGTCTCCGTCGCATCCAGCCTCGACCCGTTCGGCACGTGCGCATACGCCCACACGACGTGCTGCCCGGCGGGCGCGCGCGTCGCGTCGAACAGCGACGGCTGCGACACCAGCGTGAACGGATGCGCCGCGTGCCTCCCCCGCGCAACCTCGCGTTCCGCACGCGCAAGCTCGCCCCTGTTGCCGCCGAGGTGCACGGCTGCTGCAGCCGCGACATCCGGATTCGCCCACGGAATCGGCTCACTCACCGCAAAGTCGACCTTGGCGACGCCTGGCCCGTAGCGGTAGCGCTCCAGTCTGGCGCGATACGCGGCCGGAAACCTGCCGACCGAACCCGCTGTCCCCGCGCCCCCCGGCCCCGCGCCCGCCACCAACCGCAGCATGGCGCGAGGCGACGTGTCGAACAGCGTGGCGCGCGCCGGCGGCAGCTCGCGCAACGCCGTCACCTCATACCCTGTGACAATCTCGCCGCCGTGGGCGCGCAGATCCGCAGCAAGCGCATCCGCAATCGACTGCGATCCGCCGACCGGAATCCCCCACCCGCGCGCGTGTCCATGCACGGCGAGCACGAGTCCGGCAGCCGCGGACGCGAGCGAGGGCAGCGGTGCGGTCGCATGCGCGGCGACGCCGGTCAGCAGGGCGGGCGCGACTTCCGCCCGAAAGCGGGCGCCCCAGAGGCGGCTGCCCTGCTCGAGCACCCGCAATCCGAATCGAGCATCGACGAACGGATGCGTCGGCCAGCGCACAAGCGGCGACGCGGAGAACTCGGTGATCGCCTCCACCCCGCGCACGAGCGGCGCGAACAAACGTCTCCACGCCGCGCCGTCAACGCCGAGGCCGCCGGCCGTGCGCTCGAGGTCGCGCCACGCGACTCCGGCGCGACCACCGTCGAGCGGATGCGCGTACGACGCCTCCGGAACCACGAACGACATTCGCTTTTCAAGTTCGAAAGCGCGGAAGAACGGCGACGCGAGCGCTTGAGGGTGCACGGCGGAGCAGATGTCGTGGCGAAAGCCGGGCAGCGTCAGTTCGGCGGTGCGTGTGCCGCCACCTTGTCGCTCCGCCTGCTCATATACGCGAACGGACAGCCCGGCACGGGCAAGCGTCACTGCGGCGGCGAGACCGTTCGGTCCGCTACCGATGATGTTGACGTCGAGCTGGTCGCTCATGTCATCCCTTCGTCGGGAGACGACCGGAAACTCGCGTCGTCCTGCCCGCGCTGGCTCCACAACGGTTCTTCGTCAGCCTAGTGCGCTCGTGCCGGGCGCCGGCAGTGGAAGCGCCTGGCTGGCATTAGCCGATGCGGCCAGATGGCCTTCAGGGGGCCGAGTCGAACCTGCAGCGAGCGCAGTTGCGGAAACGCATTGTTCCCGGCCACCTTCGCGGTGACCGGGAACAATGTTTGTGCGTGATTTTCCTTGCTAGGTGATGCTAGGCGATGCCTGCACCGTCTCGGGTCTCTGCACTACTTCACCGTCCGACGACGGCGGAACACGACCAGCCCGACCCCCGCGAGCATGAGCGCGAATGCGGCCAACCAAGCACCGACGAGCACGTCGGCCCCGGTCTTCGCAAGCGCCGCGAGGGCGGGTGCGACTGCGGGCGCGACATACGAGAACCCGTGAGGCAGCGTACTGGTGCCGCAGGCAGTGGACCCAACGACCGTCACATCGACCTTGCCGGTGCCTGCGGGCGAAACCGCCGTGATGGTCGTGTCACTGACCACCCGGAAGCTCGTAGCCGGTGTGGTGCCGAAGAGCACCTGCGTGGCACCGGTGAAGCACAAGCCTGTGATCGTCACGGTCGTGCCGCCGGCTTCGGGTCCCGAGTTCGGATCCACGGTACTGATCGACGTCGCCGGATCAAAGGTGAACGTACCGGCAGCCGAGTCACCATTCGGGCTCTGCACCACGACACTCACGGGACCCGCCGTGTGCGCCGGAGTCGTCACCGTAATCTCCGTACCACTCACAACGGTAAACGCGGTACCCGCAGTGCCGCCGAAGGTCACACCCGTCGCACCGGTAAACCCGGTACCCGTCACTGTGACCACGGTGCCACCTGTGTCCGGACCATGCGTCGGAGACACGCTGGTGATCACCGGGGCGGGAGCGGCAACAAACGTGAACGTGCCTGGCGCCGAATCACCATTCGGACTCTGCACCACTACATCGAACGGACCAGCAGCATGCGCCGGAGTCGTCACGATGATCTCTGTGGCACTCACGACACTGAACGCCGTACCCGCGGTACCACCGAAGGTCACACCCGTCGCACCGGTGAACCCCGTACCGGTGATCGTGACCACCGTGCCACCTGTCGTCGGACCACTCGTCGGAGTCAAGCTCGTGATCGCCGGAGCAGCAGGCGGGGCAACAAACGTGAACGTGCCCGGAGCCGAATTACCATTAGGACTCAGCACCACCACACCCACAGGACCAGCAGTATGCGCCGGCGTCGTCACCGTGATCTGCGTGTCACTGACAACGGCGAACGCCGTACCGGCCGTACCACCGAAGGTAACGCCCGTCGCACCCGTAAACCCGATACCCGTGATGGTCACCGCGGTGCCGCCCGCCGCCGGACCGTGTGTCGGAGTCAGACTCGTGATCGCGGGGGGAACAACAGCCGCCTTCACGTTGGCTCCAACCTCCGCACGGCCGAGATCGACCGTCGCACCGGCACCGCCCAGCAACGACGCCCGCACTGCCACCTCACGGTAGGAGTTCGCTGCGGTGCCGGGTTCCTGCACATTCAGGGTGATGCCGATGGCGGCGCCAATGCCTTGAAGCACCGGATTCAGTGCTGTTGTCAGGCTTGTGACGGCAGTCGTTAACGCCGTAGCAATCGTGCTCAACGCTGTGGTTCGCGCGGTGGTGACCACGCCGGCCAGCGTCGACGCGAGAGTCGTCGTCAACGTGGTCACGACCGGCGCGAGAATTGCCGGGACGACCCCGGTACCCGACGCGGTGATAACCGCTGTGCCCGCGGCGAGATCACCGAGGGTGCCGGTGTACGCCAGAGACAGCTTCCCGCCGAGCGGCGCGGTGCAGCCCGCCGGCACGCAGATTCCGCCGCTGATTGTCACGGGTGCCGCATTGAACCCCGTCTGCACGGCCGTGTTGATGTCGGCCTGCAACGTGGTCAGGATCGTTCCGAGGTCGCCGACGATCGTGTTGATGACGGTAGCGCTGAGCAAGGCCGTGTTCGGGGCCCGATTGTTCAACCCGCCGATGACGGCGCCCAGATCGACGGTGATCGCGCCAGTACCGGGGGTGAGTGTGACCCCGCCCTGGGACACGGTGGCCGGCAACGCGGCGATGACCGCCCCCAGCAGGTTGGCGTTCACGGTAACAGCTAGGTCGTTGGTGCCGGTCAGCACGGCCAGAGCCGGAATGCTGTTAATGACTCCGGTGACATCATTGAGCAGCGTCGACGACAAGCCGTTCACCGCCGTGTTCACTGTGGTCAAGGGGCCGACGAGCGACGTGGCCAGGCTCCCAATCAGCGGCGAAGTCAGATTCATCGTTGCGTTGACCACGTTGTACCCGCGGCAGTTGATCGGATTTGACAGGTCCGCACAAGAGACGGCCGGGCCACCCGCTTGTGCGGCATCCAATGCTGCAACGCCGGTAACGGCGCCGAGGCTGATGTTCCCTGCGCTCAACACTGTCGGTGCCGGGTTGCCCAACATGTTGACCAGATCGATCGATGCGTTCGACGGGAACGCGCCGGTCCCAGTCAGGTCGACGACGCCGGAATTGCTCACTGCTCCGGAGCCGGCACGGGATACGCCATTGTCCGAAGCTTGCGCGTATTGATTGGCGATACCCGCTGTCAGGAACTGCGACAGCGGAATGGTGACACCGCCCGGAATCGTGACGTTGAGCGCACTCAGTGCGGTCAGGTCAAGGCTGCTCGTCTGCGTGTCCGCAGTCGCGCTTCCGTTGTTGGTTGCTGTCGACCCCTGTAGTGCCAGGAGCGAATCAAGCGTTCCCGCGCTGGTGAGCAAACTGCCGGAAAGGAAGCGCGCCTGCGCATTCGACGAATCACCGGGAGCCGCGACCGCAGCGAGAGCCCCGGTCGACATCAGCGCGACGACACCCACGATCGCCGTCGCACGGAACAACCGGCGACCGGTCACGCCCCTGCGATGTTGCGGATGTCTCCTGCCTGCTACCACATCAGCTCCGCTGTCACTCGCCGATTTTCCGCGCAAAAAGTTCATCGTGCTCCCCTTCAAACAACAAGACCGTCTCGCCATATGTCAGCGACGTGGTATTCATAGACAGCATCCAACAGATCACAAGCTATCGATCAGCTTCCAACGCGGTCAACGGTTGCGGCAGAATGAGCCCCAATGGGGGGTATCAGCCTTGTCTATTGCTGAGTAATCCTCAATTTGCGAGCTGCCTTTCTTCCCGCAAAACTCACTCAACGACCGTCAGAGTCTGGCGCGCGATCTCGAGTTCTTCGTTCGTTGGGATGACGAGAACGGCCACGTGCGAGGCATCCGTCGAGATGATCCGGGCCTCGCGATCCGCGGATTCGTTCCGCTCCACGTCGATCCGGATGCCCATCGGCTCGAGCCCCGCCAACGCCCCCGCACGCACGAGCGCGTTGTTCTCGCCGACGCCTGCAGTGAATGTGATCACATCGAGTCCGCCGAGCTGCGCGAAGTAGGCTCCGACGTACTGCTTGATCCTGTGCAGGTACACCTCGAATGCCAGTTCGGCGACCTCATCTCCGGCTGCTGCGGCCCGCTGCACGTCCCGCATGTCACCGTGCCCGCTCAGCCCGAGCAGCCCGCTTCGGCGGTTGAGCAACACGTCCAACTGCTCGATGTCGTACCCGGCCGTGCGGTTCAAGTGGAACAGCACCGCGGGGTCGATATCACCCGAGCGCGTGCCCATCACCAGACCTTCCAGCGGAGTCATGCCCATGCTGGTCTCGACCGAGCGGCCACCGTCGACCGCACACGCGGATGCCCCGTTCCCCAGGTGCAGCACGATCTGCTTGAGTTCGGCCAGGGGGCGACCTAAGAAAGCTGCGGCCGCCTCGGACACGAATTTGTGCGACGTGCCGTGGAAGCCATAGCGACGCACCCGGTAGCGCTCTGCGACGTCGGCATCGATCGCGTAGGTGTACGCGGCAGGCGGCAAGGTCTGATGGAACGCAGTGTCGAAGACGGCGACGTGCGGGAGGTTCGGGAACGCCTTCTGCGCCGCGACAATGCCTTGCACGTTGGCCGGGTTGTGCAGCGGCGCAAGTTCGGAGAGATCCTCGATGTTGATGCGAACGAGGTCGGTGATCAGCGTCGGTTCGAAGAAGCGCATGCCACCGTGGACGACGCGGTGGCCGACCGCGATCGGCGGATGCTGCGCAAGACTCGGGCCGCTCTGCTCGAACGCATCCAGCATGACCGCGAAGCCTGCCGTGTGATCGGGGATCGGCAGGGTGCGCTCGGTCACACCGTCCGGACCGCGATGCGTTGAATGGCCACTGGCTTCGCCGATGCGCTCTACCAGTCCGCTCGCCAGCGTCTGCTCGGTGGCCATGTCGATCATCTGATATTTGAACGACGACGACCCGCTATTGACGACGAGGATGCTGCTCACTGGCTCCTGCTTTCTGTGCTGTTGGTACCGGTGGTCGAGTAGCGAGCGCCAGCGAGCGTTGGTGGTCGAGTAGCGAGGAACGAGCGTATCGAGACCCCGTCGCGAGGTCTCGATACACGTACTCGCTGCCCTCGTGCGTTACTCGACCAACAGGGTTCATTCTTGCGCTTGGATCGCCGTGATCGCGATCGTGTTCACAATGTCCTCGACGAGTGCACCGCGCGAGAGGTCGTTGATCGGCTTGCGCAGGCCCTGCAGCACCGGCCCGATGGCCACGGCCCCCGCGCTGCGCTGCACCGCCTTATAGGTGTTGTTGCCGGTGTTCAGGTCGGGGAAGATGAACACCGTCGCCCGGCCGGCCACTGGCGAGTCCGGCATCTTCGTGGCGGCAACGGCGGCGTCGGCCGCGGCGTCGTATTGCATGGGCCCATCGACGAGCAACTGGGGTCGACGTGCACGCACCAGGGCGGTGGCGGAACGCACCTTCTCGACATCCGCCCCCGAACCGGAGCTTCCGGTCGAATACGACAGCATGGCCACGCGCGGTTCGATGCCGAACTGTTCAGCGGTCTGCGCGGATGAGATTGCGATATCCGCCAACTGGTCGGCGGTCGGGTCGGGGATGACGGCGCAGTCGCCGTAGACGAGCACCCGGTCGGCGAGCGCCATCAGAAAGACGCTTGAGACGACGGAGACGCCTTCGCGGGTTTTGATGATCTCGAATGCCGGACGGATGGTGTGCGCCGTGGTGTGCGCGGCACCGGAGACCATGCCGTCTGCGAGCCCGGCGTGCACCATCATCGTGCCGAAGTAGGAGACATCCGTAACGGTGTCGCTGGCCTGGCTCAACGTCAGACCCTTGTGCGCGCGCAGCTGTGCGTACTCCTGCGCGAAGCGATAGCGCAACACGTCGTCGAACGAACTGACCACGTGTGCCGCCGAGATGTCCACGCCGAGGCCGATCGCGCGCGAGCGCACCTCGATCTCCTCGCCAAGGATCGTCAGGTCGGCGATGCCACGGGTGAGCACCGTCGCGGCGGCGCGCAGGATCCGATCATCGTCGCCCTCGGGCAGCACGATGTGTTTGCGCTCCGCGCGTGCTCGTTCGACGAGCTGATAGCCGAACATCAACGGCGTGACGACAGGCGATCGCTGAACGTCGAGCAGGGCGAACAGGGCATCCGCATCGACATGGGTCTCGAACAGTGCGAGCGCCCGGTCGTGCTTGCTCTGCGAATCCGCTGCGAGCCGCCCACGCGTTCGCGTGATCCGCACAGCGGTCTCATACGTTCCATACTCCGTGCGGATGATCGGCAAGGTCGTGCGCAGACCGTCGATCAGGCGGTCGATCGGCTCCGACAGTTCGAATCCGCCGTTCAGCGCGATGGCCGACAGCGTCGGGAACGTACCGGCCGAGTGCGCCATCAGCACGGCAAGAAGCACCTCGCTGCGGTCGCCCGGCACCACGACGACGGAGCCTTCGATCAGGCGGGTCAGCACGTTCTCCATCGACATGGCCGCGACGACGACGCCCAGTGCCTCGCGATCGAGCAGCTCGGGGTCACCCTTGATCAACGTTCCGTCGATTGCGGCCAGGATGCTGCGCACGCTCGGCGCGACCAGTGTCGTGTCTTCGGGCACCGCCCACACCGGGGCCGGCCGGCTCGTCGTTGACTGTCCGTGCGCACCCGCGCCGACGATTCGCCGCGCGGTATGATCGACGACGTCGATGATCTGGGTCAGCGCGGCCGGATCGGCCCGGTTGACGACGATGCCGAACAGGGCAGCATGCTCTGCCTGCAGCTCAGACAGCGTCACTTCCGCGAGCTGGCGCACCTCGTCGGGGGTGCGGGCATCCGCTTGTCCGAGGCGTTCTTCGAGGCCCTGCCCGGACCGACCGCCGAGCACGAGAAGCACGGGCGCACCGAGATTGGCGGCGACGCGGGCGTTGTAGCCGAGTTCGGTCGGCGCGCTGACGTCGGTGTAGTCGGAGCCGACGATGACGACCGCGTCGCACTGCGCTTCAACGGCCTTGTAGCGCTCGACGATGCGCACCATCGCCCCGTCGGGGTCGGAATGGACGTCGTCATAGCTGACACCGATGCACTGGTCGTAGTCGAGGCCGACTGCCACGTGGTCGAGCAGCAGCTCCAACACGTAGTCGCGTTCCGTCGCCGACCGAGCGATCGGCCGGAATACGCCAACGCGGTGCAACCTGCGGGCCAGCGTGTCGAGCACGCCCAGCGCGATCGTCGACTTTCCGGTGTAGCCCTCGGCCGACGTGATGAAAATTGATCGCACTGGATATTCCGCCTGTGTCTGCGCAATCGCAGGCCACGTGCGCTTCGTGGGCGCCGCGCTCTCGCAATTACTGGATGGTCCGCCTGCACGTTCCGAACGGCTCTCCTTTTATCCTACGGAGCGCGCGGACGCGTCGCGCGGGGTCCGGAAGTGAACGCGCGGTTCGCACGAAGCGCGCATCCGGTGTCAGAGTGGAGTGCGCAGCGACGAACGACGTCGCAACCGCACACCGAAAGGATCAGGCAAGCGGATGCCGGGACTGGAGCACGACGCTGGCGCACTTCGCGCCGCGATCACGGAACTGTTCGCGAAACGCGTCGTCGAAGGCGTCGCACCGGCGTCGTACTTCGCAGTGTTCGACGCGAACGGCATCGTGTTCGATGGTGGATTCGGGCAGTACCGGCGCGGTGGCGACGGCGGTCCGCCCACGCGCTCCCCCACGCGCGACACCGCGTTTCGGATCGCCTCCTGCACCAAAAGTTTCACGGCTGCGACCGTGCTACTGCTGCGCGATCGCGGAATTCTCGACCTGGATGCCCCGATCACCCGGTTCGTTTCGGCCTTCCGGCCCGCGGTGCCGGCACACGCACCGGTCGCCCCAACCGTGCGGATGCTGCTGACCATGTCTGCAGGGCTGCCCACCGACGACCCGTGGGGCGACCGTCAAGAGGCGATGACGCCGGCTGAATTGACCGCTCTGCTGACCGCAGGCGTGCCATTCGTGTCTGTTCCGGGCACGGCGTTCGAATACTCGAATCTCGGCTACGCCCTGCTCGGGCAGGTGATCGAGAACGTCACAGGGCGGGACTACATCGAGTTCGTCACAGCCGAGCTCCTCGCACCGCTCGGATTGACTGCCACCACGTTCGACCCGCTCGCTCGCAACGACGCGTCGTTGGCGACCGGCTATCGACGGGTCGGCAGAGGGCAGCTCGGGGACAGAGCTGCGGCCGATGACGACTGGGGCGCGCTACCGTTTTCCGGCCCCGGAGCGTTCTCGCCGATCGGCGGGATCGTCACAACGGCGCGCAACCTGTCCACCTGGGCGCGGTGGCTGGGCGCCGCGCTTGACACCGAGGTCAATTCCCCGGGTCCGCTCTCGGCGGCATCCCGGCGCGAGATGCAGCAGATCTCGCGCACGATCGCGTTTTCCGCACCGGAGCACCCAGACGCGCCGTCAGCGCCGAGCGCATACGGTTACGGTTTCGGACTGTTCAGCCAGACGCATCCGCAGTGGGGGCAGACCGTGTTCCATTCGGGCGGGTACCCCGGCTTCAGCGCGCACATGCGCTGGAATTCGCCTTCGGCAATCGGCATCGTCGCCTTCGAGAATGCGGCATATGCCGCCATCGGCATACCTGCCACGCACGCACTGGACCTGGCGATCGAGCACATCGACGCACGCGTCCCGGCCCCGACTCCGTGGGCGCAGACGCTGGCCCTGCAACCGCGTGTTGAATCGCTGATACGACACTGGGACAACCGACTGGCCGACGAGATCTTCAGCCCGAATGTAGCCCTGGACGTTCCATATGCCGACCGGGTCGCGGGCATCCGGGCTGCGATCGAGCAGGTCGGCGGGCTGCATCCGGAGAGCGTTGCGCAACTACCGGAACCCATGGGCACGTCGCCTGCACACCGGGTCTGGTACCTGGCCGCTGCCCGCGGGCGTCTGCGCGTTGAACTGCGTTTGGCGCCGACCGCGCCGGCGCTGATCCAAACGCTCAAGGTCGACGCCGAGCCCGATGCCGAGCCGGATGCCGACGCCTCGGCGTGAGCCGCTCGGTGTGGCCGCTCGGTGTGGCCGCGCTCGGTCGCGCCCGGCACAAAAAGGACCCCTCGCGCACCCGCCAGAGCCCGGTTACCCTTGCTTCGTTTCCGTCCTGGGGGAATTGGCCTGGATGGCGCCACGCGAGGAGCCGAGATCCAGTGTAACCGGTCGCGCGGAGTGGATGCGCCCCCCGCTTCCTCTGCAAAGTCAGTGAATGCGCCATCCGCAGGTCGGGTAGCGCGCGCCAGCGAGCGTATCGAGACCTCGTACGGCGTCCCGATACGCTCGGTCCTCGCTACTCGACCAACGGAATGATGCGAATCGATGACTTTGAAAGGCCGCGACACCGCCCCGGATGCACGTTCGAGGTGCGATGAAGCATCGGGTAAGCTTCTCTGTGGCCGTCATCCGAATGCGGGTGCCGCTCGCCAGGAGAATTCGCCTAGTGGCCTATGGCGCACGCTTGGAAAGCGTGTTGGGTGCAAGCCCTCGGGGGTTCGAATCCCCCATTCTCCGCCGATTGAAAACTGCCTCTGATCGGGTTTTTTATACTCGCGAACAAGGGCGTATTCCCCTTCATGTGCTGAGATATGTGCTAAGCCTGATCGAGATGCTCGGCGAAGCGGCTTACTGCCGCTTTCTGCATCGTCGGGGTGACGTGGCTGTAGATGTTCATCGTGGTGGTGATCGTGGAGTGCCCGAGGCGCTCCTGCACCACCTTGGGGTGCTCGCCCAGTTCCAGCAGTAACGTCGCGTGCGTGTGCCTCAGCCCTTTCAGGGTGACCCAGGGCAGTCCGACGATTGCCACCTGAGCGCGCTCGACGCGGAATGTCCACCGCCGACCGACCTCGTTGGGTGAGCGGATCGCGCCAGAGTCGTTGCCGAACATGTAGGCGTCTGCCCGCGCAAGGTCGAGTGAGATCGCGCCACGTTTCGCCTTGTATGCCTTCAGAATTCCAACGGTCTCGGGGTCCATGTCGAGGACGCGCGCGGATCCCGTCTTGGTGGACTTCGCCACGTTGCGGATGGTCACGTCGGCGGCTCGTCTGATACTGAGCCTGCTGCTCACGACGTTCAGGTCACCCCAGCGAAGCGCGAGAGCTTCGCTGCGGCGCATCCCCGTGAGGGCGATGGTGCGCCACAGTGGGAACAGATCGTCCTTGAGCACATCGCGGTTCCACGCGAGGAACGCGTGGAGTTCGCTGCCCGTCCAGGTCGTGATCTCGGGCCGCTGTGCACGGATCTGCGAACCGGTTGGGGCGTTGACGGTGCGCTTCTTCCTCGCCGGATTCGCGGCGATCAGCCCGTCGTCGAGTGCCGCGTCGAGAATGGCACCGAGCACGACGTGCACCTTGTTCACGCTGTTGCCCGAGAGCGGCTTTCCAAGGCCGGTCACGTCCCGCCGGCCCGATTTCTCCAGCGCTCGGTAGTGGGCCGCGATCCTCGTCGCAGTGAGCTTGTCCAAACGCAGATCGCCGAGCGAGGGGCTGATGTGGTTGCGGATGATCTTCCTATAACCCTGGATCGTCGAGTTCTGGAGTCGGAGCCCGCCGGCCCAGTGGTCGGCGTACTCCGCGATGGTCGGCACAGTGGCGTGGAACTTTTCGTTCTGCGCCTTTTTCTTCAGCGCCTCGGTGAGCGCCGTTTGTGCTTCTTCGAGGTTCTTGAAGCCGCCGCGGGTAACACGCGTCTCACCAAGTTCCGGCTTCTCGGGATCTTTGAGTGCGTAGATCTGGAATTTCCAACGCGGCCCTGCCTTCGTGGTGTAGTCGGTCAGCGAACCGGCATGTCGTGACCGAGAACGTCGGGCCTTGTTTTCCTTGTGCTCTTCGGAGTCGCTCCCGATGACGTGGCCTTTCGGGATGTTCGTCATTTTCCGCACCTCTCCATCTTGTTTATATTGGCGTTGGCTTAGCCGTCAATGGGCATGGCCATCGGGTCGAGTTCCATCCGGCGTCCGTTGATCAATGCGAGACGTTCCCGGTGGGTGGCGATGCGTTTCTCGTGCACCTCGCGTGGGGTAACTCCAGGGTTCCCTTGGTCGTACTGCTCAAGGATTTCTTCGGAGATCCGTTTGTAGTTGGCGGAGTCGTATGCCTGCTCCTTCCAGTACCGCAGGAGGTCCTCGGTGGTGAGTTTGACCCTGCCCTGGATCCAGGCCTGAATCTCCTCGGACGTGAACTGCCTCTCCGGCACTCCGGCCGGGGCCCGGGTTTCCTCGGAGGATGGAGTGAGTAGTGCGGCCGGGGTGGTCTCCAGGGCGTAGGCGAAGACTGTGAGGTCGTCCACGTCGACGCGGCGGTCGCCGTTCTCGATCTTGCTCAACGCCGAAGGCGAGATGACCCGACCTCTCGCCTTGATCCGTGCGGACAGCTCTCGTAGGTCGACGCCAGTGTTCTGACGCACCTTGCGGAGATTCGCAGCCACAAGTTCGTTCGTGTGTCCCGCGGGATTCCCGCGCTTTCTGTCATCCATATAAGAAACATACACCGTCGCGGTTGACACAGCAAGCGCGATGATGTAGTTTCGTTTATCATCATTTCTCGCTGTCCAGGGAACGAGGTACGCGATATGAGAACCGCAACGGTGACGATCGAGACGCTACGGGAGTCGCGCAGCTTGGTAATCACGCGAACCGAGGCGGCACAAGCGCTCGGCGTCGATCCCCGCACTGTCACGGCGGGGGTCGAGAACCGTACAATCCCGTCGGTCAGACTCGGCCGCCGCGTGGTGATCCCGCGCGAGAAATTCCTGAGACTCTTCGACCCCACCCAGGAGTGAACCAATGGTGTTGAAGGCTTCCGGCCGCGATCGCGGTCCGGCCGGTAGAATCGTTGTCGGTACAGTGCTGATGCGGGCGAGAGGTGGTGTGGAATATGGCGGCGAACCGTATGCAGTTTCGCGACGTCATCCCCTACGAGGTGCCCTCATCCCTATCTGCCCTGCGAGGACCTGCGGCCGGGGTGCTGGAAGTGCCGATCACCGTGCACTGGGGCCCGTCCCGCGTGTTCGACCTCGGCGAAGCCGGGCAGCGACGCATGGTCTACCAGGCGCTGGTACGCGAAGGCACCCCGCAGGTGCAGGAAGCGCTGTTGGACGCTACGCTGCTGCGTCAGGAATGGGCTGGACTGATCCTGCCCGAGCGTTGCCGCGCACTCTGGGAAGAGCACTTTCCCGAACTCGCCGTGTAACCGCACTCGGCGTGAGCTGGCGGGTGGTCTCGTGACCGGCGACGAGAACGCTCGCGTCGACCTGCAGGTACGAGTTACGCGCCTGCTGTTGGATGCGGTCGCCGACGCCGGGTTCGTCCTCGCGGGCGCTGGCGCGATCCGTCAATGGGGCATCACCGATCGACCCACCGAAGACGTCGATCTCTTTGCCGGCCACACGACCACTGCCGAACAGTTCCGCACCGCACTCGACGCCGCCGAGACCGCGTTGACCGAAGCGGGCTTCGAGGTCAGCCGGTCCCGGGTATCCGATTCGTTTGCCCGATTCCACCTGCGCGGTCAGCGCGAGGAGCTGTTGGACGTGGACTTTGGCGTCAATTGGCGTGCCGATGCGCCAGTGGTAATGACGGTCGGCCCGGTCCTGTCCGAACGCGACGCCATCGCTGGCAAGCTCTCCGCGGTTTACTCCCGCGGCGAGGTGCGTGACTTCCTGGACTTGGACTCCATCCGCGCGATCGGCAGATTCACCGACGCGGAGCTGCTCGCCCTGGGTCGCGAACACGACGACGGCTTCGACGCGGGCATGTTCGCCGCGCAACTCTCCCGCATCGCGACGATCCTTCCCACGCAGGCCGCGCAGTACGGCGTCACTGCCGAAGAATTCGCTGATGTCCAAGGACGCATCCTCGCGTGGGCGGTCGAACTCCGCAACACATCTACGACGCCGGACGCTGCAGACAGCACGCCCAGGCGCGAGGCACCCTCGCCGCAATCGTCAGCCCGGCCCGAAACATCGAGACGCTCACGCCTGCCGAGTATCGACCGATTTGGAACGAACCCCCACCCCAAGAACGACCCGCCCGGCCGATCGCTGTAAATGAATGACGCCGATCAAGAACCTCAGCACCGTTCCACCACCCGCCCCGGCAAGGCTGGCCGAGGCCGCAGCACAGCGAGGTGAATGGCGCTCGTCGCGCCGGGATGCTTTGCCTCCCGGTCTCGGAGGTTGAAGCCGGCAGATCCCCGCTGACCGGCGACATCCGTCGAGTCGTTATAGGCCGAGGCCGAGGGCCGGCGCGGGACGCTGGCGCTCGTCCGACGCAGACCGGAACTGGTCGAGTTTGGCGGCTTGCGCGTCGCGTGCAACCTTGGTGTGCTCAGCCGCGGCCCGTTCCGCCTGGACTCGCGCCGCGCGGTCGCGGCCCAGCCGTGCGGCCTCGGTGACCGGCAGCGCCTCGATCTCAGCAAGGTCGCGCCGCGCCTGCTCAGCGCGAGTACGCCACTGAGCGGCGCGACCCTCGGCAGTACCCAGCGGTATGTTCCCGAGGATGCGACGGTGCAGGGCGGCACGCTCGTCCGCCCGGTGCTCGGCCAGCCGCTTTTGCTCGCTGCGGGTCTGCTCCACGTCCCGGTTCACCTCGGCCACGCGAGGATCGGCGTCGGCGTGCGTGTGGGCGACAGACTCCGCCCACGATGGGATACCGCTCGTCGTCTGTGGCACAACGCCCCACCGTCGGCGCACCATGTCCTCCGTGGCGTCGTGCTCGCCTGCGGCGTCGGTTGCCACGCGCGCGGCGGCGCGCCTGTTGAGTCGTCCGGCGCGAGTCTGGGCGCGGGTCGCTTCCCACATTCGCTCCCGTGTCTCGATGTAAGTGGCTCCATGTGCGGTGGCCTGCTCGATGAGCGGCCCGGCGACTTCAGCACGCACCTGCGCGGCTCTTGCCTCGGCGGCGGCCACGGCCTCTTCCTGCCGTTCGCGCTCGGTCCGGTGCGCGTCGCACTGCCGGTCGAGCGCGGCCATCGCCTGTTCCCGCTTCTCGGCCTGCTGGTCGGCGTGCTCGATTTGCTGGGCGAGCCTCGCGCGTTCCTGGTTGACGAGCCTCACCGGACCATCAGCGACGAGACCGTGTACTGCGTCGTGTGCGGCGCGGGTCCCTTCGGCCAGTCCACGGTCGGCGCGGTCGCGGTCGAGCGCGGCGACGAACTGCTCGCGAGCGTCGTCCAAGTCGCCGGCTACGATGTGCAGCCGGTTCGCTTGCTGCCCACGGGTCATGCCGACGTACACACCAGCCGCGTCGAGCGCGTCGGACAGGACCGTGTGCGATTCGGCGACGGTCGCGCCTTGCACGCCGTACGCGGTCGAGGCGTAAGCCAGGTGCGTGTATTTGCTGACATACTCGGCGGGGAGCGCAATGGTGCGCTGGTACTTGTGTCGCCTCCCGGTTTCACTTGCCCATACCGTGCCGTCCTCTCCGACGTGCTGGACGGTCCAGGTCTGTCGGTTGGCGACCTGCAACTGGCTGTCATTCTTGCGGGTCTGGATCACGTCCCCTGCGCCGATGGTGAGCCCGTCGCTGCCGGTAGTGGTGCGTGTACCGTCGACCTCACCCTGCTGCACCCGCTCCGCTCGGATGCGCTCGTTCAGCTCGCGGGCCTCGTCGTTCGTCGCGACCGTGATCGTTGCACCGTCGAGCGCAGTCCCGGCGATCGCCTCCTGCATCGTCTCCGTGCTCTCATGCAAATGGATCAGGCCGAGCGCGCGCAGCTGGTCGAACAGCGGTGAGGGGTTCTCGCCGGCGCGCATCCGCACGGTCAGGTCGGCGTACTCGGGGTCGGTGAAGCGATGCACGGTCGTCATGTCGACCGTGTGGTCCGAGAGTTGCGCCGCCATGTCGAGGACACCGCCTCGCCCGACGGCGGGGAGCTGAGCGCGATCGCCGACCAGGGCGAGCGTTGCGCCGGCCTCGTCCGTGATTCTCAGGAGGGCGAGGGCGGTGTCCTGGTCGAGCATCCCGGCCTCGTCCACCACGACCCGCTCCCCGCGGATCAGGCGCGCCTCGGCCGACGGGCCTGTGTAGATGTTGCCGTTTTCCGGATCAGCGTCGCCTACCGCGAGGCGGGTCCAGACGCCGTCGCGGTTCCACCGCCACCCGTTTGCATGCACGAGTTTCGCAACACTGTCGGCGGGGATGCCGAGTTCCTGCTGCGCCACTTGCGCGGCCCTCTTGGTTGGCGTCACGATCCGCGTCGCACGACCCTCCGCGGCGGCCGCCTGGATTGCGACCCCGAGCATGGTGGTCTTGCCCGCCCCTGCCGCACCTTCCACCACCACCAGCGGATCACCGGATGCGACGACGGCCGCCGCGCGGGTCTGGTCCGCGTCGAGGCCGCGCTCGTGCGCCAGATTCGTCACGTCGAGAATCAGTCGCGGGCCGCTGCCTGTGCGGGCGGCCATCAGGTCCTGCAGTCCCGTCTCGACGGCGACGACGTGCAATGAGGTGAGGTGTGCAACATGGTCGGGTTGCACGCTCCCGGGTGGCAGCACCGACAGGCAATCATCCGTCGCAAGCGTGGTGGTGACCGCAATCAGGTCGCGCAACGCCGATGGTTCTGCCCTCACCCCGGCTTCGGTGATGATGCGGGTGACATGCTCCTGCGCCGTGTGCCGTGTCCATGTTGACGCTGCTGCTGCGCACCGGTCCAGCGCACGTGAGGCGAGCTGTTGCACGCGCAACTCATCCAGCGACATCGGCGGCGGCCGATGCTGACGTGGCGCGTTCGGGGTGTAGCCGAGCGCGTCCAGCTCCTTGCGCCATTCTGTCTCGTTGCCGAGTGTCGATTGTCTCTTGCTCGGTCGCTCGTGATCCCACGCCATCGCCGTCAAGCGGGCGGTGACCACCGGGCCAGGCTCCTGCCCTGGATGCCGGGCCTCCCACTCTGCCTCGAACCGGGCCAGGTTCTTCTTGACCTGCTCGGCCCGCTTGCTCATCGGCGCATTGAACCGCTCTAGCTCCGCGACCTCCCCTGTGACCGGATCGAGGGTCAGCCCATGCCGGTCGAGAACCGCGGCGAGTTGCGGATGCGCGGCGATGATCGCCGTGCCCAGCGCCCGGATCGCGCCTTGCTGTTTGAACAGCGCCGCGGTGTCCAGACCGCGCCATGCTCCGGCCGCCCACACTCGCGTGCCGACTTGGAAGTGGATGTGCCGGTGCGGGTCGCCCGCCCGCGAGGTCTTATGCATGACCGCGACGGTTTCCAGCTGCTCAACCGGCACAGCCTCCTGCCGCCCCCGCTGGCCGACCCGAGTGACCGAGTGTTGCCCGAGCCAGCGACGGATCTCTCCCATCGCATCCTTCTGCGCGACGTCCAACGCGTCGGACACCTCCGGGTGCAGCGCGGCCGCGATCGACAATGACTTCGGAGCGTTCACCACCATCTCCGCAAACCGCGGCGAACCTTGCCGGCCCTCCCCTGGCAGGCGCGGCGTGCCCATCGACTCACCAGTGAACGGGTTGATCCAATCAACCCAGTCCGCATACTGCCCGGGCGTCAACGCACCCTCGCCGACCACCACGCCCTCGCCGTCAACGACGGAGAACTCCGCAAGAGAGATGCCACCTTCCAGGTAGTACTCGTCAGCTTGTGAGCGGTCCGATTCCAGATACCTGCGAGCGGCCGTGCCCGACCCCCGGAAGAGAATCACGCCGCCTTTCATCTCGAGCCTCTGTTTCTAATAGCGCGTGCTGTGTATCTACCACGGTAGCATATGTACATTCAGAACAGGAAGGGATCTCGGCCGGAAACAGGTGAGAATTTGAGCGCGGGTGGGCAGGGGTATGGCCATTGAGATTAGGGCGGCGGGATCGTACTGGGGCATGAATTGCTCGGAGGCTGTGCGTTCCGAAAGGGGAACCCTCTGCGCTACAGGTCCCTCGAGGCCAGAAGCGACTTCGTGTGGGCGGGGGCCAAAATCATGAAGTCACCAGAAACGGCGTCTCGCGGGAGACGTTACCTGTTTCCGGTGACGGTTCGCGCACCTATCGCGCTGTGTGGTGTTACGTATCCGATCCTGGTCATGTTTTGTTGTGTGCAGGGCGTGGCCCCGCTGCTATCGCTTCCGATGACGGTCAGAGTGATCGTCGAATCGGTTTCCACCAGTCGGACGCTCTTGGGAATGCTGCAGCCCACCTGAGCAGCCGACAAATGGATGCGGTTGTCGCTGTGGTCGACCTTGATAAGTTTCCAGGGGAGAGCTTTCCCCGGCGCTGAGGTCGAAGTTGTGGTGGGCAACTCGTGGTAACCAGCGCTAGAAGGTGCGGTGGGTTGAATTGAAGTCATTGAGGGTTCCGGCGAGGGGCGCACGTTCTGATTCGCGAAGGAGCACGCGCTCAACATCGCGACCATTGCCAGAGCGCCGAGGAGGGCGGTCCGTCTTAAACCTGGCTTCGCGCCCATCCTCGTGCCCCTCATCTCATTCAGCTTGCCGGCGTGACACCGAATACGTCGGACTGCCTGCCCGAATCGGTAAAGAGTACTTGCAAGCCATCCGAAGATCCCGCACTTATCGAACCAGCAATTTGCGTCGATGTTGAGGTTTCACCGGTCAGTACCGGACCACCGCTGTCGCCGGCCTGCACCACCCGCACGTTCGCATTAGCAATGTCTAGACCACATACGACAAAGTTGGTTCCATTGTCATTGATATTCGCGCACGTGTTGACGGAGGCCACCGTTGCACCGCAAGTATGACCCGTGAAAGAACCATCGGTGCATATCGACGAACCCGGGGTCACTCGACCGATCCCGGCTACTGCGAGAGCACTATTTGAGCCCGTCCACACATAGGTGCCGTAGGAGTTACCCGACAGCAGCTCTCCATCGATCCGATTGTTCCCCCACGACGTGTTCACGTCGGTACCCATGGTTCCTGAGTATTGAATGTTCGTTCCGTCGTAGTATCCCTGATCCCATACAGTTCCGGTCGGGCCACAGTGGCCTGCCGTCATCATGTAGGTTGGAGCGCCGTTCCCATAGGCGCCAGTGACCGTACACTGAACAATGTATTGCCCTTGCGTGCTAACGATACGGTCGCCTCCCCAATATGGGGCGCTATCAATGAATGGCGGATAGTTGCCGGGCGTCGTAGTGGCTGGCGACACACTCTGCGCGCCGACGGCTGTTCTGGCCAGGTTGGGCTTAGCCGGACCGCTCCGGTGTACGAGGGCCGGAGCATGAACTATCGGCGTCCTTTTTACCATGGTGCTAAATTGAGGCTCGGCGAAAACTTGAACATTGTGACCAAATTTCGTCCTTAAGGCAGCCAACTCGTGACCAGTCGGGTGTGTAATACCCACGTAGACCACGCCGTCAGACTGGTACCACGCAGACAGCCTGTTGGCAAAGCCACCGGCAGCAGCAGCAGCAGGAACTGCTGATTGGAAATTAGGCACGGCCGGAAGCGGCGTTGAGGCTGCGACCGCCGGAGAAAGTGCGGTGCCAGCAAGAGTGGCTCCCACCAGTAGAGCAAGTCCGAAGTTCAGAACAACCTTGTTTTTGGTTCTCATCACGTATCCCAATCAAATTGATAGATCTCGGAAATTACGATTCGGGTCCATTGAGTCCACCACGCAGAAGACTCACCTGTCTACTACGAGTTCCTTCAGAAACTATCGTTCGCGAGACACGCCCGTCCTTGCACCGTATGCTCGATGACCGGGCATCTTACGGACGAGGGAAGGGTGATGGTGCGGTGTCGTGGCGGCTCGCATCTCATGGGTTATGAGGCACTTAGGTTACGAGACAGTTGATGGCCTCAACTTGAGCTGGTCGAAGCCAATGTCGCCCGCAAGCTGAACGTTTAGCGGACGTTCATCGGGCCCTTCCGGCCAGCTTCTGCGGACCTCTTGGCAATAACGTCGTTACGATGACGATCGTATGGGGTTGGTCCGCTCGACTACGGTGAGCTTCTGGTAAGAGTTATACCAGCGCCACGGCGTCTTGCCAATCGCTCGGAGTGCGAGCTTGACCTGGTTGTGTCGACGATAGAGGGGAACCCGGAAGATCGGCTCGAGGTGCGCGACGCGGTTCCGAAGTTTGTAGAGATCGTCGATGGCAGTGACCAAGGGCGCCCAGTCATCACCGTGCCAATTCGGGAACGCAAAGTTTAATGCGTCCTCCCATAAGCGTTGCTTTGGGATGCTAGCCCTCGACGGCAGAATGAAGCGCCAAGTGCCCATTGTCGTCTGCGCCAGTACGTCATCGTGGTTGGGTGCGCGGCGGCTTCCTAATGCCTTTTCAGCTCGACGGAGTGCTTGATCGAGCGTCATGCTATGTGGATCGACAAGCTTACGCAGTCGGGGGTCCGGCGTGATCAACCAGTCACGGCCATGTCCTTGCGCTTCGTTCCAATCTCGCAAGACGCCGTCGATGGCGTTGCGGAGAACGACCTCGGTCCCGTGCAAAGCGCTGTAAACGGCGGCTGACGCATCGATGTTCCACATATACAGTCGCTGAGCCAGTCTGGTGTCGGCGTGACACTCAAGTAGGTATGGCTCAAAGCGTGGAACTCCGAGAAAAGATATCGGCAATTGTGGCACTCAGTCGACGCTAGAAACTTGCATTAAGCTATCGACAATTTGTTGTTCATACGGCGGCGCTGATCCCGAGGTCGGTGAAAAGCGTGCACATCCCGGTGCGGAGGGTGTCGTAGTCACGGTCGATTCGGGTTTTGGTCTTCGGTGGCCGGCC
>DATCDQ010000122.1:0-8754 GCA_036510655.1 Microbacteriaceae bacterium | reverse complement strand
CTGCATCCGTCAGCTCGGATTCGCCGGCCTTGTTAACGACCCGCACCTCGCCCTCGCCGGTCAGTGCCAGCGCACAGTGCGCGAGCGGCGCCAGGTCGCCCGAGCAGCCGAGCGAGCCGTACTCGCGCACGACCGGGGTGATGCCCGCGTTGAGCAGGTCGGCGTAGGCCTGCACCGTTTGCACGCGAACTCCGGTGCGCCCGGTCATAAGCGTGGAGAGCCGCAGCAGCATGAGTGCACGCACGACCTCGCGCTCGACCTCGGGGCCGGAACCGGCCGCGTGCGAGCGGATCAGGCTCGTCTGCAGCTGCGCACGCCGGTCAGCGGTGATGAAGGTGGTGGCGAGGGCGCCGAAACCGGTCGAGATGCCGTAGTGCGGTTCGACGTCGTTCGCGAGCGCTTCGATGCGTGCGCGAGAGGCGGCCACGCCGTCGAGCGCCTCGGCAAGCAATTCGATGCGCGCACCGTGGCGGGCCACTGCGACGACATCGTCGAACGAGACGGGACCAGTGCCGACGGGGACGGCCGCGGGGCTAACGGCGTCAGAGTTAGCGGCGTCACTGCCGGGGATGCTGTTGTGCGGAGAGGTGCTCATCATCCGATTGCACTACATACGGGAGGTCGGGGCAACGCCTCTAGACTGGGCATTGTCTGGAATCCCGGACACCGTGCCGCGCCGAGGAGTCGACGATGACCGAGAATTCGAAGGTACCTGCGGCGGATGCGACGTTGCGCGTCCTCTTGCATCTCGCCGGACAGCGTGGCCCCGTGCCTGCGTCGACGATCGCCGCCGCGCTTCAGCTGCCACGGTCGACGGTCTACCAACTGCTCGCCGTGATGCAGGAGCGTGGCTTCGTCGTGCACCTGCCCGAGGAGCGGCGCTATGGACTCGGCGTGCGCTCGCTTGAACTCGGCGGCGGGTACGCCCGGCAGGAACCGCTCGCCCATCTGGGGCGGATGCTCATTGCCGCTCTCGTCGACCGCGTCGGCGAAAGCGCGCACCTGGCCGTGCTGCACGGCAGGGACGTGGTGTATGCGGTCGAGGAGCGTGCGGCGCATCGACCGGCGCTCGTCACCGGCGTCGGAGTTCGCCTTCCCAGTCATCTGACCGCGAGCGGGCGGGCGCTGCTCTCCGCATTGCCGGCCGCGCAGGTGCGGGCGCTCTACCCCAATGCGGATGCCTTCGCCGACCGCACCGGGCGTTCGCCGAAGACCTACAGCGAGTTGCGCAGCATCCTGCAGAAGACGAGACAGGATGGCTTCGCGAGTGAGGACGGCGAGATCACGGAGGGCATCGCATCCGTCGGGGTGGCCGTGCTTGATCACGTAGGCTGGCCGGCGGCGGGCATCGCCGTCACGTTCCCGCAGGAGAATATTGCGCGCGACCGCTGGCCGGAGCTTGCCGTCGAACTCGACCGAACAGCGGCCGAACTCGGCCGCCGCATCCGCGGGCGGGTCGCGTGATCTGTATCGCCGCTTCGTAGTTTCGTCCAGCGATAGTACTATTCCATAGTATGAAATTGACTGAGACGTCGCGAGAAGAAGATGAGGGCGCTGAGCGTCGTGCCTCGCAGCGAGTGCGGGTCGCACCGGACATCGCGCGCTCCTGGCTTCTGGTGCCCGCAACGAAGCCGGAAACCTTCGACGCGGCCGTCGCTTCGCGCGCTGACGCGGTCATCCTCGATATGGAAGATGCTGTCGACCCTCTGCTCAAGCCGCAGGCTCGGCACGACGTCGTCGACTGGCTGCGCTCGGGCGGTCGCGCGTGGGTGCGGATCAATGACAGGACGAGCTCGTTCTGGGCCGACGACCTCTCCGACCTGAGAGGGTTGCAGAACCTTCTCGGAATCGTGTTGGCAAAATCGGAGAGCGCAGAGCAGGTCGCAGATACGTCGGTCGCTCTCGGGGGCGAGACCCCGGTCATCCCACTCGTCGAGTCGGCCGTGGGCATCGAGGAAGCGGCTTCGATCGCGAAAGCCGCCGGGGCATTTCGGCTGGCGTTCGGCAGCGGCGACTTCCGGCGTGACACGGGTATGAGCGCTGAGCCGGAGGCGATGGCGTATCCGCGCGCCCGCCTCGTCGTGGCCAGCCGCGTCGGCCGCCTGCCCGGGCCGATCGATGGTCCGACCGTCGGCTCGAGCCTGCCGCATCTGCGCGAGCACTCGGCCATTACCGTCGCGATGGGGATGACGGGCAAACTCGCGCTGTCACCGGAACAGACCCACGCAATCAACGAGGTGATCAGCCCAACGCCGACCGATGTCGCGTGGGCCCTGGAATTCCTCGACGACTTCCAGAGCCGCGGCAGCGTGGTCCGCGACGGCAGTGATCTGCCACGCCTGGCTCGAGCGCAGAAGATCGAGAAGCTCGCTCGCGCATTCGGGGTTCCGTTGGTCAGATGACCGACGAGCCCCGACAATAGTCAGGGCAGTCGCTTCAGCTTCTAATACAATCTGTATTTCGATTAACCTAGTATGAAATCATGGGTTCTCTCTTGCAGATCCGGAACGTCTCCGATGAAGTGCGTCGGGCACTGAAAGTGCGGGCCGCTAGTCGCGGCGAGTCGCTTAACACCTACTTACTGGAGCTCGTCTCCAGGGAGGTCGAACGTCCAACCGTCGGCGAGGTGCTCGATCGGGCTGCCCGCCGCGCCGAACGAGCGCAGGTGTCGGCGCTCGACATGGTCGAGAACGCACGAGCCGAGCGCGACGGGCAGTTACAGCGACGGCGCGGCGCATGATCGTGGTGGATAGCGCTGCGATTGTCGATGCGCTGACCGCCGTGGCGGGCACCGATGAGCTGCGTGCATACCTCGCGGCGGAAGAACTACACGCTCCGGGCCTGCTTGACTACGAGATCGTCTCAGCGCTCCGAGGACTGACTTTGGCCAAGGAACTCACTGCGGCGAGAGCACAAGATCTTCTGACCGACTTCGACGACCTTCCGATCCGCCGATGGCAACCAGCAGACGCGCTAAGACGGCGCGCCTTTCAGTTGCGCGACAACGTCTCGGCCTATGACGCTGCGTATGTCGCGCTGGCCGAGGCGTTGGACTGCGCGCTGCTGACTCGCGAC
The DNA here is from genome assembly GCA_036510655.1 of Microbacteriaceae bacterium. GTDB lineage: Bacteria > Actinomycetota > Actinomycetes > Actinomycetales > Microbacteriaceae > Rathayibacter_A. The sequence goes on along the minus strand of DATCDQ010000122.1, from coordinate 5,679 downwards.
GCGAGGTTGGCCCGATCCAGCGGACACAGCGTGCGCATCGAAGTGCGCTAACCACATCAGTTTCGACCGTGGTCGAGCGATGGTCTTCGTGGCCGTGCTCGCTTCACGGGTTCACACTCCACCATGCTTATAGGTCGGCGAACGCGTCGTACGGATGCTCAACGGCATCCGCGATCATCCGCAAGAAGCCGGCGGCCGTACCTCCGTCGCAGACCCGGTGGTCGAACACAAGCGAGAGTTGCGCGATCGTGCGCGGCACGATCTGGCCGTCGACGACCCAGGGGCGCTCGAGCATCCGCCCGATGCCGAGGATCGCGACCTCCGGATAGTTGATGATGGCAGCACTACCGTCGACGCCGAGCGTTCCATAATTGTTGATTGTGAACGTCGAACCGGTGAGTTCGGCCGCGCTCGCCGTGCCGTAGCGCGCAGCACTCGTCAGGCGGGCGAGTTCGGCGTCGAGTTCGCGCAGCGTCAGCGTGTTCGCCGCCCGAATGACGGGCACGACGAGCCCGCGCGGGGTGTCCGCAGCGATACCGAGATTGACGCCGTCGAACTCGATCAGGCTGGCAGCATCCGGCGAAAGTCGGGCGGCGAGCACCGGATAGCGCCCGAGCGCGGTCAGCGTGAAGCGAGCGATCAACGCCACGACAGACGGATGCTTCTCCCCGATCCGGATGCGCCGGCGCAGCTCCCGAAGTTCGGTCGCGTCGACGTCGACCCAGACGGTCGCCTCCGGGATTTCGCTGCGGCTGCGCGTCATGTTCGCAGCGACGGTGCGGCGGAACAGACTGAGCGGCGTGGTGGCGCGGATGGTCAGGCCCGCGGGCGGGTCGACATCCGACCTTGGACTCGGCTGGGCTGAAGCAGATTCGACGTCGCTGCGGGTGATGATTCCACCCGGCCCAGACGGCGTCACAGTCGTGAGATCAAGTCCGCGCGTTCGCGCGAGTTGGCGGATCACAGGGGAGCTGACGGCGACTGGGGCATTGCTGGTCGAGTAGCGAGGAGAGTCGCTGGTCGAGTAGCGAGGAACGAGCGTATCGAGACCCGTGTCTGAGGTCTCGATACGCTCGCTGGCGCTCGCTACACGACCACCGTGAGCGGCATTTGCGCCACGTCGACGGCGATGGCGCGTCGAATGCACGGTTTCGGTCGTACCGTAGCCGACCAGCACATTACCGGAACCGGCGGCCGGCGCTTCGGCAAGCTCAGCGACCGATACCTCGGCGACCGATACCTCGGCAACCGACACCAACGGCGCACCGACGGTGAGCGCCTCGCCCTCCGTACCGTGCAGTGTCTCGACAACACCCGCGAACGGGCTCGGCACTTCGACGACGGATTTGGCCGTCTCGACCTCCGCGACCGGCTGATCGACAGTGATCGTATCGCCCACCGCCACGAGCCAGCGCACCAGTTCGGCCTCGGAGAGCCCTTCACCGAGGTCTGGCAGTGTGAACACCTGCACACTCATGGCCGGCCTCTCACGACTCGTCACCGCGCTCGTCGAACCATTGCAACTCATCCACCGCGTCGAGCACGCGGTCAACGCCCGGCAGGTAGAACTTCTCGAGCTTCGGCGGCGGGAACGGGATGTCGAACCCGGTTACCCGGCGCACCGGTGCAGACAGGTAGTGAAAGCAACGTTCGGTCACCCGCGCCACGATCTCGGACGCGACGCTCGCGAACCCAGGCGCCTCCGCCACCACGACGGCGCGGCCCGTCGAGCGCACTGCGGCGCAGACCAACTCGTCGTCGAACGGCGTGATGCTACGGATGTCGATCACCTGCAGACTGTGTCCCTCGGCTGCAGCTGCCTCGGCCGCGGCCAACGCGACCGGAACGGAAGGTCCGTACGCGATCAGCGTCGCATCCGTTCCCTCCCGCGCGATGCGAGCGCGCCCGATCGACGGCAGGGGTGCAGCGATATCGACCTCGCCGCTCGTCCAATACAGCTTCTTCGGCTCGAGAAAGACGACCGGATCGGGGGATGCGATGGCCGCGCGGAGCAGGCCATAGGCATCCTGCGGGTTCGACGGCGACACCACGGTGAGCCCCGGCGTGTGCGCATAATACGCCTCGGACGAATCCGAGTGGTGCTCGACCCCGCCGATGCCGCCGCCATACGGAATGCGGATGACCATCGGCAGACGCACGGCCCCGCGCGTGCGGTTGCCCATCTTCGCGACGTGGTCGACGATCTGCTCGAAAGCCGGATACGCGAACGCGTCGAACTGCATTTCGACGACCGGGCGCATCCCGTTCATCGCCATGCCGACGGCGGTTCCGACGATTCCGGCCTCCGCGAGCGGCGTGTCGAAGCAGCGGCTCTCACCGAACCGGGCAGTCAGCCCATCCGTGATGCGGAACACGCCGCCGAGCGGGCCGACGTCCTCGCCGAAGATCAGAACGGATGCGTCTGCCTCCAGCGCATCCGCCAGCGCGCGGTTCAGCGCCTGCGCCATCGTCATCGTGGGCAGCGGCGTCGTCTCCGTTTCGCGGTCGGTGTCATGTAACAGCGTCATGCCTGGTCGCCTCCTATTGGGAGTTCGTCGTGGTCGCGGTCGAGTTCGTCGGCGAGCATCGCCGCCTGCTCGTCCAGCTGCGGTGTGCGCGTCGCATAGACGAAATCGAACAGATCGGAGACGCGCGGCTCGTTCTCCGCGTTCATCGCGTCGCGCAGCACCGTCGCCATGCGTTCGGCCTGGGCGTGCATTGCGGCATCGTCGCCTGCGCTGAGCGCGCCGATGCTGCTGAGGTAGGTGCGCATCCGGATGAGGGGGTCGCGCTCGCGCCATGGCGCGACCTCATCGTCGTTGCGATAGCGGGTGGCGTCGTCGGCGTTGGTGTGCGACTCGATGCGATAGGTGACGGCTTCGACGAGCGTCGGTCCGCCGTCTGCGCGGGCGGAGGTGACGGCATCGCTCAGCACTGTGAGCATCGCGGCGAGGTCGTTGCCGTCGACTCGCACGCCGGGCATGCCGTAGCCGATGGCCTTGTGGGCGAGCGAGGGGGCGGCGGTCTGCCGGGAGAGCGGCACGGAGATGGCGTAGCCGTTGTTCTGCACCAGGAAGACGACCGGCAGGTGGAAGACCGCGGCGAAGTTGAGAGCCTCGTGAAAGTCACCCTCGCTGGTGGCGCCATCGCCGCACATCGCCAAAACGACGGTATCTTCGCCGTGCAGCTTCGCCGCATGAGCGAAGCCGACGGCGTGCAACAGCTGGGTTGCGAGCGGCGTGGACTGCGTCGCCACGTTGTGACGGTGCGGGTCATAGCCGCCGTGCCAGTCGCCGCGCAGCAACACGAACGCCTCGACCGGGTCGACGCCGCGGGCGAGCACGGCGACGGTGTCGCGGTAGGTGGGGAAGAGCTAGTCGCTGTCGGCCAGCGCGAGGGCGGCGGCCACTTCGGAGGCCTCTTGGCCGTGCGACGACGGGTACACCGCGAGCCTGCCCTGGCGCACGAGCGCACTGGCTTGGTCGTTAACGCGGCGGCCGATCACAAGCTGCCGGTAGCCCTCGACGAGGCACTCGGTGTCTGGCATCGCGTAGCGGATGCCCGTCGGGCTCGCGTCGGCGTCGGGCTGGCTGGCGCGCGGCGCGCCGTTCTGGTCGATCAGCTGCACCGGTTCGAGGTTGGGAAGCAGTGCGGCGTCCGTTTGGGTGTCGTCCGATTGTGTCGGAATCGAGTTAGGCATCCGTTCTCCTTCGAAAGACGTCACTCTTCTCTAGGATGACTTTTCTCGGAGAATGTCGCCAGCTTGAGTAATATTGCTAGATGGTCTGCCGCGTATGACGCGTAGGCTGGCAAAATGTCTATCAAGTGTTGATTCCGGGCGAGAGGGTTGGACACAATGCCGGACCCGTTGGACGAGGTGGATCTGCAGATCGTGACGGAGCTGCGACGCGATGGGCGCGCATCCATTAGCACGGTGGCGCAGGCGGTGCATATTTCCCGGGCGAACGCGTATGCACGGGTGGCGCGGCTGGTCGACGCGGGGGTCATCACCGGGTTCACCGCGAAGGTCGATCCGGTGCGGATCGGTAAAGGATCATCGGCGTATGTAACCATGCGGGTTGACCAGGCGAATTGGCACGAACTGCGAGATCAGCTGATCGCGATTCCGGAGGTCGAGCATGTGGCACTGGTCGGCGGCGACTTCGACGTTCTGCTGCTGGTCCGCGCGCGCGACAACGAAGACCTGCGCCGTGTGGTGCTCGAAGAGTTGCAGTCGATCCCTGCCATCCGCGACACCAAGACTGCGTTGATCTTCGAGGACCACGACACCCGCTGAGGTGCGGGCTTCCGTCGCTTCCGCGGCAGGGGAAGCGGCAGAAGTCCGCACCTCACGGCGGAGCGCGTTCGCGCTGGAGCGCCTTCACGCTAGCCCGGAAGTTGCACGCTAGCCCGGATGCTCCGGCGATTTTCGTCCGGGCTTGCGTGCAAACTCCGGTTTGCCGTCAACAGTTCGTGAAGTCGTGGAAAACTGGATGGCATGCCTCCAACTTCCGCCGCGCCCACCGGCCGCCACCTGACAGAGCTCCATGCCGCTGAGCCCTATCCAACGCCGTCTCCGGCCACCGTTCTGTCCGTCAACCGCGACGACGAGCACCGATTCAGCAAGCCGCAGCGTGAAGAGATCGTGCTGCTTGAGGGCCTCGGCATCGAGGGTGACTCGCATCTCGGCAAATTGGTGCAACATCAGGCTCGAATGAGGACACACCCGATGCAGTCGAATCTGCGCCAGGTGCATCTGATCCACAGTGAGCTGTTTGAGGAGTTGGCGGAGGCCGGCTACGCAATCGAACCGGGCGGGATGGGCGAAAACATCACGACCCGAGGCATCGACCTGTTGAAACTCTCGCGCGGCACGCGCTTGCACCTCGGCGACGAGGCTGTGATCGAGATCACCGGATTGCGCGATCCGTGTGAACTGCTCAACGGCCTCGCACCCCACCTGATGAAGCAGGTGCTTTTACGGGAGCCGGATGGCACGATCGTGCGCAAGGCCGGAATCATGAGCATCGTCGTGCGCGGCGGCACGGTGAAGCCGGGAGACGGCATCCGGATCGAGGCGCCCGCCGAGCACGTGCCGCTCACGACGGTCTGACGCCCCCCGCACCCATCCCCGCACCCTCCGTACCACCCGCCCACCCACGCTGAGGTGCGGACTTCGGTCGGTTCGGCGGCGCACGAAGCGACATAAGTCCGCACCTCAGCGAATGGGTGAATGGGGGCGCTTGCCCGAGGCGCCTAGAGTACCTCGCTCGCAGGCTCGCTCGGCGCTGGGGTCGCGGGATCGCTGCGCGATCCCCTAAGCTCCACCGCGCTACGCGGAGCGCTGGTAGCTGCGGAAGGCCAGCGTTGCCAGCCAGGTCATCACAACGACGAGCGCGGCGAGCAAGCCGAGATTGGCCCAGATCGCGCCCCAATCCGGCGCGCTCTGCAAGGCCTGCCGTCCCGCGAAGACGGCCCACTCGAACGGGTTGTAGCGCGCAACGTTCCCGACCCACGCTGGCGACAGCTTCGTGTTCATGATCGCCGACGACAGGAACATCAGCGGCAACGAGATCAACTGGGAGATACCGATCAGCGCCGTCTGCGTTTTCGCAAGCAACGCAATCGCATTCGAGAACGCCGAGAACACAAATGTCAGCAGCACAGCCGAAACAAGCA
>DATCDQ010000121.1:0-59666 GCA_036510655.1 Microbacteriaceae bacterium | reverse complement strand
GGCGACAGCGCTCAAATCCCCGCGTGATCAAACGCAAGGTCTCCAAATGGCTCGCCAAACGCGACCACCACAAGCATTGGCCACAACCCGAGCACATCCCCCAAATCCACGTTCAAACCCTTAACTGAACGGTATTGCGTTTAGCGGGGACCCGCACACATACCTTCACATCCCGTTTCGAGATATCCATGCCCGCGGCCCGCTCGTGAACAACATCCATGATCAGCCTCCCGACTGCTCAAACACACCGAATATTCACTGTCACGGGGAGGATAGGGAAAAACTTTAGAATCTAACACACGTGCTCGCAGCAACAATCCACGGTTCCCGTGGAATCCTCCACATCATGCTCACGGACGGGCTCGAAGCACCAAGTTGCGAACGAGGATGACCGTGACACGACTATCCTGCGCGCCCCACCACCGCCGCACCACACGCAAACGTGACCCGCGCGCTACTTTCCCCCACCACCGCGGGCCGCAGGCCCTGGGTCGCTCACGGGGGTGCTACAGGCGCACTCCGAGCAGTGCGTCGATGGCTTCGACCACCCGGTGCGGTTCGTTGACGCAGGATGCGATCGCTCGATCGATGACGGCCAGCGCGCCCGGCGTGTCGAGGTCGTGGGTGAGAGTGCGGCGCAACTCGTCGATCACCGCGTCTGCGCTTTCGGCGGCAGCCGTGCCCGCGCTTGAGTCGTCCTGTGCGGCGAACGCCGTCCAGCTCGCGAGCCGTTCGATCGCCGCCTCGAGCACGGCGGGTGTCCACTCCCACTCGCTGCGGTAGTGGTTCGCCAGCAGCGCCAGGCGTATCGCGCGCGGGTCGACGCCCCGCTTGCGTAGTTCGGATACCAGCACGAGATTGCCGAGAGACTTGCTCATCTTCGCGCCCTTGTACCCGACGAGGCCTGTGTGGTTGAACACGGCGGCAAGCGGATGCCCGGACAGAGCGGTAGCGTGCGCCGCGCTCATTTCGTGGTGCGGAAAGATCAGGTCGGTACCTCCACCTTGCACGGTGAAGTTCTCGCCGAGGGTGGCCAGCGCGATCACGGCACACTCGATGTGCCAGCCGGGCCGGCCGGGCCCGACACGTGACGGCCAGCTGGGTTCCCCATCACGGGCGCCGCGCCAGAGCAGCGGGTCGAGCGGGTCGTGCTTGCCTGCCCGATCCGGGTCACCGCCGCGCTCTGCGGACAGTTCGAGCATCTGCGCGCGGTCGAGGTTGCTCTCCTGCCCGAGTCGCCACGGGGTCAGCGCGGCGGCGGCGTTGAGGTCGAAGTAAATGTCGTCGTCGGCGGCATCCGTTGTCGGCACCCGATAGGCGATGCCACGCTCGAGCAGCGCATCCACGGCGTCAGCAACCGGTTGGATGGTCTCTGTGACCGCGACATAGTCGTCGGGCGGGATGATCGACAGACTTTCCATGTCGGAACGGAACAGGTCGATCTGCTGGTCGGCCAAGTCACGCCAGTCAATGCCCGTGGCCGTTGCACGTTCGAGCAGCGGGTCATCGACATCCGTCACGTTCTGCGTGTAGCGCACCTGATAGCCGGCATCGCGCCAGAGCCGCTGGAGGGTGTCATACGCCAGGTAGGTCGCCGCATGCCCGACGTGCGTCGCGTCGTACGGGGTGATGCCGCACACATACATGCGCGTCGTGTTGTGCGCACCTGGCCCAACGGTCAGGAGTGACCGGCTCGGTGTGTCGAACAATTGCGGCGGCCCGGAGTGCCCGTCGATCGTAGGGATCTCGGGTTTCGTCCATGCGCGCACCCACCTAGCCTAGGCGGTCGGCCGGTCCGGGCCGGCGCCGTCTAGTAGCGCAACAGGAAATCCGCGAGCACGTCCCGGCCGAAGGTCAGCGAGTCAAGCGGCACCCGCTCGTCGACACCGTGGAACATCCCAGGGAAGTCCAGTTCAGGTGGCAGCCGCAACGGAGCGAACCCGTAGCCGGTGATGCCGAGGAGGCTCAGCGCTTTGTTGTCTGTGCCGCCGGAGAGCAGATAGGGCAGCACAGGGGCGCCCGGGTCGTGGTCGCCGAGGGTCTGCACGATGGTCTCGACGAGGTCGCCGGAGAAGGCCGTCTCAAGGCCAATGTCTCGGTGCAGGATCTCCACGTCCACGTGCTCGCCGGCGAGTTCGGTGATGCGCGACAGAACGGCATCCTCGTCTCCGGGCAGAGTGCGGATGTCGACCAACGCTTCCGCACGATCGGGGATCACGTTGTGCTTATACCCGGCGGTCAGCGCGGTCGGGTTGCTCGTCGTGCGCAGGGTGGCGAGGATGAATCCGGCGGCCGTGCCGGTTTTCAGAACCACTCCATCCGCCCCGATCTGTTGCGCGCTGACGCCGAGAAGAAGTTCGAGCTCGCTGATCAGCTGCCGGGTCGTGTCGGTGAGAGTGATCGGCCACTCCTCGCGGCCGATGCGCGCAACGGCCTCGGCGAGCCGCGTGATCGCGTTATCTGCGACCAGTCGTGAGCCGTGCGCGGCCTGACCGTGAGCGACGAGTTTCACCCAGACGAGGGCCTTCTCCCCCGTTTGCAGGAGATAGGCGCGTGTGCCGTCGAGATCGATCGAATACCCGCCGACCTCGCTTATCGCTTCGGTTGCGCCGTCGAACAGTTCGGGGTGATTGGCGACGAGGTGATGGGATCCGCGCCGGCCGCCGTCTTCCTCGTCCGCGAAGAACGCGACCACGAGGTCACGCTCCGGTTGCCGCCCGGTGGTAAGGATGTCGTCGAGCGCCGTGATGATCATCGCGTCCATGTTCTTCATGTCGACGGCTCCGCGGCCCCAGAGCATGCCGTCCTTGATCTCGCCAGCGAACGGATCGACCGACCACGTGCGTGGATCAGCGGGCACAACATCCAGGTGCCCGTGCACGACGAGCGCAGGCTTGTCGCGATTGCGGCCGGCGACGCGGGTGACAACGCTGGTGCGCCCGGGGTCGGAATCGAATAGCTGCGGCTGGAGCCCGATCCGGGTCAGCTGCGCCGCGACATATTCGGCCGCTTCGGTCTCGCCATTGGCCTTGCCTTCACCGTAATTGGTGGTGTCGAAGCGGATAAGATCGCGCGCGATGACGGCCGTTGCGTCGAGCGCCGAATCGTCTGATGCTGAAGCCATGACGCCCACGCTACCGGTCCGGCAATCCGGTCACCAGCCGGATCAAGACGGTGTCGCCGGCGATGAATCCAACGGGTGTTTTCGTGCTAAGGTCTTACCTCGGCAGCTGATTCGTCGGCGGTCAAAACTGCGCGCGGGTGGCGGAATAGGCAGACGCGCTAGCTTGAGGTGCTAGTGCCCGTATTAGGGCGTGGGGGTTCAAGTCCCCCCTCGCGCACGCAGATCGAAAGGCCTTGGTCCCATTGGGATTCAAGGCCTTTCGCAGATTGGGGCGGCGAACGCGCGACGCATTACGTCGCCCACCTCACCCTCCCGCCGTTCAGTGTGCGCAAAACGTCGGAATGGCAGGTCATTCCAGCACTTCGCGCACTATGAACGTGAATCGGCGTTGCGCTCAGGCAGGCTCATCCACGATGCCGACAAAACGCGAGCCGATGCCGTCGTATTCGCGGCGGCGAGTGCCAGGCGCGGCATCCGGAAGGTCGCCGATCAGGTGGTGTTCGCAGGTGAGGTAGGTGAAAGCCGGCCACCACTTCTTCGGGCGGGCCGCCTCGCTGAACCCGCAGACGTCACAGGTGAGTTGCACCCAGACAGGGCGCTTGCCGGTGCGGTTCGCCCGCGATTGCACCAACCAAGCGGGCGGATGCGCTTCCAACTCGGCGAATTCGGCCTCGGTCAACCGTGCCGGGATTTCGTGGCGTTGCGCCATCTCCAGCGGAATGTCCAGTCGTTGGGCTACGTCTCGTCGTGTCAGCATCGTCATCAACGATACGGGGCGCGGCTCAACTTTCCGGTCTCGAACCCAGTTGGCGCTGAACGAGCAACGGGCATTCGAACGGATCTCGCGCGCCGATGCCGACCCGGTTCAGATACCGCACGACGATGGCGTACGAGTGCCGAAACGTCGTGCTCGTGTAGTGCACCCCGTGTTCGACACAGAAGGCTTCGACGATGGGCTGCGCCCGGCGCAAAGAAGGCCTCGCCATCGACGGGAACAGGTGGTGCTCGATCTGATAGTTGAGGCCGCCCATTGCGACATCGAGCGCGAGGCTACCGTGGATGTTGCGGCTGGTCAGCACCTGCCTGCGCACGAAGTCGAGCCGCAGGCCGGCCGCGATGATCGGCATGCCTTTGTGGTTGGGCGCGAAGGATCCGCCCATGTAGATGCCGAAGATTCCCAGTTGGATGGCGAGGAAGACTCCGGCCTTGTCCGGTGAGAGCACAAGAAAGAGCATCGTGACATAGGCGCCCAGGCGCGCGGTGATGAGTGACAACTCGACCCACCGGCGAGGAATCGGTTCCGGTTCGATCAGACGACGCAACCCGGACAGGTGCAGCGAGACCCCCTCGAGCGGCAGCATCGGGAAGAACAACCAGCCTTGGCGGGCGAGAAACCACCGCTCGAGCAGATTGTGCGGTGACCGTGCTTGGGCCGGCGTCAGGGCCAGCGGGGGGAATTCGATGTCCGGATCACTGCCCTCCTTGTTTGGATTGCCGTGGTGGCGGGAGTGTTTGTTCTGCCACCAGCCGTAGCTCATGCCGACGAACAGGTTGGCGATGATGACGCTGGTCCAGTCGTTCCATTGACCAGATTTGAAGATCTGTCGGTGGGCGGCGTCATGACCGAGGAACGCGGTCTGCGTCAAGATCAGCGCGAAACCCGCTGCGACGAACATCTGCCACCAGGTGTCGCCGATCCAGAGGAACGCGAGAACGGCGGCGGGAAAGATGACTGCGATGGCGCCCAGTTTGCTCCAGTAATAGCCGTAACGTCTGCGCATCAGACCGGCGGCCTGTACCTGTTGCGACAGCAGCACATAGTCGCTGATCTGACGTGCGCGGGGCGCGCGGGCGGATGCGGGCTGCGGCGGCCCTGTAGCTATCGCGGTCGTCGCGGTGGGCTCGATTACGTTGCTCATGGCTGCTCCAGGATCAGCGGAATACACACACTGCCGGGGTCTAGGGCATCTGACTTCCACGATACGCCGCTAACGGCGAGCAACCGATGCGGTTCTGGATACTCTCAGCGGCGCGTGGGTGCCATTCAGATGTTCAGAGCTCGGGAGATGACATTTTCGGCAACCTCGTGCAACCGCTGGTTGTGTCTGCGCGCGTAGTCGCGGAGCCGGGCGAAGGCCTCATCCATGGGCACCCCGCTGGTTTGCGCGACAACTCCCTTCGCCTGTTCGATCACGACACGGCTGTCCAGCGCGATTTGCAATTGCTCCGTCACGAGGGTGCGCTCGCGGATCGCGCGCTCGTGCAGGATGCCGATGGTCGCGACATCCGCCAACGCGCGCGGTAGCGGCGTCCTCCGCTTTGAGCGCTCCCGGCTGGTCCCGGAACAGGTTGAGGGCTCCGATGGCGACAACCGAGCCGGTATGGAAGCACGCGACGCACGGGCCGTCTCCGACGTCGAGTTGATGCGCCTCGACAACACGGCTGCGTTCACTCGTCGAGGACATCAACTGCAGACGGCCGTTCGCATCGGCCAATACGAGGCCGGCCGCTGCCGCATCGAAGAGGCTGATGCACTCCTCGACAAGGGTGTGCAAGAAGTCGACGACATCGTATTCGGCGACGAGAGTGTCTGCGAGGGCGACGAACACTCCGGCTAGCCGGCCCTCGCGGTCCGCTGCGCTCATGCCTCGATTTTAGATTCTTCTGCGTCGAGCATGCACAAAAACACGCTTGACTGGGATCATGACTTCGCAGAACTCCGCATCGCCATCCGTCCTCAAGCGCATCACGGTTCTCGCCGGCGGGGTCGGCGGCGCGCGCTTCACGCGCGGCCTTCTTGCACACCTGGCCGACCAGTATCCGGCGGCGGACGGCGAAGGGCCGTCGGTCCGTGTCGACGTGATCGTGAATACGGGCGACGACATGTGGTTGAACGGGCTGCGCGTCTGCCCTGATCTCGACACGGTGATGTACACGCTGGGCGGCGGAATCGCGGAAGATCAGGGGTGGGGACGCCCCGACGAGTCGAGGCGGGTGTCCGCCGAGATCGCAGCATACGGTCGGGGCTGGGACTGGTTCACACTCGGCGATCTCGATCTCGCAACACACATCGTGAGAACCGACCTGTTGCGCTCTGGGCTCACACTCAGCGAGGCGACCGAATTCCTTTCCCGACGCTGGAATCCGGGCGTGGGGTTGCTGCCGATGAGCGATCAGCCGATCGAGACCAATGTGCGTCTGGCCGAAGCGGTCGACGACCACGCCGCGGGCGATCTGATCCATTTCGAAGAGTGGTGGGTTCGCTACGGGGCCCGTGTGCGCGCATCCGAATTCGTCCAGGTCGGACTCGCCGAGGCGCAGCCGGCCTCGGGAGTTCTGGACGCCATCATCGCGGCCGATGTCGTCATCCTTCCTCCGTCGAATCCGGTCGTGTCCGTCGGCTGCATCCTGAATGTTCCACGGGTGCGCGATGCGCTGCGCGCGACGAAAGCCCGCGTGGTCGGTGTCTCGCCGATCATCAGCGGGAGTGCGGTGCGTGGCATGGCCGATCAGTGCCTCGAGGTCATCGGGGTGGAGACGAGTGCGGCGGCCGTCGGCCTGCACTACGGCTGCCGCAGTGCCGGTGGTGTGCTCGACGGCTGGCTGATTGACGATGCGGATGCCGCGGCGGCGCCGGTGCTTGAAGCTGCCGGGCTCCGCGTGGCTGCCGTGCCGCTCTGGATGCGCGACACGGCGACGTCGGCGGCGATCGCCGCTGAGGCGCTCGCACTGACTGGCCTCACCGACTGACTGATGCGCTGCCAGACTTCAGACTGACGTGCGCCATGGATTCACACAGCTGAGCGCAATTCAGCCGATGGGCTCTCGATCAAGCACGCGTCGCGTCGCAGCTCCGAGCCCCGGGTCGAGTGAAAGAGAGCGTCGCAGGTCCTCGGTGGAGTCGATGTCGCGTCGCAGAGACGATTCACGGGGCAGCGGAAGGAGCGTGTGGCCTGCTGCCTGATGTGCAGCGCACGAGCCGAGGCCGAAGTGCGGTTCGATGGGTTCGCCGGGGGCCGCTGTGATCATGGTCGTTCCTGTGCCGTCGTGGTCGGCGACGACGGTGAGGGCGGAACCCGTGCGGAATTGTGTGACCGCCTCATCGAGAGCATGCGCGAGATCGTCGGGCTGTAAAGCGGCGACATCCCCGACCAGCGCAGCGGTGAATGCGCGATCGTCCAGTCTTCTCGCCTGCCGGATGCCATGTGAGACTGCCGCGTTGAGCCCGCCGCCCGGATCCGCGACGATGGTCAACTCGGCGCCGGTCAGGTCGACGTCGTTCCTCGATGCGACCGTCAGTTGACCCCAGATCTTCTCCAGCCCAGGCTCGTTCGACACCAGAATGATGTGCGAGACGGCGGCAACCCCGCGCGCGGCGAGGACCGTGTCTGTGAGAAGTGCAAACGCCAGCGCAGCCCGCTGAGCATCGTCGAAGTTTTCTGCGAGTCGGCTCTTGGCATGTGGCACCCCCTTGAACGGGATGACGACCGACCACCGTGGCATGCTGTTCATCGGCCGGTCGTGGCTTCCTGTGCGAGGGCTTCCTGAGAGAACGCCTCCTGGGCGAGGAGCGCACGAAGACCGTTGGCGAATTCATTCTTGCCGCCGTGGGCGGGATGCCGCACCCGGGTGGCCGACTCCCCCGCTCGGGTGATGCTGCGGTAACCGATGTTGCCAACGGCGACGGTCGTCTCAATCGAGAAAAGCTCCCGGAGTTCGCGCCAGATCGGCAGGCCGAGCGCAACCTCCGCGGCGGACGGCGTGCGGTTGCTCTGCGGGTTTCCCGGCCGATGCGGATGCATCGGGTATGCACTCCAGAGCAGGGGCAGGAAGTCGAGGTCTGCCAGTACGTTCCACATCACCGTTGAGGTCGGCTCCGCTGACGCGTGAGGAAAATCAGCGGGTATCTCGTATCCGTTCTCCGAGCCGAACAGGCCGAAGCACCCGGAGTTGCTGCCGAGGAGCGTGCGATTGGTGAACGGCACGCCGGTGATGCGCATGCCCCGATAACCTGGTGCTTCGCCGACCAACAGCACGCGCGGTGCGCGGTCGAGCATCGCCTGCAGGTATAGCTCAAGATTGTGTCGGCGCAGTGCGCTGTCACCGGTTCCTGCGAACATGTTGACGCTCACAATGCCGACGGGAACCTGCGCGAGCCGGTCGACGAAATCGGCAATCGGCTGGCTGATCATCACCACTCCCCTTCGGCTATCTGTTCGATTCCGATCGCACCGTTCGGACATTCGCACATGATTGCAGGATAGTCTGCGTCACTGACAAACCACGGCCCGTATGAGGGTGGGAGTCGGCGCGTTGTGGGCAATTGACATACTAGAACATATGTTCGATCATTGAAGGATGAACTCCACACTCGCAGCACTCGACTCCCCCGGCCTGCCGGTGGAGCAGGCTGTCGTAGGGTCGGCAGTCGCTGAGCTGACGGCACAGGAGTCGGATCGTGTGCGGGTTCTGCAGTCACGCATCTCCCAGATGCAGCGGACGAAGCTGGAGACCACGGCTCTGAGCACGCTCGACGCGTTCGCCCCGCTTCTTCCGGGCGGTGCGCTGCAGACCGGGGTCGCCTACGCTGTTGCCGATTCGATGAGCCTGGTGATGGGGTTGCTGGCCGGGCCGAGTCGATCCGGTGCGTGGTGCGGTGTCGTCGGCGTGCCCGAATTCGGGGTGGAGGCTGCCGCGCGGTTCGGCATCGACCTGGAACGGCTCGTGCTGATCCCGGAGCCGGGAACGCACTGGTTCACGGTCACCGCGGCACTGGCCGATGCCCTGACCGTCGTTGTGACCCGCCCCGCCACTCGGGTGAGTGATGCGGATGCCGCGCGGCTGAGCGCGCGCCTGCGCGGCAAGGAGACGACCCTGATCGCTCTCGGTGAGTGGCCGCGCAGCGAGGCGAGCCTCACCGTGACAGCCAGCAGCTGGGACGGGCTCGGGTGGGGTCACGGCTATCCGATTGCGCGGCAGTTGACGGTCGTGGCATCCGGCCGGGGAGGGATCGGTCGTTCGCGCAGCGCTCGACTGTGGCTACCCGATGAGCATGATGCGATCCGTGTGGTCGAGGAAATACCGCGCGCACTCGAGGCTGTGGTGTGACCGTGCGTGCCATGGTGCTCTGGTGCCCGGACTGGCCGGTGCGCGCACTGCAGCAGGCCGGACTGGCCCCACGATCGACATCGACATCGCCCTCGACATCGCCCTCGGGATCGCCCCTGGGAGCACCGGAGCAGGATGCCCCCATCGCCGTGATCGAAAAAGGCAGGGTCTTCGCCTGCTCGGCTCGTGCGCGTCGCGAGGGGGTGCACAGAGGGTTGCGGTTGCGAGAGGCACAGGCGCGCTGTGCAGACCTCACCGTGTTCCCCTACGACGCCGTGCACGACACCAGGATGTTCGAAGCGGTTCTCGCCACGATCGAGCAGCTCATGCCCGGCGTTCAGTCGATCCGACCGGGAATCTGCGCGATCCGGGCGCGGGGCCCGAGCCGGTACTACGGCGGAGAACGGCCGGCGGCGTCGGCGCTGCTTGGGGTGCTCGCCGAACAGGGCATCCCTGATGCCCACCTGGGCATTGCAGACGGGCCGTTCGCTGCAGAGCACGCGGCCAGGAATGCCGGCACGGGGTTGATCGGCACAACTCGGGTCGAGATCGTGGAGCCCGGCGGATCCGCACGATTTCTGGCAGCGCTTCCCGTTACGACGCTGGAGGATCCCGCCCTGATCACACTGCTGCAGAAGCTGGGCCTGCACACCCTCGGCGATGTTGCAGCGCTCGACGTGATTGCTCTTCAGGACCGCTTCGGTGCAGCAGGGGTGCGCCTGCATGCTCTGGCGAGTGGTCGGGACACGAGCGCGGTGGTGCCGCGGATGCCGCAGCGCAGCCTGGAACGCTCCGTCGCGTTCGAACCCGGGCTGGATCGCGTCGATCAAGTGACCTTCGGATTCCGTGCGGCAGCAGATGCTTTCGTCGAGGGCCTGACGCAGGCCGGACTGGTCTGCACCTCGATCACCGTGGGTTTGCGGGCGGAATCCGGGGAGACATCCGAGCGTCAGTGGTTGCATCCGCGCTGGTTCACCGCAGCGGATGTGCTTGACCGGGTGCGCTGGCAGCTGCAAGGAACAGGCGGCGCCGAAACCGGCCTGCGCTCCCCCGTCGTCGAGGTGACGGTGATCCCGGAAAGTGTGGATGCGATCGGCCATCACGAGAGCGGGCTGTGGGGCGATGGACCGGATGAGCGCATCCATCATGCCCTCTCCCGTGTGCAGAGCATGCTGGGGCATGAGGCCGTGCTCACCTCGGCTGTCGGCGGCGGCCGACTACTTCAGGATCGACAGGTTCTTATCCCGTGGGGGGATCGCGCCCCACGCGAGCTCGCCGACAGGCGTGGGCAGCCGTGGCCGGGCAGCCTGCCTGCTGCGCTGCCGGCGACCGTTTTCGCGCCACCGCGCCCGGTCGCGGTGTTCACAGAGGATGGCGGGTCGATCGAGGTCACCGAGCGCGGGGTCGTGACGGGTGAGCCGGCCCTGTTCTCCCTGCGCGGTTCGGTGGATCAGGCCAAGCCGATCGCGACCTGGGCGGGTCCATGGCCGATCGACGAGCGGTGGTGGGATGCCGCGCAGGCGCGCGATGTGCACCGTTTCCACATCGTCGATGCAGACGGCATGGCCTGGCTTCTGCTGCTCGAGGGTCGCCGCTGGCTAGCGGAGGCGCGCTATGACTGAGTCGGCAATGGCTGAGTGCACAACGACTGGGTGGGCAGCGGCCGGGGGTGTGGCGCATGGGCTGGAATAATCCGCCAATCCCCTGGTCGGAACTCGAACGGCGGCTCTCCGACCGCAGCCGGCCGGAAAAGCCGAGTGAGGCGTTGAACGACGAGGGGCCGACCCGGGCGTCGAAACGACACGCCTATCAGGCGCAGCCGATCCACCCGGATGACGGCCCCTACGTGCCCTATGCCGAACTTCATGCGCACTCGAATTTCAGCTTCCTCGACGGAGCGAGCGACCCGGAGAAACTGCTTGAGGAAGCCACTCGCCTGCGGTTGCATGCCCTCGCCCTCACCGATCACGACGGGTTGTACGGCATCGTGCACCTTGCCGAGGCGGCGGAGGCCTACAGCGGCGCCCCAACCGACAGCAGCACCACCAGCAGCACCGCTGACAACATCCACACGGTGAAGACGGTGTTCGGCGCCGAACTGTCCCTGGGCCTGGGCAAGCCGCAGAACGGCGAGGCAGATCCGGAGGGCAGTCATCTCCTCGTGCTCGCCCGAGGTGAGGAAGGCTACCACCGGCTGGCCGGGGCCATCACGGATGCGCAGCTCGCCGACGGTGCAGAGAAGGGCCGCCCGGTGTACGACCTGGACGCGCTGGCGGCGGGCGCAGCCGGGCACTGGACCATCTTGACCGGATGCCGAAAAGGCGACGTGCGCCGGGCACTGGTCGAAGGCGGCGCGCCGGCCGCAGCCCGCGAACTCGACCGGCTCGTCGACCGGTTCGGGCACGACAACATCGTCGTCGAACTGTTCGACACGGGTGCGCCGCTGGACAGCACACACAACGACGCACTGTTCGCGCTCGCTCAGGAGCGAGGGTTGGTCTCGGTTGCGACGAACATCGTGCACTACGCCACCCCGGCAGAACGTCGGCTGGCCGGGGCGGTCGCCGCGGTGCGCGCCCGCAGGAGCCTGGATGAGCTGGACGGCTACCTGCCGGCATCCGGAACCGCCCATCTGCGCAGCGGCGCCGAGATGGCCCGCGCCTTCGCACGCTACCCTGGGGTCGTCGAAAACACCGTGGCGGTGGCGGATGCGCTTGCTTTCGACCTGCGCAGCGCCCGCCCGAAGTTGCCGAAACTTGCAGTGCCTGCCGGTCACACGCCGATGAGTTACCTGCGGGAGCTCGTGCGGCAGGGGGTCGCAACCAAATATGCCTATGAGCAGGACCAGGGCAAGGTCTGGGCGCGGATGGAGCAGGAGCTCACCGTCATCGAGAAGAAAGACTTCCCCGGCTACTTTCTGATCGTCTATGACATCGTGCAGTTCGCCCGCCGCAACGGCATCCTCTGTCAGGGGCGCGGATCGGCCGCGAACTCTGCGGTCTGCTATGCGCTGGATATCACCGCCGTCGACTCCATCGGCTACAACCTGCCGTTCGAGCGCTTCCTCTCCAGTCTGCGGCCGGAGGAACCGGATATCGACGTCGACTTCGACTCGAATCGGCGCGAGGAGGTGATTCAGTACGTCTTCAACAAGTACGGCCGCCGCAACGCCGCACAGGTCGCGAACGTCATCAGTTACCGGCCGAAGAACGCGGTGCGTGACATGGCCAAGGCACTCGGGCACAGCCCGGGGGCACAGGATGCCTTCTCGAAGCAGGTGGAACGCTGGGGGCCGGGGTTTTCTCAGTCCGGGGTCTCCCAGACCGATCTCGACATCCCGGCACCAGTGGTCGAACTCGCCAGCGAACTGATGCGCGCCCCGCGGCACCTGGGCATCCACTCCGGCGGCATGGTGCTCACCGAACGGCCGATCGGCGAGGTCTGCCCGATCGAGCATGGCCGGATGAAGGACCGCACGGTGCTGCAGTGGGACAAGGGCGATTGCGAGTGGATGGGCCTGGTCAAGTTCGACCTGCTCGGGCTCGGCATGCTGGCGGCCGTGCAATACGTCTTCGACCTGGTGGAGCAGCACTTCGGTGAGCGGTGGGATCTCGCCTCCATCCCGAAGGAGGAACCGGCGGTGTATGACATGCTCTGCCGAGCGGACGCGGTCGGCGTGTTCCAGGTGGAGAGCCGGGCGCAGTTGGGCACCCTCCCCCGGCTGCAGCCGCGCCGGTTCTACGACCTGGTGATCGAGGTGGCGCTGATCCGGCCCGGCCCAATCCAGGGTGGGGCGGTGCATCCGTTCATCCGGCGCAAGACGGGCGTGGAGACGGTGACCTATCTGCATCCAGACCTGGAACCGGTGCTGGAACGCACGCTGGGCGTTCCGCTGTTCCAGGAGCAGGTCATGCAGATGGCGATGGCAGTGGGCGACTGCACCGGCGAAGACGCCGACCTGCTGCGCCGGGCGATGGGCTCCAAGCGCGGCATCGAGAAGATCGGCAGCTTGAAGGCGAAGATCTTCACCGGCATGGCCCAACGCGGAATCTCCGATGAAGGCGCCCAGCAGATCTACGACAAGATCGAGGCTTTTGCCAATTTCGGTTTCGCCGAGAGCCATGCCCTCAGCTTCGCGCTGATCGTCTACGCGAGTTCCTGGCTCAAACTGCACTACCCGGCCGCATTTCTGGCAGCACTGCTACACGCGCAGCCGATGGGCTTCTACTCTCCGCAATCCTTGACAGCGGATGCCGTGCGGCACGGCGTCGAAGTGCGTCACGTTGACATCCTGCACTCCGGTATTCACGCGACGCTCGAGCCGCTCGCGGTAGGGGGTTCCGCAGCACCAGCTTCGACAGCACCCGCCGCGACCGGCCAGGTGGGCTGCCTGGATCGAGAGCAGGCGCCCGTGTCGGCGACGTTCGATCGGGCCGCACCGGACGCATCCGCCGCGCATCGACGGGACGGCAACTATGCTGTGCGGCTCGGACTGGCCGCGGTGAGCTCGATCGGCGAAAAGCTGGCAGAACGCATCGTCGCGGAACGGGAGACCGGTGGAGACTACACGGATATGGCTGAGCTCGCGCGCCGGATCGGGCTGAGCGCGCCGCAGCTGGAAGCGCTCGCTGCGGCCGGGGCCTTTGAAACGCTGGGACTGAGCCGTCGGGAGGCACTGTGGAATGCCGGCCCCGCATCCCAGGAGCGTTGTGACTATCTGCCGGGAGTCTCACTCAGCGTGCAACCGCCGTTGCTGCCCGTGCTGACCGCGGCGGAACAGACCAACTACGACCTGTGGGCGACGGGAATCTCGCCGGGCGATCACCCGATCCGTCACCTGCGTGAACCGTTGCAGGCGCGCGGCGTGCTGAGCACCGAGCAACTGGCGACGGCAGAGCCGGGTCGTCGCATCGAAGTCGCCGGGGTGGTCACCCATCGGCAGCGGCCGTCGACGGCGGGCGGGATCACCTTCCTCAATCTCGAAGACGAAACCGGCATGCTCAATGTGATCTCCAGCGTCGGCGTGTGGAACCGTTATCGCCGCGTCGCTCGTGAGGCGCCCGCGATGGTGATTCGCGGCATCCTGGAGCGCTCCCCTGAGGGGGTGATCAGCCTGGTCGCCGACCGGTTCGAGCTGCTGCCGCTGGCCGCACGCACGCGCAGCCGTGACTTCCAGTGAGTGTGCTCCAGTCGTGTCTTGCGCCGCCCATTCGTTGCGGCGCCTCAGGACGAGTACTCCATCTACTTGCCGGGGGCGCCATGCATGCATAAGCTCCAACTACCAAGATTCGGCCGGAAAGACACGTGATGAGAGTTGGGCGCGGCGTTCCGTCTGGGTGGTTGCGTTGGTGGCGGCGTCCGTCTGAGGTGATGGTGGCGGTGTTGCTTGGCGCTGTGCTTGTGATCGCGCCGGGGCTGTTGAATTTTGGTGTTGCTGCCGTTCAGTCGGCGGTCAACGCGAATTGGCGTGGATCGTATGACATTTTAGCGTTTGCCGACAGCTCCGGTGTGACAACAACCGATGCGAGCGGTGCCACGCTGCTGGACCGCTCGTACGCCCTGGTATCCGGTACGTCCATTCCGAACGCAACTGTGCAGGAGGTCTCCCGGTTGCCCCGTGTGGACTGGACCGCGCCGATCGGGTTGCTGGGTCGTGCGGCGGGATGGCCGCAGCAGGTGGTGTTGCAGATTCCTGCGTCGGTGTTGCGTGCGGATCCCTATCTCGCATTGCGGGTGTACCTGTCGGAGACGACGAATGACGGCCTCGGCCCGCGCGGGATGAGACCCAGTTTTCCGGTCAATTTCCTGTTCGACGCGTCCGGGTGGGATGGGCACACTGCGGTGCGTTTCAACGCCGTGGTCCCGGAGGGCTCGCCGAGCATTTCCGTTGCATCCTATGCGAACGGTGCAGGATTCGCGTCCGGTGATTACGTGTACATCAGTTGCGGCATCGCACCGCAGGTCCCGCAGTCCATCGTGGCAGTGGATCCGGCTGCGGAGGCGAAGCTGCTGGGCGGCACCGCGAAACAGCCTCTGCAAAACCTGGCCACCGCAGACCAGGTATTACACCAGGCGTCGCAGAAGTTGGGTCATACTCCGACGACCGATGACGCGAGTGCCGTGCAGGCGATGGCGCCGCAATCGGGTGTTTCCTCGTCGCTGACCGGCTCGTTCGGCAAGCAGGCGGCGTTGGCTCCGATGCTGGAGGCCAGCGACTTCGTGCCCGCACCGCTGACCGTGACGGCGAGACTGACCAGTCTGGACATGGCGAAGGCACCCACCGGCCCCGGGCTCACCAATCTCCTGCGTGCGTGGCGGGCGCCGGAGACCCCAATTGGCACGGTCTCGGTGGATGCCGCGAGCCAGCTCCAACCGTTCACGGGTGCGTCGATCCACGCGGCGTGGCCCGGCACGACCTGGAACGCGCAGAGTGCCGCCGCTTACGCCCTTGGCCCGGCAGCGCCCTACCAGGAGACCGGGGCGGGCGGGCTCGTGCTGTCCACGTCCGCGCCTCCCACCGTCGATCAGACCGCTCCCGCGTTCCGGCTCACATCACGGGGACCGGTCGATAGCGGGGTTCCCTGCTCCCCGCGGTCTCAGTGCGTTTCGACCTAACCGGGGTGGACGCAGACGTACCGGTCGTCCCAGCCGTCGTCGTTGAACTTGGGTGTCGCCGGTGGTACCGGGGGTGGCGCACCGTTGCGGGTAGGCTCCTTCACGAACACCGACTTCGGTATCAGCAACCCCGCGTCCCCGCCCGGCGCGTATACCAGCCCGGCGGTGACGGTGACCGATCCTGCGCCGGGGGCGAAGGCAACCGTAGGCGCGAAGCTGCTGCCATCCCTCACCGGCCTGGGTGTGGCATCCCCGAAGGTGACCGGCATCACGACCCTGGCCGGCGCGCAGGCGCTGGGCGTCACGGACCCGTTCACCGCGGTGCGGGTGCGCGTCAGCAATGTCGGAGACTACGGGCCGGCGGCCATCACGCGGATCGAGCACGTCGCATCCGAGTTGCAGAAACTAGGACTGCACACCTACGTCGTCGCCGGCTCCTCCCCGGGCAAGGTCAGCATCCACGTCCCGGACTACGTCTTTGGCAACACCATCGACCGGCCGCAGCAGACCGGTGATCTGGGTTGGGTGTCGACCTCGATGACTAGTCTCGGGGTTGCTCAAAGCGCGGTTTCCGCCCTGCAGGGGCTGGGCACGACGACCGCGAACGTGACCGTCGCGGTCGGGATCGTGGCGTGCCGGTGCTCTGGCTGATCGGCGCGCCGCGCAACCGGGCCGCCGACCGGGTGCTGCGCCGAAACGGTTACAGTCGACGCCGACGCCGGCGATGGTTCTTCTCGCAGGCGCTGCCCACGAGTCTGGTCGTGCTCGCCGGTGCGGCGGTCGGTGTCTTGCTCACGCCCACCTGGCAGGCGGCGGCGCGCAGCGGCATCGCGGTCGCGGTCGTTGCCATCTCCGCCGCGGTGGCCACCTGGGCGTTCACGCTCACCCGCTCCACCACCCGCGTCGCACGTGGCCGGGCTCGCGCGCACGGCTGGTCCCGTGTGACCGCGTTGCTGATCGTTCGC
Source organism: Microbacteriaceae bacterium (assembly GCA_036510655.1). Taxonomy (GTDB): domain Bacteria; phylum Actinomycetota; class Actinomycetes; order Actinomycetales; family Microbacteriaceae; genus Rathayibacter_A. The sequence continues at coordinate 42,854 of DATCDQ010000121.1, read as the reverse complement.
AACTGGCCGGGGTCCGCCGCCATCGGTGTGCTGGCCGGAGCGATCGCCTGCCTGCTGTTCGTCGGTCTTACTGCTGTGCAGATCGTGGTCACCAGCACCTCCACCACTCAGCTCGGCACGCTGCTGACGAATGCGCAGTTGCCCACGCTGGTCTCCTCGCTCGTGCTGGCAGCGGCCTCCGCAGGGGTGCTGCTGATCGGGGTGATCGCGGCTCGACGAGAAGCCACCCGCGCCCGCACACGCACCCTGACCCGGGACGGCGGATGGCGCACCGGCCGGGTCCGAGCCCTTGCCATCGCAGAATCAACGGTCCTCGCCGTCCTCGGCATCCTGGCCACCGCGGGGATGTTCGCCCTGCTGTTCCTCGCCGGCGCCGTACCGGAACCCACGATCAGCCCTGCCTTCCTCGTCGAGGCCGCACTGTGTCTGGCGATCCCGCTCATCCCAACCATCACCGCTCACATCCGAAATGCCACGAGACAGCCATGACACCTGAACCCGTACTGACACCCGACCCGACATCCGACCACGCCCTCCAACACTCCGCCTCTGCACTGCAGGCCGACGGACTGGGCCTCACCTTCGCGCTGCGCCGCAGTACCGATCGGCAGACGATTTTTGCCGACGTCTCGTTCACGGTCGCCGACGGCACCGCGCTCTGCCTGGCCGGCCGCAGCGGCGTCGGGAAAACCTCCGTGCTGCGCGCCTGCGCCGGCTTCGTGCCCGCGACGGAGGGAACCCTCGCTTGGCGAGGAACATCCATGACCGCCTGGGCCGAGTCCGACTGGGAGGCCTGGCGTGCCGGGCACCTCGGGTTCCTGGATCAGGACTCGGAAATGAACGGGATGAAGGGCTGTTTGGCATCCATGCTCACAGTCTCGTGCAAGGAAAGGTCGAAACGGAGCGTTGAGCGTTCGCTTGCGGTTCCGATTGTGGGCGTCGGGCAGGCGCCGTCTGCCCGGAGGGCTTCGCGTTCGAGATGTCCACGGTTCGTTATGGTGATTCCGTGACAGTCATTTCCGAGGCATATCAGCGGTGGTCCGAGTTAGAGGCGCGGGATAGTTCTCCTCTCTATGAGGAATGGTCTTCTGCGATTGCCCGCGATCCTGACATTTGTGGCCTGATACTGGCACTTCCGGAATGGAAGCGGCAACCCAATCTTGTGTTCGCTTCCGCACGGGCGGCAGGGGCACCGCTGGCGTCGTATGCCCGGTTCAGGCCCTGGCTCATCGCACAGTGGGCAGCAGTTGAGGCGATCGCATTGACCCACTCGACACAGACAAATGAGGCGGCGCGGTGCGCGGTGTTATTGCCGCTTCTGAGTCAGATCGATGGCCCCGTAGCGCTGATCGAAGTCGGTGCGTCCGCCGGCCTTTGTCTTTATCCGGATCGGTACAGCTATCGATACGCGACCCCAACAGGCGTAGCGATGCTGAACCCCGTCGATGGGCCAAGCACGGTTGAACTTCCCTGCACAATCACGGACGCCAATACTCCCGTTCGGCTCCCGGAAGTCGTGTGGCGCGCCGGCATCGATCTCAATCCAATCGACGTTCGCAACCGCGATGACCTGGTCTGGCTAGAGATGCTGGTGTGGCCAGAACACGAAGCACGCCGAAAACGCATTCGTGCCGCGGCGGCGATGATCATTGCCGATCCGCCTTTCCTTGTTCGAGGAGACCTTCTTGAGATGCTGCCTGGGCTCGTCGATCAAGCTCCGAACGGCGCAACTGTCGTCGTGTTCCACAGCGCCGTTTTGGTATATCTCTCATCGGAACAGCGGCAGCAGTTTGTCGATTTAGTGACGTCACTGGATGTCACGTGGATCAGCAACGAAGGCGTGACCGTGCTGCCCGCAATCGACGCGCAGCTACAAGATCCCACTGCCGGACGCACCGTCCTGGCAAAAGACGGAGTAGCTGTCGCGCGCACGGGTCCCCACGGACAGTCGTACCAAGGGCTCTGACGAGGCAGCCGGGATATCCATAATGTGCACCACAACTCCGCTCAGCGTTGCCCAAGGGTGCATCCCGCAAGAACCCAAGGTTCGGCTGACGGAGGGTGCTCCCACGATTCTTGCCACGCCTCGTTGGGGTTCCTTGGGTTCTTGCGGTGATTGCAGCACATATTAGAAGGGTGTTGTCGTGGTGGGGTATTCAATCTTCATCCGGCCGGACTTGATGCAGGTGTTTTGGCAGCCGATGCAGGCCGGGGGTTTCATCTCTGAAGCCGTCGAGCTGATTGACACGAGTCGGCGAACGGGTCGACGGGTTTGGGTGGATTCCGGTGGGGTGAGGCCTCGTCGTAGCCGGGATTTCAAGGGTCGAAGTTTGACCTTCGCGCAGCGCGAGGAGATCGCGATCCGACGCGTGCGGGGCCAATCGTTGCCAGGTCGGTGCCTGCGAGGCGCTAGACGACCCCCGCCGTGCCCAACAGTGCACCTATCGTGAAGGTGGCGATCAGTGCGAGCGCTCCGCCGATCACGACGCGGGCCATGGCCCGGCCGCGTGAACTCCCGCCTATGTAGGCTGCGATGTTGCCGGTGGCGGCGAGGGCCACCAGAACGACCACGAACGTGACGGGCACGCGCCATCCGTCGGGCGGCAAAAGGATCGCCAGCATGGGCAGGATCGCACCGATCGTGAACGCGATCGCGGAGGCGAACGCCGCATGCCAGGGGCTGGCAACATCGTTTTGGTCGATGTTCAACTCGATGGACAGGTGCGCCGCCAGAGCGTCGTGATCGGTGAGTTCTCGGGCCACCTGCGTGGCAGTTTCCTCAGTGAGGCCTTTCTCGCGGTAGAGACCGACGAGCTCCGCAAACTCTTCTTCCGGCTCCTCGGTGAGCTCGAGTCTTTCTTTTTCGATGAGGGCGCGCTCGCTGTCTCGCTGGCTGCTGACCGATACGTACTCGCCGAGCGCCATCGAGACGGCGCCGCCGACCAGGCCGGCGACACCGGCGGTCAGGATGGCGGCCGTATTGTTTGTTGCACCAGCTACGCCGACGACGATCGCGGCAACAGAGACGATGCCGTCATTCGCCCCGAGAACACCGGCGCGCAGCCAATTCAGGCGCTGTGCGATGCCTTCGCGGTGCGGCTCATCCGGGTGGGCTCCAATGGGGGCGTCGTGGTCAATCGACTTGGTCATGCCTCTATCAAACACCGCCGATTGCGCGTTCGCCAGCAAGCTGAGGCTGTGCTAAAAGCCGTGCTAACGACCATCGAGCAGATGCTGCCAGCCGTCACCGATTGCATGCTCGAAGATCAGGGTCGTCTCTGTGTGTGCGACGGCGGGATGCCCGGTCAGATAATCGAGCACGAAGTCGCGTAACTCGCTCGCGTCGTGTGCAGCGACGTGGAGCAGATAGTCATCCGCCCCGCCGGTGTGGAACAGCGACAGCACGCCCGGCCAGCTCGGCGCGGCATCGCGGAAAGCGATCACCTGGTCGCGTGAGTGTTTCACCAGGCGCACGGCGATGAGCGCCTGCAGCGATGCACCGAGCGCTGTCAGGTCGACATCGATCCGGTATCCGCGCAGCACACCGCGCTCCTGCAGGCGACGCAGCCGCATGGACACGGTCGACTCCGCTACCCCGATCGCGCCTGCCAGCACCGAACCGGATGCGCGGGCATTCTGTGACAGCGCGCGAATCAATGCGCGGTCGATTTTGTCCAGATCTACATTCTTCGATTCGGTGGTGTCCACGACGTTCATGATCGCAGGAAATTGCGCTGAATGCCGTTCAGGCATGGATCCTTGCAAGCAACTTGCGATTCACAGAAGAAACTGCTTGCCTCGGGGCATGACATCGACGTCCTCCGTACACTTCAGACCACTCGAAACCAGCTCGGAGCCTCTCGAGCCGCAGCGAGTCCATTTCGAAACACGCGCGGTTCACGCCGGCATGGACGGCTTGCGCGAGGCCGGTTCTCACGTTCCTGTCATCGACCTTTCCACGACCAACCCGCTGCCGAGCATCGAGGCAGGCGGCGACTCGTATGAGAACCTGGCGGCGGGCGGCACACTGCATGCCGGTGATTCCGCCGTGTACCAGCGATTGTGGCAGCCAGGCGTTGCCCGCTTCGAAGACGCACTCGCCGATCTCGAGGGAACGGATGCCGCTGTCGCGTTTTCCAGCGGAATGGCCGCGCTGAGCGCGTGCCTGATCTCTCTCGTGACCGCCGGTACGCCGCATGTCGTCGCCGTGCGCCCGCTTTACGGCGGCACCGATCATGTGCTCGACAACGGCCTGCTCGGTACGACCGTCACCTGGGCGACGGTTGACGGCGCCCTCGACGGGATCGCGCAGGCCATCCGACCGGACACCGGGTTGGTCATCATCGAGACTCCGGCGAACCCGACGCTCGAACTCGTCGACATCGCAGCCGCCGTGGCGGACGCCGGCACTGTTCCCGTGCTCGTGGACAATACGTTCGCCTCCCCCGTGCTGCAACAGCCGGTCGAGCACGGCGCGACGCTTGTGCTGCACAGCGCGACGAAGTACCTCGGCGGCCACGGTGACGTGATGGGCGGCGTCGTCGCAACAACCGATGAGTGGGCGACCCGGCTGCGTCACGTTCGAGCGCTGACCGGCGGGCTGCTGCATCCGTTCGCGGCCTATCTGCTACACCGTGGATTGCGGACGTTGCCGATCCGCGTGCGCGCCCAGCAGGAGACGGCCGGCGAGCTGGCCCGCCGACTCCTGGGCCACCCCGCGATCGATCGGGTGATGTACCCGGGTCTGCCCGGGCAGGATCCGCTTGGCCTGATCGGCCGGCAGGCTGAGGGCGCGGGGTCTTTGATCTCGATCGAACTTGCCGGCGGGTACGATGCTGCAGTGCGCTTCACCGAGGCGTGTTCGCTGATCGGCCACGCTGTTTCGCTCGGCGGCGTGGATTCGCTGGTGCAGCATCCGGCTTCGTTGACACACCGCCCTGTCGCGACGAGTGCGAAGCCGCATCCGGGAGTCGTGCGGCTTTCGATCGGTCTCGAGCACGTCGATGACCTCACGGCCGACCTGATGGCGGCATTGGTTGCGGCGGGCGTGCCCGCGAGCCGCTGAGGGGCAACAGGCACGCACTGGTTCCGCACCGCCGCTGGCCCTCTAGTGCTGTCCCATGCGCTTGCGCAGCAGGTCGATGCGCGACTGCAACTGCGTCACGCTTGCCTGTGCGACGGCCGGGCCACCGCAGACGCGACGCAACTCGGCATGGACGAGTCCGTGCGGCTCCCCCGAGTTCTTGGCGTACAGCCCGACCAGGCTGTTGAGCAGGCTGCGCTGTTCTTTGAGCGTGCGGTAGAGCGGCGCGGGCGGATGCGCGGCTCCCTCCGGCGCACTCCCCTGTGGTCTCGATGCGGCACGCCGCGACTGGCGGGCCTGGCGCTGCTGCAACAGCTCGTGCACCTGCTCTGGCTCCAGAATGCCCGGGATGCCGATGAAGTCGAGTTCTTCGTCGCTGCCCGGCTCCGCATACCCGCCGAACTCATTGCCGTCGAAGAGCACCCGGTCGAAGTTCGCGTGCGAACCGAGTGCCTCGAACGTGAACTCGGACTGCAGCGCCTCAGATTCCAGAAACTCGGCCGCCCGTTCGTCGCTGTTGGCCTCGGCCATCATCGCGTCTTCCGGGTTGTACAGGGCATCCTGCTCAGCTGTCACCCGATCGAGCGCGTGATCGCGTTCCAACTCGAGTTGGGCGGCCAGCGCCATCAGACTCGGCACGTTCGGCAGAAACACGGATGCCGTCTCGCCGCGCCTGCGCGCCCGCACGAAGCGACCAATCGCCTGGGCAAAGTACAGTGGCGTCGACGCGCTCGTCGCGTACACGCCGACGGCCAGGCGGGGCACGTCTACGCCCTCCGAGACCATCCGCACCGCCACCATCCACTTGCTCGTGCCGTGCGCGAACGATTCGATCCGGTCGCTGGCCTCTTTCTCGTCGGAGAGCACGACGGTGACGGTCTCCCCGCTGATCTCCTGCAGGATGTCTGCGTAGGCGCGTGCCGCATAGTGGTCGGTGGCGATGACGAGGCCGCCGGCATCCGGAATCGACTGACGCACCTCGCTGAGGCGCCGGTTCGCTGCCTGCAGCACGGCCGGGATCCACTCGCCCTTCGGATCGAGAGCCGTGCGCCAGGCTTGAGCAGTGATGTCCTTCGTGTTGCCCTCGCCGAGCCGGGCCTCCATCTCGTCACCGGCCTTGGTGCGCCAGCGCATGTGGCCGGCGTAGACCATGAAGATCACCGGTCGCACCACACCGTCGCTCAGGGCACGGCCGTAGCCGTAGCTGTAGTCGGTCTGCGACGTGCGGATGCCCTGCTCGTCTTGCAGATACGCCACGAACGGGATCGGCGCGGTGTCGGTGCGGAACGGTGTGCCCGTCAGCGACAGGCGCCGCGTCGCCGGCTCGAACGCGTCCCGGATGGCGTCGCCCCAGCTGAGCGCGTCTCCCCCGTGATGCACCTCGTCGAGGATTACCAGAGTGCGAAAGGTCTCGGTGAGTTCGCGATGCAGGCTCGCTCGGGTCGCCACCTGGGCATAGGTGATGGCGATGCCTTTGAAGTGGCGACCATAGCGTTTGTCACTGTTCTTGAAGGTCGGATCCAAGCGGATGCCGACACGCTCGGCAGCATCCGCCCACTGCCGCTTGAGGTGCTCAGTCGGTGCGACGACGATGACCCGCTCGACCACACGGCGCGCGATCAGCTCCCGCGCCAAGCGCAACGCGAAGGTCGTCTTACCCGCCCCGGGTGTCGCGGCCGCGAGAAAGTCCCGTGGCTCATGCAGGAAGTATGCGTCGAGTGCTTCGGCCTGCCAGGCGCGCAGCTTGCTCGCTGTGCCCCAGGCTGCGCGCTCCGGGAACGACGGAGACAGGTGCTCAGCGGCGAAGGAGCCGACGACGGGCGTGGCGGTTGTCGCACCGCTCATCGGGTTCCGATCGCCGGAATCGGGTAGGCCGAACGACTCGTCGGGAACGGATGCTGCGGTACTCACTTGGAACCACATTACCGGCGCGCGCCGACAGCCGCGCCGCGCCGGCGCTAACGCCCGTGCAGAATAGAACAATGACCGCAGAGCATCCATGGTCCCGTTATGTCGCACTCGGAGATTCGTTCACGGAAGGCATCGGCGATCCGGAGCCGGGCAGCCCTGGCGGGCATCGCGGCTGGGCGGATCGGGTTGCCGAGGTGCTCAGTCAGAAGACCGACGATTTCGCGTACGCGAATCTTGCGGTTCGCGGCAAACTGATCCAGCAGATCGTGGACGACCAGCTCGACCCAGCACTGCGCTTGCGGCCTGACCTGATCACGATCTCGGCAGGTGGAAATGACGTGATCCGTCCCGGAACAGACCCGGATCTGATCGCAGCGAAGCTTGACACGGCTGTGTCCCGTTTGGCGGTCGACGGCGCGACCATTGTCGTCTTCACGGGCGTGGATGTGGGGTTCTCGCCGGTGTTCCGCGGCATCCGCGGCAAGGTGGCGATTTACAACGAGAATATCCGCGCGATCGCGAAGCGTCACGATTGCATCGTGGCAGACCAGTGGTCGCTCAGCGAGATTCAGGATGCGCGGATGTGGTCACCCGATCGATTGCATCTGGCGCCGCTCGGCCATCACACGGTCGCGCGCATGGTGCTGACTGCACTGAACGTTCAGAACGACTTGCAAGCGCTCAAGCCGGAGCCTCTGCCGCGGCAAACCTGGCGAGGAGCACGCGCGGAAGATCTCACCTGGGCACGCGAGTTTCTCGTGCCGTGGGTGCTGCGTCGCATCCGTCATCAGTCCTCGGGCGACAACGCGTCCGCGAAGCGGCCGGATGCAGGGCCGCTGGAGCAGCGGCGAACTTAGCCGATGAGCACGGCCTCAGCCGAGCAGCACGAACGGATGGGTGAAACGCCACCAGAATCCGGGAGCCGGCACCGCGTGTTTGAGGGTCAAGGGCTTAGTGACGGTTGTCTTTCCGACCGTGAAAGTTGCGGTCCCGACCGTGTCCCCAGCTGCGGCAACGGTCACCGGGCGCGCCGTCGTGCTGACAGTGATCGGCGTGTCCGACCAGACCAGTGTCGATGACGGTGCCGTCGACACGACGGTGGCCTTCGCCCCCCACGGCGTCGTGTAGCTGCCGAAGGTCTTCCCAGCGCCGGTGAGCGGCACCGAGTGGAAACCGTCCTTCGCGCTGGCCAGCAGCGGCGGGACGGTGGTCCACAGTGCGCCATACGACTGCTCATTCAGAACGACGCCGACCAGGGTCATGGCTTTGCCGCCGACCTCAGCCTGCGCTGAGAACATGAGACAGTGGCCGGCTTGATCGGTGAAGCCGGTCTTGATTCCGTCGATGCCGTCTTTGCCGAGCAGCGCGTTTCCATTGTCCTGGGTGCCCGCGCCGGGCAACGTGACCGTCTGGGTTTTCACGATGGACGACAACACGGGGTTGGCGAGAACGAGTTTTCCGATTCCGACCAGATCGGATGCTGTGCTCACCGTTCCGGGGTCGAGCCCCGACGGGTCGGTCAGGTGTGTGCCGGCGAAGCCGTGCTGCTTCAACCAGGTGTTCGCCGCGGAGAGAAATCCGCTGACGCTACCGTGCGACCAGATGGCCAAGGAGATCGCGTAGTTGTTCGCGCTGGGTAGCAGCATGGCCTCGAGCGCTTGTTTTTCGGTCAACTGCTCACCGGCGACCACGGGTGCCCACGATCCACCCTCGGCGATCACCTGATTGAAGATCTGCACGTCCGCGTTCGTGAACGTGATGGTCGGGCCATCGGATCCTGCGGCTATGGGCTTGGCGTCGAGCACGACTAGAGCTGTGATCGTCTTGGTCATGCTGGCGATCGGCACGCTTGCCGTCGATCCGTTCTGCGCGAGCAGACCGTCATAGCCGACAGCGCTGATCGCGGCGCTTCCCGCGGCGGGCCAGGCCGGCTTTGCGGCAGGCGACGCGATCGTGTGCGTGGGCTTCAGCGTGGCTGCGGAAGCCGGTAGCGGCGCGAGCAGAACGCCGAGGCTGTACGCCGCACTGATCAGCAGCACACCAAGCAGGCTGAAGACGACGATCCGGCGGCGGCGATAGACCGAGCGTCGGTCGGGCGGAGTCTGCACGTGCACATGATATTCATTGCGCTGATGCGAAGTCTGAGTCATGCGCGTACACGCAGCTCGTAGAGCGCGACTGCGCTTGCGGATGCTACGTTCAGCGAGTCCACGCCGTGCAGCATCGGGATGGTGATGACGGTGTCTGCCGCGGTGATCGCCTGCCGACTGAGGCCGTCGCCTTCCGTGCCGAGCACGAGCGCTATCTTTTCCGGTGGCGCTGCCGCAAACACATCCAGGGACACAGCGTCGTCCGCGAGAGCGAGCGCTGCGATGTGGAAGCCTGCATCATGCAGGATGCCGGTCGCCTCGCGCCATTCCGGGAGCCGCGTCCAGGGCACCTGCAACACGGTGCCCATGCTGACACGCACGCTTCGACGGTAGAGCGGGTCGGCACAGCGCGAGGTCACGAGCACGGCATCCGCCCCGATACCGGCGACCGCCCGGAAGATCGCGCCGACGTTTGTGTGGTCCACCACGTCTTCGATGATGACGATCCGCCGGGCGCCTTCGATCGTTTCGGCAACGCCCGGCAACGCTGGCCGGTGCATTGCGGCGAGGGCGCCGCGGTGCAGGTTGAATCCGGTGAGGGTTTCGAGGAGGGCCGATTCGCCCACATAGACAGGCACGTCATCGTAGGCGCCGAGGAGCGGCACAATATCGGCGAGCCAGCGTTCCAGAAGGAGCACGGAGCGCGGGCGATGCCCTGCGGCGAGGGCCCGCGTGATGACCTTCGTCGATTCGGCGATGTACAGGCCGCCGGCCGGTTCGCTCACGCGGCGAAGCGCGACATCCGTCAGCCGCGAATAGTCCGCCAGGCCTGGCTCGTCGAGGCTGTCGATCCGTATGATGCGCACGCTCTTCCCTTCGCCCAGTACAGTATGCCGGGCGGTTTGCGCTGCCAGACTGCCAGGCTTCGGAAACAAATCGGAAAACTGGGACGTTTACACTCACGAACACGTAGGCGCTTTCCACGCCGCGGAGAGTGATGCAGCATGAAGGCCGATGACGTGACGATCCTGATCGATGACGAGCTTCCGCCGGCGCTCGAAGAGCAGCTCGACGAGGTAATCACCGCCATCGCGGACCGCCCGCTGGTCGCTCTCACGGGCGCAGGCATCAGCACGGATTCCGGCATCCCCGACTATCGCGGCGAGGGCGCACCGAAGCGTACCCCCATGACCATCGGCCAATTCCTGCGTAGCGAGCGGGCTCGCAAACGCTACTGGGCGGGTAGCCACCTTGGCTGGCAGCGGTTCAAAACGGCTCGGCCGAACCGCGGCCATCGCGCCTTGGTTGACCTGGAAACGGCAGGAATCTTGCGCGGCATCATCACGCAGAACGTCGACGGGCTGCACACCGCAGCGGGTTCTCGGCGGGTCGTGCCGCTTCACGGGACCATGGACCGGGTGCTCTGCCTGGACTGTGGACAGGTGTTCGCTCGCGAAGATATCGCGGCGCGCATCGATGCGGCGAACCCCTGGCTCGCCCGCGGCGACTCCGCAACGGATGTGCAGATCGCCCCGGACGGCGATGCCGAGGTGAGCGAATTCGACGATCTCGTGATCCCAGGCTGCACCGTGTGCGGCGGAACACTCAAGCCCGACGTTGTGTTCTTCGGCGAATTCATTCCGACCGAACGCTTCGCTGAGGCGAGTGCGCTGCTCGATGCCTCCGGGGCTCTCCTTGTCGCCGGGTCGTCGCTGGCTGTGAACTCCGGCATCCGGCTGATCGAGCAGGCACGTCGCAAGCGGATGCCGATCATCGTCGTCAACAGAGGCGCGACGAAGGGCGACAGCAGGGCGACCGTTAAGCTGGATTCAGGAACATCCCAGACGCTGAGCGCGCTGGCTGCCCGCCTGTCGGCGTAGCTGCGCGACACGCGCTAGCACGGCGAAGAACACGGCGCGGAGTACCGCACTGTGCAGGGCAGGGAATCCACCGGTGGAAGGACCAGCGTGACTAGACTCTCCCTTGTACGGCATGGACAGACGGACTGGAACCGTGCGCGACGCATCCAGGGCACAAGTGACATCCCGCTGAACGCGACAGGGCGAGCGCAGGCGCACGTGACGGCTACTGCCTTAGCGCTGCGCACGTGGGACGGTATCTACGCGAGTCCCCTGTCACGGGCAATGGACACTGCACGGATCATTGCGCAAGCCAGCAATCTCGCTGAACCGCAACCGATCGCGGACGTCACTGAGCGCCGCTACGGCGAGGCGGAGGGGCTCACCGGCGAGGAGATCCTCGCCCGATTTCCCGACGGAGTCGCCGTACCGGGAAGGGAGACACGCGACGAGGTCGTGGCCCGTGCGCTTCCCGCACTGACAGAGTTGGCCGAGAACAACCCCGGTCGCAATCTCATCGTGGTCAGTCATGGTGGCGTGATCGCCTCGCTGGTTCGAGCCCTCACCGATCACGCGCTACCGGGCCCAGGCGAGGTCATTCCGAACGGGTCGGTGCATGACTTCGTGTATCGGGATGGCCGCCTGACCGTTGAGCACTTCAACCTCAGCCCTGAGGATCACGACCTCTTCACGGCGGTGGTGTCCTAACGCAGCCAGGGGCAGGCTCAGAGCCGACGACGCCCGCTCGCACGACTGACGGTCGCCGTCAGCACGGTGAGCAGATGTTCCGCAGACCCTGCCCAGGTGAACCTGCTCGCTGTGTGGATCGACCGTGCCGATCGCTGAGCCCATTCCTGCGGATCGTCGAGCGAACGGATGGTGCGTGCAAGTCCTTCTGCGCTCCGCGGGTCGAAGAACAGGGCGGCGTCTCCCCCGATCTCCCGGAAGATCGGGATGTCGCTGACGACCACCGGGGTCCCCAGCGCCATCGCTTCGACGAGCGGGATGCCGAATCCTTCATCCAGCGACGCCGTCACCAACGCTCGCGCCGCGGCGAGCTGCTCCTGGTACTCCGCATCGCTGGCGCCATTGTGGAAGTTGAGGTTAGCTCCAGGCGCGATCCCCTGCAGTCGTGCTTGCTCCGCATCCGTCGCTCGACTCATCAGGTGCAGCCGGTATCCGGGAAGCAGCGCGACCGCACGGACGAGCGTTTCCACGTTCTTGTACGGCATGAACGAACCCATGTAGACCAGCGAGCGAGACTTCGGCGCGGTGCGGTCCACGGCATGCTCGGCCAGAGCAGCGGTCGGTGCGTCGGCCGCATTGCGGACCACGTGCACGGGACGCCTCGTCAAGTTGTGATCTCGAATCAACGCGCCCGTGGTCTGCGAGACGGTCACGACAGCATCCGCACGGTTCAGCAGCAGACGCTGCGGCCACCATGCCAGATGATAGAGGCGCCAGAGCAACCGGATCGGCCACGCGAGGTCGCGTGGCGGGGTGCGATTGCGGTAGTAGATCAGGTCGTGCACGGTCAGCACGAGCTTGTAGCGGCGCCCGGCAGACCCCATGGTCTGCATTGGCGTGAACACGACGTCCGGATGCAACCGGTTGACCTGGCGAGCGACGAAAGGCTCCCGGACGCTGGTTGGGGCGCTGACGAGCTCCCACGGCAGATTCGGCAGCAGTGCCAGCTGTCGATGATCGCTGATCAGCATCGTCACAGGGTGAAGCTTCGCCAACTCGGTCACGATCCCGGCGGTGTACCGGCTGATACCGTCGTGTCGGCCGATCCGGGTGTACCGGCAGTCGAACACGATCTTCATGTTGCTGCCTTCATGCGGGTTCCTCTGCGGCTAGGAAGGCCGTGATCAGCGCAGCGGCCCGCACGGGCGCCTCGTAATGCACCAAGTGGCCGACCCCGCCGATGATCTGCAGCGTCGCATCTGGGAACAGAGCGGCCAGCTTGCGTTGGGCTGCGATCGGGGTGATGTCGTCCTTGTCGGCGGCGATCAACAGGGTGCGTTCTGGGAGCTGTGCGGCGAATTCGCTGACGTCGTTGCTGACGGATGCCGTGAAGGCCTCGAGCACGACCCTCCGGTCCGAGAAGGCGCTGAAGTAGCGGTCGTGCTGATTGTGGATCCACCGCCGCAGTGCGGGTTCCTTCGACTTGGCCATCGTGATGCTCATCACGCGCACGATCACCCGATTGCGCAACAGCGCGAAACCGAGCCGCCCGGGGAGCATGGAGGCCAGCCAGTAGTAGAACACGGCGAGTCGCGTCAGAATGCCGCGCGGCCCCGACAGCGCCGGCGCTGCGATGGGATTGATCAGAACGATGTCCTGCGGGGTAAGTGCATCGGCCGCCGCATGATCCGCCAGGGTTGCGGCAACCACGATCGAGCCGAACGAGTGCCCGAGAACGACGAGCCGGCCCGTGATGTGGAGCTCGGAGACGAATGCGCGCAGCCAGGCGGCGTAGCCGTTGATGTCATGTGTCGCGGTCAACGATTCGGACGCGCCGAATCCCGGTAGGTCGGGGCAGATCAACCGGAGCGTCGGAAGCTGCGCGACGATCGGCTCGAGCCCGTGATGGTCGCCGCGGAATCCGTGGACGACGACGACGGCCGTTTGCGCGGCCGGATCGCCGTACTCCCAGTAGCGCGTTATGCGACCACGAACGGCCAGCGATCGCTCGCGCACCGGGATGCCGTCGAGCTGCTCTGCGTATGGTGAAGGCACGATCATCACGCTCAAGTGTATGCAGCGAAAGAATAGGACCTAAACTCGTACGAATGTAATCGCTTGCATCAGGGCATGTCGTATCGATTCGATCGAAAGGAATATTGTGAGTTTCACCGCGCCTATCCAGCTCCCAGGGCTGACGCTGGATCCGCACTGGTATCGCCGGGCCGTGTTCTACGAGGTGATGGTGCGATCGTTCGTCGACAGCAACGGCGACGGCGCCGGAGACCTGCAGGGATTGGCGTCCAAATTGGACTATCTGCAATGGCTCGGAATCGACGCTTTGTGGTTGCCGCCGTTCTTCTCGTCTCCGCTGCGCGACGGCGGATACGACGTTTCCGATTTCAGGTCCATCCTGCCCGAGTTCGGCACTCTCGACGAGTTCAAAGACCTGGTGACGAAGGCGCACGAACGAAACATGCGCATCATCATCGATCTGCCGCTGAACCACACCAGCGATCAGCACGAATGGTTCCGACAGTCTCGCGAACACCCGGACGGGCCATACGGCGATTTCTACGTGTGGAATGAGACCGACGACAAATGGCCGGACATTCGGATCATCTTCACGGACACGGAGGATTCGAACTGGGCATTCGATTCAGAACGCCGCCAGTTCTTCTTCCACCGATTCTTCTCACATCAGCCAGACCTCAATTTCGAGAATCCGGCCGTGCACGACGCCGTGTACGAGGTTGTGCGCTTCTGGCTCGATCTCGGCGTCGACGGATTCCGGTTGGACGCGATTCCGTACCTGTACGAGACCGATGACGGCAACGGTGAGGGCGAACCGCCGACGCACGAGTTCATCAAGGCGCTGCGAACGATGGTCGACCGCGAGTATCCGGGCCGGATCATGATCGCCGAGGCGAATCAGTGGCCGCGCGAGGTCGCCGCGTTCTTCGGCACAGAAGAGGAGCCTGAATGCCACATGGCCTTCGACTTTCCCGTCATGCCGCGCATCTTCTATTCGTTGCGTTCGCAGAACGCCGCAGAACTCGTGCGAGTGCTCTCGGAGACGACGGACATCCCCGACGGTGCCGGTTGGGGGATCTTCTTGCGCAACCACGACGAGCTGACGCTCGAAATGGTCAGCGAGGAGTACCGGCAGGCGATGTACGGATGGTACGCGTACGATCCGCGGATGCGCGCGAATATCGGCATCCGTCGCCGCTTGGCGCCCCTGCTCGACAACTCCCGTGCGGAGCTGGAACTCGTTCACGCGCTGCTCTTTTCGCTTCCGGGCAGCCCGTTCTTGTATTACGGCGACGAGATCGGCATGGGCGACAACATCTGGCTGCCCGATCGCGATTCGTCCAGAACCCCGATGCAGTGGACCCCGGACCGCAACGCGGGTTTCTCGGCCGCTGACCCGGGCAAGCTCTTCCTCCCGATCGTCCAGTCTCTCGTGTATCACTACTCGCAGACGAACGTTGAGGCGCAACTTGCGCAGTCGCGCTCACTGCTGCACTGGATTCGCAATGTGATCTACGTGCGCAAAGGGCACCCGGTCTTCGGACTGGGCGACATTCGGGTGCTCGAGTCCGACCATGATTCCGTGCTCGCCTTCGTGCGCTCGTACGCCGGTAGCGGCAGCCAATTCGGCGATCAGCCCGAGAATATTCTGTGCGTGTTCAGTTTTGCTCACAATCCTGTATCGGTGAATCTGGGTGCGCCCGAGTTCGCCGGCGCTACGCTGTACGACATGTTCGGCGGCGGGCAATTCCCGACCGTGGCCGAGGACGGCCGGTTCAGCCTGACGCTCGGTACGCAAAGCTTCTACTGGCTGCACATCGCCCGATGACGGTGGTGCCCCCTAGGCTTACCGGCATGAGCACATGGCACAACGAACTGGGTGTATTCGACCTTGAAACGACCGGAGTGGATGTCGACACCGCGCGCATCGTGACCGCGAATGTCGGCCTCATCGACGACACAGGAGCGGTGATCGAGGGCATCGACTGGATTGTCAATCCCGGCGTTGCGATCCCCGCGCAGGCCAGCGCCGTGCACGGTGTCAGCACTGAACGCGCGCAGGCGGAAGGCCGTGACCCTTCGGAGGCCGTCGAGGAGATCATGGTGGCGTTACGAACCATTCTGAACCGAGGTATTCCGGTCGTGGCATATAACGCACCGTACGACTTCACCGTGCTGGAGCGCGAGGCTGAACGTTACGGTCTGGACCCGTTGAGCGCACCGGCACCGATCGTCGACCCGCTCGTGATCGACAAAGCACTCGACAAGTACCGCAAGGGCAAGCGCACGCTCGAAGTGACGGCGCAGTTCTACGGAGTAGAACTGGCTGATGCCCATGACGCGGGGGCGGATGCCGTCGCCGCCGGCCGCGTGGCTCAGGCCATCGCGCGGGCTCATTCCGCCGAACTCGACCTGGATGCAGCAGAGCTGCACCAGCGGCAGGTGCGCTGGAGTCAGGAACAGGCGGCTGATTTTCAGGAATACATGCGGCGAGTGAAAGATCCGTCCTTCACGACGTCCGGTGCCTGGCCCGTTCGCTGAGGATGGCGCGAAAGAGGGCGATCAGCCGATGCTGATCGCCCTCCGTCGTGCACGGCTGTGGCTTTTACTTGCCGAAGTTCTTGAACCGCTGGTTAAACTTCTCGACACGTCCTGCGGAGTCCATGATGCGCTGCTTGCCGGTGTAGAACGGGTGCGATGCGCTCGAGATCTCAACGTCGATCACGGGGTACGTGGTGCCGTCTTCCCACTCGATCGTCTTGTCACTGGTCACCGTTGAACGGGTCAGGAACGTGGCACCGGACGCGAGGTCACGGAAAACCACCGGGGCGTACGCGGGGTGAATGTCAGTCTTCATCAGGAGTTCCTTGCAAATTTGATGGGGATCTTCTCCGGCGGAGCACCGTGCTCGAGCGGGAAAGCAATACGGCCGCATGGCCGACTATCGAGTTTAGCAGAAGACGAACGCCGCTATTGCACAGCGCGTGCGGAGAAACGGGCGTCCGATTCCGTCAACGTGATCGGAAGCCCGAACGCCTCGGTCAGGTTTTCGGAGGTGAGCGTTTCACCGATCGGGCCTGCCGCCACGATCCCGCCGTCGGCGAGCAGCATGACGTGCGTGAAGCCGAGGGGGATTTCCTCGACGTGATGGGTGACCAACACGATCGCGGGCGAGCCCGGGTCGCTCGCGTAGCCGCCCAGCAGTTGCACAAGTTCTTCTCGCGCGCCCAGATCCAGGCTCGCCGCCGGTTCGTCGAGCAGAAGGATCTCCGGATCGGTCATCACCGCCCGGGCGATCTGCACCCGCTTCTGTTCACCGTCGCTGAGTGCCCCGAACCGTCGGTCGGCCAGATGGTCGAGCTTCCACTCCGCCAGCACGCGTCGAGCGCGACGAATGTCGATGTCTTCGTACTCCTCATTCCACCGGCCGGTGACCGAGTATGCGGCGGTCAACACCACGTTGAGCACGGTCTCGCCAGCGGGGATGCGGCGAGCCAGTGCACTCGACGCGAAACCGATTCTCGGCCGCAACTCGAACAGGTCGACTGCGCCGATCTCCTCCTCGAGCACCTCGGACAACCCTGTCGTCGGGTGAATGGCGGCGGCTGCCAACTGCAGCAGGGTGGTCTTGCCTGCACCGTTGGGTCCGAGGATCACCCAGCGCTGATCCGAGTCCACTGCCCAGTCCACGGAGTCGAGGATCGTGTTGCCGTCACGGACGATCGAAACGGAGGTGAGCTGCAGTACACGGCTGGACATGGCTCTTAGCCTAGTAGGGCCCGCTAAGAGATCAGCGATGCGTAAACAGCACGGGTCTGGTCGGCGATGCTCGCCCACGAAAACACGCGCTCTGCCCTGTCTCGACCGGCGCGGCCCATCAGGCCGGCGGCGGTTCGATCGCTGACGACGTCGGTCAGCGCGGCCGCGAGGTCTGCGACGAAACGGTCCGGATCCGTGGGCGTGCCTGTGCCGTCATCCGCCTGCTGAATCGGCACGAGCCGACCGGTCACACCGTCGTCGACCACCTCGGGGATGCCGCCGGTCGCTGTTCCGACGACAGGCAACCCGCAGGCCATCGCCTCCAGATTCACGATGCCGAGCGGTTCATAGACGGAGGGGCAGACGAAGACGGTCGACGCGCTGAGCACAGCAGCCAATTCCGATTGACTCAACAGTCGGTCAATCCACACCACTCCGCTGCGCTCGCTTTGCAGAACTTCGACGCCCGCCGCCACTTCGGCCATGATCGACTCAGTATCCGGGGCGCCGGCACACAACACCAGCTGCACGTCCGGCGGCAACAGTCGGGCGGCACGCAGGAGGTACGGCAGGCCCTTCTGCCGCGTGATCCGGCCGACGAAGATGACGGCGGGTCGATCCGGGTCGACGCCGAGCGATCGCGCCAGGTCTGGCTCGTCGACGCGGTGCCAGCGCTGAAGGTCGATGCCGTTGTAGATCACGTGGGTGCGTGACTCTTCGATGGTCGGATAGCAGCGCAGAATATCCCGGCGCATGCCCTCGCTGACGGCGATGACGGCATCCGCTGATTCGAACGCCGTCTTCTCCATCCAACTGGAGACACGGTAGCCGCCGCCGAGTTGTTCGGCCTTCCACGGACGGAGCGGTTCGAGACTGTGCGCAGTGACGACGTGCGGGATGCCGTGCAGCAGTTGTGCGAGCCGGCCGCCCGAGTTCGCGTACCAGGTGTGAGAGTGCACGAGATCTGCACCGACGACATCCTGGGCCATCTGCAGATCCACGCCGAGCGTGGTCAGAGCACCGTTCGCGTCAGCGAGCTCTGCGGGGATTTCGTATGCCGTGGTTCCCGCTTCGTCGCGCGGATCGCCGAAGCAGCGCACCTGAACGTTGACGTCCGCGCGGAGGGCACGCACTAGTTCAGCGACGTGCACACCGGCGCCGCCGTACACGGCCGGCGGGTATTCACGCGTCAGAAGGTCAACTCGCATGCCTGAACGCTAGTACAGTCGCGACATCTCCCTCTACTGTGGAGCCATGGTAGGCAAGAAGATCTTCGGAATCGTCCTAGCGGGTGGCGAAGGCAAACGGCTGATGCCGTTGACCGCGGACCGGGCAAAACCAGCTGTGCCGTTCGGCGGCCAATATCGATTGATCGACTTCGCGCTGTCCAATCTGATCAACTCGAATTTGCGGCAGCTCGTCGTGCTGACGCAGTACAAATCGCACAGTCTGGACCGGCACGTCTCACAGACCTGGCATCTCGACGGGCTCCTCGGCGCCTACATCGCGTCTGTCCCAGCGCAGCAGCGGCTCGGCAAACGCTGGTTCAGTGGGTCAGCCGACGCAATCCTGCAGAGCATGAACCTGATCCGCGACGAACAGCCGGACATCGTTGTGGTCGTCGGCGCAGACCACGTCTACCGGATGGACTTCGCCCAGATGATCCAGGCGCACATCGACTCGGGGGCCAGCGCGACGGTTGCAGCCATCCGACAGCCGATCGCGCTTGCCGATCAGTTCGGCGTGATCGAGGTCGACCCTGCAAATCCGAGCAGGATCGGAGCCTTCCGTGAGAAGCCGGGCGACCCTGTCGGTCTGCCGGATTCCCCGGACGAGGTGCTCGCATCGATGGGTAACTATGTCTTCGACGTCAAAGCGCTGATCGACGCCGTCGACAGAGACGGCCTGAAGCCGGACTCCAATCACGATATGGGCGGTGACATCATCCCGGACTTCGTCACGCGCGGAGAGGCCGGCGTGTACGACTTCATCCGCAACGACGTCCCAGGCTCGACCGATCGTGACCGCTACTACTGGCGGGATGTCGGAACGATCGACTCGTTCTTCGAGGCCCACCAAGACCTCATCTCGACTCTTCCGGTGTTCAACCTGTACAACAGGTCGTGGCCGATCTTCAGCCAGCAGTTGAACTCTCCGCCGGCGAAGCTCGTCCGCGACGCGAACGGCAGCATCGGCACAACGATCGATTCGATCGTGTCGCTCGGCTCGGTCATTTCCGGTGCACACCTCGAACGCAGCGTGCTCGGCCCCTGGGCGAGGGTCGGATCCGGTGCTCAGGTGGTCGACTCCGTGGTGTTCGATCGCGGTCTCATCTCGCCGGGCGCGAGTGTCACCCGGGCTATTCTGGACAAGGACGTTGTGGTGGAGCCCGGAGCACACATCGGCGATGACCGGGAGCGCGACAAGGCACGCGGATTCACCGTCACAGAGTCTGGAATCACCGTTGTCGGAAAGGGAGTCCACGTCGTTCCATGAGCATCACCGTTCTATGACCATCGCTGCGCCTGCGGCAACACCTGCACCTTTGACCGTGACCGGCTCCCGTTTTCTCGTCATCCTCGACGCGGACTCGACGCTCATCCAGAACGAGGTGATCGAACTCCTCGCTGAGCACGCCGGATCTCTCGATGCCGTCGCCGCAGTCACGTCGCGAGCGATGCACGGCGAACTCGACTTCGCGGAGAGTCTCCGCGCACGCGTCGCCACCCTCGCCGGTCTGCCGCATTCCGTGTTCGATGCGGTCGCTGCGCGCATCCGGTTGACCGACGGTGTGCCGGAGCTTATCGAGGCCGTTCAGACGGCAGGCGGGGCGGTCGGCGTCGTGTCAGGGGGCTTCCACGAGCTGCTCGACCCGCTCGGTGAAGTGCTCGGGCTAGATTTCTGGCGGGCCAATAGACTTGAGCTCGTTGACGGAGTGCTCACCGGTCGCGTCACTGGAGCGATCGTGGATGCCGCAGCCAAAGCGATCGCATTGCGAACCTGGTCGCAGCAGGTCGGCATTCCGGCGAGCCGCTGCATCGCTGTGGGCGACGGCTCGAACGATCTGCAGATGATGGCAGCGGCGGCGCTGTCCGTCGCGTTCAATGCAAAACCGGCAGTGCGTCGGGCGGCTGACATCGTCATCGACACGCAGGACCTCAGTCAGCTGCTGCCGCTGCTGGGCCTGCGCGGCTGACGACGCGCACCAGCGGCCGGATGGCTAGGCGGTGGCTCAGTGACCCATCCCGAGGCCGCCATCGACCGGAATCACCGCGCCCGAGACGTAGCCTGCATCGTCGGATGCGAGCCATATCACGGCCTTGGCCACCTCGGCCGCCGTGCCGTACCGGCCGGCCGGGATGCTCTTCTTGTATTCCGCTTGCTGTGCTTCGGGAAGCTCCGCGGTCATGTCGGTCTCGATGAAGCCGGGCGCTACGACGTTTGCGGTGATGCCGCGGGTGCCCAGCTCGCGCGTGATCGAGCGCGCCATTCCGATCAAGCCGCTCTTCGATGCCGCGTAATTCACCTGCCCAGCAGACCCGTAGAGTCCGACCACGCTGGAGATCAGCACGATTCGGCCGAAACGCAGCTTGAGCATCCCCTTCGATGCACGCTTGACGACGCGGAAGGCTCCGCCCAAGTTGGTATCGATGACGGCGTCGAAGTCGTCCTCGCTCATCCTCATCAGCAGCGTGTCCCGGGTGATGCCGGCGTTGGCGACGACCACTTCGATCGGGCCGAGTCGGCCCTCGATTTCGGTGAACGCAGCATCGACGGATGCCGCGTCCGTCACGTCTGCCTGTACGGCAAAGGTGCCGGCCGGGCCCGCGCCGCTCCGAGCAGTCACAGCAACCCGATGGCCTTGCGCCACGAACTCTTCGGCGATCGCGTAGCCGATTCCTCGGTTTCCGCCGGTCACTAGCACGGTGCGTGCGGTCATGCTGTTGCCCATCCTCATCGTTGTCAGCCCGCGCCCGGGCAGAACCAGTTCTTCCGGACTTCGAACGCGTACCAGCTTATGGGCTGCGCAGGACGTAGGCTGGAGGTGACGGAATCCTTCATCCGTAGAACGTCGACAGTGCGGCTATGAAACAAGTGCGGCCATGAAACAACAAACCATCACTTCACTCCCCCAAGCTCCCGACGCGGAGCGGCGCGGTCGCATGATCAAATACTCGGTCGCCATGGGCATCCGCGTGCTCTGCATTCTTTCCATCCTGTTCATTCACGGCTGGTGGGTCCTGATCCCGGCCGCCGGCGCGATCTTTCTGCCCTACTTTGCTGTCGTCATGGCGAACGTCGGTGCAGGTGAGCGCAGCGGGCAGGTTGAGCGCCCCGGCAACATCGTTCGCGCCGACGGCACGTATGAAACCCCGGAGCCAGAACCCGCGCCGGCTGAAGAGAAGACGGCGTGATCTCACTCGGCTCTGAGCCCGAGCGGCACACCTGCTCGCGCGCCGGCTGCTTGGAGCAGGCCCTCTGGCAGATTCGCTGGAGGAATCCTAAGATCCACACCGCTGACCGCGTGAAGATCTGGTTGGCGTGCGACGCGCACATCGGCTATCTGCGCGACTTTCTCGGGGCCAGGGACTTCCCGTTGACGGTCGTCGCACTCGACGCGGCAGAGAGTGACTGACAGCGATACGGGCTCACACTTGTTAGGCGAGGGCGATCAGGTCCGCGTAGTCCTTGTTCCAATGGTCTTCGACGCCGTCAGGCAGGATGAGCACGCGTTCCGGGTTGAGAGCCTCGACAGCGCCTGGGTCGTGACTGACCAGGACGACGGCACCCTCATAGTGCGCAAGTGCGTCGAGAATCTCGGCACGGCTGGCAGGATCGAGGTTGTTGGTGGGCTCATCCAGTAGCAGCACGTTCGCTCCGGAGACGACGATCATCGCCAACGCCAGCCGCGTCTTCTCGCCTCCGGAGAGCACGCCGGCGAGCTTGTACGAATCATCCCCTGTGAACAAAAACGAGCCGAGAACGCGACGTGCCTCGGTCTCGGTGATGTGCGGTGAGGAGGTGACCATGTTCTCCAACACGCTGCGTTTCACGTCGATTGTCTCGTGTTCTTGCGCGTAGTAGCCGATCCGCAGGCCGTGGCCCGGTTCGATTGATCCGGTATCTGGCCGGTCGACGCCTCCGAGGATGCGCAGTAGTGTCGTTTTCCCTGCCCCGTTCAGCCCGATCACGACCACCTTGGAGCCGCGATCGATCGCCAGGTCGACGGCCGTGAAGATCTCGAGCGACCCATAGCTCTTGCTGAGGTCGCTGGCCATCAACGGTGTCTTGCCGCATGGGGCCGGAGTCGGGAACCGCAGTTTCGCAACCCGGTCGGCCACACGAACGTCGTCGAGGCCCGCCAGCAGCTTCTCCGCTCGTGCAACCATCTGGTGCGCGGCGGCGGCTTTGGTCGCCTTTGCGCCGAATTTCGCGGCCTGGAGTTGAAGTGCGCCCGCCTTCTTCTCGGCGTTCGCGCGCTCCTTCTTGCGTCGTTCCTCGTCGGCGGCGCGCTGCCGCTGGTAGTTTTTCCAGCCCATGTTGTAACCGTCGATGCACTGTCGATTGGCGTCGAGGTAGAAGACCCTGTTGACCGTCTCGCCGATCAACTCGACGTCGTGGCTGATCACGATGAATCCGCCGCCGTAGTTCTTCAGGAAGTCACGTAGCCACACCACGGAGTCGGCGTCAAGGTGGTTCGTCGGCTCATCGAGGATCATGGTGTGGGCATCCGAGAACAGGATGCGGGCGAGTTCGATCCGTCGGCGCTGGCCGCCGGACAACGTCTTCAACTGTTGGTCGAGGATGCGATCCGGCAGATTCAGATTGCTCGCGATGGCCGCTGCCTGTGCCTCTGCGGCATAGCCGCCCAGGAGGTGGAACTCTTCGTCGTGCCGGCTGTACGCCTTCA
The DNA here is from genome assembly GCA_036510655.1 of Microbacteriaceae bacterium. GTDB lineage: Bacteria > Actinomycetota > Actinomycetes > Actinomycetales > Microbacteriaceae > Rathayibacter_A. Next base: position 19,520 of record DATCDQ010000121.1, on the reverse strand, counting down.
TCGCGGCGGCACTGGTGGCCGCGTCGTCGCTGGCCATGTCATGCGTGGCCTTCTGCATCTTCAGCGCAACGGTGCCGAGCCCACGGGCATCCAGGATGCGTGTGCGTGCCAGGTCTTCCGGGTTGCCGCTGCGCGGATCCTGCGGCAGGTAGCCGATCTCACCGTGACGATCCACCGTGCCCGCTGTAGGCAGCGTCTCGCCGGCCAGCACCTTGGTGAGCGTGGTTTTGCCTGCGCCGTTGCGACCGACCAGACCGATCTTGTCGCCCGCAGCGACACGAAAGTTGACATCCTGCATGAGCACGCGCGCGCCCACGCGAATCTCAAGGTCGTGCACGGCAAGCACAGGCGTAGTCCAGTTCTGATTGAGGGTGAGGTGCGCTTGGTCTCAACATGGCCGCCCTTCGACAAGCTCAGGGTTCGACAAGCTCAGGGTTCGACAAGCTCAGGGACCGGGCGTACCCGACCGCCGGCAGATCAAATGGCGAAGCCGAGAGCCCGCATCATGTCGCGGCCGTCATCCGTGATCCGCTCCGGCCCCCACGGCGGCATCCAGACCCAGTTGATCCGGAACGCCTCCACGACTCCGTCGAGCGACTCGGCGACCTGCTCCTCGATCACATCGGTCAGCGGGCAGCCCGCACTCGTCAGCGTCATCGAGATGACGAGGGCGTCGTTCTCGTCGTCCCAGCCCAGATCGTAGATCAGTCCGAGATCGACGACATTGATCCCGAGTTCGGGATCCATGACGTCTTTCAGTGCTTCTTCGATCGTGTCGTACTTCGAAGGTGCGAGAGTGGAGGCCATAGAGCTAGCTTACGCTCGCATCGGCGTCGAGGAACCGGTCATAGCCCTCGTCCTCGAGACGGTCGGCCAATTCACGGCCTCCCTCTTCTGCGACGCGCCCCGCCACGAACACGTGCACGAAGTCCGGCTTGATGTAGCGCAGGATGCGGGTGTAGTGCGTGATCAGCAGAATACCGAGGTCTGTCGCGTCGTGCGCACGGTTGACTCCCTGGGCGACGATCTTCAACGCATCGACGTCGAGTCCTGAGTCGGTCTCGTCGAGGATGGCGAAGCGTGGCTTGAGTAGTTCGAGTTGGAGAATCTCGTTGCGCTTCTTTTCGCCGCCGGAAAAGCCTTCGTTGACATTACGGTCGGCGAACTGCTTGTCCATGCGCAGCTTGCCCATCGCTTCGCGCACATCCTTCATCCAGGTGCGGATCGCCGGAGCTTCCCCATCGATCGCCGTCTTGGCAGTGCGCAGAAAGTTCGTGTTGGTCACGCCGGGGATCTCGACCGGGTACTGCATGGCCAGGAACAAGCCGGCGCGGGCACGGGCGTCGACCGTCATCGCGAGTACGTTCTCACCGTCCAGCGTGATGGTGCCCTGCGTTGCTTTGTACTTCGGGTGCCCGGCGATTGTGTAGGCGAGTGTCGATTTTCCCGACCCGTTCGGGCCCATGACGGCGTGGATCTCGCCGGTGCGGATAGTCAGATCGACCCCTCGAAGGATCTCTTTGACCCCTTGATCAGTGTCGACGGTCACGTGGAGATCGCGGATCTCAAGAACAGACATGGTTTCTAGATTTCTTTCGTGTTGTGCGGGTCAATGAATATATCGCCGTCGACGATCTCGATCGCGTAGACGGGAACGGGCTCGTAGGCGGGCAAGTTCAGCGGCTTGCCCGAGACCAGCGAAAAGCGGGAACCGTGCGCCCAGCATTCGATGGTCTCGCCCTCGACGAATCCCTCTGACAGCGAAATTTCGCCGTGCGTGCAGGTGTCGCCGATCGCGTGGATGTCGCCGGCCGAGTCTTTGACGAGTGCGATCGGCGTGTCGTCGATGACGACTCGTGTCGCTTGGTTCTCGACGAGCTCGGCTGCGGCACACACGCGGGTCGCTGTGGTCACGCGCTCACCTCGGCAGCGTCAAACCGCCCTGCGTCGAACCGCCCTACGTCGAATCGCTCACCGGCGAGCTCGGCTTCGATGGCGTGCTGCAGGCGCTCTTCGAGCTCAGGTACGTTGATGCGCTGGATGACCTCGATCAGGAAGCCGCGAACGACGAGTCGTCGTGCTTCCTCCTCGGTGATCCCCCGCGACTCCAGGTAGAACAGTTGCTCGTCGTCGAACCGGCCGGTGGCACTGGCGTGGCCGGCGCCGAGGATGTCCCCGGTTTCGATCTCGAGGTTGGGCTCAGAGTCTGCGCGCGTTCCATCGGTGAGCACGAGATTGCGGTTCTGTTCGTAGCTGTCAGTCCCGGCGGCATCCGGGCCGATCAGCACATCACCGATCCACACGGTGTGTGCGCCGTGGCCTTGCAGCGCGCCCTTGTAGTTCACCCGACTGCGGCCGTGGGCGGCTTCGTGGAACACGTAGACCTGTTGCTCAAGGTGCTGGCCCGCGTCGGCGAAGTAGACGCCGAGCATTTCGACGTCCGCGCCGGCACCTGCCAGTTTCGTCGTCGGGTTCAACCGCACGACTGCCCCGCCGAGTGAGACGACAACGTGTTTGAAGAAGGCGTCACGGCCCACTGTCGCGAAGTGGCTCGCGGCATGTACCGACACGTCGTCCCATTCCTGAACGGAGACGACGGTCAAATGAGCCGACTCCCCCACAATGATCTCGACGTTCTCGGCCAATCGCGCGATTCCGGTGTTGCGCAGGATCACCGTGCCTGTGCTGAACGGCGCGGCCTCGATGATGGTGTGCGCGGCACGAGGCCCGTCGCCGAGATCGGACCGATTGACGGTCACGGTCGCCGGCGTATCGCCGGTGACCACGATCGACAGCGCCTTCTGGAACGAACCCCAGGCGTTGGCGGATGCGCGATCCTCCGGCAATCCGGCGGTGCCGATTCTGGCGTCGTCCGGGTCGACCCAGCTGATGTTAACCCCGGCGACAGGTTCCGACGCGTAGTCGTACGCCGACCCGTCGAGTTCACCGGCGATCAGATCACCGATTTGCGCGATCGGGGTGCGCTTCCACAGCATTTCGCGGCCGGTGACGGTCGGAAAATCGTTGACGTTTGTGGACCGGAATCGCTGGGCGCGCGACTGCACCGGGAGCAGTGTGTACTCGCCGTCTTTGTGGTGGGTGAGTCCGTGCTCGGTTTCGATCGGGTCCGTGGTTACAGTCTGAGTGGCTGCAGAGCTCATTTAACCGACGGATCCTTCCATGCCCATTTCGATGAGCTTGTTGAGTTCGAGTGCATATTCCATCGGGAGTTCGCGCGCGATGGGTTCGATGAACCCGCGCACGATCATCGCCATGGCCTCGTCTTCCGGCATGCCACGGCTCATCAGGTAGAAGAGCTGCTCAGCGCTGACCTTGGACACTGTCGCTTCGTGGCCAAGCTCGACATCGTCGACCCGGATGTCGATGGACGGATAGGTGTCGGATCGGGAGATCGGATCGACCAGCAGTGCGTCGCAACGCACGGTGTTCGCAGCGTGGTGCGCTGTAGCATCCACCCTGACCTCACCGCGGTAGCCGGAGCGGCCGCCGCCTCGTGCGATCGATTTGGAGACGATCGAGGACTGCGTGTACGGCGCCATGTGGATCATCTTCGCGCCCGCGTCCTGGTGCTGGCCCGGACCGGCGAACGCGACAGACAGAGTCTCGCCCTTCGCGTGCTCACCGACGAGATAGATCGACGGGTATTTCATCGTGACCTTTGAGCCGATGTTGCCATCGACCCACTCCATCGTTGCGCCTTCATGGGCCATCGCGCGCTTGGTCACGAGGTTGTAGACGTTGTTCGACCAGTTCTGGATCGTGGTGTAGCGAACGCGAGCGTTCTTCTTCACGACGATCTCAACCACGGCCGAGTGCAGCGAATCGGACGTGTAGATCGGCGCCGTGCAACCTTCGATGTAGTGAACGTAGCTGCCCTCATCGGCGATGATCAGGGTGCGCTCGAACTGCCCCATGTTCTCCGTGTTGATGCGGAAGTATGCCTGCAGAGGGATCTTCACCTCAACGCCCGGAGGCACGTAGACGAAGGACCCGCCCGACCAGGCAGCGGTGTTCAGCGCGGCGAACTTGTTGTCGCCGGCCGGAATGATGGTGCCGAAGTATTCTTCGAAGAATTCCGGATGCTCGCGCAGCGCCGTGTCGGTGTCTGTGAAGATGACGCCCTGCGCCGAGAGGTCCTCACGGATCTGGTGGTACACCACCTCGGACTCGTACTGTGCCGTCACACCGGCGACGAGACGTGAACGCTCGGCCTCCGGAATACCGATTCGCTCGTAGGTGTTTTTGATGTCATCTGGCAGGTCTTCCCAGGTCTGTGCCTGTTTCTCAGTCGACCGCACGAAGTATTTGATGTTGTCGAAGTCGATCTCAGACAGATCCGCACCCCACGACGGCATCGGTTTGCGCTCGAAAACCTGCAACGCGCGGAGTCGGCGCTGTTTCATCCACTCCGGCTCGTTCTTCAACCGTGAGATGTCTTCAACCACCTCCGGCGAAATGCCTCGGCGAGCGGATGCCCCCGCCGCATCGGAATCGGCCCAGCCGAACTCGTATTGCCCAAGGCTTTCGAGCTCAGGACGGTCGATCAGAACATCTGACATTGCTTCCTCATTTCCTACCATTCGTAACCGGTTATCAGTCCGGCTCATTCCCTGTGGCGGATGCCGTGCGGCATCGCAGCGGGTGCAGATTGTGCGGATGGCTGGTGTGCGTACCTAAGATAATCAAGTACATGGGCGACGGTGCCCTGGCCGTCAATCGGATCTGAAATGCAGACCTGAAAAACGGCACGCGCAGGTGTGCGCGCTTCTTGAACGCCCCAATTCTACAGGTTGATGCTGAGATTAGTAGGGGTGTCGGCGCATCGATCGGCCATGGCCCTCGTAACGAATGGAAATATCTCGGTGAATCAGGTCGAAGTTCGCAGCGGTGAACACACGACGCGTGGAGCGCGCGGCGTTCTCCTTCGATTCTGGAAATGGCTGCCGGATCACGTGGATCGACGCGTTCGGATACTGGGCTGGTTGTCGCTGATCTGGCAGATCATCCTGGTCGGCACCGGTGGAGCCGTGCGTTTGACAGGTTCAGGGCTCGGCTGCACCACGTGGCCGAAATGCACGCCCGGGTCGCTGGTGACAACACCGGAAATGGGCATCCACGGCGTTATCGAATTCACCAACCGGATGCTGACAGTCGTCCTGACGATTGTCGTGATCGTCATGTTCGTGCTGGTGCTGCGGTTGCGCAAATCGCGACCTGAACTGTTCTGGCTGAGTTTCTGGATCGGCATGAGCATCCCGGTGCAGGCCGTTGTCGGCGGCATCACCGTGTTGATGCATTTGAATCCGTACATTGTCGGATTCCACTTCCTTATCTCGATGGTGCTGGTTGCTCTTGCTGCCGGTCTGCTGATGCGCGTCTACGCGGTGCCTGGACCGCGCACGCTCGTCGTCCCCGGCTGGTTCGCGTTCACCGCGTGGGCACTCAGCGCGTTCGTCGCCATTACCGTGGTCGTCGGCGTTTTGACGTCGGGCTCTGGCCCACACCCCGGCAACTCGGGGACGCCGCGCAACGGTCTCGATACCGACCTGATGGAGCGGCTGCACTCATTGCCGGCCTACGTGACGGCAGGCTTGACCCTACTGCTGGTCGGCGCCGCTATCGGCGTCGCAGTGGGGCCCGTGCGCCGCTGGCTCTTCGCGCTCGTCGTCGTGGAGATCGTACAGATCGGGGTCGGGCTCCTGCAGTCCAATATCGGGCTTCCCGGCTATCTCGTCGGAATCCACCTGGTATTGGCCAGCGTCCTCGTTTCCGTCACGGTCGTGATGATGCTGAATCTGAAGCAGCCGGTGCCCGCAACAGAACGATGATTAGAACGGCAGTAGTGGCAGCAGCGGATCGATTGCAATTGCCAAGAAAAGCAGCGACAGATACGTGATCGAGCCGTGGAACACGCGCATCGGCGACACGTTTTCGTGTCGGATCGCGAGGTCGTACAAGCGGTGGGTCTCAAAGATGAACCAGCCGCCCGACGCGAGCGCTGTGACCGTGTAGATGAGTCCCATGTGCGCGACCGGGATCAACAGAAGCGAACAGGCAATGGTTGCCCAGGCGTACAGAATCGTCTGCAACCCGACGAAGGCACGACCGCGCATGACCGCGAGCATCGGAACGCCGGCCGACTGGTAGTCGTCACGGTACTTCATCGACAACGGCCAGTAGTGCGGCGGCGTCCAGAGGAAGATCACGCCGAACAGAATCCATGGCGCCCAGTCGAGCGATCCCGTGACGGCCGACCACCCGATCAGAACGGGGAAGCATCCGGCGATTCCGCCCCAGATGATGTTCTGCTCCGTGCGGCGCTTGAGGATCAGAGTGTAGATGACCACATAGAAGAAGATCGCGATCACAGACAGCAACGCGGTCAGCCAGTTGGTCGTGAAGTAGAGCCACGCCGTCGACGCAACGGCCAGCACCCAGGAGAAGATCAACGCGGCCCGCGGGGTGAGTTCGCCGGTGACGAGAGGGCGGTCCTTGGTCCGACGCATGATCTTGTCGATGTCACGGTCGATATAGCAATTGAATGCTGCAGCGCTGCCTGCGCTGAGCGCTCCGCCGATCACGGTGGCGACAACCAGCCAAAGGTTCGGCAAACCCCGCTCGGCGAGGATCATGACCGGCACGGTTGTGACGAGCAGGAGCTCCATCACCCGCGGTTTGGTGAGCGACAGGTACGCCTTGAACGTTCGTTTGAAACCGAAGTGACCGGGCGTCGTCCGGTTCTCTACAGCAACGTCCATTACTCCTCTTACGCAGTCAAATCCTGGTCGACAGTCTAGATCATCTGGCGAAATGCGGCGAAGGCGGCCCGTGTGGCAACGTGACGGCACAGGAGTCGATGAGGTTGGGTCTTCCCTATACTTGGAAGTGCTCGCCTCCCGGTGCGCCGCGCTTCCACTACACCGCTCGCGGTCAGCTCGAGGCAAGACGAACCGGTGCCGATGACGTCTTCGGCGTGCACTACCTCTAACCGGGCGGCCGCCTTCCTGGCGGGCCCCCTTGAAATGAGAAGGGTCATTTTCCAGTGGCAGTTCTGCAATGGGATTCCGTAGACGATCACGCAGTCGACACCGCCCGCATCTTGGCGGCAGACGCAGTTGAAAAGGTAGGAAACGGGCACCCTGGCACTGCCATGAGTCTGGCCCCTGCCGCCTACCTGTTGTTCCAGAAGGTGATGCGCAAGGATCCACGTGATCAGCACTGGCTGGGACGCGACCGTTTCATCCTCTCGTGCGGGCACAGTTCGCTCACGCAGTACGTGCAGTTGTACTTCGGCGGCTACGGGTTGGAACTGAAGGACCTGGAGGCCCTGCGAACGTGGGGTTCGCTCACCCCGGGCCACCCGGAATACCGACACACGGATGGCATCGAGATTACGACGGGTCCGCTGGGCCAGGGCCTGGCCTCGGCCGTTGGCTTCGCATACGCCAGCAGGTATGAGCGCGGGTTGTTCGACCCGGACGCCGAGTCCGGCACGAGCCCGTTCGACCATTTCGTCTACGTGATCGCGAGCGATGGCGACCTCGAGGAAGGCATCACGAGTGAGGCGTCCTCGCTCGCCGGTCACCAGGAACTGGGCAACCTCGTCGTCATCTACGACAGCAACCAGATTTCGATCGAGGATGACACCGATGTCGCGTTCACGGAGGATGTGAAGGCCCGGTACGAGGCGTACCACTGGCACGTGCAGACGGTCGACTGGAAGAAGACCGGTCGTTACGTTGAAGACGTACAGGAGCTTTTCGACGCCATCGAGGCGGCGAAGGCCGTCACAGACCGTCCGTCGATCATCATTCTGAAGACCATCATCGGCTGGCCGAGCCCGACGAAGCAGAACTCGGGCGCAATCCACGGGTCCGCCCTCGGTGCCAATGAGCTCGCCGCCGTCAAGGAGGTGCTGGGTTTCGACCCGGCAGAGTCGTTCGTCGTCGCACCTGAGATCATCGAGCACACACGCAAGGCCGTCGATCGCGGCGCGCACGAGCACGCCGAATGGACCGTGAAGTTCGATGCGTGGGCCGCCGCGAACCCCGAGCGCAAACAATTGCTCGATCGGCTGCTCGCGGGCGTCCTTCCGACCGGCGTCGAGGATGTGCTCCCCGTCTTCGAAGCGGGCAAGGACATCTCCACGCGCGCCGCAAGCGGCAAGGTGCTGAACGCACTCGCTCCTGTGCTCCCCGAGCTATGGGGCGGCTCGGCGGATCTCGCCGTATCGAACAACACGACGATCGAGGGCGCTGCCTCCTTCATTCCGGCCGAGCGCTCAACGCACGAATGGACCGGGGATCCGTATGGCCGCGTCCTGCACTTCGGTATCCGCGAGCATGCGATGGCAGCGATCCTCAACGGCATCGTCCTGCACGGTCCGACTCGTCCATACGGTGGCACATTCCTGATCTTCAGCGACTACATGCGCCCGGCCGTGCGTCTGGCTGCGCTGATGAAAATTCCGTCGATCTTCGTCTGGACCCACGATTCTGTCGCGCTCGGCGAAGACGGCCCAACGCATCAGCCGATCGAGCAATTGGCCGCTCTGCGTGCCATACCGCAACTCGACGTCGTGCGTCCCGGCGACGCCAACGAGGTCGCCTATGCCTGGCTCGAGCTGCTGAAGCGCCGCGGCGGTCCGGCCGGCATCGCCTTGACGCGGCAGAACATTCCGGTGTTCGAGCGCGGCGATGGCGACGCATCCGGCGAAACGCTCGCATCCGCAAAGAATGTAGCGAAGGGCGCCTACGTCCTTGCCGAGGCGCCGAACGGCGCGCCGGACGTCATCCTGATCGCCACGGGCTCCGAGCTTCAGCTCGCCGTCAACGCCCGCGAGGCGCTGAAGTCCCAGGGCGTCAACGCCCGGGTGGTGTCTGCACCGAGCCTTGAGTGGTTCGAAGAGCAGACCGCCGCATACCGGGAGTCGGTGCTTCCCGCGAGCATCAAGGCGCGCGTGTCGGTCGAGGCCGGCATCGCCCTCACCTGGCGCGGTTACGTCGGCGACGCCGGGCGGAGCGTCTCGATCGAACACTTCGGGGCGTCGGCAGATTACAAGACGCTGTTCCAGAAATTCGGCATCACGACGGATGCCGTCGTAGCAGCCGCCACAGAATCGATCGCCGCGCTCTAGGCGCGCAGGACGCAAGGAGAAGGACATCCATCATGGCAACAACCACAGAACAGCTCGCAGAAGCGGGCGTCAGCATCTGGCTCGATGACCTCTCGCGCGAGCGGATCGTTTCCGGCGGACTGCAGAAGCTGATCGACGAACGCAACGTTGTCGGCGTGACGACCAATCCGACGATCTTTGCGACAGCCCTCAGCAACGGCGACGCCTACGACGAGCAGATCCGCCAACTCGCCGCGGCGGGCGTGGATGTCGACGAGGCGGTCTTCGAGATCACCACCACGGATGTCGCGAACGCAGCCGACATCTTCGCCCCGAGCTACGAGGCGTCCGGACATGTCGACGGCCGAGTCTCGATCGAGGTCGAGCCCGGACTGGCGCGTGACGGAGCCGGCTCGACCGCAGAGGCGAAGCGGCTGTGGGCGAAGGTGAACAAGCCGAACGCGATGATCAAGATTCCGGCAACGGAGGAAGGCCTCGAGGCGATCGCGGACGCTACTGCCGCGGGGATCAACGTGAACATCACACTGATCTTCAGTCTGCAGCGCCATCGCGAGGTCATCAACGCCTACCTGAGCGGCCTGGAGCGCGCCAAGGCTGCCGGGATCGACATCTCCGGCATCCACTCCGTTGCATCGTTCTTCGTCTCACGCGTGGATGTCGAAGTCGACAAGCGGCTCGACGCGATCGGCACACCTGAAGCGCTCGCGCTCAAGAACAAGGCGGGCATCGCGAACGCGCAGTTGGCCTACCAGGTGTTCGAGCAGGCATTCTCATCGGAACGTGCCAAGACGCTGATCGCCGCGGGAGCCAATCTGCAACGGCCGCTGTGGGCGTCGACCGGTGTGAAGGACCCGAGCCTGCCTGACACGCTTTATGTGACCAACCTCGTCGCGCGGAACGTGGTCAATACCATGCCGGAGAAGACCTTGGAAGCCACGTTCGATCATGGCGTCATCCCCACCGACAGCGTCACGGGTTCTTATGACGAGGCAAATGCCGTTCTCGACGGGCTCGCCGCAGTGGGGATCTCGTATGACGAGGTTACACAGCAGCTGGAAGACGAGGGCATCTCGAAGTTCGTCGTCTCGTGGAACGCGTTGCTCGATGACGTGCGCAATGCGTTGAGGGCGGCACAGTCGGGGACAGCACAGTGAGTTTTAAAATCCACGTGAGTGGCGCGGCGGCCGAGGCCGTCTCTGCCCAGGTCCCCGCTCTCGTGGCCGATCTCGTCGCATCCGGAATTACCGCGCAGGATCCTGCGCTCTGGGGCGAGGATGCCGAACACGAGGCGAGCATCCGCCTCGGTTGGACCGAGGCCGTCGAAATCTCGCGGCCGCTCGTGCCTCAGATCACCGTTCTGCGCGAAAAGCTGCTCGCCGCAGGGGTCAACCACTTCGTGCTGGGCGGCATGGGCGGTTCCTCTCTCGCCTCCGAGGTGATCACGCAGACGAACAGTTGCGAGTTGACCATCCTCGACACGACGGACCCTGCTCAGATCGGCGATGCGCTGAACGATCGGCTGACAACGACGGCGCTGATCGTGTCCTCGAAGTCCGGCTCGACCGTTGAGACCGACAGCCATCGCCGCACCTATGAGAAGGCGTTCCGCGACGCGGGCATCGACCCGCGTGAGCGCATCATCGTCGTGACAGACCCGGGGTCGCCGCTCGACACGTCGGCGCGGGAAGCCGGCTACACGGTGTTCAATGCCGATCCCAACGTCGGCGGCCGCTACTCCGCCTTGACCGCGTTCGGCCTTGTCCCCTCCGGCTTGGCCGGCGTCGACCTGAACGAACTGCTCGTCGAGGCGGAGACGATCTCGCTCGAGCTCGCGATCGACGACCCAACCAACCCCGGGTTGATCCTCGCCGCGGCCATGGCGGGAACCAAACCACTCAAGAACAAGCTCGGCATCGTGTCGGATGGCACCCACATCGTCGGGTTCGCCGATTGGGCAGAGCAGTTGCTTGCAGAATCGACGGGCAAGCAGGGCACCGGCATCCTCCCGGTCGTGCTCGACACGTTTGCGCCGGAGTTGAGCGAGAACCTGCCGGATCTGCAGATCGTTCGACTCGTCGACGACGCTGAGGCACACCACTTCCGCGCCGCAAATCGGCACGAGGGAGAGATTCTCGTTTCCGGCTCACTGGGCGCTCAGCTGCTGGTCTGGGAGTTCGCGACCGCCGTTGCCGGGCGGTTGCTCGGCATCAACCCGTTCGATCAGCCCGACGTCGAGTCTGCGAAGATCGCTGCCCGCGGCCTGCTTGACGCTCGCCCGGAGCCCGCCGCTCCAGCGTTCGTGGCCGACGGCATCGAGGTGCGCGGCACGGCCGGCTTGCTCGACGGCGTGGAGACACTAGACGACGCCGTCGCGGCGCTGCTCGCACGGCTGCCCTCAGACGGTTATGTCAGCGTTCAGGCGTATGTCAATCGCATTGCTCTGCCGCAACTGGCCGGTATTCGGGATCTCGTGGCGGCCAGGGCGGTGCGACCGGTCACGTTCGGCTGGGGGCCTCGCTTCTTGCACTCGACCGGTCAGTTCCACAAGGGTGGACCTGCGATCGGCGTGTTCCTGCAGATCACGACGAAAGAGCAGACAGACCTTTATGTTCCTGATCGCCCGTTCACCTTCGGTCAGCTGATCCAGGCACAGGCCGCGGGCGATGCAAACGTACTTGCAGAGCACGGCAGGCCGGTTCTGACCCTGACCCTGACCGATCCGGGGAACGATATCGTCACCCTGTTCGGCGCCATCAACGACTAGACGGTTTCCGTCTCGAGGAGCCCCATGACCCCGGTGGACATCACTCCGGATTTCAACCCGCTACGATTGGCGTCCGATCGTCGGCTCAACCGCATTGCGGGCCCGAGCAGCCTGATTATCTTCGGTGTGACCGGTGATCTGTCGCGCAAGAAACTGATGCCGGCCGTCTACGACCTGGCCAATCGCGGCCTGCTGCCGCCGGGCTTTGCGCTCGTCGGCTTTGCGCGCCGGGACTGGGCGGATCAGGACTTCGAAAGGGTCGTCTACGACTCGGTCAAGCAGTACGCGCGCACGCCGTTCGAAGACGAAGTCTGGGAGCAGCTGGCCCAGGGCATCCGGTTCGTCTCGGGCGAGTTCGATGACGACGCCGCGTTCCAGCGGCTGAAGAAGACGGTCGACGAGCTCGATCGTGATCGTGGAACCATGGGCAACCATGCCTTCTATTTGTCGATCCCGCCGAAGGCGTTCCCGTTGGTCACCGAGCAATTGCGACGGTCCGGGCTTGCCGAGCAGTCCAAGGGCTGGCGCCGTGTGGTTATCGAGAAGCCGTTCGGGAGCGACCTCAAGACGGCTCGTGAACTGAACGCGGTCGTCGAGACGGTGTTCCCACCGGACTCGGTGTTCCGCATCGACCACTACCTTGGCAAAGAGACCGTGCAGAATATTCTCGCGCTGCGCTTCGCCAATGAATTGTATGAGCCGATTTGGAACGCGAACTACGTCGATCACGTGCAGATCACGATGGCCGAGGACATCGGAGTCGGCGGTCGCGCCGGCTACTACGACGGGATCGGAGCGGCACGTGACGTCATCCAAAACCATCTTCTGCAACTGCTCGCACTCACCGCGATGGAGGAACCCGTCTCATTCGATGCAGCCGACCTGCGCGCAGAGAAGGAGAAGGTGCTGAAGGCGGTGCGGGTTCCGAAGGACCTCGCGACGGCCACGGCCCGGGGCCAGTACTCCCGCGGCTGGCAGGGCGGTGAGAAGGTTGTCGGATTCCTCGACGAGGATGGCATGGACCCCGCCTCGATCACTGAAACGTATGCGGCCATCAAACTCGGCATCGGTACGAGGCGCTGGGCCGGCGTGCCGTTCTACCTGCGTGCAGGAAAGCGGCTCGGTCGCAGGGTCACCGAGATCGCCGTGGTGTTCAAACGGGCACCTCAGCAACTCTTCGCCGAGAGTCAGACGTCGGCGCTGGGGCAGAACGCCCTCGTGATCCGCGTGCAGCCCGATGAGGGCGTGACGATTCGATTCGGTTCGAAGGTGCCCGGCGCTGGAATGCAGGTGCGCGACGTCAGCATGGACTTCGGCTACGGTCACGCATTCACGGAGGCCAGTCCTGAAGCCTATGAGCGACTCATCCTTGACGTTCTGCTCGGTGACCCGCCGTTGTTCCCGCGGCACGAAGAGGTTGAACTATCGTGGAAGATCCTCGACCCGATCGAGGACTTCTGGGCAACCCAGGGCGCGCCCGAGCAGTACCGCCCCGGAACGTGGGGGCCGGCATCCGCTAATGATCTTCTGGCCCGTGACGGCCGCACCTGGAGGCGACCATGATTGTCGAACTGCCCGACACCACCACGAGCCAGGTGTCGAAGACTCTCGTCAAGATCCGCGAGGAGGGCGGAGTCGTCACCCTCGGACGCGTGCTCACGCTGGTGATCGCGACCACGCTCGGCGCGGAAGAGGATGCGATCGAGGCCGCAAACGACGCGTCTCGCGAGCATCCGATGCGCGTCATCGTGATCTCGACGGCTGACGAGGAGCGGCGCCCGGACGAGGCGGAAGGTCGGCTGGACGCGCAGATCCGCGTCGGCGGCGACGCGGGTGCAAGCGAGGTCATCGTATTGCGCGCATACGGCGAGACCGCCCGCGACGAAGAGGGCCTCGTCACCGGACTGCTGCTGCCGGACGCACCCGTTGTCGCCTGGTGGCCAGGTATCGCGCCCGACGTCGTGTCCGCCTCGCCGCTCGGACGCATCGCAACCCGCCGCATCACCGACGCGTCGACGCAATCTGACCCGCACGAGGCCCTTCTGCATCTGTCGCGCACGTATGTGCCGGGCGACACGGACTTCGCCTGGACGCGTCTCACCCTGTGGCGCGCACAGCTCGCAGCGGTGCTCGACCAGCCGCCGTACGAGCCGGTGACCGCGATTGAGGTCGCCGGTGCACCGGATTCGCCATCCACTCTTCTGCTCGGCGCCTGGTTGCGCATGCAACTGCAGGCGCCTGTGCAGCATGATCTGACATCGCGAGCCAGCGGCTCCGTCGGCATCCACGGCGTTCGATTGACGCGCGCGTCAGGAACGATCGAACTCGAGCGCGACATGCCGAGCATCGCTACGCTGAGTCAGCCTGGTCAACCGGTGCACGATCTTTCGCTCCCGCGCCGCGGCCTGCGAGACTGTCTCGCCGAGGAACTGCGTAGGCTGGACCCAGATGATCTCTATGGTGAGGTGATCACGCGAGGGCTGGCTGAGCTCGAAGCGGATGAGCGCGGAGCAGCGGGGTAATCAATGACGAACGAACGACGGGTGCTCGTTCACCCCGACAAGGAAGCGCTTGCGGGGTCGGCCGCAGCACGGTTTATCACGAAGACTGTTGACATCCTTGACGATCGTGGGCGCGCCACCGTCGTGCTCACCGGCGGTTCGGTGGGGACCGCGGTGCTTGCGGCCATCAACACGTCTCCTGCACGAGACACGATTGATTGGTCCCGGGTGCAATTCTGGTGGGGCGATGAGCGGTTCGTTGAAAAGGGCTCGGACGAGCGCAACGAGAAGCAGGCCCGCGAGGCACTGCTGGATCACATCGATGTGCCGGCAGGAAACGTTCATCCATTCCCCGCGTCTGATGAAGGCCTGACGCTCGACGAGGCTGCGGTGAGCTATGCGGCACAGCTTGCGGACAACGGTGAAGACGGTGCGGCATGGCCCCGTTTTGACATCACGTTCCTCGGCGTTGGCCCGGACGGGCATATCGCGTCGCTGTTCCCGGACCGGGTCGGCATTCGCGAGACGGAAGCGGTCGTCGTCGGCGTCACCAACTCGCCGAAGCCACCACCGCAGCGGCTGAGCCTGACTCGCCCCGTGCTGAACTCCTCGGACCGGATCTGGCTCGTCTTGGCAGGCGCGGACAAGGCCTCCGCGCTGGGGCTCGCCCTCGCTGGAGCCAGCTACACCGAGGTCCCCGTCGCAGGCGCCAAGGGGCGCAAGCGCACCGTGTTCTTCGTCGACCGGGATGCTGCGGCGGAAGTTCCGGAGAGCTTGATCACCCCGAGCTACTGAGGAGCTCGATACGAGTCAGTTCGTCGCAGAAAGCTTGCCGCGACGCTCGCGCAACTGACGCAGTGCGTCTTCGAGCAGTTGCTCCGCTTCGTCCTCGGTGCGGCGTTCCTTCACGTAGGCGAGGTGCGTCTTGTACGGTTCGAGTTTGGCGACCGACGGAGGATTCTCCTTGTCTCGGCCGGCTGGCAACCCGGATTGCGGGGAGTCGATCGTTTCGGGAATCTCTTCTTCGGGCAGGTTCGCCGCGAAGTGTCGCACTGTCTCATTGCCGAGGGCATCCCAATACGAGATGGTGATCCGCTCGGCGTGATATCCGCGGTCCTGCTCCCCCATCGGACCCGCACCGACGCGGGAACCTCGAATTGCACTGCCACCGGATGCCATGGAATCTCCTTGTCTACGCCGCGAACTTGGTTATCAGACCGAGCACAACAATGCACACGATCCAAATCAAGCCCAAAATGACGGTGATGCGGTTGAGGTTGCGCTCGGCGACACCCGATGCGCTGAGGTTCGAAGTGGTGCCCCCGCCGAACATGTCGGACAGCCCGCCGCCGCGACCCTTGTGCAGAAGGATGAGGAGGGTGAGCAGGAGGCTGGTAACGCCCAGCAGCACTTGCAACACGACCTGGAGAATCGGCACGGAAAACCTTTCGGAAAGAAGATGGCCAAGCGAAACGCTTATCGAGGCCACAGATAAGTATATCCGTCGCGCACGCACGCGACGCAGCGAGCGGCCGGCTAGAGCCCGACGTGTTTCTTGTAGCGCGCGATAGCGCCGAACTCGGCGACATCCAAGCTCGCCCCGCCAACCAGTGCCCCGTCGAGGTTCGGCTCACGCATGAAGCCGGCGATATTGCCGGACTTCACAGAACCTCCGTACAGGATGCGGGTGCGCGCCGCGATATCGGCGCCGATCTGATCGGCAAGCACAGCGCGAAGTGCCGCCGCCACGTTCTCGGCCTGCTCCGGTGTTGCGGCCTGGCCCGACCCGATCGCCCAGACCGGTTCATACGCGACAACGATGTCCGAAGCATCCGTCACCTGCGCCAGTGCCGCGGTGAGCTGCGCCACCGGTACTGCGCTTGGGCCGTGCTGCTCGAGGTCCTCTGCAGTCTCACCGACGCAGATGACGGGCACCAGACCATTCCCCAGGGCGGCACCGACTTTGGCCGCAACTTGCTCGTCCGACTCGTTGTGCAGGGTGCGCCGTTCCGAATGGCCAATGATGACATATCGGCAGTCGAGCTTCGCGAGGAAGCCGGCTGAGATCTCGCCGGTGAAGGCGCCGGAGTCGTGCTCGGAGACATCTTGAGCACCGAATGTGAGCGGCAGTTTGTCCGCGGCCACCAGTGTCTGCACGCTGCGCAGATCTGTGAACGGCGGGAAGACGGCGACCTCGACCTCATGGGAGTCGTGTGCGGCATCCTTCAGGCTCCAGGCCAGCTTCTGCACGAAGGCGATGGACTGCAGGTGGTCGAGATTCATCTTCCAGTTGCCGGCAATGAGCGGAGTACGCCCCTCCTGTTTGCGGGTCGCTGTGCTCACTGCTGTTGCCATCCGAGTACCTCCAGTCCTGGGAGCTTCTTGCCCTCGAGGAATTCGAGACTCGCACCGCCACCCGTTGAAATATGGCCGAACTGATCATCGGCGAAGCCCAGCGCACGCACGGCTGCCGCAGAGTCGCCGCCGCCGACAACGCTGAGCCCGTCGACTTCGGTCAGTGCAGCGGCCACGGTGCGGGTGCCCTCCGCGAACGGTGCCAGTTCAAACACGCCCATCGGGCCGTTCCAAAACACGGTACGTGCCACGCGGATGATTTCAGCGAACGCAGCAGAGGTCTCCGGTCCGATGTCGAGTCCGAGTCCGGATGCGCCCCACTCGGTATCTTCGATCGCATCTGCGGCGCGCACAACGTGCTCGGCATCCGCACTGAAGCGTGACGCAACGACGACATCGGTCGGCAGAACGATGTCGACTCCGAGTTCTGCGGCCTGTGTCAGGTAGCCGCGCACGGTGTCCAGCTGGTCGGCCTCGAGCAGACTGGAACCCACGGCGTGACCCTGTGCAGCCAGGAAGGTGAACAACATCCCTCCCCCGATCAGCAGCGTGCTCACGCGCGGGAGCAAGTGCCCGATCACACCCAGCTTGTCCGACACCTTCGAGCCGCCGAGCACCACCGCGTACGGCTTCTCGGGTGAGTCTGTGAGGCGCTCGAGCACATCGAGCTCTGTGGCGATGAGGTGACCTGCCGCGCTCGGTAAGGCCTGCGCAAGCTCGTAAACGCTTGCCTGCTTGCGATGGACGACACCGAAACCGTCGGAGACGAATGCATCGCCGAACGCAGCGAGCTTGCCGGCGAAGGCCGCGCGCTTGTCGGCGTCCTTTGCCGTTTCACCGCGGTTGAAGCGAAGATTCTCGAGCAGCGCGACATCGCCGTCCAGGAGGCCGTCAACGGCCTCCTGTGCCGCGCTGCCGACAGTATCGTGTGCAAAGGTGACCGGCTTGCCGAGCAGTTCGCACAGCCGCTGCGCGACCGGCGCGAGACTGTACTGTGCATCCGGAACGCCGTCCGGCCGGCCGAGGTGGGAGACGATCACGACGCGGGCGCCCTGATTGATGAGTGCGTTAAGGGTCGGCAGCGACGCCCGCACGCGACCATCGTCTGTGATGACGCCATCCTTCAACGGGACGTTCAGATCACAACGGACGATGACGCGCTTGCCGGCGAGCGAACCCAGTGATTCGAGAGTGCGAAGCGTCACTGCGTTCCTTCTGTAGTCGTCAGGCGAATGCCTAGCGGTGGTGGGTGACTAGAGGCGGTCGGCCACGTACTCGGTGATGTCGACGAGACGGTTCGAGTAGCCCCACTCGTTGTCGTACCACGAGGCAACCTTCACCTGCGAACCGATGACTTTGGTCAGGCCGGCGTCGAAGATCGACGAGTGCGGGTCGGACAGGATGTCGGATGACACGATCGGGTCCTCGGTGTAGCTGAGGATACCCTTCAGCGCGCCCTCGGATGCCGTCTTGTACGCCGCGTTGATCTGTTCGACCGTGGCCGGGTTCGTCAGTTCGACGGTGAGGTCGGTGATCGAACCGGCCGGTACCGGTACGCGGAGCGCGTAGCCGTCGAGTTTGCCAACCAGTTCGGGGATGACCAGGCCGAGGGCCTTCGCTGCGCCGGTCGAGGTCGGGATGATGTTGATGGCGGCGGCGCGTGCGCGGCGCAGGTCCTTGTGCGGGCCGTCCTGCAGGTTCTGGTCTGCGGTGTACGCGTGCACGGTCGTCATCAGGCCACGCTCGATGCCAAAGTTGTCGAGTAGCACCTTGGCGAGCGGCGCGAGGCAGTTGGTGGT
The DNA here is from genome assembly GCA_036510655.1 of Microbacteriaceae bacterium. Taxonomy (GTDB): domain Bacteria; phylum Actinomycetota; class Actinomycetes; order Actinomycetales; family Microbacteriaceae; genus Rathayibacter_A. The sequence goes on along the minus strand of DATCDQ010000121.1, from coordinate 944 downwards.
GCAGGAGGCGTTGGAGATGATGTCGTGTGTGGCGGGGTCGTACGTGCCCTCGTTGACGCCGAGAACAAGCGTGACGACATCGGATCCTGATGCGGGAGCCGAGACGATGACCTTCTTTGCGCCGGCGGCGATGTGCTTGCGCGCATCGTCTGACTTGGTGAACAGGCCGGTTGACTCGATGACGATGTCGACACCGAGCTCTCCCCATGGGAGATTGGCAGGGTCGCGCTCTTCGAGGACCTTGATCGGCTTGCCGTTGACGACGATACTGTCGCCCTCGAGTTCGACTGTGGCGTCGAGCCGGCCCGCGATCGAGTCGTACTTCAACAGGTGGGCGAGCGACCCGTTGTCGGTGAGGTCATTGACAGCAACGATCTCGAGGTTGCTGCCCTTGGCCAAGGCCGCGCGGAAGTAGTTACGACCAATGCGGCCGAAGCCGTTGATGCCGATCTTGACGGACACAGATCACTCCTGTTGTTCACAGCGCCGTACGGCGCATTCTTCATGTGGGGGGAAAAGTATGGACGGCGGCGTCCCGGGCGGTGCGCCCGTCCGGGACACCATTCCAGCTATGACAGTAGCAGCAGCCCGGAAGTCTTTTCGCGTGCTGCCTCGAAGCGTGCGTTCACATCCGCCCAGTTGGCAATGTTCCAGAACGCCTTGACATAGTCGCCCTTTACGTTGACGTAGTCGAGGTAGAAGGCGTGCTCCCACATGTCGAGCGTAAGCAGCGGCACCGTCGACGTGGCCAGGTTGCCTTGGTGGTCGTACAGCTGCTCGATGATGAGCTTGCCGCCGAGCGCATCCCAGGCCAGGATCGACCAGCCGGAGCCCTGAATGCCCAGAGCGGATGCCGTGAACTGCGCGCGGAACTTGTCGAACGAACCGAAGAACTCGTCAACGGCGGCCGCGAGTTCACCTGCAGGCTTGTCGCCGCCGTCCGG
>DATCDQ010000120.1:0-20063 GCA_036510655.1 Microbacteriaceae bacterium | reverse complement strand
AGCGTGGGTGCCCAGGTAGCACACGCAACGGTCGTCGGGCGCGTTGCGGGGGCATCCGCCGGGCTTGCGCTGTTGGATGAGCTTGGCGGCGCAGCGGCCGGCTTCCAGCCCTATCACGCCGCGCGTGCAGAACTATTGTCGCGTGCCGGGCGCGCGGCCGAAGCCTCCCAAGCCTATGTGTCGGCCATCGAACTCACGCACGACCTGGCGGTGCGGGAATATCTGGAAGCGCAGCGCCGCTTCCTGTAACGCCACTGAAAGCGCGGGTCACTTGCATCTCTCAGGCGGGAGGATAAAGCTGGAAAGCACAGAGCGCGCAAACAGTGTCGCCCGGGAAAGAAGTGCAGTTTTATGTCGAACGTGCAGCGTTTGTCCATTCACGATGTCGATCCCAACGCATACCAATCGATGTATGCGATGGAGAAGTACATCCATGCCGGTACCCTCGGCGAAGATCTGCTGGCGTTGGTGAAGATTCGAGCGTCTCAGCTCAACGGATGCGCGTACTGTCTGGACATGCACGGCCGCGAGGCGCGCGCCGCGGGCGTCGACGACCGCCATTTGGACGTGCTCGCAGGATGGCGCGAGGCGCCCTCCCTGTATTGCGACCGCGAGCAGGCCGCTCTCGCTCTGACCGAATCGGTGACGCTGATCGGCGAGGGTGGCGTCAGCGACGACGAGTGGAGCGCGGCGACAGCGGTCTTCAGCCAGTCGGAGCTCGTGACACTGCTGATGGCGATCTCGGCAATCAACGTCTGGAACCGTCTGGCGATCGCAACGCATCAGGATCTTCCGGAGACAGTTCCGGTCGGCTAGAACGGCATCGATCGACCCGCGTTACACGGGAGAAACAAGACGCCGCTAGGGTGCTGTCATGCGCGAGTTGCAGACACGAATTATCCGTGAGTTGAACGTTCAGGCCACGATCGATCCGGCCGAGGAAGTCCGAAGGCGAGTGCAATTCCTCACCGACTATGTTCGGGTGACCGGGGCCAAGGGCTTCGTCCTCGGCATCAGCGGCGGCCAGGATTCCACGTTGGCCGGACGCCTTTGTCAACTCGCGAGCGAAGCGCTCGCGAGCGAGGGCGACCCGGTCGAGTTCGTCGCGGTGCGGCTTCCCTATGCTGTGCAGCAGGATGAGGACGACGCGCAACTCGCGCTCTCATTCATTCTGCCGCAACGAGAGGTAACGTTTAATATCCAGCGCGCGGTCGATGGATTCCAAGCCGAGTTTGCGGCTGCGGCCGGCGAGCCGATGACGGATTTCACCAAGGGCAACGTGAAGGCACGCGCACGGATGATCGCGCAATATGCGATCGCGGGACAACGCGGGCTGCTTGTTGTCGGCACCGATCATGCCGCGGAGGCCGTGACCGGGTTTTACACGAAATTCGGAGACGGCGGTGCCGACCTGCTGCCGTTGGCAGGGCTGACCAAGCGCCAGGGGCGCAGCCTGCTCGAACTGCTCGGCGCGCCATCGCGGCTCTATCTCAAGGCGCCGACCGCCGACCTGCTCGACAGCACCCCGGGTCAGACCGATGAGGCCAATCTCGGGCTGAGCTACGAGCAGATCGACGACTTCCTTGAGGGTCTCGAACTGCCGGATGTCGTTGCTACGGCCATCGAGTCCCGCTATCTCGCGACGGAGCACAAGCGCGCAGCGCCAGCCACGATGTTCGACAACTGGTGGCGCTGACAGCGTTCTACGAAACGGACGAGACGACCTCGGTCGAGGCGGTGTCTGCAGACGCTGTGTCATCTGCTGACGCATCGGTCGTAACCCTCGCGCCGGTCGCGGTGGCCGTCGCGGTACCGGTTGCCGGAGACACCGCATACTGTTCGTGATGCTGCTGCGCGACCCAGGCATCCTGTTGCACAGCGAGAACCTTCTCCTCGGTTGCACCGTCAAAACGCCACCGGTCGAGGTCGTTCATGAAGATCTTGCGGGCGCGGCTCGGTTTGTTCTGCCATTCGATCAGTCGGTCACGGAATTCGGCGATCGCCGGATCAAGCTGATAGCCGAAAGTCGCGGAATTGCGCTTCATCTCTGCCAACTGGTGGTCGGCCCAGTTCGCGGCGATCCCTGCGCCGTGGATCGGCAGCAGGCGCACGAGAATGTCGGCCTGGCCGACCGCGCGGTCCGACAGCACCTGCTCCTGCGGAGTCAGCGAATTCCAGACGGATGCTTCGGTCGCCGCATCGACGAGGGCGGCGATTGCGGATGCCTTCTGCTCGCGGTCGCCGCGCGAGATCAGGCCCTTGATCGCGCCTCTGGCGATCCAGGCTGAGAGGAGTCCCCCGACGATGACGGCAACGAAGAGCACGCCTGCGCTGAACAGCACCGGTTGGTTGTCCTGTGAAGTGAACCAGTTTGCGAAATCATTCCACCATTGCATGGCCCGCACACTACGCGGACTGTGCCGGTTTTCCTCGGAGGCGCTCCGCGAACAGCGCCACCCCGTTGTGGGGACGTTCCGCTGAGTGCGCCTCCTACTGCTACGACCGGTCGGTGCCGTCGACGGCGTACTGCTCGATTGCGCCCAGTTCGTCGTCGGTGAGGGAGCCGGCATCCAACGCTGAGATGTTCTGCTCCAGCTGGGCGATGCTGGATGCACCGACCAACGCGCTGGTGACCTGTGGATGCCGCAACACCCAGGCGAGCGCCAGCTGAGCCAGCGTCTGTCCCCGCGCGGCTGCGATCTCGGCAAGAGCGCGCGCACGCTCGAGATAGACGGCATTGATGGGGGACTCCGGAAGGAATCTGCTGGTCGCGGCGCGCGAATCAGCCGGCACCGTGCCATCAAGGTAGCGATCGGTCAGCAACCCCTGGGAGAGTGGCGAGAACACGATGCTGCCCGCGCCGACCTCGTCGAGCACCGGGAGCAGTCCATGCTCGATGTGCCGGTTGAACATGGAGTAACTCGGTTGATGCATCGTCAACGGCACGGCAAGTTCGGTCAGGGCTGCGGCGGCCGCTGCGGTTTGCTCAGGACTGTAGTTGGAGATACCAACATACAACGCCTTGCCCTGCTGCACCGCGGTCGCCAGGGCTCCCATTGTCTCGTCGATCGGAGTGTCGGGATCCGGCCGGTGCGAGTAGAAGATGTCGACGTAGTCGATGCCGAGTCGGCTCAGGCTGGCATCAAGCGACGCCAGCAGGCTCTTGCGCGAGCCCCACTCGCCGTACGGCCCCGGCCACATCTCGTAGCCGGCCTTGGTGGAGATGATCAGTTCGTCGCGGTATGGACGGAAGTCCTCTGCGAAGATCCGACCGAAGTTGGTTTCGGCGCCGCCGGGAGGCGGGCCGTAGTTGTTTGCCAGGTCGAAGTGGGTCACACCGAGGTCGAAAGCACGACGCAGGATTGCGCGCTGCGTGTCCAGCGGTCGTGCCGACCCGAAATTGTGCCAGAGACCGAGCGACAACGCCGGTAGGCGCAAGCCGCTTCGACCGGCGCGGTGGTAGGACATTGACCCATAGCGGTCGTCTGCTGGAACGAAAGGCATGGCTCCATCGTAGGAGGCTCGTCGGGCGCGCTTGCCCCCAACAGTGCCCAGCTGAATCCGCAGTCCACTGATCCGGTGTTCCGCGCACCACCGGGCGGCCAGGGCGATCAAGCTTGGTGTTCACGAGGCCCGCAACCGACGAAAGAATCTGGCACGAGTGCCGGTTCGCGGGTCTCGTGCCCCACGCACAGTGGGGCCCGACAGAAAAGGAGAACCTCATGATCGACAGTTTTTCGACCACCGGCTTGGTGGCAACAGAGCCGACCCACAGCGCCACAGGGGAGGGCGTGGCTCTGATCAGTTTCCGGCTGGCGTCCACACCGAGAAAGTTCAATCGGGAGACCAAGGTGTGGGAGTACGGGGAGACCAACTGGTTCACCGTCACCGCATTCCGACACCTGGCCCTGAACATGATCCAGTCCGTGAAGAAAGGAGATCGTGTGATCGTGATGGGGCGGATGCGCATCCGTGAGTGGACGTCGCAGGAGCGCTCGGGCACCGTTGTTGAGATCACAGCGGACTCGGTCGGTCACGACCTCACCTGGGGCACAGCCGTGTACAACAGAACAATCAAGTCGGCGACTGTCGGCGATACCAGCACCGCCCCTGTGGTGACTGCTGCGTTCGATCCGGACGAGAACGATTCGACCGCGCTCGGTGGCAACGGTTGGGCGGATTCCGTCGACAACGCGGAGGACTCGGACGCGGCAGCGGATGAAAGAGCCGCAGTGCTTGTCGGGACTAACGCAGGGGCGTAGCAACAGGCTCAAATGGGTGTGCCTCTAGACTCGTACCGGCGCGCGGAGAACGTGTCGGGAAGGTGCATTCGAGAATGCTGCGATCGTCACGGAGCCGGTGCGCATCATCGCGCGTGCTTCTGAGACAATCCCGCAGGCTTCTCGGGGCGTCGACGGGCATCGTGTTGGCGATCGCCCTGAGCGGATGCACCGGCTCGCCATCAGCGCCGCCTTCGACTGTGACGTCCGTCCCGACGCAAACGGCGACGCCGAGCGGAGCAGCGACGTCGACGTCCTCGCCGGAGCCGACGTTCCGCGCTGAACTGAGCGCGGCGCAAAACCAGGCATACTTCGACTTCGTCAATCAGAAGACGCTCGCGGCTCATCCGCAACCGGTCGGACGGGATTTCATCGACGCGCTGGTCGCGGCGGGCTTCGCCAAGGCGGACATGCAAGTGACGGCCGACAAGACCACGATCAACTTGACGCCCGGGTCGATTCAGTTCTCAGTGCGGTTCAACGGACAGTGCCTCATCGGGCAATACGGGCCGAACGGCGTCGGCTATCACAGCGAGGTGGCCAAGCCCGTGTCGACTGGCAGCTGTCTGATCGGCGACACGTCGCCGATCAACTGGTAGCAGCAACCGGTTGCAGGCTGCCCAGCCCAGGCGTGAGCCTCGCAGCGCGCTGGCAGAACCCGTGGTCACGCCCGAATAGACTAATCGTCATGGCCGAATACATTTACTCGATGGTCCGCGCCCGCAAGGCGGTCGGCGACAAGCTCATCCTCGATGACGTGACGATGGCTTTCCTGCCCGGCGCCAAGATCGGTGTGGTCGGCCCAAACGGCGCAGGAAAGTCCACGATCCTGAAGATCATGGCCGGCCTGGACACGCCCAGCAACGGCGAGGCGAAGCTGAGCCCGGGTTACAGCGTCGGCATCCTGATGCAGGAGCCGGTGCTCGATGAGACGAAGACTGTCTTGGAGAACGTGCAGGAAGGCCTCGGCGAAATCAAGCAGTACGTCGATCGCTTCAACGAGATCTCGGCCGCGATGGCCGAACCCGACGCCGACTTCGACTCGTTGCTGGCCGAGATGGGAACACTTCAGGAGAAGATCGACGCCGCTGATGCGTGGGATCTCGACTCGCAGCTGGAACAGGCGATGGACGCGCTGCGGTGCCCGCCGTCCGATACTCCTGTCTCCGTGCTGTCCGGGGGTGAGAAACGGCGCGTTGCACTGTGCAAGTTGCTGCTGCAGAAGCCCGACTTGTTGCTCCTGGACGAGCCGACAAACCATCTCGACGCGGAAAGTGTGCTGTGGCTCGAGCAGCACTTGGCGCAGTACCACGGCGCGGTTCTCGCCGTGACGCACGACCGGTATTTCCTCGACCATGTCGCCGAATGGATCGCCGAAGTCGATCGCGGCCACCTTTACCCGTACGAGGGCAACTACTCCACGTACCTGGAGAAGAAGCAGGAGCGCCTGCAAGTTCAGGGAAAGAAAGACCAGAAGATGGCCAAGCGATTGGCCGACGAACTCGACTGGGTGCGCAGCAATGCCAAGGGCCGCCAGGCGAAGTCCAAAGCCCGACTGTCGCGTTATGAGGAGATGGCCGCAGAGGCCGAGCGCACGAAGAAGCTCGACTTCGAAGAGATTCAGATTCCGCCGGGCCCGCGGCTGGGCCAGGTGGTTCTCGAGGCTAAAAAGTTGCAGAAGGGCTTCGGCGAGCGCATCCTGATCGACGGTCTGAGCTTCTCGCTCCCTCGTAACGGGATCGTCGGCATCATCGGGCCGAACGGAGTCGGTAAGACCACACTGTTCAAGACGATCGTCGGCCTCGAACCGCTCGACGGCGGCGAACTCAAAGTCGGCGAGACCGTCGAGATCTCCTACGTCGACCAGTCGCGCGGTGGTATCGACCCGAACAAGACGCTGTGGGAGGTTGTCTCGGAGGGACTCGATTACATCCAGGTCGGCAGAATGGAAGTGCCGTCGCGAGCGTATGTGTCGACGTTCGGCTTCAAGGGTCCTGACCAGCAGAAGAAGGCCGGGGTGCTCTCCGGCGGTGAGCGTAACCGTTTGAACCTCGCGCTGACCCTTAAGCAGGGCGGCAACCTGCTGCTCCTGGACGAGCCGACCAACGACCTCGACGTCGAAACGTTGTCGAGCCTGGAGAACGCACTCCTCGAGTTCCCCGGTTGTGCGGTGGTCATCACCCACGATCGGTGGTTCCTCGACCGCATCGCCACGCACATCCTGGCCTATGAGGGCACTGAGGAGAATCCGGCGAGCTGGTACTGGTTCGAGGGCAACTTCGAATCGTATGAGCAGAACAAGGTCGAGCGACTCGGCCCGGATGCCGCGAAGCCGCACCGCTCTGCATACCGCAAGCTCACCAGGGGCTGACGTGCGACTGCACGTGCCGATCGGCTTGCGCTGGAGCGATCTGGACGCCTACGGTCACGTGAACAACGTGTCGATGCTTCGTCTGCTCGAAGAGGCGCGGATCCAGGCGTTCTGGGCGGACGGCGCCGGTCGTGCGGCCGGTGCCACGACTGCGGTGCTGAACGGCGGCACGGATGCCGACACGCTCACGTTCCTGGCCCGCCACGAGATCGAATACCTGAAGCCGGTACCGTACCATCGCACGCCCCTGGACGTGCAGATCTGGCTCTCGCAGTTCGGCGGCGCCAGCCTCGAGGTCTGCTACGAGGTGCGTTCCCCGCAGGGCGAAGCACCCGACGTGCTCTACACGCGTGCAAGCACGACGATCGTGCTGATGGATGCCGCCACCCAGCGGCCGCGCCGAGTGAGCGCGCACGAGCGTGCAGCCTGGCAACCGTACGTGGACGAACCGATCGTGTTTCGTCGGCACGGCTGACTCGGCTGACTCGACTGACTTGGCCGTCTCGGCCGGCGACCTCGGATCGTTCTCAGGAGACCGTTACAGAGCTGCCGTTCACTGTGGCTGTGAGCGCGGTAAGTCCCTTTGGGGCGGGGCCGTGTTCCACAGCGCCGGTCGCCCCGTCGAAGACGGAGCCGTGGCATGGGCAGTCGAATCGGGCGCCAGCCGGTGCTACGACGCAGCCCTGATGCGGGCAGATCGCGCTGAACGCGACGACGGTGCCCGCCTTCGGCTGCTCCAACACGATCGGGGAGCCGTGGAAGGTGCCGGAACGTCCGCCTCCGACCGGAATCGAAGACAATTCGAACACGCCGTTAGTACCCGATCCTGAACCGCCGGCTCCTGAACCGCCGGCTCCTGAACCGCCGGCTCCTGACGAGCCCGTGCCGCCTGAACTGCACGCCGTGAGGAGAACCGAACCGGTCGCGGTACCGGCGGCCGCAATGAGTGCTCGCCGCGTCAACGCGCCCCCGGCTCCAGGTTCACGGTGATTCATGACTCATCCTTTTATTCATCCTTCCGCGGCAGCCGGATCATGCCTTCTTGAGCGATACTGGCCAGCAGAATACCCTCCTTCGTATAGATTCTGCCCTGCGCGAGCCCGCGTCCGCCGGATGCGCTGGGGGACTCTTGCACGTAAAGAAGCCAGTCATCGACGCGTCCGGAACGGTGCCACCACATGGCGTGGTCGAGACTGGCGACCTTGAGTCCCGGCGTCGCCCACGCCAACCCGTGTCGGCGAAAGACCGACTCGAGGATCGTGTAGTCGCTCGCGAACACGAGCGCCGCGCGGTGCAGCGCGTCGTCATCCGGAAGCGGACCGATCGCTCTGAACCACACGGCCTGATGCGCAACATGCGCCCCTTCGACCGACAGATAAACCGGCGACGGAATGTGGCGCATGTCGAACGCGCGCTGGGTTGCCCAGTAGCGACCGACCGGCTGGTCGAGGTCGATCAGCGCGGCGGCGGCATCCGGAAGCTCATCGGGCAATGGCAGATCCGTCGGCATCGCGACCTGGTGGTCGAGTCCTTCTGCATCGGTCTGGAATGATGCGATCATCGACAGGATCGGAGCGCCGTCCTGGTACGCCTGGGTGCGGCGCGCGGAGAAGGATCGCCCGTCATGGATGCGATCGACAGAGAACGTGATCGGCCGTTCGATGTCACCGGCACGAAGGAAGTAGCCATGCATCGAGTGCACCCGATGTGCATCGTCGATGGTGCGCATCGCGGCCACAAGCGACTGTGCGAGCACCTGCCCGCCATAGACACGGCCGTGGGGCATCCACTGGCTGGCACCGGTGAAGATGTCTTCGTCGGTGCGCGCACCGGTATCGGTCAGATCCAGGGCGGCGAGCATTCCGGTCAGCGGGTCAGTCATGGTGCCTTTCGTTGCTCACATGTCGGGCGATGCCGGGCCGTGTCGAGATCTCAGCCGCTGTTAGGTAGTTTAGACAGCAGATGAGTCAGTCATTTTCGTTGGTCGACACCCTCGCGGTCTCCGACCTCCAGGTCTACCTGTCGCGCGCCGGGCGTGTCGAGGACGGTTCCGTGCGCCTGATCGCCGGCGCGGGCGTGCTCGCCGTGTACACCGCGATCCTGTATCCGCATGGGCTCCTGGACCGCAGCCCGACCGTGCTCGGTCTGCGCACGTTTGCGACAGACCCGACTGTTTCATTCGACGCAGTCGTGCCGAGCCGATCGCTGCTGGATCGCCTCGCGCGCGTGTCCGCGGCGGATGCCGCGCCCGGGTCGGCCTCCGAAAGTGAGCCGATCCGCGTGAGTGTGCCGCTGGAGGTAAGCACGGTCACCTGGGCCGGGATCTCCCCGCCGCGCGGCGGCTGGCTGAAAGTCGGGGAGACCAGTGCGGCGGTGCTCGGTGCCGCGGCCGCTGCCGGGATCGACGAAGTGGCCGAAGTCATCCCGGCCGGAACAGGTGAACAGCTCGTGCAGCGCGTTCGCGGCGAGGTGTGGGGGCGGCCGATCGACGGAATCGATTTCGTGCCGGCCGGTGCCGCATTCGCCGCCGTCAGCCTGGGCTTTCTCGATGACGCGCCCGTTCCGATCTTCGAGACAGGCCCATGGACGCGCCTGACCACGCGACGCGGCCACATCCTCGTCCGTCGTGCGCCGTGGACCCTCAAGGCGTAGACGCTCAAGGCGTAGTGGAGCGAGCAGATGCCAGTCGCGCGACGGCGCGACCGGCCTGACGGCCGGTGAACAGACATCCGCCGAGGAACGTGCCCTCCAGAGAACGGTAACCGTGGATGCCTCCTCCGCCGAATCCGCTCGCCTCGCCGACCGCGTAGAGTCCGGGAACCGGCTGGCCGGCAGGGCTCAGGGCACGTGCGTCGAGGTCGGTCTGGATGCCGCCGAGCGTCTTGCGAGTCAGAATATGCAGTTTCACCGCGATCAGCGGACCGGCCTTGGGGTCGAGCAGTTTGTGCGGTGTCGCCACGCGAATGAGCTTGTCGCCACGGTAGCGTCGTGCGCCGTGGATCGCGGTGATCTGGGCGTCTTTCGAGAAGTCGTTGTCGAGTTCACGGTCTCGTTCGATGATCTGTCGTTCGATCAACTCGAAATCCAGGGGAACGTCTGAGAGCCGCTGCATACCGGCCAGGAGGTCGGGCAGCGTGGCAGCGACGACGAAGTCCTCGCCCTTACTCTTGAACGCCTCCACCGGTCCGGGCGCGCCCGGGGTGACTCGCTTGGCCAGCAGCCCGAGGTCTTTACCGGTCAAGTCGGGGTTCTGCTCGCTACCGGAGAGGGCGAACTCTTTTTCGATGATTTTTTGCGTCAGGATGAACCAGCTGTAATCATGACCGGTCTTCAGGATGTGCTCGAGCGTGCCCAGGGTGTCGAAGCCGGGGAACAGCGGCGCGGGCAGGCGTAGGCCGGTCGCATCCAACCACAGTGACGACGGACCGGGCAGGATCCGGATGCCGTGCGTGTCCCAGACCGGTGCCCAGTTGGTGATGCCCTCCGTGTAGTGCCACATGCGGTCGGTGTTCGTCAGACGTGCACCCGCCTTCTTGGTGATGGCCAGCATCCGCCCGTCGACGTGGGCGGGCACGCCGGTGAGCATTCGTTCTGGCGCCTTGCCCATGCTCTTCGGCCAGTTTTTGCGCACGAGCGCCTGGTTGCCGCCGATTCCTCCGCTCGCAACAATCACAGCCCCTGCGCGCAGTTCGAAGGTACCGGCCTTTTTGCGGTTACTGGCTACACCGCGCTCGGCCAGGTCAGGGGCCAGCACGGTGCCTCGCACGCCGATGACGGCGCCGTCATCCGTAATGAGCTCGTCGACGCGGTGGCGATAGTGCATGGTGACAAGGCCTGACGACGCGCCCTCCCGCACTCGGGCAATGAATGGCGAGAGAATGCCGGGCCCCGTTCCCCAGACGATGTGGAAGCGGGGAACCGAATTGCCATGACCGCCTGCGGTGTAGCCGCCGCGCTCTGCCCAGCCGACAACGGGGAAGAATCGCACGCCCTTGTCGCGCAGCCACTGCCGTTTCTCACCGGCGGCGAACTCCAAGTAGGCTTCCGCCCACGTGCGCGCCCAATCGTCCTCCGCGCGGTCGAAGGCGGCACTGCCAAGCCAGTCCTGCCGCGCGAGATCGAGGGAATCCTTCACGCCCATCAGGCGTTGTTCCGGCGAGTCGATCAAGAATAGTCCGCCGAACGACCACCAGGCTTGACCGCCAAGGGACGCTTCCGGCTCCTGGTCGACGATGGCGACCCGCTTGCCTGCGTCCACGAGTTCCGCGGCCACGACCAGGCCGGACAGGCCGGCGCCGACGATGATCGCGTCGAACACATCCGTGCTCGGTCGGTTCGGATTGTCCGGCTGGTCGGGATTCTCGGGCATCAGTGGCTCCTTCGTCACGATTGTTTTCTAGTCCTCGAAACTGTTGACCATCGCATGGGCCGCGCGGTCCAGATAGTCCCACAACGTCTCGGCGTGCAGCGGCGAGAGTTCAAGCGAGTCGATGGCCGTGCGCATGCAGGCGAGCCACCGGTCGCGCGCGTCGGGATTCACCTTGTACGGGACGTGGCGCATTCGCAGTCGTGGGTGGCCGCGACGCTCGCTGTAGGTGCTCGGTCCGCCCCAGTACTGCTCCAGGAACATGCGCAGCCGGTCGGCGGCGGGCCCTAGGTCTTCTTCTGGATACAACGGCTTCAGAACGGGGTCGAGTGCGACCTCGCGATAAAACACAGCCACAAGCTTTTGGAAGGTGTCGCGACCACCGACTTGATCGTAGAAAGTGACGAGGGCCCCCGCGCCATTTTCGGACGTCCGCAGCACGACCGGGCTTGCGGGCACACGGCTCTGATCGCTGGTGGTCATGAGTGCGGCTCCTCGCCACCGAGTGTGATCGCACCCGGTTCTGCGGGTCGTGGTCTGCGTCCTCGCGACTTCTTGGGTTGCGGCTCCGGCTGAACGGTAACCGGTCGGGTGCGCGGTGGGCGCGCGCCCGTGATGCTGGCGGCGCCGTCGAACCCTGCGAGCACAAGGGTGTTGAGCGACGGCAACTTGATGCCCAGCTCGTCCACCGCGGCTTTCAGCCGCGTGCGCAATTCGCGTGAGACATCGTCTTTCGCCGTGCTGCGGGTCTTCATCACAATGCGCAGCACGATCGCGTCGTCTGAGATCGACTCCATGCCCCAGAGTTCCGGCTTCTCCAGAATGCGAGAGCGCCACTTCGGGGTCGACGCGAGATCCTGCGCGACCTGCAGCATCCGCTCTTGCACCGCGTCGACATCCGTGTCGTAGGGCACGGCCAGATCGACGATGACGCGCGCCCAGCCCTGTGACATGTTGCCGACGCGCAGGATCTCTCCATTGCGGACGAACCACAGAGTGCCGTTGACATCGCGGATCTGCGTGACTCTGATACCGACCACCTCGACGACTCCGGTTGCCGGTCCCAGGTCCACCACGTCACCGACGCCGAGTTGGTCCTCGATCACCATGAACAGGCCGTTGAGCACATCCTTGACGATGTTCTGGGCACCGAAACCGAGACCGGCGCCGAGCGCGGCGGTCATCAGCGCGAAAGAGCCGATGATCGTGTCGTTGATGGTGGTGACGATCAGGATGACGGCCACGATCACCACGACCACATTCACGATGTTGCTGAGCACGGTGCCGAGTGTGCGGGTGCGCTGCACGACGCGCACCGCGGCAAGGGGCGACGCCATCAATGCCTGCGTGTCTTCGACGTTCTGGTTCTTCTTCACGCCGCTGACGATGCGATGGACGATCCGGCGGATGATCACGCGCAGAATCCAGCTGACCAGGATCGCGCCGAGCACGATGGCGGCGATCTGGGCGAGCTTCCAACCGCTACTGGCCAGATATGCGAGCACCTGGTCCCAGAAGGACGGGACCACTGCCGCGGTTGCAAGGGAGAAGAGTGCGGGCGCCGTCATAACCACCGAGTCTATCGGCGCAGCACTGAGCGAAAACTGGACGCCTCCAGCGTGCTCAGGTCACCCCATGCGTCACGCAGACGAGTGCGCGTCAGTCCGTCACAAGCCCGTTCTCGTAGGCGAAGATCACCGCGTGCACACGGTCGCGCAGCCCCAGTTTGGCCAGCACACGGCCCACATGCGTCTTCACCGTCGATTCCGTCAAGAAGAGTTTCGCCGCGATCTCCGTGTTCGACAGGCCCTCTGCGATCGCGGCGAGTACTTCGCGCTCGCGCGGGGTCAGTGCCGCAGCAGCGTCGACGGCACGGTGCTCCGAGGTTGCCGGCAACGACGTCCCGAACAATTCGAGCATCCGTTTCGTGATGCGCGGGGAGACCACCGCGTCACCGGCAGCAACCGAGCGGATAGCCGACAGCAGTTCGGCGGGCCGGGCATCCTTGAGCAGAAAACCGCTCGCGCCGGCGCGCAGCCCGCCGAACGCGTACTCGTCGAGGTCGAAGGTGGTGAGCACGATCACGCGCGTGTCCGCCAGTTCTGCCACGATCTGACGGGTGGCGGCGATGCCGTCGAGGCCTGGCATCCGCACGTCCATCAACACGATGTCCGGATGCAGCGCCGCAGCGCGTGCGATCGCCTCGCGGCCGTCGGACGCCTCCCCAACGACCCTGAGGTCGGGCTCGGCGTCCAGCACCATGCGAAAGCCCATGCGCACGAGAGCCTGGTCGTCGACGATCAGGATGCTGATCCCTGCGTTCGCGGGTGCGTTCGCGGGTGAATTCGTGCGGCCGAGCGAGTCTGTCATTTCGATGCACCATTCTCGAGAGGGTGAAGGGTGACCGCGACGCGCCAGCCGCCGCTCGGGCGCGGTCCGGATTCGAGGGTGCCACGGTAGAGCGCGACGCGTTCGCGCATGCCGACGAGCCCGCGGCCCGCACCGTGTGTCGCCGTCTGCGGCCCGCCGTCGACGGTGCGGTTGGCAGCGACCCCGCTGTCATCAATCCGGATGCGCACGGCATCCGCGTCGTAGGTCACGGTCACGTCGACCTGAGCGGCACCGCTCGCGTGCCGCAACACGTTCGTGAGCGATTCCTGCACGACGCGGTACACGGTCAACTGCAGGCCAGGGTCGTCCGGCGCCGCTCCCGTGATCGACAGTCGAGCGGGCAGCCCGGCGGCGCGGAACCGTTGCACGAGCTCCGCGACATCCGATGCCCCCGGTTGCGGTTCGAGTGCGGCATCCGCATCCGGCACGGGTTCGGTGAGCACGCCGAGCATCCTGCGCATATCGGTCAGTGCGTGCCTGCCGGTCTCGGCGACTTGGCGCATGGCATCCGTCGCTCGATCCGGGGCGGCGGACGCCAGGGCCGCGGAGCCGTCGGCCAGACTGACCATCACCGTGAGGCTGTGCGAAACGATGTCGTGCATCTCACGTGCAATGCGCGAGCGCTCGGCCGCTGTTGCCAGTTGCGCCTGCTGGTCTCGCTCACGCGCGAGCTGCGCGGCGCGGTCGATCAGTGCGACAAGGTAGCGCTTGCGATTTCCGATGTTCACGCCGATGAGCACGGAAAGCAGCATGTACACGGCCCACGTTGCGACCGGCTGACTTGCCTCGCTGAAGCCCAGGATTTGCGGAAATGGCAGGAATGCGCCGGCGACCAACGCGGCGACCGCGCATGCGAGCCCGATCCAGGCGGCTCGATTCGAGCGGTAGACGGCGACGGCATAGAGAGTGAGGCACACGCCGAACGCCAGATAGCCGCGCTGTGACGACATGGTCAGGAACGTGCACGCCGTTGTGATCCCGAGGGCCCACAGCGGCGTCCGGCGGCGAAACAGGACGGCGGTGCCGGAGCCGGCTGCAAGAATCGGACCAGCGGTGGCCGCGAGGGCGTGCCCGCTCACTGTCGGACTCAGGATCGTGACGGTGAGGCTCCCGATGAACACGGGGAGCACGTACACGGCGGTGATGAGCGAATCCGTCCACCACGGATGCCGCGCCCAGAACCGACGGATGACTCCGGGAGGTTTCGGAAGAGAAAGATCTCCCTCGACCGCGGAAGCCTCGCGGTCGAGGGAGAGGTTCTGCTCCGACATTCGCCGATTCGTCCGGCGCCGATCCGTCATGGACAGGACTCTACGCGTCCCGACGCTTGACCAGCACCGCGGCGAGAACGCCGAAGACCAGCACCCAGCCCACCAGTACGGCGAGGCCTTCCCAACTGGTGAGATCGACGAGTCCCGCCGTGTGCGTCACCGTCTGAGTGGGCGCACCGGCGACGCTGTCCTGGTAGGCGAAGATCTTGCCGCCCGCCTCAGACGGCAGGAATGCCGCGACATTCTGAATCCACGCTGCCTGAGTGAGGTTCGAGATGATCCGCAGAACCGTAGGCACCACGAGGAGCAACCCCAGAATCGACGCGATCGCGCCGGCACTGCTGCGCACCATCGTGCCGAAGGTGAACGCGAGCAGCGCGATGAGTGTCAAATACCCGGCGCCGCCGATCAGCGGCAGCATCACCGACCAATCGAACAGGGCCGGGTGGATGGACTTGCCGGCCAAAAGCGGCAGTGCGACGAGCGCGGTTGCGACGATCGAGACCAGACCGATCACGAACGTGCTCACCGCCAGCACCACCGCTTTGCCGATGTACGCTCCGATCCGGCCGGGCGCGGCGGCGAAGGTCGAGCGGATCATGCCGGTCGAATACTCGCCGGTGATCACGAGCGCGCCGAGCACCGCCACGATCAGCTGGGTGAAGTTGACCCCGAGCGTCGCGACCTGCACCATGATGGCGTTGTTCTGGTCTGCGGTGAGGCTCGGCCCGGAATGCGAGAAGGTGAGCGCAAGCAATGCCCCGAATCCGATGGTCAACAGCACGATCAGTCCGTAACACCAGACAGTTGAGCGCAGGCTGCGCAGTTTGATCCATTCGCTGCGCACGATGCCGCTGAAGCGGAGTCGGATGTCGCCCAGCGGCGTTACGTTCAGCGTTGGGCCAGTCGCTGTGGGCGCGGCCGGTGTTGTGGCAGTCATCGGGAAACCTCCGTGCGGTATTCGACGTCGTCGTGGGTGAGTTCGAGATAGGCCTCTTCGAGGGATGCGCTGACCGGGGTCAGCTCGTGGAGTACGACTCCGGATGCCGCCGCCGCCTCCCCGATCTGCACTGCGGTGATGCCCGCGATCTCCAGGACGCCGGCCTCCGTGCTGGAAATGGTGATGTCGGGGCCTGCAATGCGCTCCGCGAGCAGCTGGGCTTGCGGTGTGCGCACACGCACCGAGTTGTGGGTCGCACCGTTCAGGATTTCGGCAACCGGCGCATCCGCGAGCACTCGGCCTCGACCGAGAACCACGATGTGGTCTGCGGTCTGTGCCATCTCGCTCATCAGGTGCGAGGAGAGGAAGACCGTGCGGCCTTCTGCAGCGTAGTGGCGCGCGAGTTTGCGCACCCAGACGACGCCTTCCGGGTCGAGGCCGTTGACCGGTTCATCGAGGATCAACGTGCCCGGGTCACCGAGCAGTGCTGCCGCGATGCCGAGACGCTGGCCCATGCCGAGGGAGAATCCGCCGACGCGTTTGCCGGCGACCGATTCGAGGCCGGTCATTGCGATGACCTCGTGCACCCGCGCCTTCGGGATGCCGTGCGTTGCCGCCATAGCGAGCAAGTGGTTGTACGCGGTGCGACCCGTGTGGATCGCTTTGGCGTCGAGCAGCGCACCAACCTCGCGCAGCGGTGCCACCAGATCGGTGTAGCGTTTGCCACCGACTGTAACGGTGCCGTGCGTGGGTCGGTCGAGGCCGACGATCATGCGCATGGTCGTCGATTTGCCTGCGCCGTTCGGCCCGAGAAAGCCTGTCACGCGGCCGGGCTGCACCGTGAAGCTGACATTGTCCACGGCGGTCTTCTCGCCGTAGCGTTTCGTGAGTCCTTCGATCTGGATCATGTATTCCAGACTAGGCATATGCGAGTCGCCGGGCATCCGTCGAGCGGTGGGTCTTGCAGTGCGCACGAGTCATACTGCGGTACGACCCTCGGTGGTCGAGTAGCGAGGAAAAGACGGTGGTCGAGTAGCGAGGTACGAGCGTATCGAGACCCGTATCGAGACCTCCTTACGCGATGGAGGGGGTCTCGATACGCGTGCTCGCTGCGCTCCCGCGCTACTCGACCAGCGGATGGAGGGGGTCTCGATACGCGTGCTCGCTGCGCTCCCGCGCTACTCGACCAGCGGGGCGGGTTACTCCGCGTCGCGCTTCTGCGCCGCCAATGCTCTCTGGACGCCAGCGAGGTTTTCCACGATGAGGCGGCGCAGTGCTGCCGGCTCGGGGTTCTCGTCAAGCCAGGCCTGGGTCGCATCCGCCAGCTGCTGGTTGGCCAGCGGCGCCGGGTACATTCCCACGATCAGGGCGGAAGCGATCGCATAACTGCGGGTCGCCCAGATCGATTGCAGTGCGGCGAAGTACGGTGCGACAAACGGCTCGAGCAGGCTCGTGTCTGCTGCGCGCTGGAAGCCGAGACCAGTCGTGCGCACCATGGTGTTCGGCAGCTTGTCCGAATCGAACACGCTCGCAAACGCCGCCTGTTTGCCTGCAGCCGTCGGGATCGCAGCGCGGGCGTGAGCGGCAGACTGCGCACCGGTCGCGGTGTTGTCTGCGCCCAGTGCCGCGTCGATCTCCGCTTCGCCGGCCTTTCCACCCGCGACGAGTGCGATCAGCAACTCCCAGCTGAGGTCCGTGTCGACATCCAGCCCGTCGAGGGTCAGTCCACCGTCGCGCAGTGCGCTGACCGCGGCAAGATGCTTATCGGTGGATGCAAGCGCCGCGAAGAACTTCACGAACTGGAACTGCGCATCGCTGCCGGCTTGCGCGTTCTGCGCCAACGCCCACAGAGCGGATGCCGCCTCCTGCGTCGTCGATTCTTGTGCCTCGGGTGCGACGTACGTCGAGGCCGAGAGCGCCAATTGGTTCAGCACCGTGCGGATCGTGGTCGACTCGGTCTCGCTGGCGATGTTGTTGAGCACCAGTCGCACGAAGTCGCTTGGTCGCGTCTCGGCGTCGCGGGTGGCATCCCACACCGAACCCCAGAGGAGAGAGCGAGCCAGCGGACTCTGGATCTTGTCGAGGTGCTCGATCGCAACGCTCAAGGAAGCTTCGTCGAGGCGGATCTTCGCATACGCCAGATCGTCGTCGTTGAGCAGCACGAGGTCGGGGCGTGCGAGGCCGACGAGCTCGGCGACATCCGTTCGCTCGCCGTCCACGTCGAGCTCCACCCGATGAGTGCGCACCAACAAGCCGTCCTGCAGATCGTAGAAGCCGATCGCCAGGCGATGTGGGCGGATTGTCGGATGGTCGGCGGCCGCCGATTGCAGCACGGCGAAGCCGGTGATCGCGCCGAAAGTATCCGCCTGGATCTCGGGACGCAGCGTGTTGACGCCGGCGGTCTCCAGCCACAGCTTCGACCAATCGGTCAGGTCGCGGCCGCTCGTGGCCTCGAGTTCGACGAGCAGGTCGCGCAACTCGGTGTTGCCGTACTGGTGCTTCTTGAAGTACCGGCCGACGCCGGCGAGAAAGTCGTCTTGACCGACCCAGGCAACCAACTGCTTGAGCACAGAGGCGCCCTTCGCGTAAGTGATGCCGTCGAAGTTGACCTGCACGTCTTCAAGGTCGTTGATCGTTGCGACGATCGGGTGGGTTGAGGGCAGCTGGTCCTGCTTGTATGCCCAACTCTTCTCCATGGCAGCGAACGTGGTCCAGGCCTCGGTCCACTCGGTGGCCTCGGCAACGGCGAACGTCGACATGTACTCGGCGAACGACTCATTCAGCCACAGGTCGTTCCACCACTTCATAGTGACGAGGTCACCGAACCACATGTGCGCCAGCTCGTGCAGGATCGTGACGACGCGACGCTCCTTGATCGCATCCGTCACCTTCGAGCGGAACACGTAGGTCTCCGTGAAGGTGATGGCGCCCGCGTTCTCCATGGCACCGGCGTTGAACTCGGGGACGAACAACTGGTCGTATTTCTCGAACGGATACGCGTAGTCGAACTTCTCCTCGTAGAACGCGAAACCCTGGCGGGTCTTCTCGAAGATGTAGTCGGCGTCGAGATACTGCGCCAACGACGCACGCGCGAAGACGCCGAGTGGAATGGTGCGGCCGTCACGGCTGGTCAGCTCGCTGCGCACACTCACGTACGGGCCGGCGATGAGCGCGGTGATGTACGAGGAGATCACGGGGGACGGAGCGAACGTCCAGGTCTTGGCTGCGGTCCCGCCGTTCCCTGAGCTTGCCGAAGGGTTCGAAGGGGCATCCCCGGGCTCCGGCGTCGGCGAGTTGCTGATGACCTGCCAGTGTGCCGGCGCGGTGACGGTGAACTGGAACGTCGCCTTGAGGTCGGGCTGCTCGAACACCGCGAACATCCGCCGCGAATCCGGAACCTCGAACTGGCTGTACAGATACACCTCACCGTCGACCGGGTCGACGAAGCGATGCAAGCCTTCGCCGGTGTTGGTGTAGATCGCGTCGGCGACGATCGTGAGTTCGTTCTCCGCCTGCAGATTCGCCAACTGGATGCGCACACCGTCGCTGACGGCGGCCGGGTCGAGCGACTCGCCGTTGAGCGTTATGGAGCGCACCGTGCGGGTGATGGCGTCGATGAAGGTCGACCCACCGGGCGTCGCGGTGAAACGCACCGTGGTGGTGCTGAGGAACGTCTCGTCACCGGTGGTGAGATCAAGTGCGATCTCGTAGCTATGGGTAGAGACGATACCGGCGCGGGTAGCGGCTTCGACGCGGGTGAGGTTTTCTCCGGGCAACAGTGCCTCCAGGCTCTTGAGATGGATTGTGTCCAACGATCAAGCGTAGTCGGCGTCCTCTCGCAGTTTGTCGTGCACGCGGGAACAACTCGGGCAGCCGGCGGTTAGATAGCAGTATGACCGCAACTGAAAAGACCGCTGTAGATTTCTGGTTCGACCCTTCGTGCCCGTGGGCGTGGATGACTTCCCGCTGGGTGGATGAGGTCGCGGGGCACCGAGATCTCGAGGTCACCTGGCACATCATGAGCCTGGCGGTGCTTAATGAGGATCGCGAACAGGACGAGGGCGCGCGCAAGTTCTATCCGCGCGCACTGCGATACACACGTCTGGTCGCCGCAGTTCAGGAATTGCACGGTCAGGAATTCGTCAAGCCGCTATACGATGCGCTGGGCACACGCATCCACCCGGGTGGTAGCAAGGATCCCGATGAGGTCATCCCGGCGGCGCTCGCCGAGGTCGGTCTGCCCGCAGAGGTGGCGAAGTATGCGGACACCGACGAATACGACGCGCAGATGCGCGCGAGCCACTTCGACGGCATCAACCGTGTCGGCCAGGATGTCGGCACCCCGGTCATTGCCGTGAACGGCGTCGCGTTCTTCGGTCCGGTGATTTCACCGACGCCGCGTGGCGAGCAGGCTCTGACCCTGTGGGACGGAGTGGTTGCTGCA
>DATCDQ010000119.1:0-22879 GCA_036510655.1 Microbacteriaceae bacterium | reverse complement strand
GCCGCGAATGGGTGGAGGAATTGCGTGGAACGCTTCCGGAACCGCCGGCCGCGCGTCGTAAGCGACTGCAGGCGGAATGGGGCTTCACAACACTCGAACTGCAAGACGTTGTCAACGCGGAGCTGCTGGACGCGGTCGAGGCGACGGTCGCTGCGGGCGCAAGCCCGGCATCCGCCCGAAAGTGGTGGACCGGCGAGATCGCCCGGCTCGCCAACGCGCAGGGCGTTGACGCAACCTCGCTGGTCACACCGGAGCAGGTGACCGAGCTCGCTGCCCTGGTCAACGCGGGCACTCTCACCGACCGCTTGGCCCGCCAGGTGCTCGAGGGTGTGATCGCGGGCGAGGGCACGCCGCAGCAGGTCGTCGACGCACGCGGACTCGCCGTCGTCTCCGACGACGGTGCGCTGATCGCCGCGATCGACACTGCCCTGGCCGCGCAGCCGGATGTGCTCGCGAAGATCCGCGACGGCAAGGTACAGGCGGCGGGCGCGGTGATCGGCGCCGTGATGAAGGCGATGCGCGGTCAAGCGGATGCGGCCAGGGTGCGCGAACTCGTCTTGGAGCGCGCGCAACAGTAATCGCGCCACAAGAAGTTCTCGAAATGTCGATTGTGCAGTCTGCGGTTCGACGTCAGAGTAGAGATCGCCGGTGAGTCGGTGCCGATAGCGGTGCGGACGGGGCGATCGCGTTTCGATCGACACGAGGAGAACAATCATGAGATTCCTGTTTCTGGTCTGCACCGACAGCACGGCGGAGCCGTATGCGCCGGCAGAGGACAACATCGAAGAGTGGTTCACCGAGGTCACCGCAAGCGGTGCCCACGTGATCGGTGATCGCTTGCGACCGAGCGAAGCTGCCGTTACAGTCAAGCGGCGCGACGGCAAGGTGGTGGCGACCGATGGGCCGTTCGCCGAGACCAAAGAGCTGATCGCCGGCTTCGATGTGATCGACTGCGAGAGTCGGGAAGAGGCGATCGCGATCGCCTCCCGGCATCCGATGGCCCGCTTCGGTCAGATCGACGTTCGCGAGTTCTGGCCGTTGCCCTGAAAGCGGCTCGCCTGAAAGCGGCTCGCATCAGAGCGTGAACCGCGTAGTGTTACGGGTACGGAGCCGTTCAGGCTCCCTATCCGAGGGAGTCCACCATGTCGGACAAATCGCCTAAGAAATCCTCCGCGAAAACAGCGGCGTCCAAGACGCTGAAGGAAAAACGCGCAGACAAGAAAGCGAAGGCGCAGAACAAGTCCTCGTCGCTGTAGAGGATCACCGCTGTCGTACTGACCAGTACGGTCGTGTTGAATGGCACGGTGGCGGATAATCTGATCGACTCACTGCGCGCCGACCTGCACGCGGCCTCCTTCACGACCGATGCACTGAATGGGCTGTGGGGCACCGAGGCGGCGGCAGCCCTTTTCCGCGGTCTGCGTGTGCCCGCGCTCCGAGCCTCCCGTCGCAAGCGTGCGCTTGGCAGCGGCACGAGCGCGCTTGCCACGCTGGGCCGACTGTTCGTGCTCGGCGTTCCGGTGGCCGTGCGTGAGCTTGCGGATGCGTTGCCCACGCTCGGCGTGCTCGGAGCAGCGATGCTTGAGTTGATTCAGGTGCGTGCGATCGACGGCGGGGGAGAGGCGGTGCATCCGCTGCTGGATCTGCGCCCGTACAGTTTCAGCGACAGTCGTGGCGACGGATCGTGGTGGATCGCGTCCGATCTGGGAGAGCTTGCGCTCGGTCATGCAATCCCAGAGGGGCATGTGCTCGGAATCGGCCGGGCATCGACGACGTTGAGCGGGCTGATGATCGCTGACCCGGTCGACAGCGTGCTCGATCTCGGTACCGGATGCGGCATCCAGGCGCTCCATGCGTCACGTCACGCACGACGGGTCGTGGCAACAGACACCTCCGAGCGCGCACTCGAGTTAGCACGGTTCAACGCCCGGCTGAACGGGATCGACTCGATCGAGTACAGGCTCGGCAGCCTGTTCGAACCGGTGGATGCCGAGCAGTTCGATCAGATCGTGTCGAACCCGCCGTTCGTGATCACGCCGCGCACGCCCGGCGTTCCCGCTTACGAATATCGCGACGGCGGGATGACCGGCGATGCGCTGGTTGCTGCAGTGATTCGGGGTGCGGCACAGCACCTGCGCCCTGGCGGCATCGCGCAACTGCTCGGTAACTGGGAGTATCACGTTCATGAGGCGGCCTTCGAGCGCGTCGGCGGCTGGCTGAACGACTGCGCTGCGGACGGCAGCGCACTGGACGCCTGGGTCATCGAGCGCGAGGTCCTCGATTGC
This sequence comes from Microbacteriaceae bacterium, assembly GCA_036510655.1. Taxonomy (GTDB): domain Bacteria; phylum Actinomycetota; class Actinomycetes; order Actinomycetales; family Microbacteriaceae; genus Rathayibacter_A. The sequence continues at coordinate 20,594 of DATCDQ010000119.1, read as the reverse complement.
GCCGAGTATGCAGAAACCTGGATTCGCGACGGCGGCACTCGCGCCGGCACCGCCGAATTCGACCGGTTGTACTCCGCCTGGCTCGACGATTTCGAAGCTCGGGACGTGCGCGCCGTCGGCTTCGGCTACCTGACATTGCGCAGACCGAAAACGGGTGCGCCGACGCTGCGCCGCCTGGAGAAGGTGATGACGCACGGCAGCAACGAGAGCGGCCTCGGTGCGCGTCTGGCAGCCACACTGCGTGCACACGACTGGCTCGCCGCTCGCGACGACAGTGCACTGGGCAGCGCCACACTGAGCGTCGCCCCGGATGTGACCGAGGAACGCCACTATTGGCCGGGCGCCGACGATCCGACGGTGATCACACTGCACCAGGGCGGCGGCTTCGGACGCGCAATGCCCGCCGGTACAGCGCTTGCGGCATTCGTCGGAGCGTGCGATGGCGAACTGACGGTTGCGGCTATCTGCGCAGCGCTCGCGCAGTTACTAGAGGTCGGCGAGAGCGCGTTGCGAGCCGAATTGCTTCCGCAGGTGCGCGAGCTGATCTTCACAGGGTTTCTGCTCACGGATGGGTCGGCCGGCGCTGCCTAGACTGTGCTCATGGAGACTTCAAGCGCGGCAGACACAACGGTCGAGCGCGGCGACAGCGTCAGCGTGCGCGCATCCGTCGTGTGGTTGGCTGCCGCAATCGACGTCGTGGCGGTGCTGGTATTCGTTGCGACCGGCCGTAGCAGCCATGCCGAGGCACTGAGCGTCGCCGGTCTTGCAGAGACGGCCTGGCCGTTCCTCGGCGGCGCGCTGGTCGGCTGGCTGCTCGCCGGATTATTCACCCGCGGTGCGTGGCACAGCGCGCTCGCCCTGGTGCGCACGGGGGTCGTGATCTGGCTGTCCACGGTCGCCATCGGGATGCTGTTGCGCGTCGTAAGCGGGCAGGGCACCGCACTAGCGTTCATCATTGTTGCAACCGTGGTGCTCGGCATCCTGCTGGTCGGCTGGCGCGCTCTGGCGATTCTGATCCGTCGTCTGCGCGGTCGGCGGCACTCGCAGCAGGCGGCAGGATGAGCGCGCTCACCGAACCGATTCGCGCCCGGCTTCAGGAGACGCTCTCCGGGCAGCGCACCGGTGTTCCGGAGTGGATCAGCGCATTCGAAGGCGGCGCGGACGCCGGCTACTTCGGCCCCGGGTCGGCCGTCTGGGCAGTGCACGGCGGCATGCCGACCCTGGTCGCCGGCATCCGTGCGCTGCTGATGCAATCGCTGCACCCGGGTGCGCTGGCCGGTGTGCACGACTGGTCCGACTACGAGAAGAACCCGCTTGCGCGCCTTGCGGGGACCATCCGCTGGATCTTCACGGTCAGCTACGGTGACACGACCCAGGCGGTCGCGGGCTCGGACCGGGTGAAACGGCTGCACGAACGCATCGTCGGCACGTACATCGACGGCCATGGACGAGAGCGTCGCTACGCAGCCAACGACCCCGAACTGGCGTCGTGGGTGCACGTCGCCTTCACCGATGCGTTTCTGTCGACCCACGAACTGTGGGGCGCACCGATCCCAGGCGGTGGCGATCGCTACGTGCAGGAGTGGGCGAAAGCCGGTGAAATGATGGGCGTTCGGAATCCACCGCACAGTGTCGTCGAATTGAAAGCGCAGTTGCATGCCTTCGCGGATGCCGGTGACTTGCGCCGTGATTCTCGCGTGGACGACGTGGTGCGTTTCGTGCGACGCCCGCCGTTGCGCACGGTGTTGAAGCCGTCATACCGTGTTCTGTTTGCCGGTGCTGTGAGCAGCCTTGAGCCCCGCTTCCGGACCATGCTCGGGTTGCATGAGGCGCGGCTCGGTCCTGTGCGGCTGCCCGTTGCCGCTGCAACCGGGTTTGCGCTGCGTCGAGCGGGTTCCCTGCTCGGCCCTCAGACTCAGGGCGAGCTTGCCGCTCGCCGGCGCCTCGCGCGCCTCGAAGCCGCTCGTTAGGTCAGCCGCCGAGGCTCAGCCACCGAGGCCGACCACGAGGTTGATCGTCGTTGCGAGCACGACGGTGCCGAAGATGTACGACAGCAGCGAGTGGCGCAGAACAATGGCGCGCAGTTGCGATGTACGCAGATTGGTGTCTGAAACCTGGTAGGTCATGCCGAGATCGAAAGCCAGGTAGGCGAAGTCCACATACCGTGGATCCTCGTCTGGACTGTTGAAATCGATCCCGCCCTCCGGCGGCGTGTAGTAAACGCGCGCGTAACGAAGGGTGAAGAGGGTGTGGATGAGCACCCACGACAGGGCAACACTTGCCAGCCCCAGTGCGGCGACGACGGCCTTCTGCGCCCCCGCTACGGTGCCGGCGTGAATCAGCAGCGTCGCGACCGCGGCGAGGCTGCCGACGCTGGCCAGGAGAACCAGGAATTCGCTAATCGTATTGCCCGGATCTTCGCGCGTTGCATGCTGGCGGGACGCCGCAGAATCGAGCCGGCTGATAACCAACCAGACCCAGACGATGAACACGAGACTGGCAGCAGCCCACCCGGCAACCGGTGCATTCCACCACGACGTCGTGGCTCCGACAGTGACGCCGACGATCGCTCCGACGACGATCATGATGGCGAGGCGCAGCCGGGAGCGACCCTTGTCTGCATCGCGGAACGAAGAGCTCATCTGCCGATCGTGCCACGGCCCGCCCAGCGCCGCGTGCACGGCGCGCCGGGGGGCACACGCGTAGGCTTTCGGCATGACCGACACCGTTTCTCCCGCACGACAGCGCGTTGTCAGCTGGCAGGATCCGCTACCCGGAGTGCAGCAGATTCCGTTGATGAGCGGGCTCGAATACGTGCGCGCGTTGAGGGACGGCATCCTTCCGCCACCGCCGATCGCCGAGCTCATGCTAATGCGGCTGACCGAGGCGGATATCGGCACGGCCACGTTCGTGTGTGACCCGGATGAGTCGCTTTACAACCCCATCGGTACGGTGCACGGCGGCTTGGTCTGCACGCTGCTGGACTCCGCGGTCGGCTGCGCGGTGCAGACGACTCTGCCGCAAGGCCAGGGCTACACGTCCGTCGAAATCAAGATCAACTATCTGCGACCGGTGCATGCGAACAGCGGCGAACTGACGTGCGTGGGAACCGTCGTCAAGCCGGGCTCGCGCATCGCGTTCGCTGAGGCAGTCGTCACGGATGCCTCCGGTCGCGCGCTCGCGACGGCCAGCAGCACGCTGCTCGTCTTCGACCTGTGACCCGCCTTTTCAGTTCACCGAGGCCAGTGCGAAGGACAGCGCGAATCCACAGAGAGACGCGGCGAGGAACAGCCAGCCGACCACGATGACTCTGCACACGCTCCTGCGTCGTGCATCATGCCGCGGGGCGCCCCACAGGTGGGCGTCGAGTTGCACGCGGTGGGCTTGGTCGATCAGCTTCTGCGTGCCGGGAAGCGTCGTGTCAAGCGCGCCGGTGTCGCATTGGGCGCTGATCCGGGAAGCCTCGTCCAATGTCATGGCCAGCTGGTGTCGTTGACTCATAGTTATTCGCCATCACTATCGCTATCGCCGCCGACGCGGACCGGAACGCCGAACCGCTGTGCGGCCTCGGGATGATGCAGGTCGAACGCGGGCGATTCGCTACGAATGCGCGGAATCGACGTGAAGTTGTGTCGAGGCGGCGGGCAACTCGTCGCCCACTCCAACGAACGGCCGTTGCCCCATGGATCGTCGACGGTCACCTTCGGCGCGTATCTCGCCGTAATGTACACGTTCAGGAAGAACGGGATCATCGACAGCCCCAGGATTGCGGCGCCGATAGTGGAGACCTGGTTCAGCCAGGTGAACCCATCGGTCGGCAGATACGTATAGTAGCGGCGCGGCATCCCCATCACGCCGAGCCAGTGCTGCACCAGGAACGTGGTCTGGAAGCCGATGAACAGCAGCCAGAAGTGCCACTTGCCCAGCCGTTCGCCCAGCATCTTCCCGGTCCACTTCGGCCACCAGAAGTAGAACCCGCTGAACATCGCGAACACGACCGTGCCGAACACCACGTAGTGGAAGTGCGCCACCACGAAATACGTGTCTGTGACGTGGAAGTCCAGCGGCGGCGACGCCAGGATCACCCCGGTCAGGCCGCCGAAGGTGAACGTCACCAAGAATCCGATCGCCCACAGGATCGGGGTCTCGAAGGTCAGAGATCCCCGGAACATCGTGCCGATCCAGTTGAAGATCTTCACCCCGGTCGGCACCGCGATCAGCATGGACATCAGCGAGAAGAATGGCAGCAGTACCGCGCCTGTCGCGTACATGTGGTGAGCCCAGACGGTGACCGACAATGATGCGATCGCGATGGTCGCGTAGACGAGGGTTTTGTAGCCGAAGACCGGTTTTCGGCTGAAGACAGGGAACACCTCTGTGACGATGCCGAAGAAGGGCAGGGCGATGATGTAGACCTCCGGATGCCCGAAGAACCAGAACATGTGTTCCCAGAGCAGAGCTCCGCCATTGGCCGCATCGAAGATATGCGCACCGAACACCCGATCCGCGGCGGCACCAAAAAGCGCGGCGGCCAGAACGGGGAAGGCCATCAGAATCATGATGGCCGTGATCAGCGAGTTCCAGGTGAAGATCGGCATGCGGAACATGGTCATCCCCGGTGCCCGCAACGTGACGATCGTGGTGATGAAGTTCACCGCGCCCAGGATCGTGCCGAACCCGCTGATCCCCAACCCGAGGAACCACATATTCCCGCCCAACCCCGGCGAGAACGTCGTCGAGGCCAATGGTTGATACGCGAACCACCCGAACGAGGCGGCACCCTGCGGTGTCAAGAACCCCGCCACCGCGATCAGACTGCCGAAGTTATACAACCAATACGCGAACGCGTTCAACCGGGGGAACGCGACATCCGGCGCCCCGATCTGCAACGGCATGATCACATTGGCGAAGCCGGCGAACAGCGGCGTCGCGAACATCAACAACATGATCGTGCCGTGCATCGTGAACAGTTGGTTGTACTGCTCCCGCGTCTGCACGACCTCAAGGCCAGGCTCGAACAACTGTGCACGCATGATCAGCGCCATCACACCGCCGATACAGAAATACACGAAGGAGGTGATCAGATACATGTACCCGATCGTCTTGTGATCCGTCGAGGTCATCCAATTGACCAGAATGTTGCCCTTGCGCTCCACAGACGGCGAGATTCCGGGCGGCGGCGCTACCGGCTCTCGGAGCGACACCGTCGACGTCATGTGCAAACCTCCTCGTGGGCCGGGCGGGTGTCTGCACGGCTCGATGAGTCGTCGTCTGCTGGTCCCACGGGGCAACTTAAACGCAGCCTACTCCGTTTAAATAGTTCGTGGTTGGTTGTTATCGGCTATGTGACTACTGTGCGTCGTCGTTGAATGCCCAGTCGAACATGTCCTCGACGAACATGCTGAACAGCGCTTTCTCGCTGCTCCACACCGGCGGGTCGATGTTGACGCGTTGCCACACGACCGGATCAGTGTCGTCGAGGCTGTTGAGCGGGAACCCCCAGTTGGCGGCTTCGCTCTCCTCGTCGAGGAACAGCAGATAGCCACCTTCGATCTCGAGTTCGTCGGGGTCCCAGAAGAAGTTCTGCGCCTCCATCAGGTCGTCACAGCGGCCGACCGCCTGATAGAACTCGCGCAGCGCCCGGGGCACGGCGAACGGATGCTGCTGCAGCAGCCGCGCTAATTCGGCCGCGGGGATTCCGTCGGCTTCGCTCCACGCCCGCCCGAGGTGGCGCGGCACGAGCTGCCGGAAGTCGTCGAGATACGAGTGAGGCATGCTCAGCTGCCGTGTTCTGCCAGCAGTGCGTCGCGTACCTGCTTGCGCAGCACCTTGCCGATCAACGATCTGGGCAACTCATCCACCTGCACGACGTGCCGCGGAACCTTGTAGGCGGTGAGGTTTTCACGGGCGAACGCCCGAATCGCATCCTCGTCGAATGAGGCGCCCGGTTGCATGACCACCGCGGCGACGACATCCTCGCCACCGCGCCCGTGGGGGAGCCCCACAACGGCGACGTCCGCAATACCGTGACCGCCGCGCAAGGCATCTTCGACCTCGGTCGGTGAGACGTTGAACCCGCCCGTGATGATCAACTCCTTGATCCGGTCGACGATGCTGACGAATCCGTCGGCATCCATCGTGACGATGTCGCCGGTGCGGAACCAGCCGTCGGTCGTCAGCGCCTGCGCCGTCTCGGCGGGCTTCTGCCAGTAGCCGGAGAAGACCTGTGGCCCTCGAGCCAGCAGCTCGCCTGGTTCGCCGAACGGGCGGTCGGATGACAGGTCGTTCGGGTCCACGACACGCAATTGTGTGCTGGGCAGTGCGAGACCCACCGTGCCGTCGCGGCGGCTACTGCCGACCGGGTTGGCCATCAGCACGGGGGAGCATTCTGACAGGCCGTAACCTTCGACCAGGTAACCACCGGTCTCCTTCTCCCAGAGCTCCACAATGCTCGCAGGTAGGTTCATCGCACCCGAGATGGCGATCTGAATGCCGGCCAGCGAAATTTTGCGTTCTTTCGCCGCAGCGACGAGTCGCTGATAAATCGGGGGCACGGCAGGCAGGAACGTAGGCGGGCGTTTCTTGATTACAGCGAGCACAAGATCGGGATCGAACGTGGGGAACAACACGAGCCGTGCGCCCATGCTCATCGCGAAGGTCAGGCTCTGCGTGAGGCCATACGCGTGAAAAAGCGGGAGAACGGCATACACGACGGCGCTTCCGCGTTTGATTGCTGGTACCCAGGCGCGCGCCTGCGCCGCGTTCGCCAGGAGGTTTCCGTGGCTGAGCATGACGCCCTTGGGCACTCCTGTCGTTCCGCTCGTGTACTGGATCAGAGCCAGATCGCCCTGTTCCGGGCGGGCGTGGGTGCGCTTGATCCGGCGGGTCGCGAGCATCTTCTCCCACGCAATCGTGCCGCGCGGTGGCGTCGCGGTAAGTTTTCCGCGTGCAGTGCGGGCGGCAGGCACCGGCAACTTCAGCGCCATCCGCTTGGATAACGGCATTGCACGGGTGAGGTCGACCGTGATGATCCGTGTGACGCCGAGATCGTGAGGCAGGTCCCGCACCGTGGGGGCTGCTTTGTCCCAGACGATTGCGATCTGTGCGCCGTGGTCTTCGAATTGGTGACGCAGTTCTCGCGGTGTGTAAAGCGGATTGTGTTCGACGACCACAGCGCCGAGCCGGAGCACGGCATAGAACGCGACCACGTGTTGCGGGCAGTTCGGCAGCACGATCGCGACGCGATCGCCCTTGCGCACGCCGAGCTTGTGCAGACTGTGCGCAACGCGGGCGATGCCGTCGCCGAGCTCGGAATACGTGGTGGTGGCCCCGAAGAACTTCAGCGCGACATGCCCGGGATACTCTGCGACTGCCGTGTCGATCAGATGTGAAAGCGAGCCCGTCTGTGCCGGAATGTCGTGGGGAACATCCGAGGCGTAGTGCGCGAACCACGGACGGTCAGCGTAAGTCGTCATTGTCTCAGCCTACGGCGCACCCGACCACGGATGCCGTGCCGACGGCCGCTGTTATGCTGCGCCGCGGTCGTCCCGCCCTGTGAGCGCCAGCAGGCGGGATTGCAAAGGTGCATCTTCGGCGATCGGCACCACTGAGGCGAACAGGCCGCTGGCCTCGAGGGTGTCCTTCTGTGGTTCGAAGACTGTCCACGCCGCTTCGACGAGCGCCGTCTCGAGTCGGTCATCTGCTCCGGTCGCCTTCGCCAGATCCCAGGTGTGCACGACCACGTCTGCGACCTGTTCGCTCAGGTACTGGCCGGCAGACACCGTGTCGGAGGATAAGCGCACCGGCGCATCGAGATCGACGTGCTCCCACGCTTCAGTGGCGGCCGCAGACGACGAGGCCCATTCCGTCGCGAGGTCGTCGCCGAGAGGTTGAAGCCGGGCGCGCGCCTCGCCGACGGTTCGTCCGGCAAGCAGCAGCGGCGCCCAGCGCTGCTCCTCGATCACGTGCGCCACCAAGTCGTGCACGTTCCACAACTCGTCGGGAGTGGGTGCCGACCAGTCCGTCACGGTCGCGATGCGCATGGCGAATGTGCGGTGTGCCGCCCGTTGAAGTTCTCGCCAGTCGATCGTCGTGTCATCGGTCATGTCGTTGTGCTCCCGCTTCTGAGGTATCACTCGCGAGCTGAGGTGCGAGTCGTGAGGGCATTGCGTGTGCGTATGGCAACGCGCGCTCGGTGGTTTCTGTTCCCGCTCGTCATGATTTCGCGGCGATCAGCGCGCCGACGGCCTGGTCGATCGGGGTGTCGCCGCTGACGGCCTCCCAGGTGTGACCGATGCTCCGCGGCTCGAGGATCGACGCGATGATCAGGCGCGCGACATCCTCACGAGGGATCGAACCGCGTTCGACCGCGTCGGCGAGCATGACGCGACCGGTGCCGTCTTCCGCAGTAAGGCCCCCGGGGCGCAGGATCGTCCAGTCGAGCGTACTGCGCGCGAGGGCAGCATCCGCGTCGCGTTTCGCGGCGACATACGCAGCCCATGTTGCATCCGCATCCGCCGCCACCGGGTGATCGACGCCCCACGCGGAGACCTGGATGAAGCGGCGGATGCCGGCGTGCTGCGCAGCCGCGGCCGCCAGAACCGAGCCGCCGTAGTCGACGGATTGTTTGCGTTCGACGCCGGAGCCCGCGCCCGCGCCCGCCGTGAATACGACGGCTTCGCAGCCGGTGATCGCCCCAGCCAACTGCTCGGCCGTCGCCGATTCGATGTCGATGACGGAACCGTGCCCTCCGAGCCGGTAGACGTCCTCCGCGTGTTCCGCGCTCCGGACGATGCCGACGAAATCATCTCCCCTGTCGTACAGCAGCCGCATGAGTTGCTGCCCCACTTTGCCGTGCGCACCGATGATCGCAATTCGTGTCATGCGTCCATCATGCTCCGCCCGACGCGGGTAGTGATATCTTGTCTGGCATGGTGCAGGTCCTCGAACTACTCGCGCGATCGTTCGTCGTGGGCTTCGATCTGCTCGGGATGACCGGCGGCCCAGCGGCCGCCTTTGCGCTGCTCGGAGTAGTCGGACTGACAACGCTGGCCCTTGCGCTGACCTCGCGTCGTCTGACAGCGCTGAGCGCGTCACTCGAGCTGTCGACGCCGCTGCGGGTGCAGCGTGAATCGACGGACATCGCGGTTCTGCTCGCTCGAACTGACCCCGACGCCGAGGGCCACGCGCGCCCCCGAGCGCCGGCCTCTGCGCTGACGGTCGCCTAGCGCACCTCGAACCTCTTCGGCAGCCCGGTCCTCGTCGGCAGCCCGGTCCTCGTCGACAGCTTGGTCGAATGCTGATTCCTCGCGCTCTGGCGTCCATACGGCTTCATCCATCCGTATGACAGCAAGGACACCTTCGCATGAACATCTATGCCTCAGGCCCCGTGGCGAGCATTCTCGACGCGGTATATCAGTTTGTGAGCGCACTCGGAGGCGCTCTTCATCCCATCGCAGGCGCCGCCGCCGCTGCGCTCGCGGTCGTCGTGTTCACCCTCCTGGTGCGCACCGTTCTCATCCCCGTCGGCGTCTCGCAGGCGCTCGCTGAATTCAGCCGCAATCGACTGGCCCCGCAACTCGCCGAACTGCAGCGCGTTCACGGCCGGGACAAGAAGAAGCTGCAGGAGCAAACCATGGCGCTGTACGCGCGGGAGAAGACCTCGCCACTCAGCGGATGCCTTCCCCTTCTCGTGCAGGCGCCCGTACTCTCGCTGGTCTACGCGTTGTTCCTTTATCCGAGCATCGACGGTCACGCCAACGCGCTTCTGACGCAGCAGCTGTTCGGTGTGCCGCTTGGCACGAGTTTCGTTCATATGCTGGGCGCCGGTCAGGCTCTGTGGCCTTCAATCGCCCTGTTCGTCGTGTTGTTAAGCGTGATCGCGGTGATAACCGCAGTCTCGCGCAAGGTTCTGGCCGTTCATCCGGTTGTAAACGCAGACGGTGCAGCCCCGGGCAGTCCCGGGAATCGCGTGACGCGCATCCTGTCGTATCTGCCGTTCGTCACGGTCGTGTTCGCCGCGTTCGTACCGCTTGCCGCGGGACTGTACCTGGTGACGACCACGACCTGGACCCTGATCGAACGGGTCGGGCTCCGTCGGCTGCTCAGAACCGCCGGGTGAACGGCAGTGGTTTGCGCATCCGGATCAAGAGCACGAGCGGCAGCAGAACGTATGGCAGATTGAACGCCAGGAACTTTGTCGGATTCGGAGTGAGCCACTGCTGTTCGCCGAAGAACTCGACGCCGAACACGATGATGCCGGTGATCGAGACGATCATCGTCGCGTAGATGACGCTCGGCAGCTGGATCCAGTTCCAGCCGCGGATCAGCGAGACCACGAGCACGACGTAGAAGGGCATGTAGGCGAAAGCGGACAGCCCCGTCACGATGCGCATCCACTCGGGAGGCGTCATGAACAGCGGATCCGTGTCGTGCGCGTACCACCAATTCGAATTCACGAAGAAATTCGCAGACGGATGCGCGAATTCAACCCCGATCGTGGGCAACAGATCGCTGATCAACGAAGTGATTGTGAAAGCGCTGAAGACGACGATGAATACGATGTCGATCGAACGTCGCCGCAGGGCAGATTCGCTGGAGTGGAGGCCATAGCGTGCCCACTCTAGCGGCCCGCTGCAGGCGATTCTATGCTGAGAACATGTTCGTCGAGGGCACTCTTCGATGGCAGGTCACGGAGGATTGCCCGTGGGACCTGCTGATGGCGCTGAGCCTGCGCGATCTGGGCGGACTGAACACCCTGAGTAGCCCGCGGATCCCGCTCGTCAATCCGCCGGCGCAACTCGTGCGTCGTGCAGCAGGCGGGGTCGTGATCAGCCGGCCCCCGGTCACTTCGCCGGTGGAGCGTGAAGCACTGCAACTGCAGTGGACCCAGTGGTGGAACACGATCGTGCGCCGCGAGTTGCGTCCGCTGATCACGGGATTGAGGCCACCGCATTTCGCGGAATTCGACCGTCAATTGGAACTGCAGGATTTGATCATCCAGCACTATGACGCCGCGGTCGCCTGGACGGCTGCACGGCACGACGAATACGCCCAAACCAGCGTCGAGCAGCACGCCATCCGTGCCTCGGACATCGTTGACGTCGTGCGTGACCGGGAACATGAGTTGCGCAGGCAGGCCGGGTACTTCCGGTTGGACATCGCCGTTCTGCCCCTCGCCGAGCCCGGCGCCTGGATCGTCGGGCCGAACGCGGTCGTCGTGAGTCAAAGCCTGCGGGACGACTCGGCGTCGTTCCGCGAGTGGTTCCGGCCGTTCGTCGAGGCGCTGGTCTGACCGTGCTCGGCGCGCGTGTGCTCGGCGCTGCCTATTTGGCCAGGCTTATTCGGTCAGGCCACGCGGTGCTCGGGCGACGCCGTTTCAGTCGGGTCGTCGACAACAAGTCTGCCGACGGCGTCGTCGATGCGCGCGAGGACCGCAGCATCCAACTTCACTCCGGATGCCTGCACGTTCGATGACACCTGCTCCGGACGGGATGCACCGACGATGGCCGCTGAGACGTTGTCGTTGGCGAGCACCCAGGCGATCGCCAACTGTGCCATTGTGATGCCGAGCTCGTCGGCGATCGGGCGCAAGTTCTGCACCGACGTGAGGATCTCGTCCGTAAGGAAGTCCTTGATCGCGCTGGCTCCGCCGTGTACGTCTGTCGCGCGCGAGCCGGTGGGCAAAGGCTGACCAGGCAGGTATTTTCCAGTGAGCACCCCCTGAGCCATCGGTGACCAGACGATCTGGGAAATGCCGAGCTCCTGCGACGTCGGCACGACCTCGGGTTCGATGACCCGCCAAAGCATCGAGTACTGCGGCTGATTGGAGATCAGCTGGAAGCCGAGCTGCGTGGCCAGCGCGTGGCCGGCTCGCAGCTGATCAGCGTTCCACTCTGAAACGCCGATGTACAGCGCCTTCCCGGCTCGCACAACATCGGCGAATGCCTGCATGGTTTCTTCGATCGGCGTCTCGTAGTCGTAGCGGTGCGCCTGATACAGGTCGACATAGTCAGTGCCGAGCCGGCTCAGCGAGCCGTCGATCGACTCGAGGATGTGTTTGCGCGAGAGCCCGGTGTCGTTGTGCCCCTTCGGTCCGGTCGGCCAATAGACCTTCGTGAAGATTTCAAGGGATGCGCGCCGCTCGCCCTTGAGGGCGTCGCCGAGTACGACCTCTGCAGCGGTGTTCGCGTACGCGTCTGCTGTGTCGAACGTTGTGATCCCGGCGTCGAGGGCCGCACGCACGCACTGGGTCGCCGTATCGTTCTCGATCTGCGAGCCGTGGGTGAGCCAATTTCCGTAAATGATCTCCGAGATTTTGAAGCCGCTGTTGCCGAGATAACGAAAGTCCATGCGCTCCACGTTACCCGTTCGGCGCGTCGTCAGTGGCAGGTGCCCGATGTCGGTGAGATGGCGCAGACTGGGGTGATGGGGCGCACAGATGGCAGTGGGCGGCAGGTCACATCCGCCGCCGTCGACGACACGGATGCGACGATCCTGCACGTCGACATGGATGCGTTCTTCGCGTCGGTTGAGCTGCTGGAGCACCCGGAACTGCGGGGCAAACCCGCGATCGTCGCCCACGCCAGTGGGCGCTCGGTCGTCACAAGCGCCACCTACGAAGCGCGCCGCTACGGCGTGCGCAGTGCTATGCCCGTTTCGCAGGCGTTGAGGCTCTGCCCGAGCGCCGTTGTGCTTCCGCCGCACATGGATCGCTACCGCGAATATTCCCGGCGGGTGATCGAACTATTCCATGAGGTGACGCCGCTGGTCGAACAGGTGAGCATCGATGAGGCATTCCTGGATGTGGCGGGCGCGCGCAAACTCCTCGGCTCCCCGGCCACGATCGGGGCGGGGTTGCGTGCGCGCGTATTGGAACGTACTGGGCTGCCATGCTCCGTCGGTGCGGCCGGCACGAAGTTCGTCGCCAAGCTCGCCTCCGGCAGGGCCAAACCAGACGGGATGCTGGTGATTCCGCCCGCGGAAACGCTCGCGTTCCTGCATCCGCTGCCGATCGCCGCGCTCTGGGGAGTCGGGCCGAGCACGCAGGAGTCCCTGGCCGCCCTGGGCTTACGCACCGTACGCGACGTCGCCGAATTTCCATTGCCCGCGCTGGAGAAGCGCATCGGGCCGGCGGGCGCCCGCAAACTGCACGACCTGGCCAGTGGCATCGACCCGCGTCAGGTGAGCACGTCCTCGCAGGAGAAGAGCGTTGGGCACGAGGTGACGTTCGAGTACGACGTGTCGGACACCACCGAGTTGCGCCGCGAACTCCTGCGCTTGTCCACACGCACGGGGGAGCGGCTGCGGCACTCGGGGCTCGCGGGTCGCACTGTCGCACTGAAGTTGCGCTACGCGGACTTCCGTACCGTCAGCCGTTCCCGCACGCTGGCCGAGCCGACCAACGTGGGCCGGCGGATCTACGACGAGGTGGCATCCGTTTTCGATGCGTTGGACACTGCCGGCACCCCAATACGGCTGATCGGCGTGCGCGTTGAACAGCTGGAGCTGGCAGAGGGCGGCGGGCTGGCGCTGTGGGATCCCGACGAGGAATGGCGGGATGCCGAGCGTGCGATCGACTCGGTCAGTGCACGGTTCGGTGGAGGAACGATCACCCCGGCGTCGCTCGTCAACAATGCGCGCACCCGAGTGGGTGAGACGGCGTCGCTTCGAGGGCAGCGCGATCCGAATTGACGGTGCTGGTCAGCGTGGCAGCAGAACGGTAGCGTTGGCGTATGGCTAACCTCACGCTCCAACTTGCAGAGACTGTCAAAAACGCCGGTGTGCGGTCCGTTTACGGCGACCCGGTCGAGCTGGACGGTGTGACCATTGTGCCGGTCGCGCTTGTCGCCTTCGGCTTCGGTGGCGGGAGCGATTCCGGCGACGAGGAGACGGCCGCAAGCGGTGGCGGCGGGGGTGGGTACAGTGTGCCGATCGGTGCCTACGTGCGCGATCGCAACGGTATGCGTTTCGAGCCGAACCTGATTTCGCTCCTGGCGGTGGGCATCCCGTTCGTCTGTGTCGCCGGTCGTGCGCTGTCGAAGGTAATCAGAGCGCTCAAGAAGTGAGGCCGCGGCGCTTAGCCGCGGCGCGCGCTTCAGCCACGCGCAATTCGTGCTTGCGTCGTTGTTTGCGCCAGCGCATGATCATCATGCGCAGCATCACCAGGAACGCGATGATGACGACCGCGAGCAAGAACATGATCATAGGCGCTCCTCCACGAGTTTTATCCTACGGGTGAACTGTAGAGTCTTTTCACGGTCATCGATTCGCATCACCCCGGTGGTCGAGCAGCGAGCCACGAGCGTCTCGAGACCCCGCTGAGTTGCCTCAAATAGCCCTTCGTGAGGCAACTCAAGGGATGTGCGTCGCTCCCCGCGTCGACCGCGGATGCCCGGCCGACTTTGTGGTGCGCGAAACGCTGTTTCGCCCGAGGCAAAACAGCACTTCGTGCACCACAAACGTCGCAACTCCACGTTGCACACCCTGAACTCACCGCAAAGCGCCGCCCAGCCTTCGTTGTCGAGTGGCGAGCGCCTGTCCCTGAGCTTGTCGAAGGGCGAGCGTATCGCGACCCCCGTAACACGGTCTTCGGAATCGTTCTCGAGTTCGACTCACCGGGTCGATACGGTCGCAGAGCGACCTACTCGACTACCGAAAGATGCGCTCGCTAGCGGGCGCTACTCGACCATCAGGAGGCACTCCACTTGTCTGCGCCGACTTTGAAAAGACCATGGTGAACTGCGCCGCGATCGGTGTCGGGTTATACTTGGTGGCGAACACGGGAGTCCGGTGAGCCGGGCTGAGAGGAAGGTTCTCAACCTTCGACCGTCAAACCTGATCTGGGTCATGCCAGCGCAGGGAGGCCAAATCATCTCTCCGGGTTCCACCACCCGGTGGACCCCACACCCGTGCCCTCACTTCATTTCAGATGAAAGGGCACGTACTGTGCACGCAACAACTTCTACTAATCACTCTGAACCAATCGGGCTGCCCCCCTCAAAACGCACGCGTAACTGGCGTTGGCGCGTTGTCGACATCGTCATCGCAAGCGTGATCGCGGTCGCCGCCGGGGTGATCTTCTGGGCCTGGGACCAGGCATCCAACCCGATCGGAGCGCCCATCCAGGCAGCATTGCCCGGTCTGCAGGGCATTATCAACGGACCGTGGCTGTTCGCCGGTGTGCTCGGCGGACTGATCGTGCGCAAACCCGGCGCCGCGCTCTACGTCGAGCTCGTCGCTGCCACTGTCTCGGCGCTCATGGTCACCCAGTGGGGCGCGCTGACGCTGCTCTCCGGCCTGGTGCAGGGCCTCGGTGCCGAACTCGTCTTCGCGGTTTTCCTGTACGCGCGCTGGAATTGGTTCGTCGCCCTACTGGCCGGCGCCGGGGCCGGCATCGCCGAGTCGATACTGGATCTGCTGGTCTGGTATCCCGGAGCGAAGTTCTCGTTCGCCGTGATCTACGCGATCTCGACCACCGTCTCCGGACTCGTGATCGCCGGTCTCGGCTCGTGGCTCATCGTCAAGGCGCTCGCGAAAACCGGCGCCCTGAACCGTTTCGCTGCAGGTCGGGAATCGCGGACCTCGGTCTAGGAGCCGGGATGAAGCGCAATGGGCCGGCAGCCGGCCACGCCTCCGGGCCGGCATCCGTCCGCGCTTCCGCGTGGGGATGGCGGCATGCCGGGCGCCGCGCGTGCGCGTTGCGTGATCTGCAGGTGAAAATCGAGCCGGGCGAGCGCGTGTTGTTGCTCGGCGCATCCGGTTCGGGCAAAAGCACGCTGCTGGCGGCGCTCGCCGGAGTGCTCGGCGGCGAGGATGAGGGCGAGGAACACGGGCTGCTCCGTGTCGACGGCGGCGACCCTGCCCGGCAGCGAGGCCGCAGCGGGCTGGTGCTGCAAGATCCAGACGCGCAGGTCATCTTGGCGCGCGTCGGTGACGATGTCGCGTTCGGCTGCGAGAACCTCGGCGTTCCCCGTGGCGAAATCTGGCCGCGGGTGCGTGAATCTCTGAGCGCAGTCGGTCTGAACCTGCCGCTTGATCACCCGACAGCACAGCTGTCAGGCGGCCAGAAGCAGCGGCTCGCCCTCGCCGGTGTCATTGCGATGCGCCCCGGTCTGCTTCTTCTCGACGAGCCGACGGCGAACCTCGATCCGGATGGCGTCGCCCAGGTGCGCGACGCGGTCGCTGCGATTCTGGAGTCGACGGGTGCGACGCTCGTGGTCGTCGAGCATCGTGTGGAGATCTGGCAGGGGCTCGTCGACCGGGTGATCGTTCTCGGCGACGATCACGGGATCCTTGCCGATGGCGATCCGCAGAATGTTTTGTACGCTCAAGCGGAACGGTTGCGCGGCAGCGGAGTGTGGCTCCCGGGTGACCGCCCGCGGCCCGCGCCTTCCGCAGCCCTCACTCCGCGTGTGCCCCTTCTGCTGGCGAGTGGACTGGCGATCGGCAGGGGCCGCGGCCCGGTTGTCGCGCAGGGGCTGGAACTCGACATCGCGGCCGGCACGACAACAGTCATCAGCGGAGCGAACGGGGCCGGCAAGTCGACGCTGGCACTGACTTTGGGCGGGCTGATCCCTCCGCGTGCCGGCACCGTCGCGGCCACCGCGACCCTCGCCGGTTCGGCCGGCGCTGCGCCGATCCGGTGGCGGTCCCGCGACCTGCTCACTCGCATCGGAAACGTGTTCCAGAGCCCTGAACACCAATTTGTCGCAGCTACGGTGCGCCAAGAGCTCGCTGTCGGGCCGCGCGCGCTGCGCCTCCCACCTCACGAGATCGTCGCCCGGGTCGACGAGCTTCTGGCGCGGCTGCGACTTTCGGAATTGGCGGAAGCGAACCCGTTCACACTGTCCGGCGGACAGAAGCGACGGCTCTCCGTGGCCACCGCTCTCGCAACCAGACCGAAGCTGCTGATCTTCGACGAGCCGACGTTCGGTCAGGACGCCGTGACCTGGCGCGAACTGATCGCCATGTTCGACGAATTACGGGCCGAGGGCCACGCGCTGGTCGCGATGAGCCACGACGCGGAGTTCGCGACAGCGACCGGCGCGCACGAATGGCATTTGGCATCCGCGTTGGAGAGGCAGCCGGCGTGACTGTTCTCTCACCATTACGGATGGGGCGGCTCGCGCACGTGAATCCGGTCGCGAAACTCGCCGCCGTGTTCGTCACCAGCCTGACCCTGATCCTCACGATCGACTGGGTTTCCGCGGCCGTGGCATTGGTTCTGGAGTGTGTGCTGCTAGCCTTCACGGGGTTGCCGCTCCGCGCAGTCCTCGTCCGCACGCTGCCGCTTATGATCGCGGCGCCGCTTGCCGGGTTCACGACCGTGCTGTACGGCCAACCGTCGGGGGAGACCTACTGGCAATGGTGGGCTGTCGAGATCAGCGCGGGCTCGATCTCACTCGGTATCGCGACGACGCTGCGCATTCTGGCGGTCGGAATTCCGGCGATCGTGCTCTTCATCACCATTGATCCGACGGACCTGGCCGACGGACTTGCGCAAATTGCACACCTGCCCGCGCGATTCGTGTTGGGAGCACTGGCCGCCCTTCGCCTTGTGGGATTGTTCGTCGAGGACTGGCGCTCCCTCGAGCTGGCGCGGCGTGCACGCGGGATCGCCGACCGCGGTCGGGTGCGTCGGCTGGTCGGGCAGGCGTTCGCACTGTTAGTTCTGTCGATTCGACGCGGGAGCAAACTTGCCACGGCGATGGAAGCACGTGCATTTGACGCGCCGGTCAGGCGCACCTGGGCACGACCTTCGGTGTTCGGTGTTCGAGACTGGATGGTGATCGGCCTCGGGGGCGTGGTGTCGGCATCCGCAGTCGCGGTTTCGGTCGCGGCGGGAAGCTGGAACTTTGTCCTCGGCTGACGCGGGTCCGAGGGATCACGCCGGAGCAGCACCCGACGCAGTGCTCGAGGCAGCGACCAGATTGGCCCTGGCAGCGCCGATCATCCTGATCGATGGACCCGCCGGCGCGGGAAAGTCGATGCTGGCGGATGCGCTCGTCGCGCGTTGGCCACTCCCACCGGTCCCGACACTGCTGCGGATGGATGACCTGTATCCGGGCTGGGATGGGCTCGACGCGGGCAGCCGGTATCTGCATTCAGAGGTGTTGGCGCCGCGCCGAAATGGGGCGCCCGCCGCGTGGCGGGGCCACGACTGGGCGAGCGGGCAGCGCGGCGAGCTGCGGCATCCGGTGGATGGGTCGCGCCCGTTGATTGTGGAAGGCTGCGGAAGTCTGAGCGCGGATAACGCCCCGCTGGCCGATATCACAGTGTGGCTGACCGCCGACGACGAGGTGCGCAAGCGTCGAGCGCTCGAACGCGACCACGGCGGCATCGATCCGTACTGGGACATGTGGGATGCCCAGTTCGTCGCGTTTGTGCGGCGCGAAGACCCGGTGAGTCTGGCCGACTTGATACTCAACGGCACACCGTGAGAACGCGTGCCTTACGGTGTATTCCGACCGCGCGGCGCTACGGTTATCACATGAGTGACACGGAGCGCACGACTGTGGAGTACATCGTCGAGTACGTCGACGGTCCTCTCGCTGGCGGCAGTGACCGCCGGGTTTTGATTCGCGGCAAATACGACGAATCGCTGAGTGCGGTTGCCGCGGTCGAAGGTATGGAATCTCTGTTCCGGTACAAGGCGGTCGATAGCCGCGAGATCCAGGGCGAATTGCACGTGCGCTACGCGTTCGATGCGTCGGACAGCGATCCGGTAGAACCAGACGTCGACGAAGACTAGACGGCTCGCGCTCAACCCCAGCCGAGCGCGTGCAGTTCCGCGTCGTCGATGCCGAAAAAGTGGCCGATTTCGTGCACGAGTGTGATGTGTACCTGATCTCGAAGTTCGCGCTCGTTTGAACAGATCGACAGCAGCGGTTCGCGGAACAGGGTGATGCGATCCGGCATTTCGCCATAGCCGTACTGGCCCCGATGCGTGTTGTTGATGCCGTCGTAGAGACCGAGGAGATTGAGTGAACCGTCTTCAGGGCGGTCCTCGACCAGGAATGCGACGTTCTCGATGCCGTCGACCATGTCGTCCGGCAGTGCGTCGAGCTCATCGGTGACGAGTTTCTCGAACTCGTCGGCTGACATCTCCATCACGGCTCCAGCTTGTCATGGATTCGCCCTGCGTCGATGTCTCGCGAGCTCCTGCGTTTGTGCGGACCTCGGGTTGTCGCGGTGTTCTGCACGGTCTTGTTGTGCGTGGTCTTGTCCTGCACGGTGTTGCCGTGCACGGGGTTCTTCTGTGTGGTCTTTTCCTCCACAGCGACCGGTGCCAACGACTTCTCCACGGTTTCCGTTGCGTTGGGGTGAACGGGGGTTCGAATGTCGGTGGTTGAGTGTTGACTACAGGTATGAACACGATCATCGTTGATGGACGGCAGGCGGTCAGGCTGCAGTCGGCGATGGGTGATGTGCAGGCGGAGTGGATGGCGTCGCTGGTCAGCATTGATGCGATGTTGGCGACGTTGAGCGCGGCCCGGGCGGAGGTGCTTGCGCAGGCGCATCAGTGGTCGAAGCTCACGGAGGAGTCGGTCGTCGCGGTGGGGGCGAAGCCGGAATTGCGTTCGGAGTTGGCGCGGCGTTCGTTCGTGGCCGAGGTGGCGTGCGCGTTGCGTGTTCCGGAGTCCAGTGCGGACCGGTTGGTTGCCGAGTCGGACATGCTCGTTGAGAGGCTGCCGGTCACGCTTGGGGCACTGGCCGAGGGGCGGCTTGGTTATGCGCAGGCGCGGGTGATCATCGATGAGGCATATGGCATGTCGGCGGGTGTTGCCGCACAGTTCGAGGCGGGTTTGGTCGAGGCTGGCTGCACGAGCACGGCGACGCGGTTGCGGGTGAAGGCCCGTCGCGTGCGGGAGGCGTTGGAGCCGGCGACGATCCAGGCCCGAACCAAGACCGCTATGGAGAAACGGTTTGTGGCTGTGGATCCGGGCAAGGATGGCATGGGCTGGCTGACGTTGCACGCGCAGGCTGCCGTGTTGGAGGGGATCCACGACCGCCTGCAGCAGGGTGCGATCGCCCGGCGCGCGGACGGTGATCCGCGCACCCTCACGCAGTTGCGTGCGGACATCGCCGCGGCGCTGCTGCTGGACGGACTCCCGCGGGAGCGCGCAGCCCACGCCGACCGCGGTCGGCTTGCTGGCGGGCCCAGGGGCGGATGCGAAACGGCGGGTGCGGCGGGGGCCGGCGGCGAAACGGCGGGCACCCCTGACGGCGACCGCCGTGTCGAGAGTGCGGCCGGGCGTGGTGAGTTGGATGGCCGTGGTTCGGTGTTCGCGGACGGCGGGTTGCTGGCGGGACTGGATTTTCCGGTGGATCTGCTGGCGCATATCCGCCCGCAGGTGATGGTGAGCGTGCCCGTGTTGACTTTGATGGGTGTGACCGATCAGCCCGGCAGCCTGAACGGGTGCATCCCGATCGATGCGGACACGGCGCGACGCCTGGCCGCCCATGCGCCCAGCTTCACCCGCTTGCTGACGCACCCGCAGACCGAAGCGGTGCTGTCCGTGGGGCGTGATTCGTATCGGGTTCCGGCAGACCTGCGGCAATGGTTGCGCATCCGTGACGGGTTGTGTCGCTTC
>DATCDQ010000118.1:0-20252 GCA_036510655.1 Microbacteriaceae bacterium | reverse complement strand
GAGTCGAGCGTGGCCATCGCGATCTCCAGCGTCTCGGAGTCGAGCGAACCGAAACCCTCGTCGATGAACAGGGTGTCGAGCGTGATGCCGCCGGCGCGGCCGGTGACGACCTCGGCCAGCCCGAGCGCCAGCGCGAGTGAGGCGAGGAAGGTCTCACCGCCGGAGAGCGAGTTCGTCGACCGCGATCGCCCCGTGTGCAGATCGAGAATGGTCACGCTGAGCCCGGACTGCGCGTTGCGAAAGTTGAGGGCATCCGAATGCTCCAGTAGGTACCGCCCGCCGGACATCTGCCGCAGCCGCCCGTTCGCGGCCGCAACGATCTCCTCAAGCTGTGCGGCCAGAACGTATGCCTCGAGCTTCATACGCTTGGTGTTCGGTGTATCGCCGTGCAGCGTTGCGGCCAGTCGGCGCACCACCTCGTAGCGTTCCGTGATCGCGGCCGTCGCGGCGGTGGCGTCCCGTGCGTCCCGGGCAAGCCCGGAGACCTGCGTCTCGGTGGCGGTCAGCCGGTCGCGCCGTGCTCGGGCAGCATCGCGCCGTGACTCGGCAACAGCCAAGGCATCGCGGGAAGCTTCGACGTCGACCGTCTCGTCGGCGAGCTCCTGCAGCTCTGGTTCGGCGAGCGTCGCATTGGCCGCGACCAGTGCGTCGTCGTGTGTGCGGATGCCGCCCCGGAATTTCTCCTGCTCGGCCTGCGTCGCTCGCGACTTTTCAGCCTCGGCTTCAGTGGCGAAGGCTGACGCGCTTAACTGTTCCGCGCACACGGCATCGGCGGTGGTCAGCGCCTGGCTGGCCTGCGCGGACACGGCGAGGGCCTGCGCCAGCGCGGCCGCAGCATCCGCCTGGGTGGTGAGCGCGGCATGCCGAGCGGCAACGCTCTCGTACGCGCCGCGGTATGTTGTCGTGGCGGATTCGGCGACCGCAAGCGTCGTCTGTGCTGTCGTCAACGCAGCGGATGCGGCCTGCCGCGCGTCGCGCGCGTGCGTCAGTTGGGCCTCCAGTGCGGCCTGCTCGGCCTCGAGCTTGTGCAATTCTGCGCTGGCGTGCGTGGCATCATCGGCGGCCTTGCGGGCGGTACGCAACTTGAGGTCGGCCGCGGCAATCAGGTCGTCGAGCTGGTCGACACTGCGATCGCCGGCCGTGGCTGTTTGTTCGCCAAGCCGCACGCGGAGGGCATTCGCGGCATTCTCCGCGGCCTTCGCGGTTGTCTCAGCCGTTGCCAGCAGGCTCTCTGCTGTTTCGATGTCGCTCTCGGTGACCGGGGGAGTGTCGGATCGTGCCGGCTGCGGGTGAATGATCGAGCCGCACACCACGCACGGTTCGCCATCGACGAGTTGGGCGGCCAGTTCTGCGGCGTGACCGTGCAGACGACGGTCGCGCAACGCGTCGAGGGCTGCACTCGCCGCCGTGCGCGCGATGCCGGCCTGAAGTGTCTGCTCGTCGGCGGCGCGCAACTGATCGGCGAGCGTGACAGCGCGAACAGCCGCAGCGTGTGCGGCGGTGTATAGGTCGAGCGTGGTCTGTGCTGCGGGCTGGGTTGCGGCAAGCAACTGAGCTGTGGTGAGTGAGTCGCGCGCGGCGGTGAGGAGTGCCGGCAGCTCCGCCTGACGAGAGACGTAGCCATTGACGTGCGTGTCCGCCGCATTGCACGTGGTGATCGCGGCCGCAACTTCTGCACGCAGTGCGGGTAACGTGGCCTCGGTCGTCAATGCGCCTTCGAGGCTGCCGAGCAGCTTGCTCAGGCGGTCCACTTCGGCCGCGATAAAGGCGGCAGTTATCGGCGGCGCGGCTTCGACGGATGCGCCGCCGGCGCGGAACGTGTCATAGGCATTGCGCGCGGTCGCCTCGCTCGCCAGAGCTTCAGTGTGCGCGTGCGCAGCCGTGCGACGGGCGGTGACGAATGGCCACACGGCATCCGCGCGCTCAGCCGCTGCGAGCGCGGCTCGATGGGTGTCGATCGCCGTCGCCCGCTCTGCGAGTCGCGCGAGCGCGTCGGTCGCGCGTTGCCTGCGCTGTTGCCGATCGTGCAGGGTCTTGCGCTCCTCATGCGAGCGCTGCGCTGCTCGGTAGTGTTCGTCGGTTTCGGATGCTGCGAAAACCGCATCCGAAACCGCAGCACGAAGCAGTTCCAGACCGAGATCGACCGACTCGAGAGTCGGCTCGACGGCCAGCAGCGGCGCAGCCTGCGCCAGATACTGCTGGGCCTTCTGCTGTCCGAGTTCGACATCCTTTGCGAGGGTCGTGACTGTGGCGAGGAGCGACTCCTCGTAGTCCTTGAAACGTCGCGTGCCGAACAGGGTGCGCAGCAGGGTTTGGCGTTGGTCGTTCTTGGCGAGCAAGAACTGCTGGAACCGGTTCTGCGCGAGCAGGACCACCTGCAAGAACTGGTCTTTCTTGAGCCGCAGCAACTCGTCGAGGGCGAGGCCGACATCGCGCGGACCGGACTCCAGCCCGATCCACTGCTCGTCCTGCCAGACCGCCAGCCGCGCCTCGGCAGGCGCGGTTGTCGTACCCTCGCCGCGCTTCTTCGGCCGCTCATAGTCGGGCGAGCGCTCGACGCGATAGCGACGCTCGCCCACAGTGAATTCGAGTGTCACGAGAGTCGGATCATCCGGACCACAATGGTCGCTGCGCAGACGCGCCTCGGCGTCGTCGTAGCGGGGGACACCGTTGTACAGCGCGTAACAGATCGCGTCGAGGATGCTCGACTTGCCTGCACCGGTCCTGCCGCCGATCAGAAAGATGCCGTCATCGGCATATGCGTCGAAGTCGACGGTCTGCTCGTCTTTGTACGGGCCGAAACCCGGTGATCGTGACCCGGTTGATCCTCATGCGATCGCCTCGGCTGCACGACGTTCGCCGAGCATGTCAGCAATGAGTTCGGCCTCGGTCGCGCTCGGCCCGTCGCCGTTGCGCACGTGCTCGAGAAAGCCGGTGATGATCTCGGCGTCGCTCCGTGCCTTGATCCGTTCTGCGTAGCTCGCCGTCGACGACTCCGCGACTGTCTCAGGCTTGTGGTCGATCGTGGCGCAGTGCGGGAAGCGCGTCTGCAGCTTGCGCATCGCGTCGATCGGGCGGGTCGTGTCGGTGAGGATCGCGGAAACCCAGTGGTCTTCCAACGCCGAATAGGCGGCATCCGTCAGCAGTTCGTCGAGTGTGCCGGTGAGCACGACCAGCGGGCGCGGCACGGGCAGCTCAACCCATTCGACGTTCTGTAGCGCGTTCTCAGCTGTGTCGTTGGCAACCACATCCACGAGCCATACCCCGCGCGGCTTGCCGGCCTCGCTGAACGAGTAGTGCAGCGGCGCCCCCGAATAGCGGATGCCGCGGGCCAACTCCGCTCGCGAGTGGATGTGCCCGAGCGCCACGTAGTCGGGGCCGTCGAACGTGCTCAGCGGCACCACATCGAGTCCGCCGGCTCGGATCTCCCGATCAAGATCACCGGCGACGTCGCCCGCCTCGACGCCCGCGGCGAAACAGTGGGCGAGCACGACGGAGGGTCGCCGCCGGATGCTGCGCGCGGCATCCGCTTCACTCGCAAGCCGCGTGCGGATGCCGTCCATCGCGAACGCGATGACCTGTGCTTGGGTGCGCAGCGTCGCATCCGGATACTTGTGGCGGATCAGGCTCGGCTCCAAATACGGGATGCCGAAGAAGTCGACGCCGTCGATTGTGACCGGTTGATCGTGCTGTTCGACGCGCGTGATCACGTGGATTCCGGCGAGCGCCGTGAACGTGGACTGGAAGCCCAGCCGGGTGGCGGAATCGTGGTTTCCGCTCGTCATGACGATTTCGGCGCCGGCCGCTCGGATGCCGGCAAGCGTGGCCGTCAGGAGTTCGAAACAGTCTGCGGAGGGCATTGCGGAGTCGAACACATCGCCCGCTATGGCGACGACGTCGACCTGCCGTTCGGCGACGATCGAGGTGAGTGCGCGGAGCACCTCGCCGAGTGCGTCAAGGGTCGAGTGTCCGTGGAAGCTGCGCCCGATGTGCCAGTCGGAGGTGTGGAGGATCCGCATGGTGGCGAGTGTATGCGGTGCCGCCGACACCGCTGAATTCTCACTTCACAGATCGGTGGTCGAGTAGCGAGGAACGAGCGTATCGAGACACCGCGCGCGCAGGCGAACGGTAAGCATTCAGAGCGCAGCGGGATCCCGAGCAAGATTGCTGAGGCCGACCTGCAACTCATCCGTTGTGATATTCAGTGCCGAGCAGATCCGCACGATCGTGAAGAACTCTGGCGAGGGGCTTCGTCCGGTCTCGATCTTGCGCAGGGTTTCCACCGAAACAGACGCATGCGAAGCGACGTCGACCATAGTTCGTGCGCCGCGCGCAGTGCGTAAGGCGGCGCCCAAGTTTTGACCTCGCCTGATCTCGGCGGCAGTGAGCGGAACGCGAACCATGACACCAATGATAGTACCGGTATAGTAATACCAGTGCTTGGCTCGGCCCGTCGGTTGCGGCATGCACACGATCGAAGGGAGCGAGATGATCGAGTTGCGCACGGCAGGCGAGATCGACGAGATGCAGGCGGCCGGTGAATTCGTTGCCGGAGCGCTTCAGGCGCTGAAGGCTCGCGCCGCCGTCGGCGTGAGCCTGCTCGAGTTGGACGCTTTCGCTCACGACCTCATCCGGCAGCGTGGCGCCGAATCCTGCTATCTGGACTACGCGCCGTCGTTCGGTTCCGGACCGTTCGGGTACGTGCTGTGCACCTCGGTGAACGACGCTGTGCTGCACGGCAAACCTGGCCCCTATCGTCTGCACAACGGCGACCTGCTCAGCCTCGACTTCGCGGCCAGTGTCAACGGTTGGGTCGCCGACTCGGCCATCAGCATCGTGGTCGGCACGGCTCGCCCGGAGGATCTCGAACTGATTGCCCTGACCGAGCGTGCGCTCGCCGCCGGAATCGCGGCCGCCGTTGTCGGAAACAAAATCGGCGATATCTCCCACGCGATCGGCAGTGTTGCCCACGAAGCGGGCCTCGGCGTCAACCTGGAGTTCGGCGGGCACGGCGTCGGCCGCACGATGCACGGCGATCCGCACGTGGCCAACGACGGGCGGCCTGGCCGCGGATACCCGCTCAAGCCGGGGCTTGTCATCGCGATCGAACCGTGGTTCATGCGCGGCACAGACAGACTGCGGATGGACCCCGACGGTTGGACGCTGCGCAGCGCAGACGGAAGCCGCACCGCGCACTCCGAACACACCATTGCCATCACCGAAAACGGGCCGATCACGCTCACGCGATGAGATGATGCCGCGGTTTGAGGCTGTCGATCGCCGTGTGCCCTCCGCCGCGCAACGCGCACCGAGCACCGCCGACTCGGCCTGGACAGCCGGCGATTCGTTGGATAGTGCACAGTCTTGCGTCGAGCGCGCACAATGACACCGCCACGGCGCTACCGTGAAATTGGTCGATAGACGACAATGGAAGGGTGCTGCAGATGACCGAACCGCAGGCGTGGGCGCTAATTGGCGTCTTTGCGACGGCCACATTCGGCGTGATCACACTCGTGTCAACGCTGTTCGTGCGAGTTATTCGCAGCGAGATCGGCGGTCTGCGCGGCGAGATGGCCGGTCAGATCGGTGACCTGCGCGGCGAGGTGTCCGGTCAGATCGGTGACCTGCGCGGCGAGGTGGCCGGTCAGATCGGTGACCTGCGCGCAGAGGTGTCCGGTCAGATCGGCGGCCTCCACGGTGAGATGGGTGGCCTGCGCGGCGAGGTGGTCGGTCTACGCGGTGAGGTGGTCGGCTTGCGCGGCGAAATGATCGCGCGGTTCGAAACTGTTGATCGTCGGTTCGAGGCGGTCGACAAGCGATTCGACTACCTCGATCGCGATGTGCAAGCCCTTACCAAGCATGTCTTCGGCAGTCAGGATTAACACGACCGGACCCGCGGATGTGCGGATGTCACCGGTATCTGTTAGACAAGCCGCGTGAGCCAAGAAAATGCAGCCGCGTTTTTTGGGGTGTTCCGGCACCTCAATACGGATAATCGCGACCTCTATCGGCTCATTCTCGGCGCATTCGTCGACGCGAAGGAGCGATTCCAGGTTCACTTGCGGCCGGCGGATGTCTTCGAGAACGTGCGCGACGCATCCGCTTCGGTGGGAGCGCCGACAACGGTCGATTCGGTGACGGATGCGCTCGACCAGCTTGTCGTGTGGGGAAACCTGTCCGCGTCGCCGGACACCGGCCGCGTCGTGCAGGTCGAAGATTTCTACCGCAAGCGGCACCTCTTTCAGCTCAGCCGTGAGGGCGAGGCAGTGGAGAAAGCCTTGCGCGTCTATGACGAGTCGCTGGGCCGTCGCGGGTCCCTGCAAGCGGTCGCGCTCGAGGACATCGCCGTCATCTTGCGTGAATTCATCGCGCTCGTCGACGCGGACGTACTCGACGTCAGCATTCTGTACCGCAACGTCGAGTCGCTGACGCGCCGCTTCGGCGATCTCGCCGACAATGCCAGCGCGTTCATGTCGTCGCTGCAGCGCACCATCGATCTCACCGAGACCGATGAGGAAGTTTTCATCGCTTACAAGTCGCGATTGATCGAGTATCTGGAGCGATTCATCCGTGATCTTGCGGTGCGGGGCCCTCAGATCGCCGCGCTTCTCGAGAGCCTCGACGCCGAAAAGGTCGATCGGGCGCTGCGAACTCTTGCGGAACGCGACGCTGCGGAGGCCGCGCCCGACCCCGACGATGCGGACGCGCGCACCGAGTTGGCGCGGGCGTACCTGTCGTGGACCAACCGCTGGGCCGGGTTGCGCTCGTGGTTTCTCAGCGTCGATGCCCGCGGTGTCGACACCCGAGACAGCCAGGCGAAGCTGCTTCGACAGACGGCGCTCGGCGCCATCCCGACGCTGTTGGATGCCGTGCGTGCCGTTAACGCGCGGCGCTCGGGCCGGTCAGATCGCTCGGCTGACTATCTGGCACTTGCCGAGTGGTTCCACGAGGCGGAAACCGACGACGATCGGCACCGGCTGGCGCGCGCTGCGTTCGGCCTGTATCCGGCGCGCCACCTGACGGTGCCGCCGGAAACCTGGCAGCGGTGGAGCGATGACCCGGCGCTGGCCGGTCAGCCATGGGCGCAAGTTCCGCCGATCGAGCTGTCACCGCAGCTGCGTCGCACCGGCAGTTATGAGCGCAAAGGCAGGGCGAACAAGATCATCGACCGGTCGGCGGACCGGGCGGCACTGGCCTTGAAAGTCCGACAACAATCGGAGCAGATCACCGCTGCCCGTCGACGGCTTGCTACCAACGGTGAGGTCGAGTTGCGCGACCTTGCGGGCCTCGATTCCGTGGCCTTCGGCCTGTTCCTCACGCTGCTCGGCG
Source organism: Microbacteriaceae bacterium (assembly GCA_036510655.1). Lineage (GTDB taxonomy): Bacteria > Actinomycetota > Actinomycetes > Actinomycetales > Microbacteriaceae > Rathayibacter_A. The sequence continues at coordinate 12,923 of DATCDQ010000118.1, read as the reverse complement.
ACGCACTGGTTGCCACAGGCGAGCACCGCGGCGCAGTGCACACCGCGTCGAGTGACGGCACCATGAGCATCGACCTCACACCGATCGCCGGAGAATTCGTCGCGCTTGAGACCGAGCGTGGCACGCTCTGGGGGCCCAATCATCTGGTACGGATCGTCGACCTCGAAGCCGGCGCTCTCGAAGCCGGCGTTGTCGAAGCCAGCGTTCTCGAAGCCGGCGTTGTCGATGACGATGATCGCGACGACAAAGACGCTGACGCTGACGACCTCGACGACCGCACCCTCGCGGAGGCGTCATGAGCGCGAACGGTATCGACGATCAGCAGCGGGCTGCGCGCATCCTGCTGAAGCATCCGCTTGTGCGCGCGGTCGATGAAGAGCGGTACCGGCTCGTCAAGAAACACGCGACCGAGCTGCGCAACTGGTTCGACACCAACACCGGCTGGATGCTGCACATCGACAGCGAGGTCGTGCGCCTCTTCCGTGAACCGGCCACACTCGATAACGCGACACACCCGATCGGCGCCGCGAAAGATGTGCCGTTCTCACGACGACGCTATGTTCTGCTGGCGCTGTGCCTGGCCGTCCTGGAACGCAGCGACGCGCAGATCGCCCTTGGCCGCATGGCCGAACAGGTGATCGTCGTGGCCGCAACGCCGCAACTCTCGCAGGCGGGCTTCGTTTTCACACTCACCAGTTACGACGAACGCAGCGATCTCGTCGCGGCGGTGCAGGTTTTGCTCAAGTGGGGTGTTCTCACCCGCGTGTCGGGCGACGAGCAAGAGTTCGTGTCGAACACCGGCGACGTGCTGTATGACGTCTCGCGCCGTGTGCTGGCCTCGTTGCTCGTGACGCGCCGCGGGCCCTCGACCGTCGCTGCGACCGAGCTCGATGAACGCATGATCGCCATGCGCGATCGGGGCACGCCGCCGACCGAGGAGCTGCACAACTTGCAGCTTCGACATCGATTGACCCGGCGCCTGCTCGATGAGCCGGTGCTCTACTTCGACGAACTCGACGACGATGAGGCAGGCTATTTGCGCGGACAGCGTGCACTGATCACGCGGCGAATCACCGAACTCACCGGCCTCGTCGCCGAGATCAGGAGTGAAGGGATCGCCATGATCGATCTGGAAGACGATCTGACCGATCTGCGCATGCCCGAGAAAGGCACGGACGGGCACATCGCACTCCTCCTTGCTGAGTTTCTCGCGCAGGCATCGGAGGAGATTGTTCCCGTCGAGGACCTGCGGGCGCACATCCGCGAGATTCGGCCGCAATACACCGGATTTTGGCGCACGTCCGCACGAGAACCGGGCTCGGAAGGCGCGCTGACCGAGACGGCACTGCACCGGCTTGCCGCGATGCGCCTGATCGATCGTGTCGGAGACTCGGTGCGCATCCGCCCGGCGCTCGCGCGCTTCACCGTCGCAGAACCGACGATACTCGGAGGGAATCACTCATGACTTCGTTGGACACGCGAGCGGCGATCGAAGCGGATGCGGTCGGCCCCGCCGGCGACTTCAGCACCGCTGCCGACACCGCCGACTTCGATCCAGCCACCGACCTCAGCCCAGTCGCCGATCTGCCCGAGCCGAGGACAGAGCGCTGGCAACCGCTTCGGCTCGGTCTCGTCGACCTGTTCTATTACGAGAACGAGGTGTTCCCGTTCGTCGACGGTCGGCTGCTGCTGCGCGGCAACAACGGGGCGGGCAAGTCCAAGGTGCTTGCGCTGACGCTTCCGTTCCTCCTCGACGGAGACTTGTCGCCGCAGCGCGTCGAGCCCGACGGCGACCGGCAGAAGAAGATGGAGTGGAATCTGCTGCTGGGTGGTGAGCATCCGAACAGTGAACGCATCGGCTACAGCTGGTTGGAATTCGGACGGGTCGACGCCGACGGCACGGCGCACTTCATTACGATCGGCGCCGGGCTGAAAGCGGCCAAGGCACGCGGCATCACCCGGCATTGGTTCTTCATCACGAACCGACGCATCGGCGATGACCTCTCGCTCATCGGCCAGGGCCGCGTCGTGCTTGCGCGCGACCGGCTGGCCGAGGCGCTGGGCGATCGCGGGCGGATCTACGACACCAAGGGCGAATATCGTCGTGCGCTCGACGAGAAACTCTTCAACCTCGGTGAGCGGCGCTATGCGGAACTCATCGAGCTCCTGCTGCAGATCCGTGCGCCGCAGCTGTCCAAGCGACCGAGTGAGACCGCGCTCTCCGAGGCGCTCACACGGGCGTTGACACCGGTCGGCGACGATGTGATCACGTCAGTGGCAGACGGACTTCGATCCCTGGACGAGGACCGAGAAGAACTGTCGCGATTGGTTGAAGCACGGCGTGCGGTCAACACGTTCCTCGGCCATTACCGCGCCTACGCGCAGACGCTGTTGAAGCGGCAGGCGGCAGGCCCACGCGCGCAGCAGGCCGAACACGATCGAAGCGGCCGCGCCATTATCGAGGTGAACAGCCTCGTGGATGCACAACTTACCGCACGGAACGCCGCCCAGCAGGAGTTGGCGACGCTCGAATCCGAGCATCGAGATCGTGAGGCACAACAGGCCGCATTGCGTGACAGCGAGCATGCTCAGAGTGAGCGGCAGCTCGCACTGGCCGACGATGCCGCACGCCGGGCCGAAGAATCACGAACCAGCGCTCAACAACGCGCGAACGCTGCGAAGGCCGCCCTCGACAGCGCAGAACGGGATGCCGCGGGGCACCGCGAGGCCGTCGCGCGCCGCACCGAGACGGCACACTCGTCACTCGCGGCGGCAGAACTCGCAGCGGGCAGTGCTGCGCTCGAACAGCAGCACGCCGATGCGGTGGCGGAGCCGGGGCAGAGCGGCGACACGTCTGCAGCTCTCGCCGCCGACCGTACAGCCACGACCGATCGGATTGCGCGCCGTCGCGACAGCCTGGGGCGGGTCAGCGACCTCGTGCGCAGCGTCGACGAAGCCGATGCGCGACTGGCAACGGCTCTGAGTCAGGAGGACGCGGCCGCCACCCGACTTGCCGAATGCACTGGTCTTCGCTCGGAAGCCGACGCGGCGGTCGAGACCGCGATCGACCGGTACATTTCCGACGTCGAGGGGGTCGTCGCAGCATTGCGCGAGCTGACCGTGCCCGACCAGGACTTTGCCGACTTCACGGAGTGGGTGCGCCTCCGCGACGCGGAAAACCCCGTGACCGTTGCCCTGCAGCGGTGCGCGGCGCAACTACAGGCTGAATTGCACACCTCGCTCGCCGCACTGAAAAGCGACAATGCCGCATGTGACGCGCAGCGCGCTGTGCTCGAGGAGGAGATCGCCGCGCTTGAGAGCGGCGTCAGCGTGATACCGCCTGCGGTGCACACCCGCACCACGGAAGACGGCCTTCCGCTCTGGCGCGCCGTCGGTTTCCGCGACGCGGTCGGGGATGCGGACCGGGTCGGCCTTGAGGCCGCACTCGAAGCCAGCGGTCTGCTCACGGCGGTCGTATCTGCGGATGCTGCGTTGCGGCATCCGCAATCGGGTGAAGTGGTGCTGCGCGGCACCGACCGGGTCACCGGAACGTCGCTGGCCGACGTGTTGCGCGTCGAGTTGCCGGAGAGCGCGGATGTCGACGCATCCGTTGTCGAGGCGATTCTCGCGTCGGTCGCGGTGGCGGCCGGAGACGAAGACCCCGGTTCGGTGTGGGTGTCGGCGAGCGGCAGATTTCGGATCGGGCCCGCCTACGGCGCGTGGACGACGGATGCCGCCCGCTACATCGGGGAAAGTGCACGCGCCGCTGCGCGCCAGCGCCGACTTGAGGTCGCGCGCAAGGAGCATGCGCAGCTCGAGGCGCAGCAGACTCGGCTGCGTGAGCAACTCGCCGCGCTCGGCAGCCGGTTACATGTTGTCGAGACAGAACAGCGCAGTGTCCCGCGGCCAGCCGCACTGGAAGCTGCTGACCGCGCGGCTGCGATCGCCGAAGAAGCCGAGCGCCGTGCGAACGCTCAGCTCGCTGATGCCGCGAGCATTCGTGAGCAGCGTGCCGCCGACAGTGCCGAGTGTGCGGCCGAGCTCGCCGAGGATGCCCAGCTGCTCGGCCTGCCCGCCGATGCGACCGAGCTGCGGCGACTGAGTGATGCGCTGGGCGCATACGCGGAACGCGCCGCCGACTTCTGGCACGCTGCGGAGTTGCTGAACGACGCGGCGCGAAACGCGCGCGACGCTGAGGCGCGATTGCAGGGCGCCGTGCGTGCGCACGCATCCGCCGCCGAGGATGAGGTGGCAGCGGGGGCCGAAGCGCAGAGCCAGAAATCCTATGCCGACTCACTTCGCGCACAGTTCGGTGCGGCGGTGCAGGAGTACCGCGCGGAGGTGCAAAAGGTAGAGACCGCCCTGAAGTCTCTGAGAAGGAGGCTGAAGGAGGTCGAGGCAGCCAGGCAGGCGGCCGACCTTGCGCACGCCGTTCTCGTCGAGCGACTGGCCGGGATGCAGTCTGAGCAGGAGCGGGTCGCGGCGGCTCGGGCGCAGGCCGTCGACGCGCTGCGCCGCACGACGGCTCTCGGCATCGCCCACGCGGCGGCGCCCGAGCTGGATGCACCGGCCACCGACGACGAGTGGACCATCACGCGTGGCGTGCAGTTCGCTCGCGCCATCGATGCGGCCCTGGACGGCGTGGATGCCTCGGATGCCCGCTACGACCGACTGCTCTCGCAGGTGCACACCGAATTCAGCGAACTGCAGCGCTCTCTGGGCAGGCACGGTCTGGATGCCGCCTACCTCCCTCACGAGGACGGAGTGCAAGTGGTCGCGGCGTTCTCCGGGCGTGACACACCGCTGGTCGATCTTGCAGACACGCTCGGTGACCAGATCGAACAGCACGAGCGGCTGTTGAACGCGCGTGAGCGGGAGATCATCCAAAACCACCTCGTGACCGAAGTTGGTGCGCAACTGTCCGAGCTGATCGGCGAAGCGGACAAACAGATCGACCGCTTGAACGACGAACTGCGCACGCGTCGCACCAGCACCGGCATGATGCTGCGGGTGCTGTGGAAGCCGCAACAGGACGGCCCGGCTGGGCTCGCGGAGGCGCGGCGTGTTCTCTCGATGACAGCGGATGTCTGGAACGAGGACGACCGGGACGGGCTCGGAGATTTCCTTCAGGCACGCATCGCCGAGGTTCGCAATGCCGACGAGTCCGGCAACTGGTACGACCATCTCGGCGAGGCGCTCGATTACCGCAGATGGCACCGTTTCACGGTCGAGCGACACCAGGGCGGTTCCTGGAAACCGGCGACCGGTCCGGCATCCGGTGGTGAGCGTGTGCTCGCAGCGAGCATCCCGCTGTTCGCTGCGGCATCCTCGCACTACGACACGGCTGGCAATCCCCATGCGCCGCGCCTTGTCATGCTCGACGAGGCGTTCGCCGGCGTCGACGATGCGTCGCGGGCGAACTGCCTCGGGCTGCTCGCGGAATTCGACCTGGACGTGGTGATGACCAGTGAACGCGAGTGGGGCTGCTACCCGGAGGTTCCCGGGCTGGCGATCGCACAGTTGACCCGGTTCGACGACACGCCCGCCGTCTACGTGCAGCAGTGGCGCTGGGACGGCACCCGCAAGACACTGGCCGAGGCGCCCCAAGCTGATGCCGCGGCGGACTCGCTGTGGTGAGGGCGCTGTGGTGAGGGCGCGGTGGTGAGGGCGCGGTGGTGAGCGAGCCCGGCGACATCGAGCGGCTGCGGCGACTGCTGGGAACGCCGGACACGGCATGGCTGCTCGAGCGGGTTCGACGCCGCCTGGCCTCGACGGGTGAGTTGCGTGGCACGGTCACGTTGCAACACGCATCGGTCGATCAGCGCAGGGCGCTGGCGCGCATCCTGGGCCGCCCGGTTCGTGCGGGGAGCTCCGCGACGGTGTCTCTCGAACTGCTCGACACGACCCTGCGTCGCGAGGCTTGGCCCGACGGACTGGCCTCGGCCGTCGTTGCTCTTGCCGGCCCGGTGGCGGATGCTGCGGCCCGCCTTGCGGAGCGCGAAGCGTGGCAACGTGCGAACGATCGGATGCGTGCGATCGGCGACGAGCATCCGGCGGCCGCCGATTGGGCGGTTGCGTCGGTGCGTGCGGGGTTGCTCAAGCGTGCTGCCGGTGCACCGGATGCCGCCGACCGGCTTTGCGCGCAGCTGGCCGCTCTCGCCAACGCACTTCCCGCACAGAGCGAGGTGCTCGCGGTGCTGGCTGCCCGCCTGTTCGGTGACGCGCATGCGCTGGATGCGAAGTCCGTGCTGGGTCCGTTGGCGAACGGCCTTGTGGCAGCGTTGGGCGGCGTTGGTGCCGGCTCGAGTGCGCGCTGGCGCCGCGAGGCATGGCAGTCGGTCGGCGTGGTTGTCGACGAGTTGTCGTCGTTTGTGCTGACGTTGGGTCTGCCCGGGGGTGCCGACTCGGCGACCGCGCGTGCCCTCACCGAGCTGGCCGCGATCGGCGAGCCGACGATCCTGACCTATCGTCAGGTCGCCGCAGATGGGTTTGGTGAGGCGCCACCGGTGGTGTTCGTCTGCGAGAACCCGGCGGTCGTCGCATCCGCAGCGGATCGGCTCGGTGCAGGCTGCGCTCCACTCGTCTGCGTTGGAGGGCAGCCCGGCGCCGCGGCGATGCGGTTGCTCGAGCGTCTCGCCCGGGACGGTTCGCGGCTTTTCTATCACGGCGATTTCGATGCGGGCGGCATGACGATCGCCCGGGTGCTCGCTGCTCGGGTGGCGTGGCAACCGTGGCGGTTCGGCGCCGATGATTACGAGGATGCGTGTGCCTCGCTGACCGAGCTCGCGCCGTTCACCGGGAACCCCGGCGAAACCCCGTGGGATCCGGCGCTGGCAGAGGCGATGTCGCGGTACCGGCTTCGTGTTGAGGAGGAGTCCGTGCTGGATAGGTTACTGGCCGATCTTGCCGACGCCGACGCCGCTGCCGCGGTGGGAGATCAATAGCCTGACCACCGGCCCACTGGCGTCGCCAGCGAACCTTCCCACGAGCTGGATGCGCGCCGACGTGCCCAGAGCGCGTCATCGCCAACGGAAGCGAACTCGCCCTCAACAAGCTGTGATTCCTTGGGTTACTCACCGGAACGCGTTGGCATCACGTTGCATAGCCGGGATGACGCTACCGTGAGTCGGACCGATCAACGACAATGGAAGAGTGTTGCAGATGACGGAGCCGCAGGTATGGACGCTGATTGGTGTCTTCGCCGCAGCCATTTTCGGCGTGATGACACTCATGTCTACGCTGTTCGTGCGCGTGATTCGCAGCGAGATCGGCGGTCTGCGCGGCGAGATGGCGGGGCAGATTGGCGGCCTGCGCGCCGAGATGACGGGCCAGATCGGTGGCTTGCGTGGCGAAATGGTGGCGCGATTCGAGGCGGTCGACCATCGCTTTGAGGCCGTTGACAAGCGATTCGACTGCCTGGACCGAGACGTCCAAGCGCTCACCAAGCGTGTCTTCGGCAGCCAAGACTGACGCGCGGTTCGCTCTCCCGCGAATGTTTACAGCTGTCGGAACTGCCACTGCAGCTCCAGCGGCACGCGGGCAGCGTGAATGAGACTGATCGCCGGGGAGCGCTTTTCGACCGCGCGTTGCAACGCACGCTGATCCACCTCGGACGCGTTGGTTGCTATCACGATGTGCAGGGCGTAGTCGAGGAAGTGCGCGGGGACATCCGCTGTTCCGCGAACACCGCGAACATCCAGATGAGCGACCGTCTCGGTGTCGATCGCGGCAAGCTCGATGCCCAACTCGCCGGCCACCTGTTCGATGACAACGGTCGTGCACGCGTTGACCGCACCGGCCACGATCTCCATGGGGGTCGGCGCCGTGTTGGAGCCGCCGACCGCCGCCGGCTCGTCACTGCGGAAACTGAATTCCCGGATGCTCACAGCCGTCGCCATTGATCCTTCCCACGACCCGGATGCCCGCACCGACTTGATTACGGGCGTCGCGGCATCCGCGGGCACATCGGTCGTGACAGCGGTCACAGCAGGCACAGGCATGTCCACACTCAAGAGCGTGCGCGATCACCTGTCAACGGCGATGGTAACCGTGCGTCATCTTGCACGCTCTGCGTCAGTTTGTGACAGCCGACCGTGGTCGCCGGCCACGCGTGGCAATACTCTCGACCCCACCCCCACCATCGTCAGAATGAGGACAACGCATGACCGTTCTGGAACGCACCCAGGTGCCCGTCGGCCGCAGTGCACGTGTGCTCGCGGCGGCCTTCGTCGGCACGGCGATCGAGTGGTATGACTTCTACCTCTACGGCACCGCAGCGGCGCTCATCTTCAACGCGCAGTTCTTTCCGTCGTACTCCCCGGTCGCCGGCACGCTGGCCGCGTTCGCGACATTCGCGGTCGGGTTCATCGCACGGCCGCTCGGCGGCATCATCGCCGGCCATCTGGGCGACCGGATCGGGCGCAAATCGGTTTTGATCGCATCCTTGCTGACGATGGGTGTGGCCTCAACCGCGATCGGCCTGCTGCCGACCTACGCCAGCATCGGTTGGCTCGCCGTGGTGGGCCTCGTCGTTCTGCGCTTGCTGCAGGGTCTCGGAACGGGGGCCGAATGGGGCGGATCGGCACTGCTCTCCGTCGAATACGCCCCGCGCCGACTGCGTGGATTCTTCGGAAGTTTCACGCAGACCGGGTCGGCCGCAGGGTTGCTGTTGGCAACGGGCTCGTTCGCGATTGCGCAAGCCGTGATGACCCCCGCTCAGTTCGAGGCGTTCGGCTGGCGCCTTCCATTCCTGTTCAGCGCAGTGCTCGTCGGCGTCGGGTTGTACATCCGACTCGGCATTGAGGACACTCCTGCCTTCCGCCGGCTCAAGTCCGCTGGCAAGATCAGCAAGGCGCCGGTGGCCGTCGTGTTGCGCCATTACCGCCGCGGACTGCTCGTCACGATCGGTCTGCGACTCGCCCAGCCTGCACTGTTCGCGGTACTGGCCGTGTACCTGATCGGCTATCTCGCTACGCAGCGGCACAACTCGACCGCCGGCGTGAACGCGGTGCTGGTCGGGTCCGCAATCGGGCTGGTCTCCGGGCCGTTGTGGGGCTGGGCGTCGGATCGGTGGGGTCGCCGGCCCATCGCCATCGTCGCGACGATCGGCATCGCCGTGTTCGTCTGGCCGTTCTTCTGGTTCCTCGACCACGGTTCACTCGCTTTCCTGCCCCTGATCATGATCTTCGGCATGAACTTCATCCACGACGCGATCTACGGACCTCAAGCGGCGTGGTTCGCCGAACAGTTCCCCGTGCAGGTGCGCTACACCGGTGTCTCACTCGGCTGCCAGATCGGCACGGTGCTCTCCGGAGGGCTCACACCCGTCATTGCGGCTGCCCTGCTCATCGTCGGCGGAGGTCAGCCCTGGCTCATCTGCGCCTACATCACCCTGCTCGCCGGAGTGTCGCTGATCGCCGTGTTCGCGGCGAAGGATCCCGCAGGCGACTTCGCGCGTGACCGCGATGCCATCGACAAATTTGAGGAGAACCTATGACCAAGCCGATCATGCTGAACGCCTTCGAGATGATGGTGCCGGCATTCCAATCGCCCGGGCTGTGGCGGCATCCGGACGATCAGAGCAACCGCTACACCCAGCTGGCCTATTGGACCGAGCTGGCACAGACACTCGAATCGGGTGGATTCAGCGGCATTTTCCTCGCCGACATCCTCGGGCAGTACGACGTCTACGGCGGAAACGCGGATGCTGCCATGCGCGGCGGCGTGCAGTATCCAATCCTGGACCCCACCCTGATCATCAGCGCACTCGCGGCCGCGACGACGCACATCGGGGTCGGCGTGACCGCGTCCGTCACCTATGAGCATCCGTATCTGCTGGCTCGCCGGTTCACGACGCTGGACCATCTCACCGACGGCCGTGTCGGCTGGAACATCGTGACCTCGTACCAGGATTCGGCCGCCCGCAACCTCGGGCTGGACGCTCAGCCGCCGCACGACCAGCGTTACGACCGTGCCGATGAGTACATGGACGTGGTCTACAAGCTCTGGGAGGGCTCGATTGACGACGATGCCATCGTGGCCGACCGCGAGACGGGGGTGTTCGTCGACCCGTCCAAGGTGCGCAAGATCAATCACGAGGGCGAGTACTTCACGGTGCCCGGCCCGGCACTGGCCGAGCCCTCTCGGCAACGCACGCCGCTGTTGTTCCAGGCGGGGGCATCCCCTCGTGGGTTGACGTTCGCGGCGAATCATGCCGAAGCAATCTTCTACAACGGCTATTCACCGCGGATCGTCCGCGGCTGGGTCGATACGGTGCGCGGCGACCTCGTTGCGGCAGGTCGTTCGGCGGATGCGGTGAAGATCTTCACGATGGCGACTGTCATCGTGGCAGACACGGATGCCGAAGCCCAGGCGAAACTTGAAGATTACACGCGCTATGTCGACCCGGAGGCGGCGCTCGCGCTGTTCGGCGGCTGGACAGGGCTCGATCTGGAGGGCGTCGACCTGGACAAGCCGCTGGAGCACGTGCAGTCGGAGGCGCACCAGTCGGCGCTTGCGACCTTCACCAAGTTGGACCCAACGCGGGTGTGGACCGTTCGCGAGATGGCGAAGTTCATCAGCATCGGTGGGCGTGGCCCGGTCATCGTCGGCTCGCCGCAGACCGTTGTGGACGAGTTGGAGCGCTGGATGGTCAAGGCCGATGTCGACGGCTTCAATCTTTCCAGCGTGATCCGTCCTGCCGGTGAGGAAGACTTCGTGCGGCTGGTCTCGCCCGAGCTGCGGCGCCGTGGACTGCTGCCGGAGCCTGTTGCCGGGCAAACTTTCCGTGAGGCGGTGCTTGGCAAGGGCCCGCGACTCGCCGACGATCATCACGGTGCGCGGTTCCGGGCGACGGTGGGAGCGGCGTAAGCGGTTCACGCTCTGGGCGATGAGCATTGGTCGTGTCGGTCAGTGCGGCGCCAATCGATGTGCGGTTCTTCGGCAGACCGCTCAGCACGTTGATGGCAGCGACGACGCCGACCACGCGGAGTCCTGCTGCGACGAGTGCGAGCGCGATCGCGACGAACACGTACCCGAACTGATGTCCGCCGGCGCGGCACGATCGATCGCATTTACGTGATGTCATCGCGGGGCAGGCATGGGCGCCTCCTCTGTTCGGACTCGCCCTCAACAAGCCATGATTCGTGGGGTTACCCACCTGAATGCGTTGGCATCGCACAGTGGTGCCGTGATGGCGCTACCGTGAGTCGGACCGATCAACGACAATGGAAGGGTGTTGCAAATGACGGAGCCGCAGGTGTGGACGCTGATCGGTGTCTTTGCGACGGCAGTTTTCGGCATGATCACGGTTGTGTCCACACTGTTTGTTCGGATCATTCGCAGCGAGATCGGTGGATTGCGCGGCGAAATGGCGGCGCGGTTCGAGGCAGTGGACAAGCGATTCGACTACCTGGATCGAGACGTGCAGGCGCTCACAAAGCGTGTCTTCGGCAACCAAGACTGACGCGACTTGCTTGACTCGCGCTGATTTCCAGCACGTGGGCGGGAAGCTCTCGCGCAAGATCCGCGTCCGCAGCACGCCATTCGCCTGTTTTGGCTTTGAGCCAACGGCGATCAGACAGCGAACGAATCAGCTCGATACGACCAGCAAGTTGCTCTTGTGGAACCATTTGCGCTTTGCGAATAACCGGATGGTCGAGCGCACCCAGTCGAGTGCCGAGGTCGGGCACGGGCAACTCGAGGCTTGACAGGCTCCGCTTCGTCGGCCGTACGTCGGATGAGTAATCGCCTGTCATGTTGACAGGCTATCGGCGCTCACCGACACCCAACTTAGGCCTCGGGGACTCCGCCCAGCTCAGCAAGGCGCTCGGCGCTGAACCCAGTGAGGGCCGACACGACGGATCGTGTCGAACCATCGATGCGGTCCAGTGAATCTTGGATGCCCGCGTTGATTTCGTCGCGGTGTGCCTCGACGTATTCGCGGACCGCGGCATCGACGATGTCCTTCTTTGTGCGGCCAAGAAAATGGGCAGCATCCGCGACGCGTTTGTCGGTCTCGACGTCGACCTTCGCGGAGCCTTCGCGCACTAACGCTGTATCGCGAACGTGATCGAGAGCGCAGAGGTGTGCATGCTCAGCGAATTGTGGCAGGAATATTGTCAGACCCAACTGCGCTTCGCCGGCGACCCGGGCGAGCGTTGGTGTGTCACGCTCGCACCCAACGGTGAAGCTGGTGACCGGCCGTTGCGGCCGCCGCGCTTCGCGACCACGACAGCGGATGCCTGGATCGTCACAGCCCACAACCCGCGCAGCAAGGAACTCACTGCTCGCGACAATGCCGCGCTCAATGCCGGGATGGAGAGTGACATAGCGGACGCCGGCTACCGCGTCACTCCGGCGGCAGGCGCCTGGGCACCTAAACGAGTGCCTGGGTCTCCGCCAAAGCGGATGGTTCCGCGGTCCTAGCGGCAGCGCTGCCGTTCCGCAGCGAACGGATGAGATCGGCGAGCTGGGGAACGGCGACCGGTTCGGCCTCCAAGGCCTTCTCGAGTTGGAGCACAGCCTGCGGGCTGAGCTGTAAGACCTGGTCTTCGAGCAAGATCGCGCGCGCACGCTCCATCGCGGCTCCGAGTACGAACGCCGACACATCCTGCTGCTGCCTTTCGGCGGCAGACTTGATGACGTTGAGCGCATCGGGAGAGATGCGCATGTTGAGTCGCGACGTACGGCCGGGCTCGGGGATAGACATAGACATTGAGATCACCTTTACCTAAGCGTACACACCAGGTATGTACGTCGCAATTCAAACGCTGTAAATATGAGATGCGACTCACCCCGTAATCGCTCAAGGACTCAGGTGTGCGTCCCGATCAACTGATGTCATTGCGGCGCCGAAAGGTGTGCTTGACCGGCGTCAGCCCGATAGGGATATCTGACGCATGCGGCTCGAGATCCCTGACTCA
>DATCDQ010000117.1:0-5010 GCA_036510655.1 Microbacteriaceae bacterium | reverse complement strand
CGTAAAGGGCAGGCGAGGGGCGGGCATCGGCGCAAACACAGGGGCAAGCGCAGCGCAGCGACCGCCGCCCGCGTTACAGCACGGCGCTCGACGGCGCCCACAGGTTGATGTCGGCATCCGCCGCGTATTCGTCGATCGCAGCAAGCTCAGTTGCGCTGAAGGTCAGGTTGTCGATGGCGGCGATATTGGCCTCGAGTTGCGCGACCGACGATGCTCCGATCAGCGCAGAGGTGACCGAGCTGTTGCGCAGCGTCCACGCGATGGCGAGCTGCGCCAGTGTTTGTCCGCGACCTGCGGCGATCTCGTTGAGGCTCCGGATGCGCGCCAGCGTGTCCTCACTCAGCATCGACCGCCGCGCAGAGCCTTCGCGTGCAACGCGGGAATCACCCGGCACACCGTCGAGGTAGCGATCCGTCAGCAGGCCCTGGGCGAGCGGGGAGAACGGGATGCAGCCGACGCCGAGCTCGGTCAGGGTGTCGAGCAGGCCATCCTCGATCCAGCGGTTGAACATCGAATACGACGGTTGGTGGATCAGCAGCGGTGTGCCGAGGTCGGCAAGGATCTCGGCGGCACGACGGGTGCGCTCGGGCGAGTACGACGAGATGCCCGCGTACAGCGCTCGCCCGCTGGTGACGGCCGTGTGCAGTGCCCCCATTGTCTCCTCAAGCGGTGTGTCCGGGTCGGCGCGGTGCGAGTAGAAGATGTCGACGTAGTCAAGGCCCAGGCGTTTCAGCGACTGGTCGAGGCTCGCCAACATGTACTTGCGAGACCCCCATTCGCCGTAAGGGCCGTCCCACATGTCGTAGCCGGCCTTCGACGAGATGATCAGTTCGTCACGGTGCGGTGCGAAGTCGCGGCGAAAGTGCACGCCGAAGTTCTCCTCAGCGCTGCCGTAGGGCGGGCCATAGTTGTTGGCCAGGTCGAAGTGTGTGATGCCGAGATCGAACGCGCGGCGCAGAATAGCCTGCTGCGTTTCCATCGGCTTGTCGCCGCCGAAGTTCTGCCAGAGTCCGAGTGACACGGCGGGCAGTTTCAGGCCGCTGCGCCCCACTCGGCGATATGGCATGGTTTCGTAGCGGTCGTTGGCAGGGAGATAGGTCATACCTCGATGATTGCATGGTGGCGACACTGCTGCTGGGCGTGGTTACGCCGACCGGAGCTACGTGCGGCCGAGAGCGCTTCGCCGTGACTTACTGGCGCGATGCGCGCCGGCGCGCATCCATTGGCCGCTTCCGCCCATCCAAGTGGGTGCCTTGACTTCGGGCATACCCTTGACCATCCGGATAAGCCAGCCGGACGTCTCGATGCTGTGATGGTGATACCAACATAAAAGTACGCCGTTGTCCACATCAGTAGGCCCGTGATTTTGCCAGGGAATGACGTGATGAATCTCGGCCCAGCGTGCGGGAATATTGCAGCCGGGAATGATGCAGGTCTCGTCTCTGGCGCCGATTGCTCGACGTTGCGCCGCTGTGAAGAAGCGCTCCTTGTCGCCCAGATGCAGAATCTCGCCGTCACCGCCTATGAAGATCTTCTGCATCCCCCCTGCGCAGATCAGCCGTTTGACTGTCTTCATCGAAACTGGAGCTTCGACGCCTTCGACCCACCCGACTCCGTTGCCGTCGGCGAGATCGGCGGCATTGACGTGAACCATGACCTGTGGAGCAGCTCCACCCATTTTCGGTGTGCTGCCGTTGCGACCGGCGCCGTCGAGGATACAGCGAAGAATGTCCGCTCGCTTCTGGTCGGTTGTTCGACTGTCGCCAATGATTCCACCGACGGAGTCCTCTGCACCCGGGACGCTTTCTCCGGCATCCATCCGAGCCTGCTCTTGTGCGCTGGGAAATTTCGTCGTCGAATGCGCAGACAGGTAGGTGTCGAACATCGTGTCCATTACGCCGCGGAGCTCGGGAGTGGCACTGCCACGGATGGGATACAGCCCGTCCTTCAGCCGACCGAATCCAAAACTGCTTCGCGGCTCCACCGTTGAATCGCTGGGTGCGGCGCCATCAGGATTCAACCGCGCCGTCCACACGCCCACCTGCCCGCGGATGAGGTCGGCCGCGAACGCGAGCCCGGCTCCGGGCATTCCGGCGGTTTCGTCGGTGATTGCACCCGTTGCGCTCGCGACCAAGGCGCGTTCCGCGACAGCAACTTCTTGCGGAGCACAAAATAAGGGCAACGCGTCGAGACCGTTGATGATGAATTCTGCAGCATCGGTGCCCAACGTTCCACGTGCGAGCGCGTCGGCTACTACTGGGAACCGTGATGGACGAACGCTGACAATGTCGACCCGATCTGCCACAGCAGAGCCGAGCTTGATTCGCCGTGCGGCCTCGCGACCTCCGACGCGCGTGACGCGCGTGACCAGGTCGTTCCCGTTGCGACAGCCGGCGCGCCAGGCCAAACCGTCATGACCGAGCAGCGGACGAGATCGATCGGCCACCTCTGCTGCAGCTGCGATGCGCGCCGCATCGATCAATCGACCGGCTTCCTCGATCGCATCCAGCGTCGTCAGCAGTTCGCTGTCGGAAAGCCGCGCTGGGTTCGCTTCTGCCATGGCCGCGCGCACCGCGCCCGCCGCCTCGCGGAACAGGACAACTGCGGGCGCGACCGCTGCGACTTCGAGAAGGTCCTCCATGGCTATGATTATGTCACAGTTAGCACATAATTACTAGTCTTAATTCACATCACTTGAGCTGAGTTTCGAATAGATCTTCGGGCGAAGCACACCGACTTCGACGAACCACGCGACCGCCCGGCGCTCTACCGCAGCACGCGCGCGACCGCCTTCGCCATCGCCCGATAGCCGGCGGCGTTCGGGTGGTAGACATCCGGACCTGAGGTGGTGATCCACGGGTCCTTGCTGCAGACTTCATGCCCGGAAAAGCTGACGGCCGCATACGCGACGTTGGCGCCGTTCTTCTTCAGCTTGTCGACCGCAGCCTTGATCAACTGATTCATGGATGCTGTCGCCGCATTCACCACGGCAAACGTCGAGAACTCGGGACTGTCTGTCGGCGGGATCTCGAACAGCAGCGGATAGCCGGTGATCACGACGCGGGCGTGCGGCGCGGCCTGCACAACCTTGGAGTAGGTGGCGGCGAGCCGATCCGGCAGCACATTCAGCAGGGTCAGCGAGTTTTGGAATTTCGCCTGACATGAGCGTGTGACACCATTTGCGCACGCTTCGGCGAGGCCTGCGACGTCCAGGTCATTGCCGCCGATCGTCAGGGTGACCAGATCGTCCTGTGCGCTCAATGCGTCGAGCTGGTCGCGTTGCACGTCCGCGGTTGTCGCGCCGCTGCACGCCACCGTGCGGGTGAGGCGGATGTTCTGGGTCTCTGCCAGCACCTTCGGATAGCTTTGCGGGCTGCGCCGGCACCGCCCGGTCTCGCTGCCGCCGCCCATTCCCGCCGCGTAAGAGTCGCCGATCGCGACGTAGTCGGCGAAGGCGGGCGTTGGCGTGGGCGTCGCGGGCGTTGCACTGGGCTGCGCCGTCTTCGGTGCGGATGCCGTCGGCCGCGCCGTCGAGGCGGCATCCGCCGCATCCGTCGATGAGGAGCCTGGATGACGGTTCGTTCCCGCAGTGGACAGGATGGCGGCGCCAATTCCGATCAGAACCCCGACCACGACCACGAGCAGGCCGATCGTGAAAAGGGAACGAATACGCATCTGCTCGAAACTACCGCGTCATCCTGAGCGCTCGCGGACTACTCGACCACCAGGGTCAGAACCAGAGACTCAGCACCGGCGTCACCGGCGAGCGGAACGCGGTGTCGAAGACATCCGCAGATCCGGGCGTCAGCTCAGTGATCCGCCCGGCGCGCACAAGCGTGCGCGCGGACACGCCGCCGAGGCACAGGCTACTCAGATCGGCGATCGTGAGCGCGAGACCGGAGGACGCGAGGTCGGATAACGCAAGCCCACCGGCGGCATCCGCTTGCGAGTCCAGCACCGCCGGGTCAAGCGGCGCGACGCCGGCCCGGCCATCCGTGCCGATCGCGAGCAGAACGCGCCCGTTCACGTAGCCGAGCGGGTCAGTGATGTCGAGCACGAGCTGCGCAGGCGCACTATAACTGCGTGCCTCGAGCACCGCTTTGACGTCGAGGATGCGCAGCCATAGTTGATCGCCGAGCCCGCTGACCGCGACCGCGCGCACGTCGGACAGCTGCCAGATCACCGGCTCGTCCACAGAGCGCAACGGCGCCACGACCGACGTGACGAGATCGAGGTCGACCAGGAAATGCCACAGGCCCGCATACGCATCATCCGTTGCGGCGCAGAGGTGGCGCACGGTGACGGTGTGCTGACTGAAATCCGCGTCGCCACCGCTAACACGATAGACGGCGAAGCCCTGGGCGACCCGGGCCGCATCGTCGTAGCGCACAGCGCGGAGTTGCTTGAGCTCATCCTCGTCATCGCCCATGACACCGAGCAGCTCAGCCCACAGCGCATCGTCGACCGCAATCTCGCCGGGCTGCCGGCGCCGGGCGCGTTCGAAAACGGGCCGGCCGTCGACCTGCAGCTGCTCCAACGTCACGAACCGAACCCGACCGGATGCCGTGTGCCCCGCCCACCGCGCCCGTCGCGTATCGATTGTCAACTGCGCCGCACGCGCCGCCGGGCCAAACCCATAGCGCGAGTAGATCGTCGCCTCCGACGCCGTCAGGATCGCGGCAGGAACCCCTGCTGCCTGGGCGGTGCGCAGTTCGGCTTCCAGCAATGCCCGCGCGATGCCCCTCCGCCGGTGCGTGGGCGCGACGGTGACCGAGCTGATCGCCCAGGCTGAAATGTCGTTCTCACCCGGCAGTGTCATCGGCGCAGGCCAGCTGGAGACGGTGGCGACGGGGGTGGCGGCATCCGCTTCTGTGTCGTCCCAGACGCCGGTGGTGCGCCGATACGCGGTGTGGGCGAGGAGGGCGTCGAGCTGTTTCGGTGCCGTATGCGGCTGGTAGAAACCGCGAGCATCGGCATGGAGCCACGCGGTGAACGCGGCGCGGTCGGCGG
>DATCDQ010000116.1:0-10592 GCA_036510655.1 Microbacteriaceae bacterium | reverse complement strand
CGGCACCGGCGCATTCGGCGATACCGCGGCCCGTTACACGCCCGAGGTTCACGCGCAACTGCTCACCGTCAGTGCGGCCACGATCGATCGGCTCCTGGCCCCGTACAAACGCGCTCTGCAGCCCGGCGGTAAGTCCACCACGAGGTCGCGGAAGAACCGGCATGCGGAGAGGATCCCGATCATGACGCATGTGGCTGCGATCGACTGGCAGCCGGGCCGAAGATGGCATCGACATCTCCGGGGCTGTGCCCAATATCCTCGAGACCGAGGACGTGCGGGCCTCCTCCGTCGCGGTCACGATGAGCCGCGGCACCACGAGAACCAGCACTCGCTGTCGTGTCTAATCGCTCTGGAAACGGGGACAATGGTCTCGTGGAGTTCGAAGTGTTGCATATCGACGATTGCCCGAACTGGGAACAGGCGGGCGAGCGTTTACGGGAAGCACTGACGGTCACAGGCTTCAGCGAGGTTCCCATCAGGTTCCGGCTACTCCGCACCTCTCAAGACGCGACAGGAACCGGATTCGCGGGATCACCGACTATTACCCTCGACGGGACGGATCTGTTCCCCTCCGGCGGGAGCACCGATGACTTGGCGTGCCGCATTTATGCCACCCCGTCGGGATTGGCAGGCCTGCCGACCGTCGACCAACTGATCGAGAGGATCGCCGCGCATGAGCGATGAGAGCCAGTTCTACTGTTCCTGCTGCGGTCGAGATCTTCCCCGGGCAAAGTTGCACTCACTCAATGACGGTGCCGCGTTCATCTGCCGACGGTGCGGGCGATGGGTCGCGTTCCTTTGGCGCGGCGACCGACCGAAAACAGCGGAACAAGGCGAGGCGCGACGCTAGTCTGCCACGCCGCCGCGGCTCGGCCCAGCCGGGACGCCTCGATGAAGATCCGATCAACAACCTACCTGTCGGCGGAGTGATGATGTGGGGCAAGGATAGCGGCGACGGGATGATCCACTCGAAATCCACCAACTTCGACAAGCGAGGCTGACATTGGCCCGGTCCCGCAAGGGGTTCCGGTGCCGGACGCCTGATTCGTGGCGCTCAGTCTTCTAGATCGAATGCCTCGTGGAATGCTCGTGTCAAGTCGTACTCCTGCTGTTCCAACAGCGCCCCGATAGGGCGCACCAACAGATCCCGCGGCACGGTCATGATCGAGTCCAGGTTGACGACCGAGTCGTGATCGAGCCCGTTTCGCTGCCCAACGACTACTTCGCTGCGTAACCCTCGCACGGTGCTGGTGATCGGTGCGACCGTGACCAGCTGACGCGCCGCCCTGACTTCCTCGCGCGTGAGCACCAGGACGGGCCGCGTCTTATCGAGTCGAGCCAGCCAGATCGGGTGCATCAGTCGAGCCCTGACCACACCTGGCGTGCATTTCGCGCGGTCCACTCAGCGTAGGCATCGGACTCCAAGTCGGGATCAGTGCCAGATGCGTAGATCTGCGCGTCGTGCTCGGCGGCGCGCCGCCGAATCTCCCGCTTGATCGCGTGGTTGATAACGTCCGCACGGCTCCCCTTGCCAGCTTTCACTGCCTGGTCAATGAATGCGGCTAAATCATCATCGACCCGGATCGTCATCTGTACAGACATACCAGCATCATACCAGCATGGTATGCATTGAGGGTCATCGGTAGCGTCCCGTATGTCGTTCCCTTGTGACACAGCACGCTTCACTCTGTGGCGTTCCCGTCTCGGCCCGGAATCTGCGTCAGTAGCCGTCCCCCTATCGGAACGCTTACCGGATGCATACCCTAAAGAACGAGGTCGACGCGAAAACCAAGCAAGGCGCTGATGCGCCTATCACGATGGCCATCACCGTCCTTACAAACGCGCGCCGACGGACGGAGCCCAAGCCGGAGCAACGGGTCGAGCTACGCGACTTCCGCTCGGGTCGTCGCCGCGATGAGGCCCTCAAGTACTCCTGCCAGTTGGGCGGCCGCCTCTTGATCATCGCGAGGGTGGAGGTCCGCGAAGCGGACGGGTGAGCCGGGAATGGCCACGGAGATGTCTTCGAGGACTCGTGCTCCCGCAATCCCGAGTGACTTCCGTGTTTCGTCTTGTGCCCAGACGCCGCCGCATTGTCCGAATGCGCTGCCGATGACCGCTACGGGTTTCCCGGCCACGGCGTTCGCGCCGAACGGACGCGAGCCCCAGTCGATTGTGTTCTTGATCACGGCCGGGAGGGTGCCGTTGTACTCGGGGGACGATGAGGTCAACGTCCCGCCTGCGCGATGGCTGCACGGACTGACGTCACTCGGGATCGCTTCTGCGAGTTGGCGGTTGGTCGAGCCTGCGCACGCTGCCGAGGAGGACAAGGGTGAATGTCCTCATGATGATGCTCCTGGAACGATGTATGGCGTGTTGAGGGTGGACGTTTAAAACGAGAACGGACCGAACCGAGCCCAGGCGACAATCACCGAGAGGACGAGGAACACCGCCGGGACAGCAAGGGAGCTGAACTCCTTCCGACGAAGGTGGATGATGAGCGCACCGAGCACGATCAGCGCGAGGCCCACCGCTGCTAAGGGGGTGAGGAGCGGGGCGATGCCCGTGGCACCCGGCAAGATGAGGCCGATGGCCCCCAGGACCTCGGCGACGCCGAGCAGGCGGATGAGCCACGGCTCTGCACCGAAGTAGCTGGTCCGGATCTTGCCGCTCGACATCACGACTTTCAGTATCCCGACCGCGACGAAGCCGACGGCGAGGAGTATCTGGATGGCCCACAGAGCGATGTTCACAACGATCCCATTTCATTAGTTACAATCAGTATGTAACTAATGATGAGTCACTCTTGGAACGGTTACAAAAGGAACAAACGTGTGCGTGAGGTATGGAGAGGATGCATCGTGGAACAGCTAATCGACCAGCTCGAGCTCGACCGGAAGGACTTCGACCCTGCCAACCTCGATGAACGTGATCTGAAGGAGCCTCCATCGGAGACCGATGCGGTCGTCTCCGAATATGAGCACGCCTGCGACCTTGAGGGCCGCGGGGAGGATATCCGGGGCGTGCTGGGTCATATCGGCGATAAATGGGCGCTGCTGGTCGTCGGCGCACTGGATGCCGGCACGCGTCTGCGCTTCGGCGAGTTGCAACGACATACCCCCGGCATCTCTCAGCGAATGCTCACCGTCACCCTTCGACGCCTCGAGCGCGATGGGCTCGTGACCCGCACCATGCATGCCGAAGTGCCGCCACGGGTCGAGTACGAACTCACCCAAGTCGGGACGACATTGATCGAACCGGCACTGGCTCTCGCGAAGTGGGCGATGAGCAGCCACGACTCGATTCGTGAGAGTCGGGCGAGGTATGACGCCAGCGCGAAACAGGGTCGCACGCCGAAGGGACGCTGACGTGCGTTCGTGCGTACGCACACGTTTGTTCCTTTTGTAGCCACGCAAAAGTGACCGACAATGGGTCTCTAACGATCAGTAACTATTGGAGTAGGTCATCGGCTCTAAGCGGGGCTGAACTGCAGACAGGGCTCGCGTCAGGCCATTCTTCACGCGAACGCGGTCCGCACTGAGAAGCGAGGCGTGACCCCATGGGATTTGAAATCGGAATCGACACCTTCGGCGAGTTGACGAGCGACCGGCACACCGGAAAGATCCCATCCCCAGCAGAACGGATGCGGGAAACCATTGAACAGGGCGTCCTGGCAGACCAAGTCGGCCTGGACGTTGTCGGCATCGGCGAGCATCAACGTTCCGACTTCATCGCTTCGACACCGGCAGTGATCCTGGCGGCCATTGCATCGCAGACGGAGCATGTTCGGCTGATCAGCACTGTCACCGTTCTGAGCTCCGCTGATCCGGTGCGCACGTTCCAGGATTTCGCCACGCTCGATCTCATCTCAGGCGGGCGTGCTGAGATCATCGCGGGGCGCGGGTCGTACACCGACTCGTTCCCCCTGTTCGGTTTCGACCTGAACGACTATGCAGAGCTCTACCGCGAGAAGCTCAATCTCTTGCTGGCCATTCGAGAGAACAATCCGGTGACGTGGAGCGGGCGGTTCCGTCCACCGCTCGTGAACGCCGATGTCGCACCACGACCGATTCAGGCGAAGCTGCCGATCTGGGTGGGTGTCGGCGGCACGCCGTCCTCAGCCGAATACGCCGGGCACATGGGTCTACCCATGGCATACGGGGTGCCGCTCGGGACCGTGGAGGCCGGCCTGCACCTGCGGCAGGCATACGAGGCAGCCGCGGTCGCGAACGGCCACGACCTCACCGAGATGCCGACAACCCTGCACGGCCACGGTTTCGTAGCCCGAACCGGGCAGGAGGCGCGAGACATCATGTATCGCCACTTCAACGCGGGGATCTCCGAGAACGGGCGACAACGCGGTGGCAGCTTCACTCTTCCACGTAATACATTTGACGCGGTCTCCACAGCGAAAGGTGCAATGCTGGTCGGCAGCCCGCAAGAGATCATCGACAAGGTGCTCGTGCTTCATGAGCTGTATGGCAACACGCGTGTACTCCTCCAAATGGGCCTCGGAGGGGTGCCCCAGGTCGATCACTTGCGAGCAATCGAACTCCTCGGCACCGAAGTGGCCCCGGAGGTCCGTAAAGAAATCGGGGCGCGGACGACCAGCGCCGCTTGAACACGAGTCCCTCATCTCCAGCTGCTCAGGCGTTAACCGACCAACGCAAAACGACCTCACTCGCAGCGCAACGCTCCTGCCCCCCTCGGCTCAAACGAAGCACATCGACACTGAATGTCATTTTGAGAAGTCGACTGACAGAATGTCAGATGCCGCCTGCATGGCTAAAACTCGACCTCTTCAAAACGACTCACCATGCCCCGCCAACCTTCCGCTTGTGGGCACACTGTGGAATGTCATGCCGAGAAGCTGAGGACCTCGTGCTGTAACCCTCAGGGCACGACGAGTGCGATAGCCACTGCCATCCGATCGCGGTACTCCCGTCGCTCGCCTACCTGGTGTTTCACGCCGATCGACGTGCTGATGAGTGTCTGCGACATCCGCCGGGCGGCCTCTGTGTTGGCGGTGGCCTCGATGGCCTCGATGATTAGCTCTTCGAAGCGTTGGGGCATTGTCTGGACGATCGTTCCGAGCAACTCGGGATTGTCATCAATGACCACCATGACATCCCGTGTCAGCGGCCCAGCGTAGCGGCCAGCCCAGTGGTCGAACGCCGCGAGGAGACGATCGCGAAACGGCCGTTCGGTCTCTGCCAGGGCACTGGCAACGGCCTCGATGTCGCGCTGTAATGTCCGCTCGACCGCCGCACGGAACAGGGTCTCCTTGGATGAGAACAGGAAGTAGAGGCCGGGACGGGATATCTGGGCCGCCCGTGCCACCTCCTCCATCGAAGTCTTCCGATACCCGTAGCGCGCGAAGGTGCCGAGAGCGGACTCGAGTACGGTGTCTCGACGGTCGTGGTCGCCGATCATCGGCTGGTCGCTGTCGACGTGATCATGGGCCATGGGGCGAGCCTACGCGGTCGAGGTTCACTTTACAATATTTGGTTAGTGCGTATAGTTGCGGCATGACCCATCCTTCCTCTGTCCCCACTTCCTTCACGGCCTCCAGCACGGCAGACGACGTCCTCGACGGTGTCGACCTCACTGGCGTCCGCGCGATCGTGACCGGCGCCTCCTCGGGTATCGGCATCGAAACGGCTCGTGCGCTGACCGCGGCCGGCGCAGAGGTGACGCTCGCGGTCCGCAACACCTCGACCGGCGGCGCCGTTGCCACATCGATCTCGGGCTCGACCGGCAAGACCGCACCGAACGTCATGCGCCTCGACCTCGCTGACCAAGACAGCGTCGCCAAGTTCGTGGCCGCCTGGGGCGGCCCGCTGCATCTGCTGATCAACAACGCCGGCCTGGTCACGGGGGGTCTTGAACGAACCGCTGAAGGCTGGGAGTTGCAGTTCGCGACGAACCATCTCGGGCACTTCGCGCTCAGCACCGGGCTGCACGATGCCTTGGCCCTCGGGGCATCCGAACGCGGTGGAGCTCGGGTCGTATCACTGAGCTCGACAGCGCACATGCGTTCCGGCATCGACTTCGACGATCTCCACTTCGAGCACCACAGCTATGACCCCCAGATCGCCTACGCGCAGTCGAAGACCGCGAACTCACTCTTCGCCGTCGAGGCGACTCGCCAGTGGATCCCCGACGGGATCGTCGCCAACGCGGTCAACCCCGGCGGTGTCGCAACCGGGCTCCAGCGCAACTTCACGACGCGCCAGAGGGAGTCCCTGAATGCGGCCGAGGCTGCGGGCGTCTTCACTTACAAGACCGTTGAACAGGGTGCCGCGACCAGCTTGGTCGCCGCAGTATCCCCGCAGTTCGCTCATTCGGGCGGCCACTACCTCGACGACTGCCAAGAGGCCTGCACCGTGCCGAACGACGCAGACCTCGGAGACCACCCGCACGGAGTCAAGCAATGGGCACTCGATCCCGAGACCGCCGAGCGACTCTGGAACGCCTCAACCGACCTGGTGCGCTCTTGACCAAGCGCGTCGACGAAGCGTGCGGTCGGGGTTCGGCTTGCGAAATGATTGCACGCAGCGGTCACGACTTGAGTAGGTCGAGATCGCGCACGCAGAAGCCGCGGTGTTCGCGCTCCTCGTTCAGCACAACGTGCAGACACTGCAGCACGGACTTGCCCGCAGCGTACGGCGGCCATCCCGATCCCGCGGGCACCGGCGCGGCCGCCGATAGTTCCGCGGCCGTCACGGTGGCCAGCCACTGCTCCAGCTCGGCGGCCTGCTCGTGACGCACCGCCAGCACGTCGTCGAGTGACGGGTCCGCAGCCTGATCCAGCCCTTGCTCCTCCTGATCAGGCACGAATGCGGACGCCAACCCGATCGCGGTGAACGGCCGAGCCAATCCCAGGCAGCAGCGGCGAAACCACGAATCGTGCACGAACACCAGGTGTCGCAAAGTCTGTACCGCCGACCACTCACCTCCGACGCGCCGATGCGCGGATCCTTCAGGCATCTCGCGAAGTCGCTCGACCGTTCTTCGCCACTGGGTCTGCAACTGTTGATGCGCTTGACGCAGGTCGGCTGGATCGGCAGAACGGATCAGCAACCGCACGGGATGACGCCGGTCCAGCTCCGCTTCGACATATGAGGCCACCTCAACCCCATTCACTACCAGGTTGCTGACCAGCCCGTCGATCACGGCGTCCTGCAGCACCACCCCGATCAGGCGCGCGCGTGTCAGATCGCACTCGCGAAACTCAGCATCGGTGAAGTCTTCCTCTTCGAATCTCGCCATACCAGGCATCATCTACGCACCCCCTGACACCAGCTCGCCCCGATCGAAGTCTTCACTTCTCGGTCGCCCGCTCGACGACCCTCAGCGGGCCGAATTCCGTGACGCGTGAGATTCATCTCAGGGTGCACAGATCGAAGACCCATGTGTTGACTTTGATCAAAACTCCCTTCGGGTACTCAAAATCCTCGACGCCAGCGCTCGTGAAACCCTCGGAGCGGGCGAGCGCATTCGACGCCGCATTGTCAATACGCGGGAACGCGTACATTCTGTCGCGGTCGCCGTGAGTCGCGGCACGTTTGAGGAGAAGCCCGACGCCACGACGTGCAAGCCCCCGGCCCTGGAAGGGAGTGAACACGAACCATCCGCACTCGTACACGCCGTACCCGTCGTGCTCGGTCTGCCAGTAGCCGACCGTGCCGACCGGTTCGTGCTCTTCGCCGGACCAGAGTGTGAACTGCGCAACCGTGCCGTCAGCCTGACCACGTAGGAAGCGCTCGTGCCTCCTACGCACAACGCCCTCGTCAAGTGGACCACCGAGGAACACTGTCATTTCAGGTGTGTTGTTCCGCAGCTCAACCGCCAGGTCAGCCTCTGTCCACGGTCGGATCCGCACGCCGTCGTCGCTCATGTGCTTACCGTATTGCCCGCCACGGACATCGACACAACCAACGTAAGCCGGTCCCGCTACGCGACGCTCAGGCGCGTGCGCTGAGGGATCCGCCAAGCGCTTCCCGTACAACGTTCCCCGTATGACGTAGCGGTCGGCCCTGGTGCCGCCATGGAAAGTCGAAAGAGCGCCGCCCTAATTTGGTAAACGCCGCACCTGTCGGTGGACACATGTTCCTAGATAGAGTGACAAGCAGTCGCCCGAATCGACCCTCGGTGTTGGGCGTCTCGTCGGGTGACGATGGAGCTGGATCATGCGTCGCGTTGGGTGACGGTGGAGCCGTCAGATGGGTGCCGACGTCGGCGGCGTCACCGTGACGAGCATCACCGGTAGTCGACGAACGCCCGAGTCGAGATCGTCACGCCGCTCGGGACCGGGCCGATCGGTATGGTGACGGCAGCTGTCGCGGCCTCAACACGAGGTAGCCCCTTCCCGTCCGACATGTGGTAGACAAGACTGCCTGTCATGACCTCGTGGCAGCAGAACGGAGCCGGAGACGATGATCGTGGTCGCCTCACCGGAGCAGGTCGAGACGATGCTCCAGGCGGGGCAGCTGGACTGCCCCGGCTGTGCCGGCGCGTTGCGCCCGCACGGGTACGGCCGCACCCGCATCGTGCGCGGCGTCGGCTCCACTCGGGTCACGGTGCGACCCCGCCGTGCCCGCTGCCCGGGGTGCCAGGCCACGCACGTGCTGCTGCCCGCGGGGCTGGTGCCGCGTCGGGCGGACACCGTCGAGGCGATCGGGGCCGCGCTGACGGCCAATGCCCGCGGTGACGGGCACCGCACGATCGCGGCCCGGCTGGACCGCCCGGTCTCCACGGTGCGCCGCTGGCTCCGGCAGGCACAAGGCTCACATGCGGAATGGTTGCAGGAGCAGGCCGTGCAGCACGCGTTTCGCGCCGACCCCGACATCCTCAACCGCCGCATGCCCTGGCCGACCCTGCTCGGCGATGCGCTGAATCTCCTCGCGGGTGCCGCACTGGCCTACCAGCGGCGGTGGGACTCGACACTGCCGGTGTGGACGTTGATCGCGATGTTCACTCGCGGTCGGCTCCTGTCCCCGCCCCTGCGCGCCTGAGAACCGGTGCCGGGGCGCTCCCGCGCGCCCAAAAATCGCCGTCACCGTGACGACGGTCATGATCCCCGCCGTCACCGGTGACGAGCACCGCGTCATTGTGCCGACCAAGCCCGCCAATCCCGTCGTCATTCTCGATGACGCCTCATCGTCATCCAACGTGACGGACAACACTCGGCAGGAGAAACGGAATGACACAGTACCTGATCTCGGTAGGCCACGACACGGCTGAGGCTCCAACGATGGAAACCATGGATCCTGCCGCGATCCAGCCGATCTTGGATGCGGTCGATGCGTTCAATGACAAGCTCCGCGCCGAGGGCTCTTGGGTATTCGCCGGCGGCCTGCACCCCATCCAGACGGCGACCACGGTCGACAACACCGGCGACGCACCGGTCGTGACTGAGGGGCCGTATGCCCAGGCCGAGGAATACCTGGGCGGTTTTTGGGTCATCGAGGCCAACGACCTCGATGCCGCACTTGAGTGGGCCAAAGAGGCCTCCAGAGCGTGCGCGGCCCGGGTCGAGGTTCGCGCTTTCCAGGACGTACCCGCCGGAACCGAAACCCACCCGGAGGTAAACGCTCGGACCGGAATGTTCTTCCATTAGGGAGGCAACTTGTTAGTGGTCTTGCTACCGCACACCACACCTTCGGCACCGGCGGTCGCCATACGGTGCACTTGTGGCCGCCACCGGGTACCGCGAATCGCCGCACGCTGAAGGGCCCTCCATCGCAACATCCCGTCTGAGCTGTCCCGCTGAGGGTCCCGCTTGCGGGCGCAAAAGGTTGGTTGCATGTCGAGCGGGTTAGGTAGAAGGTGAAGTATGGGCAACCCCGTGGTGCACTTCGAACTCATTGGTCCCGACCCAGCCCGGCTGCGCGAATTCTACGCAGATTTGTTCGGTTGGAACGCGCCTGCGGGCGCCCCGGTCGCCACAGCCATTTCAGGGGCGGCGGAGTACTCTTTCATCAGCCCAGAAGACGGCTGGGGTGCAGCAGCCGGAGGAATTGGCGGCGGCGAAGGCTTCTCCGCGCACGCGCTCTTCTACGTCGGCGTGGACAACGTGGCCGGTGCTCTCGAGGCTGCACGGCAGCTGGGAGCCACGATTGTCCTCGACCCTCAGCGCAATGAAGGCGGTCAAGTGACAGTTGGACACTTTCGGGACCCTGCGGGGAACTTAGTAGGAGTGGCGGGTCCTGCGTGACAGCGGTCCTAACGGACCGCCGATCCCAAAGGGGGGTCCAGCCAGCGCCGACCGTCCCGGTGATCGTTCCCCTTGTGACACAAACCAGCAGTACTCGGGCGGCGAGCGTTTCAACGCCAGATTTGCGTCGGTAGACGTCCGGCGTGTGGGCATCCGGTTCCGGCGCAAGAGCTCGTCGGCCTTGGATGATCGGTGCCGAGGACCATCCCCATTGGATACGTGAAGCAGTTCAGCTTGCGTTGCGCACGTGCCAGCCTGGCCAGGCGGAAGCCTCGATCACGCAGAATCGATTGCCCTCCGGATCTTCCATGATGATGTAGTCGGCGTCGGCCGGCTGGCGATCCCAGTGGACCGCGCGCGCCCCAAGCGACTTCAG
>DATCDQ010000115.1:0-18971 GCA_036510655.1 Microbacteriaceae bacterium | reverse complement strand
TGGCGCTTCGCGCGACTCCGCGAGACGCAGGTCGTAGAATCCGAGGTCGGCCGGAATGTGAGGCTGAACGTGACCGGGGAACAGTGGCCGAGCGCGCGCGACGTTCGTCCATTCGGTGAATCCCGGCCCCCACCACTCATCGTTCTCGGGGATCGGGTGGTACTGCGGAAGGTAGAAGGCGATTGCACGCGCAGCGAGCTTCTCCTGGGTCATGTCGGTCCCATTCTCACTCTGCTCATGCTCTGCACGATCGGGTATCGTGCGAAGAGTTCGGATGCCGCCAATTCGCGGTAGCCCGCCGCACGGGTCTGGGCGAGGATCCGTTCGAGCACCTCGCCGCGGTCGAATGTCGGCAACAGCTCCCCAGGTTCGAGATTTGCCGGGTCCGCTCGTGCGTCATGCATCAGTTGCACGCTGCCGGGGAAGATCGCCCGCACGGCGCGTTCCGCCACCTCCACCTCCGGCGCGTCGATCCAGTCGGACGCGTGACCCGACCAGATCACCACCCGTAGGCCAAGCCGATAGATGGCTCGCTTCTGGGCCGGGGTGACGTCCCCGTGCGGTGGACGGTAGAGCGTCACCCGCCGGCCCGTCAGTTGCTCGAGGATGTCGCGCGACGCCCTGATCCTGGTGATCGCTGCTTTGGTGGTCAGCGTGAGAAGAGGTTGGTGATCAACGCCGTGCAACGCGAGCTCGTGGCCCTCGTCGACGATGCGACGCACGATCTCGGGATGCCGCTCGGCGGCGCCGGAGAGCACGAAGAATGTCGCCACTGCACGGTGCCGCCGCAGCACATCGAGGACGCGCGGCGTTGACGCCGGGTCCGGACCGTCGTCGTACGTGAGCGCCCATACCCGGTCGATCGTGTCCACGCAGTAGATCCCGAATGTCTGGTAGACGGCCCGCGGAATCAGGCCGCGCGCCACTGCGTACCGGCTAAAGGCGCCTGCAGGGGGACGGCTGGAACCATCTATCGTGCGTCTGCGCACCAGCACCGTCATCGGAGCAACCTCCCGTGTTGGCCACGCCCCGGAGTCATCGCCCCGTCCTTCCGGGGGCGCAGGTTTCCAGTGCTTTCAACTTCGCGTCGGTTTCGCCCCTGGCGGGCCGTGACGCGAGTTGAGCGCCCAACACCTCGACGGATTCGCTCAACGAGATGCCGAGCACGTTGTGAAAGGACCACGGGTCGTCGGGATCGAAGGCAGGGTCGAAACGCCGCTGATACGCCGGGTCGCATCCCGTGATGTCGGCGGACTCGGCGAAGGGAATCTCCGGCGTGCGTGAAGCGAACGTCGACCAATCGGTGACCACCCGGCGCCCCTCGAGATACCAGATGTTGTGCGGTTGGAGGTCACCGTGCAGGTAGCCGGCGAGGTAGAGCTCGATAATGACCTCAAGCGCCCAGGCCCCGGCATCCAAGCACTCGGATTTCGTCATGGTCCGCGCACGCATGTCCAGCCGGGCGTCGTCCGGCAGGCGTCGCACGAGAAGGCCGCGCCCTTCGGATGACACGACCGGCATCCGCCACGGGCGATCATGGAACAGAGCCCAGCTGCGTCGCTCGGCTTCCAACTCTGCCTGTGCTTCGACGGAATCGATGAAGTACTTCCCTACCAGCCTCGTATTGTGTCTGGTCAAGAAGACCGTCGCATTCGTGTCGCAGTCGCGCACGAACTCACTGAAGAAGGGGATGCCGTAACGTCGGACGACGGCGATCCTGCCGCCTAGGCGACTCGCGAGCGAGCGGTGTGCACTGGTCCTGGGGGGACGACCGATCGGAACGCTGGTCGGCGGCGATACTGTTCCCGAGCCGCCAGCCTCCGGGTCACGGCCGGTCATGCAGGTACTCCTCTGGAGCGCAATCTGCGGATTCGGCGCATCAGGGCCCGCAGCCGGTCGGATTCGGCCGCCCACGATCCTATCCGGGAATGTCGGGCGCGATTCCACAGGTACGTGCGCACCACCTGCTCCGTTGCCGCTTCGATTGTTGTCATGGTGAGTCGAGCGGCGAATTCCGCGTTGCGGTGCACGTCCGGATCCCGGGGTTGCGGCACGACGAAGCCGTGGGCCGCAAGGTACCCGTCCAGCGCGGCGGCGGCCGCGTCGTCGCCGGAAATCCCACGAGTAAGGTCGGCAGGAAGGTCCAGCTCCTCGGCGAGCTCCCGCAGCCTGACGACGTAACGCGGCTTGACCTCGGGTTTCTGGATTTTCGCGTGGTACAGCAAGGAGAAGAAGTAGTCGTCGATCCGAGGGTGTGAGAGTTCGAGCTCGGGTGTAACCCGGCGCTCGAGCATCCTCTCCTGCCAGCGCGGATCCAGATACCCGTCGCCGACCCATCGCACGTCGAATATCACCTGCCGCTGGGCGATGGTCGTCGTGAACGCCGCCCCGGACACAGGGTCGACGGCTGCCCCGTTGACCATGGCGGCGAAGTCGAGCTGTTCGCGAGCCAGGATGTCGATTTCCGGGTCGGAATCGAGGATGCCGGGAAGCTGCTCGTAATTGCGCAGAACGACGTAATCGGTGGTGCGGCGCAGTACCTCGGCGAGTTCGCCGAGATCGGCCCAGCCGTTTGCGCCGATCAGATCGGCATGGACCTCCTCGATCGGCGGAAGCTGCGCACTCGTATCCTGTTGCAGCAGCTCGTCCAGACGGCGAGGACCGAGCATCAGTGTGGCATCACGGAAAAATTCGCCGAGGCTGTTGCTGGAGTGAACGGTGTAGCCGCCCGCGACGTCACGTGCCGCTCGCTTGACGCGCGACATCCGAACGTTCGTCGGTTCGAGGAAACCCGAGACGTTGCGGCGGTACTGGTACGTCGGATCGGTGTCTTCAGCGACCACCAGCACAGCGGGGCCGACCCCCGCGTCCTCGACTTTTCCGGAGCCGAGTCCGACCCCGGTCGCGTATAGACGCTCGAAGTCGTTCTCCCTGCGCTCATCGCTCCAATGAAGCTCGAAGCGCGCGACGATGCAGAAGTCCGCGCCGATCATCTCCGTGATGAGGGTTTCGTGGTGACGGGCGTCCGGCCAGATCACGAAGAGCTGGAGGTCGCGGTCGTAGCCGTGCGCGAGCTTTCGTTTCGATGCATCCCAGCGGTACTGGGTCGCGGACGGTCGGAACGACCCGACCGGCGCAAGCACGGTGGGAGCTTCTTCGACCTTGAGCATTGACACGATTCCCCACCCCCTAGTCGGTCTTGACGATCGCGCGTTCATCGTGGCGTCGTGACGTCGGTGTAGTCGGCCAGACGTCAATAATGAATTATCCTCAAAAACGATGGCCGTGTCTACTGCTGAGGCAATCTGCTGCTGCGGCGGTGCCGTCCGCCGACGGTAGCCCACATGCCGGCAACGACCCCGCCAAGCTCTGCGATGGCGTACCCGAGGGGGATCGGCGCCTCGAGTCGTCTCCGAAGGGGTCTGCGCGATCCGTCGGCTCGTCCCCAGTACGGCGTGGTGAGCATCACGGCCTCGATCAGCCGAACACGCTGGTTGCGCACGACGCCGGCCAGATAGTAATTGGTGTGCGGTCCGAGGCCGAAGACCCGCGCAAGCATCATCGCCTGGCTGCGGCGCGCCAGATAAAGCTGATTGCGGATGCTCGGACGACCGGTCGGGTGGGGCGTCGGCTGATCGGCACGCTGCTCGGCCGGGCGGCGCGTCGCGACGGCCGTCGGCACGAAGAGCAGCCGCCCACCGCGTCGTCGCGTCTGCAGGGCGGCTTCTATTTCTGCGAAGCGACCTGCGTCGGGGTAGTCGTCGTCGAGACCGCCCACGGCTTGCAGAACCGAGCGCCGAAAGCTGAGACTCGCTGCGGGCAGATGATCCACTTCGACCGGTCTGCCCGGATCCACGGCGAAGTTCTGCGTCACGCGCCCATCGGCGAGCACCCGGCCGATCCCTCCGCCCCCTGTCCGATCTTCGGCCTGGGCAGCATCGCATAGCCGTCCGGCCACGCCCGCCACGCCGGCTTCGTCGTAGGCCGCACCGAGCTGTTCGAACCAGCCGTTCTCCAGGGTTATGTCGTCGTCGATGAACGCGACGACATCTTTCGAGGCCGCTTCCGCCCCGATGCGGCGACTGCGGGTTACCGAAGCGGCCCCGTCGGTGTGGACAAAGCGCACCGGGCAGTCGGCAGCAGCACCGGCTGCGTCGGTTGTTGCCCCGGCTGGTAGCACCACGATGAGCTCGTCCGAAGGCGTCAGCTGCGCTGCCACGGATGCAACGCCGGCCGTCGACCAGTTCAGGTTCCTAGTGGCGATAACGACGCTGAAGGTGACCATCAGGTTCTCGCAGTGGTGAGAGCCGGTTGGATGCCTTGCCGGGAGCGGTCGGCTCGCCGGTCGGTGCGCAGTGCTTTCACGGCCGAAGGCAGGCCGGCCAGCACGCCGCAGAGCTCGGCGGCAGAGCGTGTGAGCGCCGCGGCAGCTCCCACCGGGGCGCGCCAGGGGGTCGCGCCTTCGACATCGCGCCCTCGCAACCGATTCCCCGCGAGTCTCATGTACTCGCCCTGGCTGCGCAACGCGGTGGCGAGGTAGCGCCCCAGGATCGGATCACGCCAGCCGTAAATACGCACGAGCATGACGACGTGGTTCCGTCGCGAGTAGTACAGCCAGCGACGGTCGAATCGCTTGCCGCCGATGCCGTAGGGGGCGCCGAGATGGTGGACGACGGCTCGTGGCGCGAACACCAGGCGGCCGCCCGCGCGACCGAGTCGCAGAGAGATGTCCGACTCCTCGCACATGCAGGTGCCGGGGTAGTTTCCCCGGATGCCGTCCACCGCTTCGATCGCGGACCTGCGGAACGACATGTTCGCGCCGAGCAGATGGTCGACCTTGATGACCTGACCCGAGTCGGCGGCGAAATTGCCGGTGAGCGTGCCGTCCGGCATCAGGAGCCCGATATGTCCGACCCCCTTGCTCTCTTCGCCCTCGAGACCGTTCAACGTCCGGCCGCCGACGCCGACCACGTCAGGGTCATCGTAGGGGCGCAGCAGTTCGTCGAGCCAGTCGGGCTCGACGAACGCGTCGTCGTCCACGTACGCGATCACGTCGCCGATGGTCGCCGCGAAGCCGATCTGCCTGGATTCAGCGGTCGTACCGGGCCCCAGCTCGTTGCGCAGATAGGCGACGCGAGGAAATTCGCCTCGTACGATCTGCGCGGTCCGCTCGTCCGGCGACCCGTCTACGACGGCGATTTGCTCGGGCGCCGTGTGCAACGCGGCAAGATGAGTCAGGCATGTCCGGAGGTGTTCCGGCCTGCGATAGGTGACCACGATGACGCTGGCTGTCGCCTTCATAGCGACGCCCCCCTCGCCTCCGGCACGCGTGCGAGTCGGAACCAGTCATCCCGACGAAACGGCGTCGTCAACACGGTGCGCACGGGATGGCGCTGGCGGGCGACCCATCGCCGGTAGACCTCAGGCTTCGAGTAGGCATCGGTGTGTCCCGACCAACCGAACTTCCGGCGCATCGTCTCGTCGTCTCGCACCCAGGAGTAATGGGCGATGGCGGAATCCAGCGGTACCGTCTCATGCACGCTACTCAGGTGGTGGTGTGAAGGATCGGTGTTCCACGGGCGCAAGTCGACTCGATACAGGGGAACTTCAGCCTGTCGCGCCTGCACGAGTCGGGTGCCGGCCCGGACGGCGACCGGCCCGGGGTAGCCGCCACGTGCTCGCCAGAAACGCGAACTCGCCTCCAGGTAGCATCGGCGGCCGACGTGCGCGTAAAGCCATCGGGCGGGAAAGTCCAGGCCCGATGACCCGGTCGCTTCCGCGCGCCGCAAGGCGCGGAAGAACCGCGCAGCGTCGAGCACCACCTCGTCGGTATCGAGCTGGAGAACCCAGTCCGCGCCGTCGGATGCCTCGGCCAGTGCGCACTGCCGCTGAAAGGTGTCATTTTCCAGTGGATGATGTCCTAGCCGAGCGTACCGACCGGGTGCCCGAACGCACTTGTGCTCGGTGTCCACCGACTCGATCAGCCCGAGGCACTCGGCGACGGGAAGCGGGGTACCGGTCCAGGATGTCGAGGTCTCGTCGTAGGACAGCACGATCCGGTCCACGCGGTCGTAGTACGCGAGGATGCTCTCCCGCAGGAACGCGGGGTCGGCGACGAGCACATAGGCCGAGACACGCATCAGATGTAGTCCGCAAACTCGCGCTCGTTCTTTTGGAACACCAGGAGTCCCAGCAAGAAGACGATCGGTGCTGCGATCACGAGGGCGAGCACCTGCCACGCCGACGGAGCCTCCGTGCCCAAGAGCGACCAGCGGAAGCATTCCAGGAACCACGTTGCCGGATTTATGTCGAACAGCCACCGGATGCCGTGAGGCACCACCGCCAGCGCATAGGCGACCGGGCTCGCGTACAGCAGGATCTGCACGACCCAAGGCAGCACATACCCCACGTCGCGATACTTCACCATGTACGCGGCGGCGGCCAGGCCGATCCCGGTGCCGATCAAGAGCATGAGCGCGACCCATATCGGCAGAAGGAGCACCGGCCAACCGGGGTTGATCCCGAAGACGAACAACAGGGCGATCGCGAGGAGCAGGCCGACCGCGAAGTCCACCAGAACCGATGCCAGACTCGACAGGGGTACGAGTGCGCGCGGGAAGAACACCTTTTGTACCAGGGCCTGGTTGGCGACCATCGACGAGGACGCTCTCCCCAGGGCGCCGCTGAAGAGATTCCAGGCCAGCATCCCCGCGAGCGTGAACAAGAAGGTGGGAATCTTCCCGGTCGGAAGACCGGCGATGACGCCGAAGACGATGGTGAAGATCCCCGCACCGACCAGCGGCTGTAAAACGACCCAGGCGATACCGAAGAAGGTCTGGCGGTAGCGCACGATGATGTCGCGCTGGGCAAGCCGCACCGCGACCTCGCGCGCCTGCCACATCGCTCGCCATGGTGGCAGGTTGAGCCGCCCAGGCGGGGTGATGACAATGTGCTCTCTGGCGTACGCGATGTCAGGTTCCTTGATAGTCGAAGTTGACAAAGACAAGCCCCCTCTCAGTGCCGGACGACTCGGTGTATTCCGGATACGGGAGATCCGGCAAGACCTCGAAGCGCCACGCTCCCTCCCAAGCATCAAGCACTCCCGCCTGGCAGGCATACGCATCGACGGTGTACTCGCCAGGCTTGAGCCACAGGTCCCGAATGACGAGCTTCGCGCGGTGCGGAGCCCCCGGGTCGAACCATTTGCCGACGAGGCGTGAGTCGCACTGTGCGATTACCGCGCCCTGATCGTTGTTGATGTGCGCCGACACAAAATAGGTGCCGATGAGGTCCTTTGCGGCCGGTGTTTCGATCTCGACGACGAGGTCCTCGCCCGACTTCACGTACTCGTCGGGCATGGAGACCGACCCGATTCGCAGTCTTCCGTCTCCTGGCCGATTGCCCGGCTGCGCCTGCCTGTGTGCGAACTTCTCGAAGCTGTTACGGTAGGCCTCGAGGGTTCCCTCGACCGTGCCGGAGTAGGTCAACGTGCCGTGATCCAGCAGCATGGCCGACGTGCACAGGGCCTGCACGGTCTGCATTTGGTGACTGACATAGAGCACCGTCCGCCCGTTGCCGGCGGCCTCGCGCATCTTCGCGATCGAGGCGCGCTGGAACTCGGCGTCGCCGACCGCGAGAACCTCGTCGACGGCGAGGATCTCGGTATCGAGGTGCGCCGCAACCGAGAAGGCCAGCCGAACGTACATGCCGGACGAGTAGCGCTTCACCTGGGTGGCGAGGAACTTCTCGATGCCCGAGAAGGCGACGATCTCGTCATATCGACGCTGGATCTCCCGGTGGGTCATGCCGAGGATAGACCCGTTCAGAAAGATGTTCTCTCGTCCGGTGAGTTCCGGATGGAACCCCGTTCCGACCTCGAGCAGGGAACCAATGCGCCCGTCCAGCTCGATGCGTCCGCGGCTCGGCGCGGTCACCCGCGTCAGCAGCTTCAGCAAGGTCGACTTTCCGGCGCCGTTGCGACCAACGATCCCGACCGCTTCACCACGGGGGATCTCGAAACTGACGCCGTCGAGGGCGTCGAAGTGCGTGTATTTGGCCCGGCCGGTGCTGCGCAGCCACTGCAACGCGGCCGCGGCCGCAGTCGAGGGCCGCTCGCCCGACACGCCGAGTCTGTATGTCTTGCCCAACTCGGACACAGCTACGGCCGGGCTCCCCATGATGCTCACATGAATGAACTTATCTCATTTTCTTGTCGCCGTGTGATCGAATGTGTGCGAGGGGCCATGCGCTAATGCGTCCGGGCGACCGAGCGCCACAAGCGGGCGTGGGCCGCCGCGCTGCGCTCCCAGCTGAATTCGGCCGCACGGGCGCGTGCGGACCTGATCATCCTGTCGATGGTCGAGTCACGCGTGAGCGCCCAAACGACCGCTCCTGCGATGTCATCGGCCGTTGGTTCGACCAGGACCCCGCAGTCTCCCACGACCTCAGGAAGGGAACTTGTGCGTGCTGCGACCACCGGCACTCCGGCGGCCATGGCTTCAAGGGCGGGCAGGCCGAAGCCCTCGTGGAGCGAGGGCACCACAACGACAGACGCTGCCGCCACCATGCCAGGGACCTCGCTGGAAGCGACGCGTCCCACCAGACAGGTGCGCGGAAGGTTTTCGAACAATGCCGTCCTGCGGGGATGCTCGGGGCCGGCGAGCACGAGGCTGACGTCGGGTCTGGCCCTCGCGATCCGGGTCCACGCGAGGGCGAGCGCCTCGAGGTTCTTGCGTTTTGAAGCTCCGCCGGCGTGGAGGACGAACGGGCCGTCGATTCCGAGCTGCCGCAGCCGGTCTGCTCTAAGCGGGGACGCATCCAGGAACCGCTTGTCGACCCCGTTGGGGATGGCGTGCACGTGTTCCAGGCCGAAGAACTCCGCCGCGTCGTCGGCTGAGTACTGTGACGGCGCGACGACGGCTGCGGCACGGCGGAGTTCGTGAGCGGCGAATGCCTCGGGAGCGGATTCGTCGTCGAATCGCCACGCGACGGTGTCGTGGATCGTGACGACCTCGGGTACTCGGGCCGGTGGCAGGGCGAAGCTCATCCGGTGTACGACGTCGGCCCCTGGGTACATCGTCGCCCCGACCGCGCGCCGAACGGAGGTGGGTGCGCGGCTCGTGAGCCACGTGGGCAGCCGCGTGGTGCCAGCCTGCGGGGCACGCAGCGAGCGCACGATCGTACGTCGCACGCGTGCCCCGTCGCCGAGAAACTGCGATGCGCGCGCGATGATCTCTTCCTCGTACACCTGCTGGCCCATCGGGGTCGTCACGGCCGAGGTCGCGAAGGTGATGCTGATCGCCACGTGATTCTCCCATCCGGGCACCGCCCCGTGCGCCTACGCTGAGCGTATCGAGAAATGAGGATGCCGTGGCCGACGTAGCGCTGATCACGAGCTCGTTCCTTCCCAGGATCGGAGGAGTGGAGGAGCACGTCAGGAGCGTCGCGGCACTTCTGCGGGAGCGCGGCGTCGACGTGGTCGTGTGGACGGTGGACCAAGGCGACGATGTGCCTCCGATGGTCGACGGTGTGCCGGTGCGCGTGCTGCCCTGTCCACTTCCGGCCCGTACGCTGCGCTCGCTGCTCTCGTTCGCCTGGCGGGGGCCGACTGCTGCCATCCGTTGGGCCATGGCGGTGGCGCGGGACAGGCCCGCAATCCTTCACGTGCACTGTTTCGGTCCCAACGGGGTCTGGGCGATGGGGGCGGCCATCGGACGTCGGCTTGTCGTCACGAGCCATGGCGAGAGCACCGGTGACGCGACCGGCGCGCTGGCGGGCTCGGTGCTGTTGCGTTGGGCGTTACGTCGCGCTCTCGCCAGGGCCGACCTGGTCACCGCCGTGGCGCCCTCGGTCGTCGACGATCTCGTCGCTCGGTTCGGCCTACCAGCGGGAACAGCATTGATCATCGCGAACGGTGTCGATCTCGACCAGGCGCCGGGACGTCAGCCCCCGGCGCTACCCGATCGGTATGTGCTGGGCATCGGGCGCCTGGTGGACACGAAGGGTTTCGACCTCCTCTTGGATGCGTTCGCCTCGGCTCGGCTTCCGGTCGATGTCGGGGTCGTCATCGCCGGAGACGGCCTCGAGCGGTCCTCCTTGATCGAGCGGGCGGCGCGGCTCGGCATTTCAGACCGCGTCGTGCTCACGGGAGTGCTCGATCGCGGCCAGATCGTCACCGTCGCCGCCGGCGCAACACTGCTGGCAGTGCCCAGTCGCGTGGAGGCGTTCGGAATCGTCGTGCTCGAAGGGTGGCGTGCGGGGGTGCCGGTGATCGCTACCGACCGCGGCGGGCCGGCGGATCTCATTCACGACGGGGTCGACGGGTTTCTCGTCGACCCGTCGGATCGCGTGGAGTTCTCTTCGGTTCTTGAGCGTGTCTTCGCTGACCCCGTCTTGGCCGGCAAGATCGGCTTAGCAGGACGCGCGCGTGCGGCGGAGTTCTCGTGGAGCGCCGTCGTCTCCGCCTACTCGGCTGCATACGCGTCCCTGCGGAACCCGGGCCGTCCGGGTAGCATCGGCCCATGACAGACATAGCGCCTCTGGTCAGCGTCGTCATCGCGACGAACAGAGGCGGTGGGTTCCTCCGCGAGGCGGTCGACTCGGTGCGCACGCAGACATACTCGTCAGTGGAGCTCATCCTGGTAGACGACGGCTCGCCACAACCGCGCGAGATCGCCAGCGCGGCGGCGCTGGTTCCCGGCGCCCGCGTCGTTCGGCAGGCTGCCGCCGGGCCGAGCGTCGCGCGGAACCGGGGGGCACGGCTCGCCACGGGTCGGTATCTGTCCTTTCTCGACGACGATGACCGTTGGCATCCGCAGCGGATCGCTGCCGCCGTGGCACGCTTGGAGGCGGACTCCGCTGCCGTTCTCGCCTACTGTGCGATGCGCACCGTGGACGCGGCCGGTCGAGTGCTTGTCGAGGCGGATCAACGAGCCGTCGCGGACCGGCTGGAGGTCGCCCGGCGAGCGACCGGGATCCTGCTGCCGAACATCCTCGTCCGCGCGGAGGCCTTCGCCCTGGTGGGGGGCTTCCACTCACGCATCCGCTTCGCCGAAGACCTGGATCTCGTGCTGAGGCTCGCCGAGAGCGGGCCGTTCGCGTTCGAACCCGCGGTCCTGGTGGATTATCGCGCCCATGACGCGAACTCGACGCGCCGCCATCGGGCGCTGGCACGCGGAATCGACGAGGTGCTCCGGCTGCATCGGTGGGCTGCCGACGAGCGCGGCGATGCCCTGCTCGTCGCGGCGCTCGATGAGAGCATCCGCAAGAACGATCGGTTCGCGTGGTGGAGTGCAGGCCGCGCCGCCCGTGTGGCGCTGGCCAACGGGCGGCCGGGTGTCGCGACCGCGGAACTCTGGTGGGCGATGCGTGCGGCACCCCGCGGACTCGTCGATGGCACTGCACGTCGGCTGACGCGACCGCGCGATCACGCGCATGCCTCGAGCGGAGGAATGTCGTGAGAGTCCTGCGGATCGCCCACCACGCCGTCATGACGCCATGGCGCGAGCGTGAGCGGCAGCTGCGTCTGCGCGGCGAAGACGTGTTGCTGATCTCTGCTCGGCAATGGAACGAGGGGGGACGGACCGTCGCATTCGAGGCAGAGGGCGACGCGTTCGTGACGCCTGTGGGCACGCTCGGCAGCCATCCGAACGGGTTCGTGTACGACCCCCGGCCGCTGTGGCGCATGCTCGGCGCACGCCCTGATCTCATCGACCTGCACGAGGAACCGGTCTCGCTGGCGACGGCGGAGGTGCTGCTGCTGCGCGCCCTGCGCCGCCCGCGCGTGCCGTACGTGCTGTATTCCGCCCAGAACCTCGACAAGCGATATCCGCTGCCGTTCCGTTGGCTCGAAAAGCGTGCCTTGCAGTCGGCCGCCGGCGCCTACGTCTGCAACCGTGAAGCCGCGGAGATCCTGATCAGGAAGGGCCTGCGCGGCCCCGCCGTGTTCATTCCGCTCGGAGTGGACACGGCCGATTTCACCCCCGCTGCCAAGGCCGGGCCCGCCCCTGAACCGATCATCGGGTACATCGGCAGACTCGAACGCTACAAGGGCGTCGACCTGCTGCTGCGCAGTGCGGCCGAGCGCCCGAGATGGCGCCTGGAGATCACCGGAGCCGGGCCGGAGGGTCCTGCGCTGCGGCGGCTGGCAGAGAGCCTCGGCATCGCGGATCGCACGACCTTCCTCGATTTCGCCGTCGGAGCGGAGCTCGCCGCGCGTTACCGCCGGCTCGACGTGGTCGCCGTGCCTTCCGTGCCATGGCCCGGATGGCGCGAGCAATTCTGCCGCGTCGCAGTCGAGGCGATGGCATCGGGCGTGCCCGTCGTGGCAAGCCGCACGGGGGCGCTACCCGATGTGCTTGCGGATGCCGGCGAGCTCGTCGAGCCCGGGAACCCGGGAAGCCTGGCCGAGGGGATCGATCGTGTCCTCCAGCCTGATCGTTGGTCATCGTTCCGGGATGCCGGGATTCGCCGGTCGGACGAGTTTTCGTGGTCGCGAATTGCACAGTTGCAGCAGCGGTTCTACGCGGACGTCACCGAACCGGTCGGATCGGGCGGAGGTCGCAGCCCGCAGGTGGTCGTCGTCGCATACGGGGACCCGGACCTGCTCGCCGGCGCTCTCGAGGCGCTGGAAAGGGAGTTCGCCATCACGATCGTCGACAACTCGGGCAACTCCGCGACGCGCGCGCTTGCCGAGCGCGCCGGGGCCGCCTACATCGATGCCGGACGCAACGCCGGGTTCGGCGGCGGCGTGAACCTCGCGTTGACCTCGCTCGCGGAGAGAGGGCTGCAGAACGACGACGTTCTGCTGCTCAACCCGGACGCGCGGATCGTCTCCTCCGACGTGCACCGGCTGCACCGTCGCCTGCACAGCGCCCGCGGCATCGCGGCCGTCGGCGCGACGCAATCAGACCCGGAAACCGGCCACGACGTGCGCGTGTGGTGGCCGTTCCCTACGCCGCGGCGAGCATGGCTCGACGCGTGCGCTCTCGGTCGCCTCGACCGCTCGCACGGGTTCGCCATTGGATCAGTGCTGCTCTTGCGGGCCGAGGCGATTGCGCGCGTCGGACGGTTCGATGAGAGGTTCTTCCTCTACGCGGAGGAGGCCGACTGGCAAAAACGCGCCATCGACGACGGGTGGCGAATAGACGTGGTCGCCACGGGCGCAACCCACGTCGGCGCGGGCACGAGCACGGACGGCCGGTTGCGGGACGCGTTGTTCTTCGCCAGCACCGAGATCTATCAGCGCAAACACAGCGGCCGGATCGGATGGCAGTCGTTCCGAACGGCGATGGTGCTCGGGGCGCTCGCGCGGGCGCTCGTGCTCAGCGGGAGCCGTCGTCGTGCGGCACTCCTGCGAGCCCGGATCTTCTGGATGGGTCCCGTCCGATACCGGAACGAGCGGTTCACCTGAACGCGGCGTGCTTCTGACGGCAGACTTCTCGATACACCTCAAGGGTCGCGGAGACCGCCGCATCCCACGTGTACGGCGAGGCGTCGCGGCGCGCACGCTCGCCCGGGCGCAGCCGCAATGCGGCGTCGTCGACTCGCGGTGCGAGCGTGCGGGCCACGTCGATGTCGTGACGCTCCGAGAAGAATCTGTTCACACCCGGGACGACGAAATCCTCCGTGCCATTGACCCTGGAGGTCACCGGCGGCAGCCCCGCGGCAGCTGCCTGGAGGCTGACGAGCGCGAACGCGTCATAAAGCGTGGGAAACACGAAGACGTCGCCGGCCTGGAAGTAGCCCTGCACGGCGGCCGAATGGCCCGCGAAGATGACACGTTTGCGGACGCCCAGCCGCGCGGCCTGGTGCCGGATCGGGGTGCTGCCGTCGCCGCCAACGACGAGAATGCAGACGTGCTCGGCGAGCAGCGGTAGCGCGTCGATCGGGCGGCCGAGCCCTTTTCGCCGGAACTCCTTGGCTACGAACAGGAGCACCACGGTGTCGGGGGAGATGCCATGCCGCTCGCGTACCCGCCGTCGACGCTCGGCCGCGTCGCGGGGCTGGAATCGCGCGGTGTCGACGCCGTTCGGAATGACGCTGATCCGCTCCGGCGGCGCGCCGTGGAATCGCGTGAGTTCTCGAGCGACCCCGTTGGATACCGCGATCACGTGGCGGTAGGCCCGCGGCTCGTAGTTGCGGCGCTCCACGTGCAGCACAGCATGATGCCGGGGATTGCCGATGGCGCGAATCGCCTCACCGTTGCGCAGTTTCAATTCCCACCAGGCGCGATGGCAACTGTGTGCCCTGATCACGTCCTGGCGCAGCCAGCCGACTCGCCAGGTCGTCAGACGCTCGCTCGATGCCGCGTTCCTGATTGCGCGGTATGACGACATCGCAACGCGCACACGCGTGTCGTACGATAGCGCCCGGGATCATCCTTCCTGGCTTCATAGAATGGGCTGATCGGGGTGTGTTGCCTAAGCCAAGCATCGGAAGGTGCCAGCCGGGAGGGGGCGAAGCAGTTGCGAGTCGTCCAACTCACGTGCTCGGACGGGTTCGGTGGGGTCGAGCAGTACCTGTTGAATCTCGGTCGTGGGCTTGCCGAGCGGGGCATCGACGTCACGATCATCGGCGGGGCGGAACACTCCATGCGCGCTGCGGCCGAGCGCTATGGAGCCTGGCTTCCGGGGAACACCTTCGCTCAAGCGATCGCCGCCTTGCGTTCGCTTGGTCACGTGGACCTGTTGAACACCCACATGTCACAGGCGGATCTAGCCGGATGCGTTGCGCGCATTCAGTCGCGGCGCCTACCGCAGGTGAGCACCAGGCACTTCGCCGCGCGTCGCGGCAGGAACGCAGCCACGCATGCGGCCTTCCGCGTTCTGGTGCGCGGCATTTCCGCGCAGATCGCGATTTCGCAATTCGTGGCCGCGAACGTCGACGGGCACTGCCATGTGGTGCGCAGCGGCGTTGCCGTCGCAGACGTCGTCGGGCAGCAGGTGCGCGAGCCGGTCGTGTTGGTCGCCCAACGCCTGGAGCCGGAGAAGGACACGATGACGGCAGTTCGCGCGTGGGCGTTGTCGTCGGCACGCAACCGGGGGTGGAAGCTGCAGATAGCGGGCGCGGGGAGCGAACGCGAGCGTCTCGAGAGCGAGGTTCAGACGCTCGGGATTCAGGAGAGCGTCCACTTTCTGGGCTTTCGCGATGATGTTGCCGCGCTTCTCGCGCGGTCCGGTGCGGTTTTCGCGCCCACTCCCCGCGAGGGTCTGGGCATCCTGGTGCTGGAAGCGATGGCGGCCGGCACGCCGGTCGTTGCTGCGGCGGGGGGAGGTCACCTGGAGACGGTCGGGCCTGTCACGCCCGAAT
This sequence comes from Microbacteriaceae bacterium, assembly GCA_036510655.1. Lineage (GTDB taxonomy): Bacteria > Actinomycetota > Actinomycetes > Actinomycetales > Microbacteriaceae > Rathayibacter_A. Next base: position 3,662 of record DATCDQ010000115.1, on the reverse strand, counting down.
TGCTCTTCGACCCGGGCGACGCGACCGCCGCGGCGCGGGTTCTGGATGCGTTGACGACCAATGCCGCTGCCCGGCGCGCTGCTGGGGCGGTACTCAAGGACGCCCAGCGGAGAAGTTTCACCATCGCCGCTCAGATTGAAGCTACCGTCGCCGTCTACCAAGGAGTGCTGTCTTCGTGAACGCCTTGGAGGTCGTGCTCATCTCGCTTGAACGGTGGGATGATGTGTGGCGCCGAAACCAGTACCTCGTCGATGGTGTGCTCGGACATGACCCCGACTCACGGGTTCTCTTCATCGAACCGCCCCGAGACGGCCTTCATGATCTCCTGCATGGGCGCGCGTTCGGACGCGGTCTGGGGCTGCGTCGACACGAGGCGTACGACGGGCGGCTGCACCTGTTTCAGCCCACCAAGCTCATTCCGCGACTGTTCGGCGCGGCGGCGGACGCGCTCCTGCGGCATCACGTGCGTTCCGCCGTGCGGCAGGTAGGGATGCGCCACCCCGTGCTCTGGGTGAATGACGCGAACGGAGCCGGACTTGTACGCAGCACGCGCTGGCCCGCGATCTACGACATCACCGACGACTGGTTGGCGGCAGCGCGACCGCGCCGTGAGCTGGCTCGGCTGCGCCGCAACGAGGACATCCTATTCCGCGAATGCCGGGAGATCGTCGTTTGCTCGGCGGGGCTGGCATCCTCCCGCGGGCAACGGCGACGTGTCACTCTGATCCCGAACGCCGTGAGCCTCTCGCGGTACCGCGTCCCGACGCAGCGACCACCGGATCTCCCGCGCGGCTCTGCAGTCTACGTCGGCACGATTCACGAGGATCGCCTCGATGTGGAACTCGTGGTGCGCACGGCTCACGCGCTGCGCGCATCCGGAGAGGGGGTCGTGCTCGTCGGCCCGGACGCGCTCTCGGCTGCAAACCGCGAGTCACTTCTCTCGGCCGGAGTCAAACTGCTCGGTGCGCGACACTTCTCGATGGTTCCCGCCTACCTCCAGAACGCGGAAGTGCTCATCGTGCCGCACGTCGTCGATGCGTTCACCGACAGCCTCGATCCCATCAAACTGTATGAGTACCTGGCGGTGGGGCGTCCGATCGTGAGCACCCCTGTCGCAGGCTTCCGGGAAAGCGGGGCCGACGGGCTGCGGGTGGTCGAGCGGACGCAGTTTCCCGCGGCCGTCGCCGCGGCCGTCGGCCACCCTGCTCCCACCATCACGCGAGCTGATGTTCCTGACTGGTCTGACCGGTTCGGGGCGATGATCTCCGTGCTGGACGCGGTAAGACGCAGCGGGAGCGCCGAGCCGAGTTGACCATGCCGCAGGTCGCGCATTGACCAGATGAGCGACAGTCGGCAGGCACGACACGCCCGGGCACAGGAGCGGCACGAGCGCTGAGTTAGTATGTGCACGTGCGCGTCGCAATGTCGTCCTTTCGGTTCAACCATCAAGGGGGTATCGAAAGAGCATCGTACGAGTTGGCGAGAGCGTTGAGTGCTCGGGGAATCGACATCACGCTGGTCGCGAACGCCGTCGATCCGGCGGTCGAGCCCCCGCTGGCATGGCATCCGGTCTCGATGCCTCGCATTCCCGGCTTTTCGATCCCGATGGTGTATTCGACGCGGGCGACGCGCAGCCTTGGGTCGGAGAGGTTTGACATCCTGCACAATCAGGGCGGATGCGCGCTGCGCCAGCAGGACGTGATTACGGCCCACAGCTGTCACCGCGCTTGGTGGACGATGAAATTCCATCAGGGTGAGGCGGCCCGCGCGCTGCTCAACCCACACCACCGGGCTGTGCTTCACGTGGAGAAGGCGAATTACCGTCCAGAGGCATACAGCAGGGTCATTGCGGTTTCGGCTGGCGTCGGACGCGAACTGTCCAAATATTACGACGTTCCTCCCGAACGCATCCGGGTCATTCCGAACGCTGTTGATCACGCGAAGTTCCAGCCCCATGATGCGGCGGCGCGCCGGGCACACATTCGAGGCTGGCACGGGATCGGTGCTGACGACACCGTGCTGTTGTGGGTCGGTAAGGAGTTTCGTCGCAAAGGCGTGGAGCCGTTGATCGCCGCGCTTCCGGCTCTGCCGCTGTCGGCAAAGGCGTTGATCGTCGGTGGTGACGATCAGGCGCCGTATCGCGCCCTCGCGAAGCAGCTCGGTGTGGCGGATCGGGTGATCTTCGCCGGGCATTCGCCGAAAGTGGAAGACTACTTCGCCGCCGCAGACGTCTTCGTTCTGCCCACGCTCTACGAGGCTTTTGCGCTCGTCACCCTCGAGGCTGCTGCAGCCGGCCTTCCGCTCGTGACGACGAAGGTCAACGGCACGGAGGACTTTGTCGTGGATGGCGAGAACGGACTGTTCATCAAGCGCGATCCCGGCTCAATCGCCGCCGCACTCACCGCGCTCGTTACCGATCCGGAACGACGACGACGCATGGGAGACGCTGCGCGTCAGGCGGTCTCGGGATACACCTGGGAGTCTGTTGCGGCGCGCACACGTGAGGTATACGAGGAAGTCGTCGCGGAGCGTCGCGGTCTGGAACGTCTCAGGCCGTAGCGTCTCACGTGCGTTCAGATGCCGACTTCCGCTCGAGTTCCGCAGCAGGGCTGCGCAGGAACAAGCGTGCGGCACTTGCGCAGTGGCGAGCCAGAACGGTGTCTCGGTCGGCGACCGTCTGCGCGGCTGCTCGGCCCAGTCGCAGACGAACTGCGAGGGGGATTTCGACGGGTGGCGCCTGCACGGTGCTCAGCATATCGGCCAGGTCGGCAGTGCGTCCTTTCGCTGGTCGAGTAGCGCGGGAGCGGAGCGAGCACGCGTATCGAGACCCGTGTGCGGGCGGGAGAGGGTCTCGATACGCTCGTGCCTCGCTACTCGACCACCGGACGCGGGCCGTTCCCGGTAGTCTTGGCCGAATGAGCGGTGGGGAGCGGGGTCGCACTCGTCGGCGCGGCATTTCACCCTGGTGGCATCTGCTGATCGTGTTGGTGGTGCTGGCGCTCGTGCAGTCGTTTCTGGTGAAGGTGTACCAAGTGCCGTCCGGCTCGATGGAGCAGACCCTGCAGGTGGGTGACCGCATCCTCGTGAACCGGCTCGCCTATCTCGGATCGGGGCCCGCGCGCGGCGACGTCGTGGTCTTCGTCGGAGACACAGCGTGGGGCGCCGGCGCCCACAGCCAGCCGTTCAGCGTCGTCACCGCCGTCAAGTGGGTGGGCGGGCTCTTCGGAATCGGCCCTGGCACGGACTACACCCTCGTCAAACGGGTCATCGGCAAACCCGGCGACACGGTTTCGTGCTGCGATGCGCAGGGCCGCGTACTGGTGAACGGCAAGCCGCTGACCGAGCCGTACGTGTACCAGAACTTCGCGTTCCAGGCGGGCACCCTCGACTGCTCGACGAAGCCCGTGTCGACGCGTTGCTTCGGCACGATCATCGTGCCGCGAGACAACTATCTTGTGCTCGGCGATCATCGGTCGGACTCCGACGACTCGGTCGCCGCCTGTCGCGGGTCGACGGATGCCGCGCCCAGCTGCGCGCGCTTCGTTCCGCGACAGCAACTCGTGGGCAGGGCGTTTTTCGTGGCGCTGCCCTTTGGGCGCTTCGGGCCCGTCCGGTAGATCACAGGGCGGTCGGGTAGCAATGCGGGGCGGTTGCCGCTCTAC
>DATCDQ010000114.1:0-11906 GCA_036510655.1 Microbacteriaceae bacterium | reverse complement strand
ACACGGATCGCATGGCACCGAGACCACAATCCACACCACGTGATCCGCTGCTCCCTCTGGCGACGAAAACACCAACACCGCGCCCAGCTATGCCATTACAAGGCCCGCGGCCACACCCCACAAACGCGACTGTAGTACTAGGGCGAGCGGGACAGATGTCAGACGGCGTCGATGCCATCTGCGGACGTCCGGTCCCACAGCACGGCGTCATCGGATTCGTCCCATTCGGTGAACGCAGTTGCGTAGGCGGCGACCAGACTGCCGTTGGACTTCACGGTCTGAAGCTACCGGGTGGCGCGCGTGAGTGTGACTGTGGCGCTTCGTACCGCAGGGTGGCGCTTCGACTTCGCTCAGCGAACGGGGGACGGCGAGGTGGCGCTTCGGCTGCGCTCAGCAAACGGAACTGCGCGCCAGCCGCGAGCGGGACGTCACCACCCGTAGACTCAAGGGATGGCCCGCAAGACCCAGCCGATCGTGTCCATCACCGGCATGAGTACGCCGCGCGGTGGCGCACTGCCCGGCGCAGGCGCGCGCGGCTTCGAGCGGCTGATGGCGATCCAGCGACCGGCCGTGCTCGCGCACATCCGCGGCATCCGCAAACGCAATCCGGATGCTTCCTCCCGCGAACTCATCCGCATCCTCGAGCGTCGCTATCTCGCGACTGTGACGACCAGCGGTGCCGCCGTCGGCGCGACTGCCGTGATTCCGGCGATCGGCACCGTTACGACGCTGGCGCTGTCCGGCGTCGAAACCGCAGCCTTTCTCGAAGCGACCGCATTGTTCGCGCAGTCGGTCAGCGAGGTGCATGGCGTCGCCGTCGACGATCCGGTACGCGCGCGTGCACTGGTCATGGCGCTGATGCTCGGCCGCGAAGGCTCCGACCTCGTACGGCAGTGGGGCGCTGAGGCGATCGCCCGTGACACGTCCCGCCAGCTCTACTGGGGCGAAGTCGTGACGAGCAGCATGCCGCGCGCGGTCGTCGGCCCACTCGTCGATCAGCTGAGGAAGTCGTTCCTGCGGCGTTTCGCTGTGAAAGGCGGCGCCGGGATGCTAGCGAAGGCGATCCCGTTCGGTATCGGCGCAGTCGTCGGCGGCACCGGCAATCACATTCTCGGCCGCCGCGTGCTCAGCAACGCGCGCATCGCGTTCGGCGAACCGCCGATCGTCGTCATCGAGCACTGAGATTCAGCGGGCACCGAGCGGTCATCAAGTACTGAGCGGGCGCAGCCGATCCGTAATGGGGAACGGCAGCGTGAATTCCCGCAGAGGCACGGTGATATCGCCCCAATCGTCTTTCTTGATCCGGATGGCGTCAGAAGACACTTCGGTAATGCGAACGCGCAGCCAACGCCCGTCGTCAAGCAGCAACTCGAACGGGTCCGCAAGGTAGCCGATGCCCGTCGCCTCCAGCGTCTCCTCCGCCGTGAACCAGTCGACCACATTGGTCAACGGCCGCCCGAGCAGATCGATGACGACGAAACCGTCTGCTTCCAAGCGCATCCAGCCCAGCAGCTCACCATCGCCGCGGCGATGTTCGATCCATTCAGAAGTTTGGGCCACCCGCAGACCCTACCAACGGAGGCACGACCGTTCAATCCGTGTTACGTAGCAGCATCCGTCAGACGAGCGGCGGACGCCCGGCCAGCGTCATCCGCCAGACGGTGCGCCACCGGATCGGCCGACGCTCACCCGGGTCGGTGCGCCAACCCTCGCGCCAGCCGCCGAACCACGCCTTCAGCGCTGCCGGGCTGCGTGCCCAACGCAACAACTGGATGCCGGTCCAGGCACCCACGTAGAGCGGCACGAAAATCGCGGGCAGATTGCGCCGCGCCAACCACACCCGGTTTCGCGCGTTGAGCCGGTAATAATACGCGTGCCTAGTCGGCTCGATCGCCGGATGATTCGCCGTCAGCTCCCCCGCGTACCACGCACGCTTGCCCTGATCCCACACGCGCCACGCCAACTCGATGCCTTCGTGGGCGTAGAAAAACGGATCCGCCCAGCCGCCCGTCGCGTCGAACACCGCCCGCGGAAGCAGCACGGCACCCTCCCAACAGGAGAACACATTGCTCGATTGCGTCGGCTCCCCCTTGCGGATGCGCGGCACCCAGCGCCGCGGCGACGTGCTGCCACTCGGGTCCACAACGCGCGGCTGCACCAGACCGATGCCCGGATCCGCCTCAATCAGCGCTGCCGCCGTACGCAAGAAGCGCGTGCTCGGCAACGACGCGTCGTCGTCGAGAAAAAACAGGTACTCGCCGCTGACCAGCGACACTCCCCGGTTGCGACCCGCCGGAATGCCGAGGTTTTCCTCCAGTTTCAGGGTCTTCGCGAGCGCGGGAAGCGAGGGAACAGCATCCGCCGGGTCCCAACCGTTGCCGACAACGACGACGTCGAGCGTCACATCCTCCTGCGAGAACACACTACGGATGCCGCGAGCCAGGTCATCCGGCCGCTTGCCTTGCGTGAGCACCACGACCCCGACCGAGACTGGCGGACGCGCGCCGCCACCCGCTGAACTGCCGCGGGCCGCACCGCCGCGCAAGCCGCTCTCAGGACCGGACACGGTTCGACGCCATGATCGCCACGAAGTGACCGATGAGAGACAGCAACGCCAGCGGTACGAGCACAGCAACGAGCACGCGACTGGCCAGTTCCTGACCGACAAACAGGCCCACCACGGCCGTCACGAAAGCGAGGATCGTCAGCTCCACCGAGTGATACAGCCGGTGGAACGGCACGAATCGTGCGGCCTTGCGCAGCTTGGCCACGAGGCCGTTCGTCGGTGCAGAGGCACTGCGCGTGTCGGCGAGCTTTGCCAACCCGGCGTTCGCGCGAGCCACGTGCACCATGTCGTTGAGCGCTTTGTTCAGCACGATGATCAGCGCAAGCAGAGTTCCGAGCGTCGTCCACAGGTAGTCCTCGGGAACCAAGAATGGATACGCCGCCGCGCGGATGCCGAGCACGACCGGGATCAGCGCCTCCGTCGAGTAGTGCCCGACCTTGTCCAGAAACACGCCGGCCGGAGAAGACGTGCCGCGCCACCGGGCGACCTCGCCGTCGCAGCAGTCCACGAGCATCTGCAGTTGGCCGAGCACCAGTGCGACCAGCGCACCCCAGATGCCGGGGATCAGCAGCGCTGCCGCGGTGGACCAGCCGACCAAGATCATCAACCCGGTCACACCATTGGCGGAGACGCGCGTCTTCAGCAGCATCCAGGTCAGGTACGGGGAGAGGTCGCGCAGGTAGAGCGATGCCGTCCAGTGTTCGGCGTTGGCACGTGAACGCACCTCCGGCGGCTGAGCAACCGCACGCAGCTCGGCGATCGAACGCGGCCGCGCGGGACGGTCGGCCTTCGGCGGCTCGTTCGACATGGCTACCTTCCCGTGTGCGCTGAGATATTGCGCGTGAGTGACAAGAAACCGAGCACGAAGCCGATCCCCCAGCAGAAATGGATGCAGGGCAAGACCAGCAGATACCATAGCGTCGCGCGAATTCCGAGTCTTCCACTGGACGCCAGCGCCGCCGCAAACACCAGCAACAGATAGAACACCGGAGCCACGTAGCCGATGAGCAGCCAGGGCGCCACGCCCAAGCCCGCCTGCACGACACCAATGATGCCCAGAATAAGGCCGACCACAACGCCGAACACCATCACAGGCGGTGCAAAATAACGGATGCCGTTGGCCTTCGGAAAACGCCGCGCCAGTTCGCCGCGCCACAGCCCAGTCGACAGGAACTGACGGGCCAGCTGATTCATGCTCGGCCGGGGCCGATAAACGACGCTGAGTTTCGGAGTGAACCAGACGGTGCCACCTGCCGCGCGCAGGCGTCGGTTGAGTTCCCAGTCCTGGCCGCGTTTGATCTCCTCGGCGAACAGCCCGGCCTCGATCAGGCTCGTCCGTTTGAACACGCCGAGGTAGACGGTCTCGGCCGGACCTTCTTCGCCGCCGCGGTGAAGCTTGGTGCCGCCGAGCCCGAGTGCACTGCCGTAGGCGTGCGCGACCGCACGTTCGAACGGGGTCACACCCTGAGCGTCCATCACACCGCCGACGTTGTCGGCATCCGTTCGAAGAATTGTCTCAACGGCGATGCGGGCATACTCCGGCGGTAGCACAGAATGCGCGTCGACCCGCACCACGATCGGATACCGCGAAGCTCTGATCGCGATGTTGAGACCGGACGGTGTCGACCCGATCTCGTTCTCGAGAACGCGGATGCGCGGGTCGGCTTGCGAGAGTTCCGCCACCAATTCTGTGGTTCCGTCGATGCTCGGGCCAAGGGCCAGGGCGACCTCGAACGGGCCAGCATAATCTTGCGCCAGAAGGCTGTCGACGGCGTCACGCACATGGGCGACCTCATTCAGCACAGGCATGACGTAAGAGACACCGGGCAGCGCGCCCTCGTCACTCAGCTGCGCCATATTGTCCCGTCGTTTTCGGCTCGGTCGAGCTTATCAGGCGGCGCATGGCCGACTCCTGGCAGACGGCAATCGCCCGTGCAACACGCGTTGCACGGGCGATTGCGGGTGAGCCCCGCGGGATGGGGCCTCAGGTCGCTTACTGGGTCAGAGTGCCGAGCGTGACATCCACCGTGTAGGGCTTGCCGTCGCGCACGTAAGTGAGTTTGGCGCTTGAACCGGCCGCCAGGTAACGCACCTGCGCCGTCAGGTCAGACGAACTCGTGATCGGGAATCCGTTGAAGTTGGTCACGACATCACCGGCCTGCAAACCCGCCTTCGCCGCTGCCCCACCGCTGCTGACCGAGGCGATCGTCGCGCCGACGGTCGTGCTCGTGGTCGCGGTTGAGGCATCCTTGACGCTTGCGCCGAGCAGTCCGTGAGTGGCCTTGCCGTTCTTGATCAGTTCGGATGAGACACGGCTCGCGAGATCGGACGGGATCGCGAATCCAACACCGATGCTGCCGGTCTGGCCGCTGCTCGAACTGCTCGAACTAGCACTCGCGATCGCCACGTTGATGCCGATCACCTCACCCTTCGAATTCAGCAGGGCGCCACCCGAGTTGCCCGGGTTGATGGCGGCATCCGTCTGAATTACGGGCAGCGAGATCGTGCCGGTCGTGGCGCTCGGGGTCTGGCTTGAACCGCCCTGGCCCGGGAGGTCGAAGTTCCACAGGTTGAACGGGTTGTCAGTGCTGCCGTTGCCTTGCGACTGTTGGTCAGACTTCGGTGCGGCCGACGACGCGATCTGGATGCTGCGGTTCAGCGCGCTCACGATCCCGTCCGTGACGGTGCCGGCGAGGCCCAGCGGGGCACCGATGGCGACGGCGCGATCACCGACGTTGAGCTTGGTGGAATCGGCAAACGTCGCTGGCGTCAAGCCGCTCGCGTTGTTCAGTTTGATGACCGCAAGATCGACGATCGGGTCAGTGCCGATCACCTTGGCCGTGTAGAGCTTGCCGTTGTTGTCCTGCACCTGAATGGTCGGGTTGGCAATCTCACCGTCGAGCGTAACGACGTGGGTGTTCGTCAGCACGTAGCCGTCAGCGCTTAAGATGACGCCGGAACCGGTGCCCGACGCCTGAGTGCCCGTGACGGAAATCGTCACGACGCTCGGTGAGGCCTTGGCGGCGACCGCGGTCACAGGAGTGGCATCGCTCGCGTTGTTGACGGTGATGTTCTCGGCGCCGGTTGAGCTGGCCGGCTTGGCCGACCCGTTCTGGCTCGCCTGGACTATTCCCATAACACCAGCACCGGACGCGCCACCGATCAGCGCGCCGATCGCAAGCGCGGCGACGAGCATTCCGACACCGCGCTTTCTCGGCTGCTTCTCCTCAGTCGCGGTAGTCGGCGTCGCACCGATGATCGGCTGGGTGGGCTGGGTCGCGTACTGCTGCGCGTACGGCTGCTGTTGCGTCGAGTACGGCTGCTGGGATGCATAGCCGGGCTGGCCCGGCTGGGCAGGCTGGCCATGCTGGCCGAAGGCGCCATTGCCATAGTAGGGGGCCGGCGGCTGTGCGACCGGCGGTTGACCGGGCTGCTGCGCGACCGGAGTCGGCTGCGCGGTCTGACTGATCGTCGGCTGCGGCACTGTGGGTTGCGCGGCTGTTGGCTGCGGTGCCGTTGGCTGCGCGGCCGTAGGCTGTGATCCCGGCGCGGACTGGGGTGCCTGAGGCGTGTTCACAGGCGCCGCCCACGAGGTTTGAGGAGCAGGCGTTTCAGGAGCAGGCGTTGCGGTCCCGGCTGGAGGCGCAGGCTGCGCTGCCGTCGGCTCAGCGGGCGCGGGAGTCTCGGCTGGCGGAACGGATGCTGCGGGTGCGGCAGCTGCTGTCGGTGCGGCGGGCTGCTTCACCGCAGGAGTCGCGTCTGGGGTCTCGGCACCGGGCTGATCCGTTGCTGGCTGGTCCGTTGATCCGGCTGCCTCCGTGGGCTCCGGTGCGTTGACGGGGTCGTTCGGGGTGTCGGTCATGTCGTGCTCCTTCCAAGCAAGCTCAGCATCCACGCTCCGCCTGAACGTAACCTATGCGCAATCTGTGTGTCGGCCTCAACATTGATGTCGAGCGGCGTCGATCACCTCGAATGGCTCTCAGCAACCAGGACCGCGCGGGTTCGCGACACAGTCACGCCCGACAAGCACCGTTTTCGCGTCGCCGACGACGACGGCGAATTGGGGCGCCTGCATGTTCAGAATACCCGGGATCTGCTGCCAATTCTGGTTTGCGAAGCGATATTCGGCCGTGTAGCTCACACCGATCTGAACAGTGAAGCTCCCGGTGCGCAAATAGGCATGACTCGTCGGCGTCGGGCTGAACTCCGGGATGCCGCGCTTCGCCCAGGAAGCGCCCCCATCAGCGGACGTACGCTTTGCACCATCTCCGTAATCCCAGGAGAAACCTGCCGGCGTGAAGCGCACCTGCGCCGGTAGTCTGAGGAGGGTTCCGCTCTGCACATCAACGGCTGCCCCCGCAACGAAATTAGCGTCAAGACCAACGACGGCCCAGCCATTCGGTTCCATCGAAGTTGTGGGCACCGGCGCACGGAAATTGATGAGATCGCTCAGCCGCACGGTGGGATTCGCACACGGATCGGGAGCCTGACAGGTGATGACGTTCCACAAGGGGGCGATATTGACGAATCCCGCGTCAGGAAACGAACTGCTCCCGGTAGTGCCATTGCTATCGCCGCTGGACGAGTCGCTCGCCGCTGCATCATCACCGCTGCGCGGCGCCGAGCCCGGGACCTCTTGAGTCGCACCGATGTTGACGCCGCCTCCGTCGATCGAGCCGTGTGCCTGCGGAGGGTCACACTGTCCCACGATCTGTTCCGCCACCGTGCATCCTCCACCGGCGGCGATCGCAATCGACGGACCTGCGACCACCGCGGCGACCAGCCCGACCACGGACCCGACTGTAACTAACAGAAATTGTTGCCGGACCATGAATCACTCCTCGCGAGCAGCAATCGACCAGATGTAGTTTGCGATTGCAACGCAATTTGAATGGGAAGCCTGTCGATACGGGTGCCTGGCGTCACATCGGTCCCCGTGGAGTTCAGCACGCGAACGTCAGACACATCAGTGCACATGTAAAGATCAACTTCAACAAGACCATCGCCACGCTGTGTCCATCGCTGAAGAGACACGGTGTCGAATCGTGTATCCCCGCTCGATCGCAGCCCGTCCTTGGAGAAGACCTCAAAGCCTCGGAGTTGTTGGGCCAATTGTGCACCAGTCACAAACGGTTTGATGCGTTCCGGGTCTTTGCCACCGTCATGCGCGATCGTGTCAGACATCTTCAGGTAGGCGGCGTAGGCATCCGTAGCGGCCTTCAGGGCGTCGGCGTCCGATGCGAACATCGGGGACTGCGTTGCGGCTGGCGTGTGCGTCGGCGTCGGCGCGGCCGGAGCACACCCGGCAAGAATGCCGACAGCGAGCAGGCTCGCGGAACCGGCAGCGAGGAGTCGGTGGGTCAGCATCGGCATGCCACAACGGTAGAGCAAACGTGCAGGGCGCCGCGGAAGTTATCCACAGGCGGGCGCGACATCCGGATCATGCAGCCACCGTAGCGGGGCGCCGGGGACCGGTGGCGCAGCATCCGCTCGGTTGTGGGATTCGCAGAGCGAGACCGCGACGTTGGGGCGATGACGTAAGTTGGAAATCACCGTGACGAGAGCACGGTGGCGCGAAGGAGCAGCATGAACATCGACGGTCCCTGGCGGGCAGCGGCACGCGGCGCAGGACTCCTCGCCCCCGACGGCACGATTGCTGCCACGATCTTCGCTGAGATGAGTGCCCTGGCTGCACGCACTGGGGCCATCAATCTGGGGCAGGGCTTTCCAGACGAAGACGGCCCGGCCGAGGTTCTCGAGGCGGCGATCCGCGCCATCCGCGACGGGGTCAACCAGTACCCGCCGGGCATCGGCATGCCCGTGCTGCGTGAGGCGATCGCCGAACACCAGCAGCGTTTCTACGGCTTGAGGGTCGACCCCGACCGCGAGGTGCTCGTGACCGCCGGTGCGACTGAAGCCATCGCCGCGACGCTGCTCGCACTGGTCAACCCGGGCGACGAGGTCGTCACGTTCGAACCGTACTACGACGCGTACGGTGCCCTGATAGCGCTGGCCGGCGGTGTACATCGAACGGTGCAGTTGCGCGCGCCCGCTTTCCAGCCCGACCTCGACGAACTGCGGGCGGCTGTCACTGACCGCACCAAGATCATCCTGGTGAACAATCCGCACAATCCTACCGGGAGCGTGTTCGGTCGCGAGACGCTTGAGGCAATCGTCGAGGTGGCGAACCGGCACGATGCGATCGTCGTCACCGATGAGGTCTACGAGCACCTGACGTTCGGGGTGCCGCACATTCCGGTGGCGACGCTCCCGGGCGCGCACGAACGCACGGTGACGATCTCATCGGGCGGCAAGACCTTCTCGACCACCGGCTGGAAAATCGGCTGGCTCAGCGCACCCGTCGACCTGGTGACGGCGATTCTGGCGGTCAAGCAGTTCCTCACCTACGTGAACGGTGCGCCGTTCCAGCCGGCGACCGCCGTCGGCCTCCGCCTTCCGGATGCCTTCTTCACCGACACCGCCGCCACGCTTGCCGCGAAACGCGACCTTCTGACCGCCGGGCTTGCGGATGCCGGGTTCGGCGTCTCCGTGCCCGACGGCACCTATTTCGTCGTTGCGGATGCCGCACCCCTCGGCTACCCGGATGCCGCCGCCTTCTGCCGCGAACTCCCCCACCTTGCCGGCGTAGTCGCCGTGCCGATCTCGGCCTTCTGTTCACAGCCGACGGATGCGTCGATGGCGTCGCTCGTTCGGTTCGCGTTCTGCAAACGCGTCAACGTTCTCGGCCGCGCCGCAGAGCAGCTGGCGGGGCTGCGCCGCTAACGAAATGCGGCGCTCGTGCGGGGCGGGTCGGCAGGCGCGGGTCAGCCCGCCGGTCAGCCGGCGCGGCTTTGTCGCGGTGCGACCGTGTACCGACGCAGGGCTAACGCCGGATTGACGGTGCGCACCTGTGCGACGCGGGCTGACGCGATCGGGGCGAGGGCGACATCCGCTCGTTCGCCGAGGGTTGCGAGCGCGACGCCCATCGGGTCGACGATCATGCTCAGTCCGACGCCGATCGGCGGGGTGTGGTCGGCGGCTGCGATATATACCGTGTTTTCGATCGCGCGCGCGGTGATGAGTGTGCTCCAGTGGTGTTCCTTGAGGGGGCCGCGCACCCACTCGCTTGGCACGAGCACCAGGTCGGCGCCGGCGTCGACGATGAGCCTGGTCAGTTCCGGGAAGCGCAGGTCGTAGCAGGTCTGCAGCCCGACGCGCAGGCCGTCGACGTCGAAGAGCCGCGGCATGTCGAGCTCGCCCGCGAGTACCCAGTCGGACTCGCGTCCGCCGAATGCATCGTACAGATGCTGTTTGCGGTAGGTCGCCTCGAGCTGCCCGCCCGGATGGAGCGCGACGAGCGTATTCGAGAACTTGTGGGCATCGGCTACTCGCTCGGCCATGCCAGCGACGATATGGATGCCCAGTTCGGCCGCGAGGGCGCCGAGCGCGGTCACGAACGGCCCGTCGAGCGCCTCGGCCGCCTCGACCATGGCCGGCCCGACCGGGTCGACGAAGAACGAGGAGTACTCGGGAAAGACAACCAGTCGCGCTGCGCGCGCTGCAGCTGTCGTCGCCAGTTCGCGGATGTTCGCAAGGTTGCGTTCGCGATCGGCGCCCGGCGCGAACTGGGCGACTGCGACGCTCACGGTTTGATCAGGCATGATGCCAGCCTATGCTCGCTCGTCGTGCCCGCGTGCGGTGTGCGTCTGCGGACGCGACTGCGGCGCTCTGCCTCGCGTCGCGCGCGGCCACATCATGCGTTTCTGGCGCGCAAAGTGCGCTTCACCTCGGCGTCGCACGCACTTTGCGCGCCAGAAACACGAGTCGGCAGCCGATCGTGCGCTGCTGGCACGCAGGGTTGCGCTAGGCATGCTAGAGTTTCATCTTGTGCCGCGGGGTGGAGCAGTTCGGTAGCTCGCTGGGCTCATAACCCAGAGGTCGCAGGTTCAAATCCTGTCCCCGCAACCAACCCACTAGTCCCGGTCTCTTCGGAGGCCGGGACTTTTGCGTTAACCGGCTTTACCGCCTCAAGGGGCTCGCGCCCGAGCATGTAGTCCGTCGAGACTTCAAAGATGTCCGCCAGCAACAAGATCTCATCGATGTTCCACCGGTTGCCACGACTCATCTTGTTGCCGATGGTCGTGTGCTTGGTGCCCATTTGCATTGCAAGCTCACGCTGGGTCATGTCATTGATGTACAGCAAGTGGTTCACGCGCTGAGAGACACGCTCGGTGGCGGAATAGTCGGGAAACGACTGTATTTGCGACATGCATCTAGCATACGGTGGATATCGCCATTGGCCAGCATCAAAAGCGATCTTCTTTGGTAATATCCATAAAACATGGATATCATGCTACTGTGCAAACATGGATGCTGAAGAGAGTTACTTTACGCCGGACGAAGTCGCGACGATCTACCGTGTGACGGGCACCACGGTGCGCCGGTTGATCCGGAACGGCGAGATCCCAGCGGTGAAAGTCGGATCGCAGTATCGCATTCCGAGATCGGCGATGAACGGCCGATCACCGTCAAGCGTCGGCGCTCGGACTACTCGCGGAACTGACTAGAAGGGCTGGCCCGGGGATACAACTCCGGACCGGCGTTGTCGTTCCGACCTCGTAGAAGTGGGAAATCGTGGAACAACGTCTTGTTAGCGACGGCACATCGGCCGCCGAAGAAGACCCGCAGAGCCGGTTGTGGTGCTGGGCGCGCGGATACCTGCCCTACATGGCCGCGGTTCAGCTGCTCTGTTCGTCTCCGGTGTCGAGGTCAATCTTCGGCGTACTGACGGCAGCTGACTCGTCCGGGCAGATCTGGCTGGACCTCGAGCATGGCTTGTGCAGGGTGAATTCGTCCGGCCTGTCAGGTGGGCAGCGGCGAGTCGCGCTGCTTGTGCTCGAGCTGGCAGAAGTTGATACCGGCGCGCCCTTGGGTGAACTTGTCTGTGGCATTGACGACGCGAGTGTCGAGGCGCTAATGAATGCCGTCGCCGTGGCCGCCGAGTGGGGCACGCGCGGTGTGGCCAGCAAGATCACGGGTGAGTACGGTGAGTGATTCGTTGGCGGTGAGGTCTTCAAACCCAGTTCTGGCATGGGCGACCGCGCTTGGCGTGGTCGGTCTGGCCTTGGGCGGATTCGTGTTGTCTTTCCAGGCACTGAGGGATCTGGCCGTCCGGTCGGGGATCGATCCGACGCTAGCGTTCCTCTGGCCGTTGATCGTTGACGGGTTTATCGTTGTCGCCACAGCCGCGGCGTTTGCACTGAAGCGTCGAGGTCGCCGGGTGACCTGGTATCCGTGGGTGGCACTGATGTTGTTTTCCGCGATCAGCGTGGCTGGCAAC
>DATCDQ010000113.1:0-136633 GCA_036510655.1 Microbacteriaceae bacterium | reverse complement strand
TACCGGCGGGGCGCCGCACGCCCACCCTGCCCGGCGCCTCTGCGCCGGTTCCCGCGATCTGCGCCAGCCGAAGTAGCGCACGCGCCGCAACGTGGCGCACCGCGCGGCCTCTACAAACGGCGGTAGCGGAAGCACACCGTGACGTAGGGGAACTCGAACGTCTCCCGCGCTGCGATCTGCGGATGCGTGGCAAGCAGCGTCGAGACGGCGGCCAGCGTCGCATCCTGCTCGGCTTCCGTCATCAACGCGAAGTAGCTGCGCGAGCGCACCAGATCGAGCACCCCATCGCGGGTGAGCGTGCTCGCCCAAGGAAATTGCGCCGCCTCCGGTTCGCCGAACGGCGCGCCGACCTGAGGGGTACCCACCTCATCGGTGTACTGGTCGCCATCGGCGTGCATCGCAACGCCGAGCTGCCGCATCCAGTCGACCCGCTCGTCACGCAGATTCCAGATCAGCCCGAGCATTCCGCCCGGGCGCAGCACACGACCGACCTCGGCCGGGCCCGCTGACGCGTCGACCCAGTGCCAAGATTGTGCGAACGTGACCGCATCGATGGATGCCTCCTCCAGCGGAAGATGCTCGGCCGAGCCGGGGCGGGCATCCGTCATGGGCAACGCGCGACGCAACTCATCGAGCATGTGCGGCGACGGGTCGACAGCGATTACCTCACGGCCGGGCCGCTCGAGCAGCCGCGTGAACTTGCCGGTGCCTGCGCCGATGTCGGCAACGCGAACAGCATCCGACGGCACGAGCCAGTCGACCGCCTGCTGCGGATATCCGGGGCGCGATTCCTCATACACGGCCGCCACGGAATCGAAGGATGCCGCGCGCCGGGCTTTGTTCGCTCGTTCCGCCACGTTTCCAGGCTAGCGCCGGCCAACAGCGGGCGGTAGCGGGTCCGAATCCGGCGGCGCAGGTTCAGGATGTCCGGCAGCGGGACCGAATTCAGGCTGGGTGGCCCGATTTGGGCACATCCACGTGTGTGACCCCCTATCCAACCTGAATACAGGCCGGCGACGCGCGGAAGTCTCGGCGGCGAGCGCACGTCTTCTCCCCGTCCGTGACGGCCCCGCAACACGGCTCACCGCGGGCGGTCAGCGCCATGTCGGTGCGACGTGAGAACATGGACGAGTGCCCCTGGACTTCACCGCAATCGACTTCGAAACCGCGAACTCCAGTAGTGCATCAGCGTGTTCCGTGGGGTTGGTGAAGGTGCGCGGCGGGCGGCCCGTCGATCGCGTCGGCTGGCTGATTCAGCCGCCCGCCGGCCATGAGGAGTTCTGGGAGTGGAACACGCGCATCCACGGCATCCGCTCCGAGGACGTGCTCGGTGCCGCCAGCTGGCAGGAGCAGCTACCCGATCTTGTGGCGTTCGCCGATGGAGACATTCTGGTGGCACATAACGCCGGCTTCGACATGGGCGTGATCCGCGGCGCGTGCGCGGCGACCGCGCTGCCGTGCCCGAGTTTCGACTACCTGTGCAGCCTGCAGGTCGCGCGCAAGACCTACCACCTCGACTCCTACCGCCTGCCCGTGGCGGCGATGGCGGCCGGATTCGAAGACTTCCACCACCACGACGCCCTGGCGGACTCCGAAGCGTGCGCCGCGATCATGGTGCATGCGGCTCAGCGGCACGGCGTGGAATCGCTAGCCCAACTGGCGGATGCCCTGGCCGTGCGCGTCGGCCACATCGGCGCGATGGCCGACGCCGCCTGAGCCTGCCGCCCGCCACGCAGTTCGCCAGGTCGTGCCACCCTGCAATGTCGGCGGTCGCTGACAGACTGTCGACATGGATCCCGTGCTCGCCTTGATCATCGGCCTTCTGGTCGGCGCCGCTGTTGGTGCGCTCGCCACCGCGCTGATTGCACATCGCAGGGCGGCGGCAGACCCGCTGCAGAATCCGGCGATTCTTGAGGCACGGCATCAGGCGGCTCTGGCGGATGCGCGCGGCTCGGCCGCCTCCGCCGCTGCCCAGCTTGCGGCCGAGTTCTCCGCCGCTCAGGCGACGACACGCGCGTTGCGGGAGCAGGTGACCGGGCTGCAGGAGCAGAATCGCCAGCAGATCGAACGGCAACGCCTGGACGAGGATGCTCGTCGGGAACGCGACCGTGCCGAGAGCAAGGTGCTTCAGGCATTGACCCCGGTGCAGGAGAGCCTGCGCACGATGCAGAACACGGTCACCGAACTCGAATCCCAGCGCAGCCGTCAGCACGGTGAGCTCAGCCAGCAACTGAAGTCGGCGACCGAGTCGGAGGAGCGGCTGCGCAGCACGGCCGAATCTTTGGCATCCGCGTTGAAGAGCAACAGCACACGCGGCGTGTGGGGCGAGACCCAGCTGCGCAACGTTGTGGCCGCAGCAGGGCTGATTGAGCGTGTTGACTTCGACCTGCAATCGAGCATCAACTCGGATGCCGGAGCGGGGCGCCCCGACATGGTCGTGCATCTGCCCGGCGGCAAGAACATCGCCGTCGATGCGAAGGTGCCATTCAACTCATACCTGGAGGCCAGCCAGATTCCGGCAACCGCCACCGGTGAGGAAGGCGCGAAACGCGAACAACTGCTGAAAGCACACGTGAAGGCGTTACGTTCGCACATCGACGCGCTCGCCGGCAAGACCTATTGGAACGGACTGGATGCTTCCCCCGAGCTGGTGATCGCGTTCATCCCGAGCGAATCGCTAGTTTCCAGTGCGCTGGAAGCCGATCCGGCCATCATGGATTATGCGTTCGGCAAGCGGGTCGCGCTCGCCTCTCCCGTCACGCTGTGGTCCGTGTTGAAGACGGTCGCGTTCAGTTGGCAGCAAGACGTGCTCACCGAAGATGCGAAGACCCTGTTCGACGTCGGCCGCGAACTCTATGCGCGCCTATCGAAGTTGTCTGAGCACGTCGAAAAACTGGGCCGGTCGATCGAGCGCAGCGTCAAGGACTACAACGCGTTCGTCGGCTCGCTAGAACGCCAGGTGCTGCCGAGCGCTCGCAAGCTCAACGCACTGGACGAAGCAAAGGTGCTCGGGTCCCTCACCGGCATCGAGGAGGCCCCGCGCGAGCTCACCGCGTTCGAACTGACAACGAATCCAGAACCGCCCGCACCAGAATCGCCGAAACCAGATTCCATGACACCAGAATTACCAGCGGCCGATTAGAGCCACTTCTCCGCGAGGTGGTCGGCGACCACGCGGCGAACGGTGCCCGACTTCGAACGCAGAACGACAGATTCTGTGCGGATGATCGGACCCTTGCGTTCGACTCCGCGCACGAGCTCACCGTTGGTGACACCGGTCGCGACGAAATACGTGTTGTCGCCCTTGACCAGGTCGTCGGCTTCGAGAACGCGATCCAGGTCGTGCCCTGCGTCGAGCGCGCGCTGGCGTTCTTCGTCGTCTTTCGGCCGCAACTGGGTTTGGATCAAGCCGCCCAGAGCCTTGACCGCGCACGCGGTGATGATGCCCTCTGGCGTGCCGCCGACGCCGACACACATGTCGATGTACGACTCATAACGGGCAGCATTGATCCCGCCGGCCACGTCGCCGTCCAGCAGCAACCGAGTGCCGGCTCCCGCTGCGTGCACCTCCTCGATCAACTCGGCGTGACGCGGGCGGTCGAGGATCGCGATCCGCATTTCGCCGACCTCCTTGCGCTTCGCCTTCGCCAGCGCACGGATGTTCTCGGCGATCGGCCTGCGGATATCGATCACCCCGATCCCCGATGCGTCGCACACGATCTTATTCATGTAGAACACGGCCGACGGGTCATACATGCTGCCACGGTCGGACACCGCGATCATGGAGAGCGCGTTCTGCCGTCCCGCCGCGGTGAGCGAGGTTCCGTCGATCGGGTCGACGGCGATGTCGCAGGACGGACCGCGGCCGTTGCCGACGTGCTCACCGTTGTACAGCATTGGGGCGTGGTCCTTCTCGCCTTCGCCGATCACGACGACGCCATCGAAGTTGACGGTGCCGAGGAACGTGCGCATCGCGTCCACAGCTGCACCGTCAGCATCGTTCTTGCGGCCCTTGCCAATCCACGGTGTTGCGCGGATGGCCGCGGCCTCAGTGGCACGGACCAGCTCGAGTGCGAGGTTGCGGTCGGGGTGCAGATAGAGCGACGCTGTGTCGGTGCTGATCACGTGAGTTCTCCTGAAGGGTCGAATGCTGTGCGGACACGCGGCAGGAAACATCAGTCGAAGCAACACTGCCAACACGCCCAGTCTACCGACGGCCGTGTTTTGAACCATCGAATTCCTCCCGACCAATTGCGGTCGCTCGGCCGCCGCTGACTAGACTTGGCCCCGTTCACTGCACGACCCTCGAGGAGATTCCATGCCCATCGCAACCCCGGACCAATACGCCGAGATGCTCGACAAAGCGAAGAAGAACGGGTTCGCCTACCCGGCGTTCAACGTGTCGTCGTCACAGACCATCAACTCGGTGCTGCAGGGCCTCACCGAGGCCGGCAGCGATGGCATCGTCCAGGTGACAACGGGCGGCGCGGACTACTTCGCCGGGCAGACCGTGAAGGCACGCGCTACCGGCGCCATCGCGTTCGCGAAGTTCGCCACCGAGGTTGCGAAAAACTACCCCATCACGATTGCCCTCCACACAGACCACTGCCCGAAGCCGGCCCTCGAGGACTTCGTCCTACCGCTGATCGCCGCAAGCGAAGAAGAGGTCAAGGCCGGGCGCAACCCGATCTTCCAGTCGCACATGTGGGACGGTTCCGCCGTGCCGCTCGCCGAGAATCTGACAATCGCGAAGGACATGCTCAAGCGCACCAAGGCGATCAACGCCATCCTCGAGGTTGAAATCGGTGTCGTCGGCGGTGAAGAAGACGGCGTCAGCCACCAGATCAACGAGCACCTTTATACGACCCTCGACGACGCAATCCAGCTGGTCGACGCGCTCGGTTTCGGCGAGAACGGCCGCTACATGGCTGCGCTGACGTTCGGCAACGTGCACGGCGTGTACAAGCCCGGGAATGTGAAACTGCGCCCTGAACTGCTCGGCGAGATCCAGGCCGGACTGGCCGCGAAGTACGGCAACGGGCCGAAGCCGCTCGACTTAGTCTTCCACGGCGGATCCGGCTCCAGCGCCGAGGAGATCGCCGAAGCCGTCTCGAACGGCGTGATCAAGATGAACGTCGACACCGACACGCAATACGCGTTCACCCGGTCGATCGCCGACTACATGTTCACCAACTATGCCGGCGTGCTCAAAGTCGACGGCGAGGTCGGCAACAAGAAGCAGTACGACCCGCGCGCGTGGGGCAAGGTCGCCGAGACTGCCATGGCGAAGCGTGTCATCGAGGCGGCACAGCAACTCGGATCGGCCGGCCAATCCGGCAAGTGAATCAGGTGAAACTCCCCGCGTGTGTCCACGGCACCGTTGGGTTGCCCGTCTGACGGGGCCCGGTCGTTCGCTGAGCGAAGTGGGCATCCGTGGCGTTTTGCGTGCCGAGTTCAGGTTGGGTCGGGGGTCAGAGACGCCGTTGTGGGCGTTTCGGGTGCTTCAGCCTGAATTCGGTCACTCTTCGCGCCCGGTGGCAGGCGGATGCTGCGCCCGGCTGGTCGAGGAACCCGCGAGCATAGCGAACAGACGTCTCGAGACCCCGGAAACTCCCGTTTGGCCCTGTTTTTCGTTCCCTGAGCGCAGCGGAAGGGTCGCAATCGGGAGCTTTACGGCGCGGCCGTTGCCGCTACAGCGCTTTGACCGCCCCGAGCACCTTGGCGAGTGAGTCTTTGGCGTCGCCGAACAGCAGCGTCGTCTTCGGGTCGTAGAGCAGTTCATTCTCAATGCCGGCGAAGCCCGGGCGCATCGAGCGTTTGAGGAAGACCACTTGAGCCGCCTGCCCTACCTCGAGGATCGGCATGCCATAGATCGGCGACCCCGGTGTCGTTTTTGCTGCAGGATTGACGACATCGTTCGCTCCGACGACGAGTGCCACGTCTGTGTTCTTGAATTCCGGGTTGACCTCGTCGAGTTCTTTCAGGGATTCATACGGCACGTTCGCCTCGGCGAGCAGCACGTTCATGTGCCCGGGCATGCGGCCGGCAACGGGGTGGATGCCGTACTCCACCTCCACCCCGCGCGCCTCGAGCTCGGCGGCAAGTTCTGCCACGGTGTGCTGCCCCTGCGCCACCGCCAGACCGTAGCCGGGCACGATCACGACGCGCTGCGCGTAGGCCAGCAGAACGGCAACGTCTTCGATCGTCGAGGTGCGCACCGGTCGGTCGCTGATCTCGGTCGACCCGGCGGTCGAGCCGCCTCGGAACGCGCCGAACAGGATGCCGCCCAGGCTGCGTCCCATCGCTGCGGCCATCACCTTCGTCAGGATTGTGCCGCTTGCGCCGACGAGTGTACCGGCGACGACGAGCAGCACGTTGGCCAACACGATTCCGGATGCGGCTACCGCGACACCCGTGAATGCGTTCAGCAGGGAGATGACGATTGGAACGTCCGCACCACCGATCGGCAACACCAGCAGTAGGCCGGCGGCGAGACCGAGGATCAAGAGCGCGACCGCCCACGGCCACGCGCCGAGCCAGATCACGATGCCACCGGAGACGACGCAGGCCGCAAGCACGCCGGTCATCACCCAGCGCATCCCGGGGAACATCAGTGGTCGCCCGCTGATAATGCCCTGAAGCTTTCCGATCGTCACGGCTGACCCGGAGAAGGACACAGCACCGACGAGCATCGTGAACACGATGGCGAGGCGCACCCACGGGTTAGGGGAATGCCCGAGCTCGAGCACAGCAACCAAGGCGGCCGCCCCGCCGCCGACCCCGTTGAAACCGGCCACCAGCTGCGGCACCTGGGTCATCTTCACGAGTCGTGCGATCGGCACCGCGATCAGCGCGCCCACTGCGATCGCGCCGAGAATCCACGGAAGATTATCCAGGCGTGTTGCAAAGAACACCGTGATAACGGCCAACAAAGCACCACCGGCGCCGATCAGGTTGCCGCGACGTGCACTTCGTGGCGAGCTGAGCCCTTTGAGCGCGATGATGAAGCAGACGGCGGCGACCAGATCCAGCAGCGCGGCCCACTCCGGCGAGAGGAGGCTCACGCGGCGTCGTCCTTCTTCGGTGCCGATGCAGGTGCAGGTGTCGGCGCCACTGCCGCCCTCGGTGCAGGCTTTCTGCCGCGGAACATCTCCAGCATCCGGTCGGTGACGACGAAGCCACCCACCATGTTCGCGGTGGCCAGCACGACGGCCACCAGCGCGACGCCCAGCAGCCACGGATCGCTCGTCTGGCCGGCGACGATGATCGCACCGACCAGAATGATGCCGTGGATGGCGTTCGCGCCGGACATCAAGGGTGTGTGCAGCTTGCTCGTCACCTTCGAGATGACCTCGAACCCGACGAAGACCGCCAGCACCACTACAGTCAGGAGCGTTACAGCGTCCATCAGTCCTCCTCATTCGACGGGCGAGCCGATGCCGATGCAGGTGCCGGCGCCGATACCGGAGCCGGAACCGGCGCCGGCTCCCCCGCCAGCGCTGCGGCGGTCGGCGCGTGACGTACTTCGCCATCGTGCGTGAGGCAGGTCGCGGAGATGATCTCGTCCCCGAAGTCCGGTGCGACCGTGCCGTTCTTGGTCATCAACGCCAACAGGTTGACCACGTTCTTGGCGTACAAGCGTGAGGCATCCGTTGCGATGGCGGACGGAGCATCCGCCAACCCGACCAGCGTGACCTGACCGTCCTTCACCGGAACGAGCACGTCCTCACCTGCGACGACGCCCTCGACGTTTCCGCCGGACTCGGCGGCCAGGTCGATGACGACTGAACCGGCGCGCATCCCCTGCACCATCTCCGTCGTCACGAGGAGTGGGGCGGCACGGCCGGGAATCGCCGCCGTGGTGATCAGCACATCGGATGCTGCGACGTGCGGTGCCAGCAACTCGCGCTGGCGCGTCCCGCGATCCTGACTCAGTTCGCGGGCATATCCGCCGGCGGCTTCTGCCGTCTCGATATCGAGCGAGATGAACGTGCCGCCGATCGAGGCCACCTCCTCCGCAGAAGACGGCCGGATGTCATTGGCCGACACGCGTGCGCCGAGACGCTTTGCAGTGCCGATCGCCTGCAGGCCGGCCACCCCAGCACCGAGCACGAGCACCTTGGCGGGAGGAATGGTTCCAGCCGCCGTCATGTAGAGCGGGAAGAATCGAGGAAACCGGATCGCCGCCTCCAGCACCGCGCGATAGCCGGAGACGAGCGCCTGCGAACTGAGCGCATCCATCGACTGCGAGCGCGAGATGCGCGGTACGAGCTCGAGCGCGAACGCGGTGACGCCGCCGTTCGCGAGAACGCGCACCGTCTCCAACTCGGACGCCGGCGAAGCCAGGCCGATCGTGATCGCACCGGAGTGCAAGCGGCCAGCCGTCTGCAGGTCGAGGGGTCGCACGTGGCAGAGCACATCGAGGTCTTCGACGACGAGCCGCTGCGCGACGCGCGCGCCCGCATCGCGGTACGCAGCATCCGCGTAGCCGGAATTCACACCGGCGCCGGACTCGATCCGTACGTCCAGGCCGAGGCCGACCATTTGTTCAACGGTTTCGGGAGTTGCGGCGACGCGCCGTTCGCCCGCACGAGACTCACGGGCAATTCCAACGCGCACAGGCAACTCCTCTGGGGTTATCTCCAGCGTATCGCCAGCGGCGCAAATGTCGAGGACAGCCGCGTCAGACGTTAGACGTTCTTGGTCATGTACGCGACGAAGCTGGGGTCTCCGAGGAACAGGATCAAGAAGATGATCATGCTGACTACTGTCACGATGACGCCGGCGACGAGGGGAATCCAGAATGACAATCGACCCGCGCGCAGTCGCGGCATCGTCAGGAGCAGGGTCCCGATCCACGCGGCGATATAGAACACCGCCAGCCCAATCCCGAGAACACGTGCCAGCGATGTCGGCGTGAACGACCCGACGCCCATCTGCTGAAACGTGGCGTTGATCGTGCTCGACAGGTTGAACAGGCCGGGCACCGTGAAGATGACGTTCAGGAATCCCAGCGTCAGCAGTGCCAGGGTGAAGATCCTGTCGCCTGAGCGCGCAGGGGCAAGCGAAGCACCGGCGGGCCTCGGCGCGTCGTGCTGCCGGGGCAATGACGTCTGCTGTTCGCTCGCAACCGGCGTCGCGCGGGCGATTGGCACGGATTCGTCGTGGGCGTGCTCCACTGGCACCCGGATGCTCGCCTTCTGCTCTTCCGGCGACGCGTACTCGCCATACTGCGGGCGCGGCCGCCGATCCGGTTCGGTCATCGCACACCGACCCTGCTGCGGCCACCCAGGGCACGCTCGTTCTGCGCGCCGGTCCGCTCGGGGCGCAGTTCCTTCGGCAACGAGAACATCAGGTCCTCCTCCGCCGTCTTGACCTCCTGCACATCGACATAGCCGGCCTCGGCGAGATCGGCGAGCAGTTCACGCACGAGCACCTCGGGCACGGATGCGCCGCTGGTCACTCCGACGGTCCTCACGTTCTCAAGCCACTCCTGCTTGACCTCTGCTGCATAGTCGACGCGGTGCGCGGCCTTCGCACCGTGCTCAAGCGCGACCTCGACGAGTCGCACGGAATTGGACGAGTTCGCAGAGCCGACCACGATCACCAGGTCTGCATCTTCTGCGACCTTCTTAATCGCAACCTGGCGGTTCTGGGTCGCATAGCAGATGTCGTCGCTGGGCGGGTCCTGCAGCTTCGGGAACCGTTCGCGAAGCCGCCGCACGGTCTCCATCGTCTCGTCGACGGACAGCGTGGTCTGCGACAACCAGACGACCTTCTCTGGGTCGCGCACGACCAGGGTGTCGACGGCATCCGGGCTGGTGACCAGGGTCACGTGCTCCGGCGCCTCTCCGGCGGTTCCTTCGACCTCTTCGTGGCCCTCGTGGCCGATGAGCAGGATCTCGTAGTCGTCTCGGGCGAACCGCACGGCCTCGCGATGCACCTTGGTCACGAGCGGACACGTCGCGTCGATGGCTCGCAATCCACGGTCGGCAGCGGCCTGCACCACGGAGGGCGCCACTCCGTGTGCGCTGAACACCACGTGCGCGCCCACCGGAACCTCGTCGACGCCATCGACGAAGATCGCGCCTTGCCGCTCGAGCGTCGAAACGACATGCACATTGTGAACGATCTGCTTGCGCACGTACACTGGCGCACCGTAAAGCTCGAGGGCTTTTTCGACCGCGACGACCGCACGATCGACACCCGCGCAGTAGCCGCGGGGCGCGGCGAGCAGCACCCGCTTGTGTCCGTGCACCGGGGTATCCTTGAGCCTGGTTCGAGCGCCGGGAATCTCCGGGGCCGGAAGGCTGATGGTCGCATCGCTCACCCCCCAAGTCTACGGCCGGCCCCGTTGGACAAAGACTGTATGAGCGGCACTGTATGAGTACAGGGAAGCAGGAAGGCGACGAACGTGACGGATGCTCCCCCCACCGCTGACGCCCCATGGCCCGTCGCCGTTCTGGCGAACAAGATCAAGGGCTATATCGACCGGTTGGGCAGCGCCTGGGTCGAGGGCGAACTGGTTCAGTGGGGTGTCTCCGGTGGAAACGTCTATGGAAAGTTGAAGGACCTCAGCCTGGACGCCACCGTCGGATTCACGATCTGGTCGTCGGTCCGAGGGCGATTGCCGGCCGACCTGAAACAAGGAGATCGGGTCGTCGCACTGGTGAAGCCCAACTACTGGGTCAAGGGCGGCACGCTCTCGATGCAGGTGTTCGAGATGCGACACGTCGGGCTCGGGGACCTGCTGGAACGGCTGGAGCGATTGCGCGCACAATTGAATGCGGAGGGCCTCTTCGACGCGAACCGAAAGAAGCCGCTGCCCTTCTTGCCGCGTTGCATCGGCCTGGTCACAGGCAAAGACTCCGATGCCGAGAAGGACGTACTGCGCAACGCCCAACTGCGCTGGCCGTCGGTGAAGTTCAGGATCGTGTACGCGGCCGTGCAGGGTGAGCGCACCGTTGCGGAGGTGACCGCAGCCATCCGCACGCTCGATGCAGACCCTGAAGTGGACGTGATCATCGTCGCGCGCGGCGGCGGCGACTTTCAGAATCTGCTCGGTTTCAGTGACGAGTCACTCGTGCGCGCAGCGGCGGCGTGCGTGACGCCACTGGTCAGCGCGATCGGGCACGAGGCCGACCGCCCACTCCTGGACGACGTCGCGGACTTACGGGCGTCGACACCGACGGATGCCGCCAAGCGCGTCGTTCCGGACATCGCGGAGGAACTGCTGCGCGTTCAGCAGTCGAGGACCCGGCTCAGCACACGACTGACCGCTTTGATCGGCCACGAGATCGATCGGATCGCGCAACTGCGCTCACGCCCGGTGCTCGTGGACAGCGCCTGGATCGTCGACACGCGCGCGCAGGAGCTCACGCGTTTCGTCGCGCGCGGCGCAGAACTCGCCGCACGCACGATCGAACAGGCGCAATCCGTGACGCAAGAACTCGCGGTCCGGCTGCGCACACTGTCCCCACAGGGCACGCTCGACCGCGGCTACGCCATCGTGCAATCGAGCGACGGCAGCGTGCTTCGCCGCCGGGATGACGCCCCGAAGGGCACCGAATTGACCGTGACCGTTGCGGATGGAGCTCTCAGCGTCGTCTCAGCCGGCGCCAAGGCGCGCGAATAGAATAGAACCCATGCCCGGCCCGTCACACGACACTGCGTCTCTGCCCTCAAAAGAAGCTGGGCCCTCGAAAGAAGCTGGGCCGTCAAAAGATACCGGGCCGTCTGAAGACTTGAGTTACGAGCAGGCGCGTGACGAGCTCGTGCGGGTCGTCGCGCAGCTCGAGCAGGGTTCTGCAACCCTCGAGGAGTCGATCGCGCTCTGGGAGCGTGGCGAAGAGTTGGCACGCATCTGCGAGGAATGGCTGATCGGGGCGAAGGCACGCCTGGATGCCGCGCGGGCCGGCACCGCCGCATCCGAGGGCACACCGAACGGATGACCGAGAACAACACCAACAACCACCCGCCCGTCGTCGCAGAACTCGGCCGACCCGAGACGCCGCAGGAGACGGCCGCGCGCAAGGCCGAAAACTCGCAGAACCATCGGTCGCGTCAAACCGTCAACAATCTCGTGTACTCGTTGCTGGCAACGCTGGCGATCGTCGCCGTAATCATCCTGATGGTCCCTCGCGCGACCACGCTGACGCAGACGAACGTGGACTTCGCTTCGATCGCCGCCACGGGGCAGGGATCGGAACCCGACCCGCTCGCCGTGCCGAAGTTATCGAAGGCCTGGACCTCGAATTCGGCCGAGCTGCGCACCGGCGGCAACGGGGTCGACTCCTGGTATGTCGGGCTGATCACGCCGAGCCGGCAGTACATCGGATTCACGCAGGGCTTCAAGGCCAACGACACGTGGCTGTCGCAGTTGCTCGAGGATACCAGCGGCACAGGCGCGGCCACCATCGACGGAGTCACCTGGACCGTGTACGACAATCGCAACAGTGCCAAGGATGTCGGTAATGTCGAGTACGCGCTCACCGCGGAGTCGGGGGCAAGCACCTACGTGCTCCTTGGCACCGCGAAGCCCGGAGAATTCGACACGGTCGCCCGGTCGCTCGCTGCGCAGATCAAGGCCAACCAGCAGAAAGGCAGTCAGTGACGCCCAGTCCTGAAGAAGCATGGAGCGCACTCGAGCGCGGCAACGAGCGGTTCGTGAGCGGTACACCCGAGCATCCACGTCAGGACGTCGAGCGGCGACGCGAAACGGAGACCACACAGCATCCGGTCGCGGCCATTTTCGGCTGCAGCGACTCACGCCTTGCCGCCGAAATCATCTTCGACCTCGGCCTGGGTGACGCGTTCGTCATCCGCAATGCCGGGCAGGTCATCTCAGACTCCGTGCTCGGGTCACTCGAATACGCGGTCGCCGTGCTGTCTGTGCCGGTGATCGTCGTTCTCGGGCACGACTCCTGTGGGGGTGTGCGTGCGGCGATCGAGTCGCAGGCAGCGGATGCCACGCCCCTGCCCCCGCACATCGCTCACCTGATCGCACCCATCGTCCCCGCTGTGCACGCCGTCACGCGCACGGCACCGGGTGCCACGATCGACCCGGCCAAGGTGGACGCTCACGAGGTCGGCCTCGAACACCTTCGCACGACTGTCTCCCAGTTGCTGGAGCAATCCGAAATAATCAGTCAGGCGGTGGCCGAGGGTAACCTGGCTATCGTCAGCGCCAACTACGAGCTTCATCATGGGCGCGTGGTTGCAGACATCAAGGTCGGCCTCAACGAGGCCTGACGCCTACTTCAGGAGAAATGGAACACATCGTGGTGGACAACGCCGACGACGGCCAGGATGCCGACCAAGCACAGTATCGCATCGAACACGACACGATGGGCGAGGTGCGGGTGCCCGCGTCCGCGCTCTACGGTGCCCAAACACAGCGCGCCGTGGAGAACTTCCCGATCTCGGGTTCACGGCTGGAGCCGGCTCAGATCGTGGCCTTGGCCAGGATCAAGAAGTCCGCCGCGCTGGCCAACGCACGGCTCGGTGTGCTCGACACGGCCATCGCCGAGGCGATCGCGGCCAGCGCCGACGAAGTGATCGACGGAGGCCACGCTGATCAGTTCCCGATCGATGTGTATCAGACCGGCAGCGGCACCTCCTCGAACATGAACATGAATGAGGTGCTCGCCACACTCGCGACCAGGCGACTGGGCAGCACGGTGCACCCGAACGACCACGTCAACGCATCGCAATCCTCGAACGACGTCTTCCCCACGTCAGTGCATGTTGCCGTGACCAGCGCGCTGATCGACGAGCTCATCCCGGCGCTCGACCATTTGGCTGTGGCGTTCGAAGAGAAGGCCGAGCTGTGGAAGGACGCCGTCAAGTCGGGCCGTACGCACCTGATGGATGCAACGCCGGTCACGCTCGGTCAGGAGTTCGGCGGCTACGCGTCGCAGATCCGGCTCGGAATCGAACGCGTGCAGGGCAGCCTGCATCGCGTCGCAGAGGTGCCGCTCGGCGGCACTGCCGTCGGCACAGGAATCAACACGCCGCTCGGGTTCCCGCAGTTGGTCATCGAACTGCTCACGACCGAGACCGAGCTTCCGATCACCGAGGCTCGCAACCACTTCGAAGCGCAAGCGAACCGCGATTCGCTGGTCGAAGCATCCGGAGCACTGCGCGTCATCGCGGTCAGCCTGACGAAGATCTGCAACGACTTGCGTTGGATGGGCTCCGGCCCGAACACCGGACTCGGCGAGCTCCACCTGCCCGATCTGCAACCCGGCTCGTCGATCATGCCCGGCAAAGTCAACCCGGTCATCCCGGAGGCCGTTCTCATGGTCGCGGCACGCGTCGTCGGCAATGATGCGACGATCGCGTGGAGCGGGGCATCCGGTGCGTTCGAATTGAACGTGGCGATCCCCGTGATGGGCACTGCGCTGCTGGAGTCGATCCGGCTGCTGACGAATTCAGCACGAGTTCTCGCGGACAAGACCGTCGTCGGCCTTGAGGCGAACATTGAACGAGCGCGCGCGCTGGCCGAATCTTCGCCATCGATCGTGACCCCTCTGAACAAGATCATCGGCTACGAGCAGGCAGCAAAGATCGTGAAGTATTCCGTGGCCAACGCCGTCACCGTGCGCGAGGCGACCATCGCGCTCGGCTTCGTGGAGCGCGGCGAATTGAGCCTCGAGCAGTTGGATTCCGCACTCGACGTGCTGTCGATGACACACCCGAACTAACGACGCCACGGGGCGGCACCGTGCTGCTTGAGTTCAGCCGATCCCGAGTAGCGGCAGGGCGGTCGCAGCCCAGAAGCCGATCAGCAGGTATGGACCGAACGGAATACGCGTGCCGGATCCGGGGAGGATCAGCGCGACAGCGCCCGCAAACCCTCCGATCACGAACGCGACCGTAGGCCCTGCGATGGCGGCCGTCACGCCGAGCACCCCGAGGTTGAGGCCGAGCAGGCCGCCGAGTTTCACGTCGCCCATGCCCATGCCGCCGCCTGCGCTCAGCAACAACAGGAAGCCGAATACGGCCGCACCCGCCGCGGCGGCTGTGATAGGAGCCGACCCGGTGCGCAACCAGCCGAACAGCAACCCCGTTGCCGTCATCAGATAACCGGGCACGATCAGCGCATTCGGCAGCCGCCGCTCGGTGATATCGATGCGACACAACTCAGGGGTTACCAGCGCCAGATATACGAATCCGACGAGCTCTGCGCGTAGTCCGACCGCGATGGCCGCGAACGCCACGAGTGCAGCAGCAGCTGGAAGCTGCCACAGTGCGTTCACGCCCCGCCGCCGCGAGCGCGACAGCGGGGCGTCTGTGATCGTCATGCGACGAGGATAGCCTCGAGAAGCATCCGCCCGTCAAAGTTATCCACAGGCCGCAGGGCCACTACGCCAGCAGGTCGGGTCCTTCCAGCATCTCGGTGACGAGCGCGGCGATGGCACTGCGCTCAGACCGCGTGAGCGTGATGTGGGCGAACAGCGGATGCCCCTTGAGCGTCTCGATGACGCTCGCGACCCCATCATGCCTGCCAACGCGCAGGTTATCGCGTTGCGCGACGTCGTGCGTGAGCACGACTCGCGAGTTCTGTCCAATCCGGCTGAGCACCGTCAGGAGCACGTTTCGTTCGAGCGACTGGGCCTCGTCCACGATCACGAAAGCATCATGCAGCGAGCGCCCACGGATGTGCGTCAACGGAAGCACTTCGAGGATGCCGCGTTCGAGCACCTCCTCGAGCACGTTGTCGGAGACCAGGGCGCCTAATGTGTCGAACACCGCTTGCCCCCACGGGTTCATCTTCTCGCCCTGGTCCCCGGGCAGGTAGCCGAGTTCCTGCCCTCCGACCGCGTACAACGGCCGGAACACCATGATCTTCTTGTGTTGCTGCCGTTCCAGCACGGCCTCGAGCCCCGCGCACAACGCCAATGCCGACTTTCCAGTGCCGGCTCGACCGCCGAGTGACAGGATGCCGATCTCGGGGTCCAGCAGAAGGTCGATGGCCAGACGCTGCTCGGCGGAGCGGCCGTGCAGACCGAACACATCGCGGTCGCCGCGCACCAGCTTGAACTCGCGTTCGCCGGTCACGCGGCCGAGGGCGGAACCCCGATCCGAGTGCACGACGAGCCCCGTATTGATCGGAAGGTCCGCTACGAGCGATGACGTCATGGTCTCGTGCTCGTAGAGCAGTGCCATGTCGTTGGAACCGAGGCTGATTTCGGCCATTCCGGTCCACCCGGAATCCACGGCGAGCTCAGCACGGTATTCTGCTGCGGCCAGCCCGATCGACGCGGCCTTGACGCGCAAAGGCATGTCCTTGGATACGACCGTGACGGCGAGACCGTCGTTCGCCAGGTTCTGTGCGACCGCCAGTATCCGCGAGTCGTTGTCGCCGAGCTGCAGACCGCTGGGTAGAACGGACATGTTCGAGTGGTTGAGTTCGACGCGCAACGATCCGCCGTCGCCAACCGGGATCGGGAAGTCGAGACGTTCGTGCTTCACCCGCAGATCATCGAGGTTGCGCAAAGCCTGTCGTGCGAAGTATCCGATCTCGGGGTCGTGCCGCTTCCCCTCCAATTCGCTGATGACGACAACGGGAATGACCACGTCGTGTTCGGCGAACCGAAAGATTGCCTGCGGGTCAGACAGCAATACCGAGGTGTCCAATACGTAGGTACGCTCGGTCTGTCGAATCGTGCTGTCGCTGGCGTTGGATGCTGTGCTGCGTGTCTCCTTCTCGAAGGTGTCGTCTTTCGGTGCTCGGGTACCTATTGCGGCCACAACCACTCCCACCCCGCGTGCCCAAAGGCGCCACGGTTTTGTTGGCGAGCCGGCCAGGAGATCGCGGGACGAACTTACGTGGCCGTCTCGACCGGACGCCGTGTCCGGTGATTCCGACGCTACGGTGGTATCGACGCATTCAGCGCATCGACACGCATGAAGCCGCATGAACATCCGGTGCCGCACGCGCGGGCACGGCGTCGCGTCCTACGACGCGCGAGCGAACTCCGAGAATGCGCCTCGCAGCATATCCATCGTCTCGGGGGCGGTCACCGCGTGCACGCTCACGCGCACGGTACTGGAGCGAGTCGTCACGGTGACGCCGTGATTGAACAGGCTCGCACGCAGCCGCGTCAACTGATCGGCTTCCGGCTCGAGAACGACGATCCCGGCGCGCTCCCGCGGGTCTCGCGACGAGGCGACGGGGATGGCGAACTCGTCTGCGAGGTCGATGACGGCATCTACTCGCTGTGACACGGCATCCTGGATGTCCGGGACTCCGACGGAATCGATCTCTTCCAATGCCGCCGCGAACCGTGCCTCGGCGAGCCGATCGGCATTCGAGACGCTGAAGGCGCGAACGCCGCGCGTCGGCGGGAAGATCTCGTCGAACGGCTCCGGCGCATCCGTTCCGGTCGCACCGCTGAACACCGGTAGGATGCGATCGATGGCGCGTTCGCTCATCGCAAGAAAGCCGGTGCCCCAGCCTGCTCTGGTCCATTTCTGACCGCCGGATGCCACGACATCCGCCACCGAATACGGGGCGTCGACGACGCCGAGACCCTGAATCGCGTCGACGATGAGCAGGCGGTCGCCGATCACCTGACGGATGCCCTCGATGTCTGTCAGGTAGCCGGTGCGCGAGTCGACCAGGCTGACCGCGACCGCTGTCGTCTCAGCTGTGAGCTGCTCCAGGACCTGACCCGGGGTGACACGGCCATGCTCCGGCTGCATCCACGATGGCTCGAGAGTGTGCAACGCCTCGGCCGCGCGGGCTGCGGCCAGCGTCACGCTGGGGAATTCCGCCGCAGAGACCAGCACGGTGCCGCTCAGACCGAACAGCGTGTGCAGCAGCGCGCTGCCGGTGTTCGGTTGAGTCACGATCTGGTCGGCCGGAAATCCGGTGTGCTCCGCGACCGCAGAATGCAGCCGCTCCCCCTCTGCGGTTAACAGCGCGATGCTGCCGAAGCGGGCCTTGCCGAGAGTGTCCATACCGCCCTGCAGCTCCGCCACGACAGCCGCAGAGAGCGGACCGACACGGCCGAAATCCAGGTAGCCTGGGTCCTCGAGAAACCCTGCTGCAAATTCTTCGATTGTCGTCATTCGTGCGCGCTCAGCCTCCGAAGCGCCGATTGCGGCGTGAATAGTCGCGAACGGCACGCAGGAAGTCGACCTCGCGCAAATCGGGTCCGAGGGCCTCGACGAAGTAGAACTCACTGTGCGCGCTCTGCCACAGCATGAAGTCGCTGAGCCGTTGCTCGCCGGAGGTGCGGATGACCAGGTCAGGGTCGGGCTGACCTCCGGTGTACAGGTGGGCGCCGATCATGTCCGGCGTGAGCCGCTCGGCGAGGTTCTCCAGGCTGCGGCCCTCGGCGTGATGCTCCGCCACGATGCTTCGCATCGCATCCGTGATCTCCTTGCGGCCGCCGTAGCCGACGGCCAGATTGACGTGTAGGCCCGTTTTGGATTTCGTGCGCGCCTGCGCCGCCTTCAGTGCGGCAACCAGCTGGTCGGGCAGGCCCCCGACCGAGCCGACGTGCTGTACCCGCCAATCGCGGTAGTGCGACAACTCTTCCGCGAGATCAGCGATGATCTCGATCAGATCGGCGATCTCTTCGCTCTCCCGGTTGACGAGATTGTCGGAGGACAGCAGGTACAGCGTCACGACTGCGATGCCGAGATCGTCGCACCACTCCAGGAATTCTCGCATCTTCGCAGCGCCGGCACGGTGGCCGTGCGACACCGTGTCCATCCCGCTCTGCCGCGCCCAGCGACGATTACCGTCGATGATCATCGCGATGTGGCGTGGAAGAGACTCTCCATCGAGACTGCGCCGCAGGCGGTTCTGGTAGATACCGTAGAGAAAGCCCCGGCCGAGGGGTACCTTCCGCTTTCTCACATCGCTACGTTACCGTGTTGAAACTCCCAGCGCGCACCCTGCGCTCTGCCGTACTGTTACCTCATGTCTGCGCCCGCCGCCCACCACCCCGAGCGCACTGCGCCAAACACAGTTGACCTCAAACCGACGTGGCGGGGCTGGATCCACGCGGGCACCTTCCCCGCGTCGATCGCGGCAGGCATCGTGCTCATCGAAGTGGCCGACGGTCCGTACGCAAAGTGGGCATCCGCCGTCTTCATGCTGACGTCGATGCTGCTGTTCGGCAACTCCGCCCTCTATCATCGCTTCAATTGGAAACCGCGCACCAAGGCCATCCTCAAGCGAATCGACCATGCCAACATCTTCCTGCTGATCGCCGGAACATATACCCCGCTGGCCGTGCTTGCGCTGCCGCCGAGCAAGAGCGTGCTCCTGCTGTCGGTGGTATGGGGCACGACCGTGCTCGGCATCGCGTTCCGCGTGTTCTGGATCGGCGCCCCCCGTTGGCTGTACGTCGCCCTGTACATCGGCATGGGCTGGGGCGCCATGATGTACATTGTCGACCTGTTCGCCGCCAGCGCCCCGATGATGATCCTCGTGATCGTCGGCGGCCTGTTGTACACCGTGGGCGCGGTGATTTACGGCATGAAGAAACCGAACCCGTTCCCGGGCCGCTTCGGGTTCCACGAGATCTTTCACACGCTGACCGTCGTAGCGTTCATGTGCCACTGGGTGGCGGTCCTGCTGATCGCGCTCTCGCCCGCCTACAACGGCTGACGCCGCGGTCAGTTCGCCGCGGTCAAACCTGCGCGGTCAGTTCTCCGTAGGCGGTTCGTGCAGTTCCGCCTCTTCTGCGTCGAGTTTGGCTGCGATCTCCTCCCGATAGCTGGTGCGTCGGATCCGCCTGGTCATGTCGATCACCAGAAGAATCGTGACGATCGCGATGAGGAAGATGACGAGGAAGCCCCAGACGCCTGGCGTGACCAAGTTGGCGTTCGGAACCTTCGGTGCCGGTGTCGATGTCGCTGCCGCCCAAAGCCCCAACGTGGCGCTGCCCGCAATCGCGCCGATCATGCGGCGTCCTCGACCCCGGCGAACAGATCGGTTTCCGGCACGGTGGTCTCCACCTTCGAGTCGACGAGTTGATAGTCCTCGTACGGCCAGGCCCGCTGTTGCAAGTTGTTCGGCCAGAAGAAGAACGAACTGTCGGGCGACACCTGGCTGGCGTGCGCACGCAACGCGGCGTCGCGCGCCGGGAAGAAATCACCGCTCGGCACCTTCGTCGTCGCCAGGTCAGGGCTGTCATCGGCCCAGCGCCGCATCTTCGTGAACTCCTCCAGCAGCGGTGAGTCCGGATCCGTCTCCTTCAACAGGTTGTACACACTCCTCATCCGCTGCGCGTTGAAGATGCGGTCGTAATACAGCTTCGAGATCTGCCAGGGTTCGCCGGCATCCGGGTAACGGTTCGGGTCTGCCGCCGCGTGGTACGCCTCGATTGAGACCTCATGGCAGCGGATGTGATCGGGGTGCGGATAGCCGCCGTTCTCGTCATAGGTCACGAGCACCTGCGGTTTGAATTCACGGATCAGTCGCACCAGCGGTTCCGCGGAGATCTCCAACGGGATGTCTGCAAACGAATTTCGAGGAACCGAACCGTCTTCTCGAGCCATGCCCGAATCCTGGTATCCCAGCCAGCGATGATCGATCCCCATCACTGCCTGGGCCGCGGCCATCTCGAGCCGGCGTAGCCCGGGGAGATCCCGCTCCGCCATGGCGCGATTCTCGAGGCTTTCGTTCAGCACGTCGCCACGCTCACCGCCGGTACAACTCACGACCTGCACGTGGACGCCGTGGTGCGCGTAGTACGCATAGGTGGCGGCTCCCTTGCTCGACTCGTCGTCGGGGTGGGCGTGCACCGCCATCAATCGCTGTGTCACCGGTCGGTCACCATTTCTGTTCAGAATCTCGTCGTAATCTAATACTCAAGACTATCGGTCAGCACCGAAGGCACGACATCGAGAGCCGACCGCGATTGGAGTGAACTCTGTGCCCGTACAGGCGGATGCCGGCGCCCGGCTCGATGCGCGCTACGGGCGTTCCCCGAGCAATCCGCGACGCCTGTGGTGGTTAGCGGGAGCAGCGTTCGTGTGTGCCGCAGTGGTGATCGGGTGGTATGTCTGGGCTGGGCCGGGGAGCGCACCTACTGCGACCACCAGCGTCAGCGCGGAAGTGTCCGGCAGCAACAGCCCCGACGCGCACCACGCCGAGGTGACCTTCACGGTCACAGGGCCGCCCGATCACGCATACGCGTGCGCGATCGATGCGCAGTCGGAGAATTTCACCATCGTCGGCTGGAAGGTCGTTGAAATACCCGCGTCGCCTGAGCACGCGCGCACGTTCACTCACGTGCTGCGGACCACGCAACAGTCCGAGGCGGGGTTTGTCGATTCCTGCTGGCTGACCTAAGCTATTGCGATACGCCCTGACGGATACGTCGGGGCGTCAATCGTAGGCCCGCCCATTCACGCATTTCTTCAGGAGTTCAGCATGTTGCAGGACGCTCAGGTTACCTTTCTGACGCAAGAGGCTTATGACCGCCTCCGCGACGAGTTGGAGAACCTCAGTACCGTCGGACGTGACGAGATCGCAAAGAAGATCGAGTCTGCGCGCGAAGAAGGCGACCTGAAAGAGAACGGCGGCTATCACGCCGCGAAAGACCAGCAGGGTGTCCAAGAGGCGCGCATCGTGCAGTTGACCCAGCTTCTGCGCACCGCCAAGGTCGGTTCTGCGCCCGAAAGCCGCGGCATCGTCGAGCCTGGGACGGTTGTGACCGCCACGATCGCCGGAGACAGCACCCGCTTCCTGATCGGCAGCCGCGAGATCGCGGGTGGCCGCGACCTCCCCGTCTACAGCGAGCAGAGCCCGCTCGGCGCGGCGATCCTCGGGCTCAAGGTCGGCGCATCCACCAGCTACACGGCACCCAACGGGCGCGAGATCACCGCCACGGTGACGAACGTCGAGACGTGGGCCGGCCGGTAACTGAAGCCAGCCAGGGGCCCTGCATCAATCCTGCTCGACGATCGGGTCGTAGCCGGCGTCACGCAGCCGGCGAACAACTTCCTCGCGATGGTCTGGTCCACGGGTCTCGACGCTCAGTTCGAGTGCGACTTCGCTGATCTGCAGGCCGTGGCCGTGACGGGTGTGCAACACCTCGATCACGTTCGCGCCCGCCTCTGCGACGATCTCCGACGTGCGCGCCAACTGGCCAGGCAGATCCGGGAGCATGATCTTCAACGTCAGGTACCGGTCTGACGCTGCGAGGCCGTGACTGATGATGCGCTGCATCAGCAGTGGGTCGATGTTGCCACCGGACAGGATGGCGACGGTCGGCCCCTCCGCACGCACCTTGCCGGCCAGGATCGCGGCAACGCTCACCGCACCGGCGGGTTCGACAACGAGCTTGGCGCGTTCCAACAGCACAAGGAGTGCTCGTGCGGTGTCGTCATCGGAGACGGTGACGACCTCATCGACGGCCTCCTGGGCGATCGCGAAATTGAGTGCACCGGGTTTGCCGACGGCGATACCGTCTGCGATCGTCGCCCCGATGCGCACCGCCGTCGGGGTGCCGGCTGCGAGGGAGACCGGGAACGCCGCGGCGTTTTCGGCCTGAACGCCGATCACTTTGATTGATCGGCCCTCCGCCGCCGCGCGCAGCTTGACCGCGCTCGCAACGCCGGCGATCAGGCCTCCGCCGCCGACCGGCACGATCACCGTTCCGAGTTCGGGAAGTTGGTCGAGGATGTCCATGCCCAGCGTGGCCTGCCCGGCGATGACATCCGCATGGTCGAACGGGGGAATCAGGACCGCGCCGGTTTCCGCCGCGAACTCTGCGGCCGCGCGCAGTGGCTCGGTGACCGTATTGCCACGCAACACGACATCCGCCCCGTAGTTTCGGGTGGCCTGCAGTTTCGGCAAAGCGACGCCGAGCGGCATGAAGATGGTGGCCTTGATGCCGAGCTCTCGTGCGGCGAAGGCCACGCCCTGGGCGTGATTGCCGGCCGATGCTGCGACGACGCCGCGTACGCGCTCTTCCGGTGTGAGCCTCGCCAAGAGGTTGTACGCTCCCCGGATCTTGAACGAACCGGTCCGCTGCAGATTCTCGCACTTGAGGTAGACCGGCACGCCGAGCAATTCCGCAAGGTAGCGGGAGCTTTCCAGCGGTGTGGGCTCAGCCACAGCGGAGACGACCTCGCGTGCGATTTCAATCTCGGCCAGGCTCGGACCGCTGAAGTGGGCAGTGGGTGTTTTCATCGAGGCTGGCACTGATTCAGTCTATGGGCGCGAACATACGTCGAGCGGCATGCGCTGCCTGTGTCCGTTCAGCGCTGGCGACGACCTCAGCGTCGGCGACCGCGACGCGGAACGGGCACCGTCTGCCAGAGCAGATAGCGCTCTGCGTCGTATCGTGGAGGCGTCGACCTTCGCCAGGCGCCGCTCGAGCTGTACTGAACCATCACGTTGAGAACTGCCGCAAATGGCACCGCAAACAACGCTCCTGGAATGCCGGCCAGCAAGGATCCGGCTGCGACGACGAGAACGATGGCCAGCGGATGCACCTTCACGGCCGTTCCCATGATCAGCGGTTGAAGCACATGCCCCTCCAGCTGCTGCACGATCAGGACGACGGCCAGCATGATGAGGGCTGTGACCCATCCGTTGTAGATCAACGCAATGATAACGGCCAGCGCGCCCGTGATCACGGCGCCGACGATCGGGATGAACGAGCCGAGGAAGACCAGCACCGCGATCGGGATGATCAGGGGAAGGCCGAGGAAGAACGCGCCGAGTCCGATGCCCACTGCGTCGATCGATGCGACGAGGATCTGCACCCGCACGAAGTTGCGCAGCGTGCCCCAGCCTGCCTTGCCGGCGCCGTCGGTAGCGGGCCGGGCCGTCTTCGGAAAGATGCGCACCACCCAGGCCCAGATGCCTTTACCGTCGATCAGCATGAACAAGGTACTGAACAGTGTGAGGAACACACCCGCCAGCACGTGTCCGAGCGTCGAACCGATGGACACGGCTCCCGAGATCAGCAGCTGACTGTCCTGCTGCAGTGCGTTCCAGGTCTGTGCGAGATAGCCGTTCAACTGCGCGTCTGTGAAATTCAACGGGGGTCCGGTCAGCCAGTCCCGGAAATTGCCATACGCCGCGGCACTCTGCTTCTGGAGGGCGGGCAGTTCGCCGCGAATCTGCAGGACCACGAGAAATACCAGTGCGCCGACGATCACGATCATTCCGACCATCGCGAGCAGGATCGCCGACCACCGCGGCCACCGATGCCGACCGAGAAGGTCGACGACGGGCGTCAACAGGGCCGCCAGCAGCACGGCCACCAGCACCGGAATCACGATCAGCCGCAACTGGATGACCAGGAAGATCACGACCGCGATGACGGCGCCGATCACGAGCAGTCGCCAGGACCACGCTCCAGCAATGCGGATGCCGCGCGGCAATGATTCTTCGACGGTCGGTTCGAATTCCAGCTCGGTCAGCTTGCGGCCCGGTCCGAATCGACCGCGTTTGCGCGATGCCTCCTGTCGCGACCGACTTCCGTTTCCCCCGTGCTCGTTTCCCCCGTGCTCCGCCATCCGCACAGTCTATGTCGGGGGCACAGGGTAATCTGCGAGATCTATGAGGCATTCGATCAGTCCCGCCCTTGCACGTCGCGTCGCCCTGGCAGCACAGGGCTTCGGGGGTGCGCCTCCGACGACGGTCGGAACCCGCCAGCTGAATCTGCTCATCCAACGACTGGGCTTGCTCCAGCTGGACTCGGTCAATGTCTTCGAGCGCAGCCATTACCTTCCCGTTTTCGCCCGGCTCGGCGGCTACGACAAAACACTGCTTGACAGGCTCACGTTCGCAGAGAAGGGCCCGTACGTCGAGTATTGGGCGCACGTTGCCGCCATCATCCCCGTCGACACCTGGCCGTTGATGCGCTGGAAGATGGAGTTCTACCGTCGCGACGCCATGAAGCGCCCGGACTCGTGGGCCGCGAACAACTCTGCGATGCTGCACTGGTTGCGCGCCGAGCTGGCCGACAAAGGCCCCCTGGCTGCGAGCGAGATCGAACACGATGCCAACAAGCGGCGCGGTCCGTGGTGGGGTTGGTCAGACGTCAAGACCGGCCTCGAGTTGCTGTTCGATTGGGGCGAGGTGACAACGGCCGGTCGCACACGATTCGAGCGACGCTATGCATTGGTGGAGCAGGTTCTGCCCGCAACAGTCCTCGAGAGCCTGGTGTCGAAACCGGATGCGATCCGCGAATTGCTGCGCCGCTCCGCCCGCGCTCACGGGATCGGCACACTCGGCGATCTTGCCGACTACTACCGCATCAAGAAGGCACCAGCTCTCGCTGCTATCCGCGAGCTCGAAGACACGGGGGAGCTGCTGCCGGTCACCGTGCCCGGTTGGGAGCTGCGCGGCAAACCGATCCCTGCCTGGCTGCATCGCGACGCACGGCTTCCACGGCGGGTGAGCGCATCCGCCCTGCTGTCTCCGTTCGATCCGATGGTGTGGGAGCGTGCGCGGGCACTGCGCATGTTCGGTTTCCACTACCGCATCGAGATCTACACTCCGAAACCGAAGCGCGTTTACGGCTACTACGTGCTACCGGTGCTCCTGGGTGACCGCATCGTCGGCCGGGTCGATCTGAAGAGCGACCGGCAGTCCGGGGTGCTCCGTGTGCAGGCGGCCTGGCAGGAGCCCGGTGCACCGGCCGACGCGCCGTCGAGGATCGCGGCTCTGCTGCACGAGACCGCGAACTGGCAGGGGCTCAGTTCGGTCGAAGTGGCCGATCGCGGTGATCTTGCCGGGGCGTTGGCCGCGGAGGTGCGCCGGTCGGCTTAGAAGCTGCCGCCCATCTTCTCGAGCCGCTCGATGCGGTCGGGAATCGGCGGGTGCGTGCTGAACAGGCGCCCCATCAGGCTGGGCTTGAGCGGATTTGAGATCCACAGGTGCGACATCGACGAGTTCTGCTTCTGCATCGGCCGGCCGTAATCCGCCAGCTTCTGCAGAGCGCTCTCGAGCCCCTGCGGATTGCGGGTTGTCATCGCACTGGTCGCATCCGCCAGATACTCCCGTTGGCGCGAGATCGCCATCTGCACCAGAGACGCCACCAACGGCGCGATGATCATGGCAACGAGACCGAACACCAGCACGATCGGATTGCCGCCTCCCCCGCCGCCACCGCTGTTGTTGCCGCGCCCGCCCATGCCCCCGAAGAACGCCATCCGCAAGAACATGTCGGCGATGAACCCGACGGCGACGGTCAACCCGAACACGATCATCGAGACGCGGATGTCGTAGTTGCGCACGTGCCCGAGCTCGTGCGCCATGACACCCTCGAGCTCGGCGTTGTCCATCAGGTCGAGCAAGCCGGTCGTTGCGGCGACAGATGCGTGCTGCGGATCACGACCGGTGGCGAACGCGTTCGGCGCCGGATCGTTGACGATGTATACGCGTGGCATCGGCGTGCCCGTTGCGATCGACAGGTTTTCGACAGTGTTCCACAGGCGCGGGTTGTCGGTCTTCTGAATCTCGACAGCACCGGACATCATCAGCGCCTGGCTGCCGGCTGCGAAGTACTGGAACAGCGCGTATGCGGTCGCGATGACGAGCGTCAGAATCACGATCGTCGGACTGTTGTAAATGACGCTCGCCAGCCAGCCCAGCCCACCGATGACGGCTAGGAAGAAGATCAGGATGAAGATGGTGTTGCGCTTATTGCGCGCAATTGCCCGATACATCGATGCCCGTCGTCAGCTAGAACTGCACGCGCGGCGGCTCTGCGATGGCGGCGATGTCGGCCACCTCGAAGAAGTCGCGGGCGGAGAACCCAAGCCGCTTCGCGAAGATGTTGTTCGGGAACACCTTGATCTTGGTGTTCAGTTCGCGCACGCCGCCGTTGTAGAACCGGCGCGACGCCTGGATCTTGTCTTCGGTGTCGACCAGCTCGGCCTGCAACTGCAGAAAGTTCTGACTCGCCTGCAACTGCGGGTAGGCCTCGGCGACGGCGAAGATGCTCTTCAGGGCGCTCTGCATGTGGTTCTCGGCAACGGATGCGTCGGCCGGTCCCTGTGCGGACAGCGTCTCGGCGCGCGCTTTGGTCACGTCCTCGAACACGCCCCGCTCGTGCGCCGCGTAGCCCTTGACCGTCTCGATCAGGTTCGGAATCAGATCGGCGCGCCGCTTCAGCTGCACGGTGATGTCGCTCCAGGCTTCATCCACGCGCACATTCAACGTGACCAGTGAGTTGTAGGTGGCCCACAGGTAAATGCCGATGATCAACACGATCACGACAATGATGATGACGGGGATAAGCCATTCCATGGCGGGAGACTCCTTGACTGGCGGGCTAGCGGCTGCGTGTGCGGAACACCCGTTCATCCTACCCACGGCAATGGATGCTCTCACGGGCTTCTCACCACACTCAAAGCAATCATCAGGTGGATGCCGAGCAAGCGTTTCCGACGTCCGTGTCGGTGGGCCGCCAGTATGCTCAGATCCGTGGACGCATCCGCTCACCATCATCCGCCAGCGCACTCGATGACGACCCCGCTCACGCCACCGGATCATCCGGCGATCGCGGTGCGTGACCTGCATGTGCGCCGTGGACGGCACAGTGTCTTGCACGGGCTGAACCTGACCGTGCCGCGTGGCATGGTCGTCGGTCTGCTCGGCCCCAGCGGCTGCGGTAAGACCACCCTTCTGCGCTGTGTCGTCGGCGTTCAGAACGTTGCGTCCGGCAAGGTCACGGTGCTGGACTTGACCGCCGGTTCCGCGGCGCTGCGCCACCGGGTCGGCTACGTCACCCAGGCCGCCAGCGTGTACGACGACCTGACGATTCGCGAGAATCTCGCATACTTCCGACGGATCATCGGGGCACCGGCATCCGACATCGACCGGGTGCTCGACGAAACGGATCTCCGCAGCGAGGCGAAGGCACTGGTCGGCAAGTTGTCAGGCGGGCAACGCAGCCGCGCTTCATTGGCGGTCGCCCTGTTGGGCGCCCCCGAGCTGCTCATCCTGGATGAGCCCACCGTCGGTCTGGATCCCGTGCTCCGCAGAGAACTGTGGGGGCTCTTCCACCGGCTGGCGGATGCCGGCACCAGCCTGCTCGTCTCCAGCCATGTCATGGACGAGGCCACCCGGTGCGATCGCCTGCTGCTCATGCGCCAGGGCGAGATCCTCGCGGACGACACGCCGTCAGGGCTGCTGGCCGCCACCGGCGCATCCGACACCGAACAAGCGTTCCTCACCTTGATCGCACCCGGCGACACGGAGTCCGAGCGATGACAGCGGGCCGCACGTTCGCCACAGCCGGTCGGGTGCTGAATCAGATCAGGCACGACCCGCGTACTGTGGGGCTGCTCGTGCTGGTGCCGAGTCTGCTGATCGGCCTGATCGCTTGGATCTTCACAAACACCCCGGTGTTCGGCACCATCGGGCCCGCCATGTTGGCGCTGTTCCCGTTCATCGTCATGTTCCTCGTGACGAGTATCACGACGCTGCGTGAGCGACGCACCGGAACACTCGAGCGATTACTTTCGATG
This sequence comes from Microbacteriaceae bacterium, assembly GCA_036510655.1. Taxonomy (GTDB): domain Bacteria; phylum Actinomycetota; class Actinomycetes; order Actinomycetales; family Microbacteriaceae; genus Rathayibacter_A. The sequence goes on along the minus strand of DATCDQ010000113.1, from coordinate 108,169 downwards.
CCGCTGGGCAAAGGCGACTTGATCCTCGGCTACACGCTGGCGTTCGGGCTACTCGCAGTGGTGCAAAGCGTGCTCGCCGTGGGCTTCGCGGTGTGGGTGTGCGGGTTGACCATCAAGGGATCCATTTGGCTGCTGCTCGCTGTAGCCGTCAGCGATGCCGTGCTCGGCACGACACTGGGCCTGCTGGCCAGCGCGTTCGCACGCACCGAATTCCAGGTGGTGCAGTTCATGCCGGTGATCGTGTTTCCGCAGATCTTGCTCGGCGGCATCTTCTTGCCGCGCGACCAACTGCCGGACGCACTCCACATCATCAGCGACTGGCTTCCCCTCTCGCACGCGATCGACGCGCTGAACGCGGTCGCAGCCAACACACATGACGCCGCATACGTCGGCGGACAGTTGCTGATCATCGGCGCATACGCTGTCGGTGCGATCGTCCTGGGCTCGGTCACGTTACGTCGCCGCACACCCTGAGCTGGAGCCCAGTCGCTCAGTCACGCGTACGGAATGTCGTCAGCGCACGGGTATATGCATCGGGCTCGGCGCGGGTCGCCGCAGTGACCAGCAGCGTATTCGCGCCGAGTTCTCTGGTGTATTCGCCGATCGTCGGAATCTCGACGATCCTGGTCAAGCCGCGACGCCACGCGGCGATGACGGTGGGCAGCACGTCGTCTTCGGGCTCTCCGATGCGGTGTGCGGTCACCAGCAGGTCGACCGCTTCGGCATCCCAGTGCGCGAATGCGATTTGATCGAAATTCTCTGCTCCGACGGCTTCGAACCATGAGCGCGGCCCGGCCGCGCGCATCAACTGGTCGAGGTGTACCTGCTCGTCGACCGCCAGTGCGTGGATCGTCGGGTTCACTTGGGTGTCGCTCGTCGCGTACCAGGCCAGGGCATCCCGCCACAGCTGTTGCCAGAGAGGCGTCCACGCCCGGCGCAGGGCGCCTGCCGGATGATTCGCCGGCGGCATCTGAGGCTCCGGCCAGGTGGGAGGCGGCACATCGGTCGTTGCTGCCGCGATGTGGTAGCTGTCTCGCGCCCAGAGCAACTCGCAGATGCGGTGGTCGTGATTCTCGATCTCGATCACCATGCCATGCGGCCACCGGCTGTCCGGCATCGACCACTCTGAGCGCATCGCGCCTCCCTGACACCGTGCTGTGCTCGCCACGCCTCTGTGCCTCAGTGTGTCGCGGTCGGCGCGAGCCGACAAGAGGTGCGGCGACATCAGCTGCATCGAGCGGGCCGAATACCGCCGCCTCTGCGTGGAGCGCTGCCACCCGCGGTCGGGCGGATGGCAGCGGGGCCTCTCAAACGGGCAACCCCAAATCGCCGCTTGTGGTCAGCGCGAGGCTCACTGTAATGCAGAAGATTAATGAGATTCTCTCAGCAATCTCTCAGCATTCAGCCAATTGAATCTTCCCAGTGCTCAGAGGCAAGGTCAACATTCCCGGCGGATATCGCCACCCGCTTTCGGGGGCCACGACGGCGCCCTACCGCGCACGTCGCCGCACGCGTGACGGCTGGCCCTTACCCGCCGAGGACCATTCGCAGGTACGGGTTCGTGAAGACCCGGTCGGGATCGAGCTTGTCGCGAACGGCCAGGAAATCATCGAAGCGCGGGTACAACTCCCGAAGCGACTCGGCGTCACGGGTGTGTATTTTGCCCCAGTGCGGTCGGCCCTCGTGCGCCGTCATGATCGCCTCGACGGCGCGGAAGTATTCGGTCGGATCCTCCCGGAAGTACCGGTGCACGGCGACATAGCCGGTGTCTCGCCCGTAGGCGGTCGACAGCCAGTTGTCATCGGCTGTCGCGGAGCGCACCTCGACGGGGAACGAGATCCGCCAGCCGCGTGCCGTGATCAGAGCCCGAAGCTCGGTGAGCGCCTCCGGTACCGCGTTGCGCGGCAGTGCGTATTCCATTTCGCGGAAACGCACGGTGCGGTTGGTCACGAACACGCTGGGTGAGGCATCCGTGAATTCGCGATTACCGGTCATGCGCTGTGCCGCCCGATTGAACGGCGGAATGATCCCCGGCACCATTGTGCCCGCACGACACACGCCGCGATACACGCCGTTCGCCAGAAACTCATCATCCATGAAGCGGCCGACGCGGCCGAGCGGATGCCGTTGCGCATCGGCAGGCAATCGCGTGTTCGTCTTCGTCAACGCCGTGTCGGTGTGTGGAAACCAGTAGAACTCGAAGTGGTCCTCCTCCGCGGAGCGCTGCAGGTAGCTGTCGATGGCAGCGCCGAGTGGTTCCGGCCGCTCGAGCGCGTGCAGCACGAAGGCGGCCACACACTGGATCGTCAGGTCGACCAGCACCCCGAGCGCACCGAGCCCGAGCCGTGCAGCGGGCAACAGACCTGCATTCTCGGTCTCGCTGATGTGCAGTAGTTCGCCGTTGCCTGTGACGAGGGTCAGGGCGACGATCTGCGTGGCGAGGCCGCCGAAGCCTCCGCCGGTGCCGTGGGTGCCGGTTGACGTAGCCCCTGCAATCGACTGCCGGTCGATGTCGCCCATGTTCTCGAGAGCCAGGCCGAACGGCTCGAGCAGGCGCGGCACCGCGAACAGTCGGGTCCCCGCCGCGAGCGTGACACGCGCGAGCGCACGGTCGACGGAGACGATGCCGCTCAGGTCGTCAAGATCCAGTTGCACGCCTGGTGCCACTGCGATCCCGGTGAAACTGTGCCCTGCTCCGACCGGCTTGATGGTGAGCCCCTGTTCGCCCGCGGCGGCCACCGCGCGCTGCACGGCGTCGACCGTTGACGGCCGCTCTATGCGCACCGGTTTGACCCTCTCAGTGCGACTCCAGTTGCGCCAGTAGGCGCCGGACGCTGTCATAGGAACGCCCTGCCTTCGCCGCGATAGCTGGGCGCCGTTCCGACGATCGCACCGTTCTCTACGAGCTGGAACATGTTGACGTGCTCGCTGAGTTCACCCGACTTCGTGTGTCGGAACCAGATCCGATCGCCGGGGCGCAATGCCTGCGCTGCTGCGCCGGTGAGCGGGCTCTGAACCTCCCCCGCCATCTCGCGTGCGACCAGCGCGAGCCCGGCCGGCCAGGCGATCGACGGCATCCGGTCAGAAGCCGGGGGTCCGGATGCGACCCAGCCGCCGCCGAGCACCGTCGCGGTCCGCGGCGCCGGTTTGCGCACCACCGACAGCGCGAACGCAGCTGCGGGTGCGGGCCGGAACGAGCGGTAGTTGTCGAACAGGTGACCGCCGAGAAGGCCGCTACCGGCGGCGATCTCGGTCACCGACGCATCCGATGAGGTAAATTCGAGCGAACCGGTTCCGCCGCCGTTGACGAACTCGAGATCGGCAAGGTAACGAACGGCCGCCACTGCGGCGGCACGCCGCTCGCGCAGTTCCGTCTCGGAGTTGCGCTGCATCCAACGTACGGTCGCTCCCCACGCTGGTCGGCCCGCCGGCTGATCTCCCTGCCCGGCGATCTGCGCCTCGTAGCCCATCATTCCCACGAGCCGGAAGCCGGGTCGGGCGACGATCCGGGCTGCGAGGGCATGCGCTGCCGCCGGGCTGTGCACGGGAGACCGCCACACGCCAAGGTGGCCGAGCGTTCGCGAGTTCCACGATGAGTCCAGCTCAAGGCAGAGCCTGATGGTCTCGCGCGCTTTCGGTGCGACGACCGAATCGATGAGGTCGAGCTGCGCGATCGAGTCGACCATCAGGGTGATCCGCGCAGCGAGCTCGGGTGACGTCGCAAGCTGCCGCAGCGCAGCCTTGTCTGCCGTGGGGTACCCGACGACGATGTCGTCGATCGCCGGGTTGTGTTCGGTGTCAGCAGCCAGCCATAGTGCTTCGGGCAGCGTGTAGGCGAGCACTCCCCCGTAGCCGGGCACGGCGAGCACGGCGTCGAGAACATCGCGAACGCGCACCGACTTCGAAGCGACCCGAATGCGCTTGCCCGACGCGCGACGCAGCATGTCGTGTGTGTTGTAGCGGAGCGCGTCCAATTCGATCACGGCCAGCGGCGGGTCCAGTTCGCGTGTCGCGGCGGTCAGGCTCGGCCAATAGCGCTCCGGCTGTTCCCACGCGCTCGTGCGTGGACGTGCGGACAGGTCGATGGCCATCAGCGCACCGCTTTCACTCGAGAGACGGCGAGCGCGCCTGCGAAGGCGAACACTCCTGCCATGATGAACAATCCTTGGAATCCGTTCAGCGCAAGGACGACGAAGGCGCCGAGCAGAGGTGCAAGCGCCTGCGGCACCGCTGTCGCGATGTTCATGATGCCGAGGTCTTTGCCGCGCGCGGCCGGGTCCGGCAGCACCTGCGTCGCCAATGCCTGGTCCACGGCGAGGAAGCAGCCGTAGCCGAGACCGAGGATGCCTGCGGCGACCATGGCGACCGCCAGAAGCGGCACGAATGCGAGCATCAGTGCCGCGATGGCCTGCAGGGTCGATGCAATGAACACGAACGACTTGCGCCGGCCGAGCCGGTCGGAGAGCCTGCCGAAGCCGAGCGCGGCGATGATCACGAACACCATGTAGATGAGTGTGAGCAGAATCAGGTCGTTTTCTGCATCCTTATCGTTCAAGCCGAACTCCAAGAAATACAGCAGCAGGGTCGTGCCGAACGCGTTGCCGAAGTTGACCAGGATGCGGCTGAGCAGAGTCCAGCCGAAATCCGGGTACTGGCGCGGGCTGATCCACAGGCTCTCCAGGATGCCGCGCATCGACATCGCCGTGCGCAGGTCGCGCGAGAGAACGGCATCCGGAAGGAACAGGAAAGGCAGCACAAGCACCAGAAGGAGAACCGCCATAGCGGCGTAGCCGAAGAATGTGCCGGTGAACAGCGTCATCACCAAGACGAGCCCGAGGATCGTGCCGATTGCCTGCGGTGCGCTCAACCAGCCGGACACGTAACCGCGCTGGTCGACCGGCACCTGGTCGCTGATGGTGGCGGTGAGCGCCGCCGTCAGAATGCAGAACCCGATCAACGCCAGACACCAGAACACGCCGATTCCGACCATGGTGGTCTGGGCACCCAGGATCAGCAGCGACAACGCGAAGACGAGCGCGCCAATGGCAATCCACGGCCGGCGCCGACCGAACTTGCTCGTGGTGCGGTCCGACAGCGCCCCGGTCAGCGGGAATGCGACGACGGCGCAGAGGCCCGAGATGCCGGAGATGATGCCGAATGCGACGACATTCTGCACCCAGTCTGTGGTGTTCAACTGCGCTTGGATCTGTGCCGGCAGGAGCAGTTGCACCGGTGTCAATTGCGCCATCCAGATGCCCAGCCACGCCATGGCGAAAAACGCGATCCAGCGCCCGCCAACCCGGCGGGTGGGTTCTGCGAACAGGGCGGCTCGTGCTGCTGTCGTACTCATCGGGACCTCATCGTCTGGTGTTCGTCGTCTGGGCATCGTTCGTCGTCTGGGCATCGTTCGTCGTCTGGGGATCGTTCGTCGTCGTGGCGGCGTTTGCGTAGAGCGCGGAAGCGGATACCGCGGGCGCGGCTGCGAGGCGAGCGAGCGCATCCGCTGCGAAGTCCATGAGTGCTGCGGCGGCTTCGTCGTCACGGTTGACCAGCCAAGACATCGTCAGCCCGTCCGTCAGCGCAATGAGTGCTGTCGCGACCTCGGAGAGCGGGCGCGTCCAGCGCTGGCCGCTCTTGTCTGCGGCAATCTGCAGGGTGGACTCTGCAAGGGTGTAGTAGCGCCGATATTGCCGCCGCGCCAGCTCTTCCATGCCCGGCGAGCGCAGGGCATACTGCGTGAGCTCGAACATCGCCTTTTCGCGTTGCGGGTCCTGACGAACGCCGAGGAAGTACTCCTCTAGTCCGGCTCGAATCGCGTCCCGCATCGGCACCGGAGCGGGCGCGGGGGCGAGCGCGGCTGCGATGGTGTGCTCTTCCTGCTCGACGGCCCAATTGATGAGCTCGCCCATCAGTTCGTCGCGGGAGGTGAACGCATAGTGGAAGCTGGCCAGAGACATCCCGGCCTCAGCGACGATCGCACGAGTCGTCGCCCCCGACACACCGCGGTCGGCGACGACACGCAGGGCCGCGCGCACGAGGGCGGCTCGGCGCTCGCCAGCAGGAATGCGGGGCATAGGACCTCCTGCTCGACATTGAGCGTGTGGACAGGGCTGGGCATCCGGTGAAGAATGTGCACTGGGTCAGTTGACCCAGTTGTTAAGTATGCACTATTGCGCGAGTCTGGTTTGACATCCGCTGAATTGCCACGTGGAATAGTCGGTACAGTGCACAGGTATGCAGCGGGCGAACTTCGGCATACTCGGTTGACGCGCGCGACCGGGGCAATCGCTGCAGCCCTGATGATCGCCGGGCTCGCGCTCCTACTGGCGCCGGCTGAACGCGCTAGCGGTACTCCCGCAGTGGCAACACCAACGCCGCTGCCGACGTCAGCGGACCGCAACGACAACGCCGACAGCACGACGGACACCGTTGCGGTCGGTACGGAACCAACGGTCGATTCTCCGGCGGCCGGCGCGTTCATCGGGTCCGGCAGCACGACGGTGTCCGGAACGCGGTCGCCCGGTGACGAGATCCAACTCTTCGTCGGTGACACAGGCGGCGATCCTGCCTGCATCGTGGCTGCCGCAGGCGCACATTGGAGTTGTCCCGCCGTGAGTCTGCCGAATGGCACGGCCGTAACGCTCCGCGCCGTTGTGACCGGCGACGCTGCGCTGACCGCGACGACGATCGTCACCGCGCTCGGACCACCGAGCATCCAGTCGGGCAGCGGCGGTGTGATCAGCAACGGCCTTATCCACGGAACCGGCTACCCGGGCGCAGTCGTGACCGCGCGAGTGAGCGGAGCGCACTCCGCCGGCACCACCTGCAGCTTCACGGCCGACGCGAACGGCAACTGGGCGTGCGTGCTCGATCCGAAGCTCGCGGATGGCGGCTATTCGATCAGCGCCGCCCAAGTCGGGCCGACCGGATTCGGGAATCGGGAATCTGACAGCAGCGCGCCATTGCCGCTGATCTTCGATGCGACTGCACCGGTCGCCCCAACGTTGACTTCACCTCTGACAGGCTCCGCGATCGGGGCCGATGCGAAGACTGTCTATTCCGGCGCCGGCGAGGACCGCGCCCAGGTGACGGTGTGGGCATCGACGCCGACAGGCTCGCAACAGCTGTGCTCGGCGACGGTCAACGCGGGCGCCTGGCGTTGTGTCGGAGCTGTGCTGACGCCGGGCACGTACACGATCTCCGCTCTCCAACAAGACGCCGCCGGCAACACGAGTGCGGCCAGCGCCGCGGTGAGCCTTCGGGTGACGGCGTCAGTGCCGTCTGCGTCAGCGCCGGGGCCGTCATCAACGTCGTCCAACGCGGCGGTGCCATCCGCGCCACCGAGCTCATTCGGTGCACCCGGTGGGTCCGCCGGGGTGCCGGCGGCGCCATGGACCGCCGTGCCGTCACCCGGCAGTCCGCCGCCACCGAATGCAGCACAGCCGCCCTCCGCACCGATGACGATCCCGCTGACCATGACACCATTCACCGCCGCCGTTCGCTCCGTGTCGGGGCTCGACTCGCTATCGACCTGGCTGCCCGCAGCGTTGTTGGCCCTGATCGCTCTTGTGCTGTTGGTGATTCCGGCACGATTGCTTGCTGGCGCGGTCGCCGGCGCCCGTGCGGATGCCGGCAGGGCTGCGGCGATCAATCCGCTCCTCCTGTTCGGGCGCAACCGGGGCAGGTACGAATACGACCAAGCCCCGGCGCTGCGTACGCCGCCGCCGTGGGTGACCACCGCTGCTGCAGCATTCTGCGCGACCGCGCTGATCACCTTCGCCGGCCCGATCGCGACGGCGGATGCCTACTTCCGCGTCGTTCCTGCCGTGTTCCTGGCGCTCGGCGTCGTCGGCGCGGTCGCCGTCGGCGTGCCGCTGCTCGCCGCTCGACGTGCGGCGGGAGCAACCGCGACCGCGGCATTCGCGCCGTACACGCTGGTGCTTGTGGCCGCAGCTTCCGCCGTCAGCAGGGTCCTCCAACTGCAACCCACGCTGCTCTACGGTGTAATCGTCGTCGTGACAGTGGTCACAGGCTCTACGGCCGTTCGAGGCAAGCTGGCCGCAATGCAGCTCGGCTCGCTCGCGGTTCTCGCCGCGTTCGGCTGGCTGACGCTGGATCTCCTGCCGACAGTCGACAGCGCACTGGCTGCGTTCGCTTCCGAGTTCGTGAATGCCACCGTTCTCGTGGCCATCGGATCCGCGGGAGTGCTGCTGCTGCCGCTTGGTTCGCTACCCGGTCGCGCAATCCTGCGCTGGTCGCGGGGCACCTGGCTACTGATCGCGATCGCGGTCGAGACGCTGCTGTTCGCCATCCTGGTTCCGATCCAGGACCTCGCAACGCGCCAGACCGGCACACTGGCATTCGCGATCGGCACACTCGCTTTCGCGGCGATCAGCATCTCCGCTTGGCTGTGGCAACGCTACATCGCGCCCGCGTTGCGCTGAGCGCGGCCGACGGCACGGCCCTCGTTACGCGTATTCGCCACTCGACCACCGGGTTCTCGGACCGTATTCAGGTTGGATGGCCGGCTGCGGCGGGGCTGCGTCTTCGACCCCCGCTCCAACCTGAATGAGGTTCGCCATGAGGTCAGCGGATGCCCCGGCCGGCCGGGTGAGGTACCCCCGGTGGGACTCGAACCCACACTGTGGCGATTTTAAGTCGCCTGCCTCTGCCATTGGGCTACGGGGGCGTGCTGCTCCATGCTACGGGACCAACGAGCATCCGCCGGAGATCAGTCGAGGGGGTCCATCCACAGATGGGCCCCCTCGACCGAGACGTGTCTCGCGGCCTACTTGGCTGAGACCGCCGTCTCGGCGACGGGATCCTTCTTCGCCTTGGCCGGAGCCTTCGCCGGAGCCTTCGCCGTCACCGCGGGAGCAGCCGCAGCCGCAGCCGACGGCTTCGGACGGGACGCGAACTCCTCGAACGCGGCACGCGGTTCGAGAGTCGCCGACAGCGAGACGATATCGCGGCCGAGCCACAGGTTGTTCCACCAATCCCAGAGCACGCGGAACTTGCGCTCCCAGCTCGGCATCGCCAGCCCGTGATAGCCACGGTGCATCAGCCAGGCCAGAAGGCCCGTGATGCCCAACTTGTTCCGTTGGAACACGCCGATACCGAGGCCGATGCCTGCGACCGCGCCGGAATTCTTGTGGAAGTAGTCGCGCACGCCTTCGCCACGCAAAGTTGCAACGATGTTCTTGGCGAGCGTCTTGGCCTGACGAACGGCGTGCTGGGCGTTGGGCACGCAGTAGCCGCCGACACCGCCACCGGACAGGTCCGGCACAGCGCTGACGTCGCCGGCACCCCACGCGTCCGGGACGAAGTCGTCTTCGGTGCCTACGCGCAGATCGGCGCGCACCTTAAGCCGCCCGCGCTCCTCGATCGGCAGGTCCGTGTGGCGCACGATGCTCGGATTCGCCATGACGCCTGCCGTCCAGACGATCAGGTCGGCGGTGAAGCTCTCACCGGTGGACAGCTCGATCCGCCCGTCGACGGCGCTGGTCAGCTGGGTCTCCAGGTGGATTTCCGCTCCGCGCTGTGCGAGGTTCTTGATCACCCAGTAGCTGGTGGGCAGCGAAACCTCCGGCATGATCCGGCCCATCGCCTCGATCAGGTGGAAGTGCGTCTCGTCAAACGTCAGCTGCGGGTAGCTCGACAACAGTGCGCTGGCAAACGATCGCAGCTCGCCGAAGATTTCGATGCCTGCGAATCCGCCGCCGATCACCACGAATGTCAGAAGACGCTCACGCTCAGGCCCCGGCGGCAGGGCGGCAGCCTTGTCGAAGTTGGTCAGCACTCGGTCGCGGATGGCGACGGCCTCTTCGATGTTCTTCAAGCCGATCGCCTGGTCGGCGACGCCCGGGATCGGGAAGGTGCGGCTGACCGCACCGGCTGTGACCACGACGATGTCGTAGTCGAACTCCCACGGCTCGCCGAGCGCGGGCGTGATGGTCGCCGACTTCTCCGCGTGGTTGATGTATGTCACCTTTGCGGTGATCACTGTGGTCTTCTTCAGGTGTCGGCGCTGAGAGACGACAGCGTGGCGCGGCTCGATAGAGCCGGCGGCAACCTCGGGCAGGAAAGGCTGGTAGGTCATGTATGGCAGCGGGTCGACGATCGTTACGTCTGCCTCACCGTTACGCAACCACTTCTCGAGCTTCCAGGCCGTGTAGAAACCGGCATATCCGCCGCCGACGATCAGGATTTTGGGCACAGTAGAGCGTCTCCTCAAAGAAAAAGTATCAGTTCAATCTACCCCCACAGCCAGCAGCCCTGAAATTGGGCCGCCTCGCACCGTCACGCAACGGCCGATGAGCTTCACCGACTCAGTCGACGCCGTAGTCCGGGCAGCGGCAGACGTCGGGCGACCAGTCCGCCCGCTCAAGCGCCCGGTCTCCGATCGGGTTCACGCCTGGTCCGGCCGCGAGCGCGTGGGCGGCCAACGCGTGCAAACACTTCACTCGCTTCGGCATGCCGCCGGCCGAGAATCCGGCGATCTCCTCGACGAACTCGATGCCCTCGCGATCAGCCAGGTACGCGGCGTGCGCGGATGCGTATGGCTCGCGCACCGCGACATCCGTCTCGACGAGCGCGCCGAATTCGACCATCAGGTGCGTTGCTTCCAGTTGCGAGATGGCCGCGGTCGCGGCCGGATGACACAGGTAGTACAACGTCGGGAATGGCGAACCGTCGGCCAGCCGTGGTGCCGTCGCAACCACGGTCGGCGCGCCGCAGCCGCAGCGCGCCGCGATGCCGATCACATTGCGGGCGGGCCGACCCAACTGGGCCGACACGATCGCAATGTCCCGGTCGCTGACCGGGTCGAACGGGGGTGTCGTCATCGGCTATCCCGCCGGGTTCGAAGTCGGAAGACTGCCCACGGGCTGAGTGCTGAGGCCCGCGGTCATGACGGAATCGAACAGGGAACCAAGCCAATCGCTTTGCGTCTTCTGAATGGATTTGCTGACCGGTGTCGTGTCCTTCTTCGCGGCCGCCGCGCGATCGTCAATCACGAGATAGCTCGTCTCGCCGGGCATCACGTAGAGCAGCCGATCGCGCGCCTCCGCACGGATGTAGCTGGGGTCGCTCCACCGGGCCTTGTCGGCGTCGAGCGCTTTCACCTTCGAATGCAGCGCCGCATTGGCGGCTTGCACGTCGGCGATCTGCTGCCGCTGCTGGATGTACTGCTGTAGCGTCGGCGCAACCACGAGCACGCCTAACACGAGAATCCCCATCATCAGAAACGTGAACCAGGAGAATCGGATGCCGCGTAACCAGCCGCGCGCGGATGCGTTCTGTGCCATCGCGTTCCTCCTGGTGTGTCCCTGCCCGCCGTCGGCGCCTTCGAGCTTAACCCGGGCCGGCTGGGAGGTCGGGGAGGCTACGCGGTGAAGCGTGGGAAGGCGCCACGGCCAGCGTAAACCGCCGCGTCGCCGAGTTCCTCTTCGATGCGCAGCAACTGGTTGTACTTCGCGACACGCTCGCTGCGGGCCGGAGCACCGGTCTTGATCTGGCCGCCGTCTGTCGCCACCGCGAGGTCGGCGATCGTGGTGTCCTCGGTCTCACCAGAACGGTGCGACATGACCGTCGAGTAGCCGGCGCGCTGCGCGAGAGCGACAGCATCAAGGGTCTCGGTCAGGGTGCCGATCTGGTTGACCTTGATCAGCACGGAGTTCGCCGTGTGGTCCGCAATCCCGCGGGCGATACGCGTGGGGTTCGTGACGAACAGGTCGTCGCCGACGATCTGCACCTTGCCACCGATGTGTTCGGTCAGGTGTGCCCACCCTTCCCAGTCATCTTCGGCCAGCGGGTCCTCGAGTGTGACCAGCGGGTAGGCGGCGAGAAGTTCGTCGTAGTAGGCGGTCAACTCGTTCGCGTCGATCTGCTTGCCCTCGAATGTGTACTTTCCGTCGGCGAAGAATTCTGACGACGCCGCGTCGAGGCCGAGCGCGACATCCGTGCCCGGGGTGAAGCCGGCCGCGGTGATCGCCTCGACCAGCAGGTCGAGAGCTGCACGATTGCTCGACAGGTCGGGCGCGAAGCCGCCCTCGTCGCCGAGGCCCGTGTTCAGACCCTGCTTCTTCAGCAGCGCCTTGAGGCTGTGGTAGGTCTCCGTGCCCCAGCGCAGCGCCTCACGAAAGGTCGAGGCGCCAATCGGCAGGATCATGAACTCCTGAATGTCGACGTTGTTGTCCGCGTGGGCACCGCCGTTGATGACGTTGAGCATCGGAACGGGCAGCGTGTGGGCGTTCGGGCCGCCGAGATAGCGGAAGAGCGGCAGGTCAGCGGAATCGGCCGCAGCCTTCGCCACTGCCAGGCTCACGCCGAGGATTGCGTTGGCACCCAACCGGCTCTTGTTCTCCGTGCCGTCCGCTTCGATCAGGGCCGCGTCGACCAGGCGCTGCTCCGACGCGTCGATGCCCTCGATCACGGGGCCCAGCTCATCGAGCACGGCATCGACGGCCTTTTCGACACCCTTGCCGCCGTAGCGTGCCTTGTCGCCGTCGCGCAGTTCGTATGCCTCGAATGCGCCAGTCGATGCGCCGGACGGAACCGCGGCACGTGCGACAGTGCCGTCGTCAAGCAGAACCTCGACTTCGACGGTCGGGTTTCCCCGGGAGTCCAGAATTTCACGGGCGTCAACAGCCTCGATCTGAGCCACAATTATCTCCTTGTTTCGTGCAGTCGTGATTTCGTGCAGTAGAGAATGAATTCGTTGGAATGATCCGCGAGCCAGTCTAGTGACGCAGGGCCAACGGCTTGAACTCGAGTTCGTCGACCGTCGTCGTATCGACCCCGACCAGAGCGAATGCCCCGTAACCGGATGCCGCTGCCCGCTCCAGCAGGCCCTTCAGGTTTTTCGTGCGCCGCTCCAGTCGCACGCGCTTGCCGTCCGCGATCAGCGCGGTCTTCAGCGCGAGCAGTCGCGCGGGGGAAACGTCTGGATCGTGCACCAGCACGACCGCATCCGCCGCAGCATCCGCCGGCGTTGCAACGAGGTCGACGATGCGTTCGAACCCGATTGAGAAGCCGGTCGCCGGCACATCGGTGCCGAGAAAACGGCCGATCATGCCGTCGTAGCGGCCGCCGCCGCCGAGCGAGTAGCCGAGGCCCGGGTGCTGGATCTCGAAGATCGCGCCCGTGTAGTAACCCATCCCGCGCACCAGATTGTGCGAGAAGACGAGGGGCAGGTCCGGCGCCACGGCTGCGACGGCATCCCGGATCGCACGCAGCTCGCGGTAGGCGTCCGCGTCGAGCCACGGCACGTCGGCCGCGGTGCCGTCCGTGCGCAGCAGATTCCAGCCGTCGTTGGGCAGCCCTGCGAGGTTGTCGCGGGCGGTATCGGCGCGCTCCGCCGCGAGCAGGCCCTGCTCGACGAGCTCCGTGACGACACCGCCGACGCCGATCTTGTCTTCCTTGTCGATCGTGATCAGCGCGCGCTCGTAGTCGCTCTCTGCGATCTGCCACGAGGCGACCAGCTTGCGCAGGATGCTGCGGTGATTGATCCGGATGCGGCATCCGCCGATTCCGAGCGCGCGCAAGGTCGCCGCGGTGGCTGTGATCAGCTCGATCTCCGCCAGCGGGCCGGCCTCCCCGATGATGTCGATGTCGCACTGCACGAATTGGCGGTATCGGCCTTTCTGGGGGCGCTCGGCGCGCCATACCGGTGCGATCTGGATCGCTTTGAACACGCCTGGAAGTTCCGCGCGATGGGTCGCGTAAAAGCGCGCGAGCGGCACGGTCAGATCGAACCGCAGCCCGAGATCGGTGAGAGAACCGATGTTATCGGCGGCCGCAGCTTGTGCAACGGTCTCGGCGTCGAGCCCGCGGCGCATGATGCCGAACGCGAGCTTCTCGTTGTCACCGCCGAGCCCCGAGTGCAGCCGCGCTGCATCCTCGACGACCGGAGTTTCGATCTCGTCGAAGCCGTGGGCAGAGTAGCTCTGTCGAATCGTGGCCAGCGCATGCTCGCGTCGTGCCTTCTCCGCAGGAAGAAAATCACGCATGCCGCGGGGAGGATTCACGTCTCGAGCCATACTTACGATTCTGTCAGAGCCATCCAGTTCACAAACTCTCTCACCGTTGCCAGGATGTCGGACTAAAATGTTGCTGTTGTCGCCCTGAGCACGCTCCCAGCGTGTCGGCGGCGTCCCATTAGGGGCCCGGCTTGAGTCGGACGCGCTCGTTGTGAGCAGGCGTTCGCTGTCGGATACGCAGGGTCGACGTAGTCGAGAACCGTACGGTGAGGGAATCGGGTCACCTCACCGGGCAGCCCGGGACATTACAGCGTCGACCGCAGGGATGCCGTGGATGCCCGCCGACAGCGCTGGGACAATCAGTCAGGCCGGGTCAGCGGACGGCGGCATCCGCTTCGTGCGACCGGATTTCGTTCTGCAGCCCGCGCAGGGTTGAGCGCAGAGCGCGTTCGGCGTCGAGTCCGCGTGACCGGGCGGACGCGACGATCGCCAGCAGCAGCCCGCCGAGTTCAGCCTCGTCGGCGATCGGGACGCCGCCTGCGTCGCTCGCGAGGCCCACCGGATCAGCTGCACGGTCGCCGCGAATGGGCGGTGCGCCAACCTTCTCAGCCCGTCCGATCAGCTTGTCGGCGAGCGCAAGCGCCGGCATCCCTTGCGGGATTCCGTCGAGCACACTGCTGCGCTGCTTCTTCTCTGCGGCCTTCGCCGCGCTCCACAATCGCAGCACCTCGTCGGGCGTTTCGGCGTGCTCGTCGCCGAAGACGTGCGGATGCCGCCGCACCATTTTTTCGGTGACGCGCGCGGCGACGTCCTCGATGTCGAACTCTTCACCCGCAGTGCGCGCCGCGATCTCGGAGTGGAATGCCACCTGCCAGAGCACGTCGCCGAGTTCTTCCATGATCTCGTCGGTGCTCCCGGCCTCGATCGCATCCACGAGTTCATAACTCTCCTCAATGAGGTAGGGCACGAGCGACGCGTGCGTCATGCCCTGACTCCAGACGCAGCGATCGAGCACCGCGGCCATCGCTGCCGCGAAGGCATCGAGCTTCGAGCCGCCGTCACCTGCGGACTCGTTACGTGCATCCAGCTCGGTCATCGTGCCGCTCCCTTCGAGCAGCTTCATCCTCTCACCCGGGCGCGCACGCGCTCTAGACTGGGCGGCGGAGCGCCGGGAAGTCTGGTCGGCCTGCGGATCAACGCAGTACGGCTTTCGGCGTTCGCCTCGAGCCCCAACGGACAGCTCGACGGGAGAATCGTGAGTCTCATTCGTTCGGAACGCTCGGCGGCGGCCCTCTTGCTCGGCGCGGCTGTCCTGGGCCTCATCTTCGCCAACACGGCACTCGGACCGAACCTGATCGCATTGCAGCACGCCGAATTGGCCATCCCCAGCATCGGCCTCGACCTTTCCGTCGGACATTGGATCAGCGACGGGCTGCTTGCGATCTTCTTCTTCATCGTCGCAGTCGAGCTCAAACACGAGCTCGTGGCCGGTGAGCTGAACAGTGTGCGCAAGGCGGTGCATCCGGCCATCGCCGCGATCGGCGGTGTCGTCGTTCCCGCCCTCGTCTACCTTGCGATCACCCGTGGGAGCGGTTACGAGCAGGGCTGGCCGGTGCCGACAGCAACGGACATCGCCTTTGCGCTCGGGGTACTCGCCGTCTTCGGTCGCGGCCTGCCCAATCGTCTGCGCGTCTTCCTGCTCGCGCTCGCCGTCTTGGACGATCTGATCGCGATCGTCATCATCGCCGTGTTCTTCACAACGAATCCGAACCTCGGCATGCTGGGGCTCGCCGCCGTCAGCGCTATCGCCTTCGGATTGCTCAGCCGGATGCTGCGCGGACGCATGCGTGTTCCTCTCGGAGTCGTCATGCTGCTGCTGGCCGTGCTCACCTGGGTGCTCGTCTACCGCTCCGGGGTGCACGCCACGATCGCAGGCGTTGTGCTCGGGCTCATCATGGCGCGGACACCCGCACGACGAGTGACGCACGCGCTCGAGCCGTGGTCAAACGGCCTGATCCTGCCGGTGTTCGCATTCTCGGCGGCACTCGTCGCGATTCCGCAGGTCTCCGTTGGCCGGCTGGCGGTGCCATTCTGGGGCATCCTGATCGCGCTACCGGTCGGCAAGTTGATCGGCATCACGCTCGGCGGCTGGCTCGGCTCCTTCATCGGTCGCCGGGGCCAACAGCCGAAGATCAGCCTTCGCGCCTTGGTCGTTATTTCGTCGCTGGGCGGCATCGGCTTCACCGTCTCCCTGCTCATGAACGAGTTGGCGTTCAGAGACAGCCAAGAGGTGGTCGATGAGGGAACGCTCGCCGTGCTGCTCGGCTCCGGAGTCTCCATCGTTCTCGCCGGCATCCTGGTTTCGGCTCTGGCTCGGCGCTACCGGCGCGAGCACCCACACCCGGCTACGCAGGGCACGAAGACGCCCGCCAAGAGCAGCTAGTGCCGGCCGCCAGGTGTCACAATAGCCAGCGTGATGGCGCCGACGACCACGAGGACCAAGAGCAGCCCGATCGCGAATCCGCCGGCGCTGCCGAGGTTGACCGTCCATCCGACACCGAAGCGCTTGGGCACGAACACGGCAGGATCGTTCCTGTTCACGTAGATCAGGCCACCCTTCCAGTAGCGATCATCGTCGGGCAGATCGGCTATGCCGGCGTGTGCACCGGTCGCCGCAACCTGCGCGCGCACGATCGAACGCGAGTAACGCACGACGAACACCGTGATCATCGCCGCGATGAGCACGATGAGCACAATTGGGAACACGACGAAGAGCACGTTCGAGTGGGGAGCGAACCACTCGGTCACGGTCAGCGCGCAGATCAACAGGGTGACCACCAAGCCGAGCTGCCCGAGCAACGACACGAGCAAGCGACGTTGCACATCGACCCGGTGCGCAGCCTGCTCGTGCGTGTCGGATGCCACGGACCGCGCCGTCGGCAGGCGGCCGAGGTACGAGGTTGCGAACAGGAGCGCGACCACACCCATACCGATCAACACCGGTCCGAACACGGACCAGATCGACTTTGCGGCGTCGCCGTCGATCTCGCCTGCGGCATTCCAGTGCACGGGCACCATTTCCGGCAGGTTCGGGTATGCGGCGATGCCGATCACAACAACGGCAAGCAGCAGGAGCACGGAGACGATCGCCCACCAGATCGGCGGGCGCGGAGACGCCTGGGCCGTGACGTCGGCGCGCAGTCGAACGGGAACGCCTTCATACCAACGGCCGATCCTTTTCGCGCGGGAGATCGATGACCGCGCCACCAGATATGAGGCAGCACCGAGCACCACGAGCCCGAGAACGGGTGCGGTGAGCGCCAGGCCGACCTGGTCTGCGAGCAGAATCGTGCCGACGATGGCGAGCACCCAGCATCCGACGATCGCGACGCGATAGCGGCGAACGGCCGCGCGGATGACGGGGTCATCCACCCGGTCGTGCGGCACGCTGACACCGAGCGGAACCGTCGGGTGCACGATCGCCGGCATCGCGAACAGCAGACCAGCGATCAACGTGCAGATCACGACACTGAACAACAGAACAAACCAAGTCACGCGCGGTCTCCTTCAGTACTTTGTTCCTTGCGGGTGAAGCCAGTGAGTATGCAATCCACGGACTCGGATATCTGGGCCGGGGTGACACCCTGCGCTACGGCCTCGGCGAGCAGGGTGGTGAGCCGGGTGCGCCATTCGTCGGCGAAACCGTCGCGCGCCGCACCGTCGGCGGGGCCGCGGGCGATGACGGAACCAGATTTATGGTTGGTGCGGATCAAACCTTCGTGCCGAAGCAGCTCGTAGCCCTTGCTCACGGTGGCGACGTTGATGCCGAATGCGACGGCGAGCTGGCGCACGGAAGCCAACTGCTCCCCGGTTGGCAGCAGGCCAGATGCGATGCCCTCGACCACCCGATCTCGCAACTGCTGGTAGAGCGGCACCTCGGACAGCGGGTCGATGTCGATCTGCATCGCGCCTCCCTGATCTCCGTGACGACCTCTGCACCATCTGTTCTGGTAAAGATAACACAGATTGCCTGATACACGGCGGCCCGTCGACTATGCTCAGCGACCGACCGGCTCAGGGCGCAGTAGGCTCTCAGGGCGCAGCAGACTCCTTGACGGGGAAGATCGCATCGAGCACCTGGGTCGCCCAGCCGATCAGTTCGGCGTCGGCGAGCGCCTCGCCATTCACCCGCGGCATCGGCACGAGCACGGCGTGCTGGGCTGCGAGGTAACGCGAGCCGGTGTACATCCGTTTCAGTCGCACCTGAATCGAGTCGGCGAGGTCCGCTGGCGCAACCCGCAGGTTCGAGCCCGTGGCCACGACGTCGCTGAGGCCGGCCCGCTGGGCGTGTCGTCGCAGCTGCGACACGGCGAACAAATTCTGCACGGCAAGCGGCAGTTCGCCGTAGCGGTCGGTCAACTCGTCGTGCACCTGCTGAAGCTGCTCGTCAGCCGCATTCGGAGCACTCGCCGCGGACAGTTTCTGATACGCCTCGAGCCGCAGTCGCTCGCTGTCCACATAGTCCTCCGGGATGTGCGCGTCCACCGGAAGTTCGAGGCGCAGCTCGGTCTGACCCTCAGCGACATCACCGCGGAACGCGCCAACAGCCTCGCCGATCATCCGCAGGTACAGGTCGAAACCGACACCGGCGATGTGCCCGGACTGTTCACCGCCGAGCAGGTTGCCCGCACCGCGGATCTCGAGGTCCTTCAGCGCCACCTGCATGCCGCTGCCCAGTTCGTTGTTCGCCGCGATCGTGGAGAGCCGATCGTGCGCGGTCTCGCTGAGCGGCTTGTTCTCGTCGTAGAGGAAGTAGGCGTACGCGCGTTCCCGGCCACGGCCGACGCGGCCGCGGAGCTGGTGCAGCTGGCTGAGGCCGTACTTGTCGGCTCGATCGATGATGATCGTGTTCGCATTGGCGATGTCGAGCCCGGTCTCGATGATCGTCGTGCACACGAGCACGTCGAATTTGCGCTCCCAGAAGTCGACGACGATCTGCTCGAGGATATGTTCAGGCAACTGGCCGTGGGCGACGGCGATGCGCGCCTCAGGCACCAGCTCCGCCAGATGCGCCGCGACCCGGTTAATGCTCGAGACCCTATTGTGTACGAAGAAGATCTGGCCCTCTCGGAGCAGCTCGCGCCGGATTGCGGCGCCGGTCTGCCGATCCGAGGACGGCCCGACGAACGTGAGAATCGGATGCCTGTCCTCGGGCGGGGTCGCCAGCGTCGACATTTCGCGGATGCCGGTTACCGCCATCTCCAGCGTGCGCGGGATCGGTGTGGCACTCATCGCCAGGATGTCGACGTTGGTCTTGAGCTTCTTCAGTTGGTCCTTGTGCTCGACGCCGAATCGCTGCTCCTCGTCGATGATGACGAGACCGAGGTCTTTGACCGTGATGCCGTTCGCGAGCAGCCGGTGCGTGCCGATGACGACGTCGACCGTGCCGTCTGCCAGGCCGCGGATCGTCTCGGTCGCTTCGCGGTCGGTTTGGAATCTGCTCAGAGCTCGCAAGTGGATCGGGAACCCGGCGAAGCGCTCTTGGAATGTCTCGAAGTGCTGTTTGACCAGCAGGGTCGTGGGCACCAGCATGAGCACCTGCTTGCCGTCTTGCACCGCCTTGAAAGCGGCCCGCACGGCGATCTCGGTCTTGCCGAAACCGACATCGCCTGAGATCAGTCGGTCCATCGGGATCGGCCGCTCCATGTCGGCCTTGACCTCGTCGATGGTCTGCAACTGGTCCGGGGTCTCCACGAACGGGAAGGCTTCCTCGAGCTCACGCTGCCAGGGGGTATCCGGGCCGAACGCATAACCCTTGCTGGCCATCCGAGCCGAATACAGTTTGACCAGTTCGACGGCGATGTCGCGCACGGCCCTGCGCGCACGGCCCTTCGCCTGCGACCAGTCGCTGCCACCCATTTTGCTGAGGGCCGGCGATTCGCCTCCGACGTAGCGCGTGAGCAGATCGAGTTGGTCGGTCGGCACATAGAGTTTGTCGCCGGGAAATCCGCGCTTGGATGGCGCGTACTCCAGCACGAGATACTCACGCTTGGTTTTCACGGGCTTGCGGCCGCCGCTGGAGACTTCGCGTTGTGTCAGTTCGACAAACTTTCCGATGCCGTGCGTCTGGTGCACGACGTAGTCGCCCGCCTTCAGCTGCAGCGGGTCGACGACGTTCCGACGTCGGGCGGCGAGTTTCTTCACCTGCCGCGAGTCGTAGCCGATCGTGCGGCCGTAAAATTCCGTCTCGCCGATCAGTGCGATCTTGTCGCTCGGAACTTCGAAACCGTGGTCGACGACGGCGCGCACCAGGTAGGCGATGCCGGGCTCCGCGTCGTCCGGATAGTCCTCGACGACGCGCGCCGCCACTCCGTTTTCGCCCAGTACATCGGCCGCACGTTCGACCAGACCGATGCCGGATGCGGCGATCACGACACGCCAGCCTTCGTGCAGCAGCGCCATGATGTGGTCGAGCGCGCCCGTGACGTTTCCTTGGAAGCTGGGTACGGCATCCGCTTCGATGCGCAGCGTCAGGTGCTCTTCGATCGTGCGTTCCTCCGGCAGGATTTCGCCAGAATCGAAGCTGCTGAGCGTCCACCACGGGTGCGCGGCAGCCGGATCACCGGGTGCGCTCAGACGCGCCGCTTCGCGCAGCGCGCCGAGCGTGAGGAAATCTCCGGATGCGAGGTCGATCGGGGCCGCCGCACCAACGGTGGCGGCGCTCCATGCCGCCGACAGGAACTCGCGGTTCGTCTCGGCCAAGCTGACCGCGCGCGACGCGACGCGTTCGGGTGAGATGACGGCGATCGCCGCGCCCGCGGGAAGATAGTGGGTCAGCGGCACGAGTCGGTCGACGAGTGCGGGCGCGAGCGATTCCATGCCCTCAACAGGGATGCCCTCGGCGATCTTTGCCAGCATGCCTGCGATATTGGGGAATTCGCGCTCCATCTCGCGAGCGCGCTGCCGTACCGCAGGGCTGAGGAGCAACTCACGACTCGGCGGCAACGATACGGCACTGACCTCGTGCGGCAGTGAACGCTGATCGGCGACCGAGAATGCTCGAATCTGCTCGACTTCGTCGCCGAAGAAATCGACGCGATACGGATGTTCGGCCACGGACGGGAAGACGTCGAGGATGCCACCGCGCACGGCGAACTCGCCACGCCGGGTGACCATGTCGACGCGAGCGTACGCAAGGTCGACGAGCTGCGAAGCGATCGCGCCGAGCTCATTGCCACGGCTGCCGACACTCAGCGCGATCGGCTCGCGCTCGGTGAGGTTGTCTGCAAGAGGCTGTAGCGCCGCCCGCACCGATGCAGTGACGACCAGCGGCCGCTGCGGGATTTCGGCCGCGACATTCTGGTTCCAGTCGTGCATGCGCCGCAGCGCTTCGAGTCGACGCCCGACGATCTCGGCGCTCGGGCTCAGCCGCTCGTGTGGAAGCGTCTCCCATGCGGGAAAGTCGAGAATCTCGGCAGCCGGCAGCAGCGCGGTGAGCGTGCCCCGCAGGCTTTCGGATTCGCGACCTGTCGCAGTGATGACGAGCATCGACTGAGAGGGTTCCGGTCGCTTGCCGAGCAATCCGGCCAGCAGTGGCCCGCGTAGGCCGTCTGTTAGAGAGAAGTCCGCGTCGCGTGCGGCATGCGCAAGGGCGTTGTCGAATGTCTGGGCGCGCGAAAGCGCACGTGTCAAGCCCTCAAGGATCACTCGTCCAAGTGTACGGGGGTGCACCGACACGGCACCGGGGTGCGCTCCCGCGCCGAACGGCTGAGATATATCGATATGCATGGAATAGCGGACCGCCCCATGCGTTTGCATAAACG
Source organism: Microbacteriaceae bacterium (assembly GCA_036510655.1). GTDB lineage: Bacteria > Actinomycetota > Actinomycetes > Actinomycetales > Microbacteriaceae > Rathayibacter_A. The sequence continues at coordinate 86,367 of DATCDQ010000113.1, read as the reverse complement.
TACATGGAACCAATCCACCATCCATCAAGGAGATTTGCCCGATGACAACAACCACGACCGCTACTGAGATCCCCGGCTACAAGGCTGGAACCTGGACCGTCGACACCGCGCACAGCGAAGTGGGTTTCAGCGTGCGCCACATGATGATCAGCAAGGTTCGCGGCAAGTTCAACACGTTCTCGGCCACGTTCGTGACCGGTGAGAACCCGCTTGACTCGAGCGTCACCGCATCCGCTGACGTTGCATCGATCACTACCGGTGACGTGAATCGCGACAACCACCTGCGCACGAACGACTTCTTCAACGCGCCGGAGTTCCCAACCATCGAGTTCGTTTCCACCGGCGCCCGCGTCGACGATGGCGACTACAAGGTCGACGGCCTGCTCACGATCAAGGGCGTCACGAAGCCGGCGACCTTCGACTTCGAGTTCGGTGGCTTCGGCACAGACCCGTACGGCAACTACAAGGCCGGCGCGACCGCGCAGACCGTAATCAACCGCGAGGACTTCGGCCTCAGCTGGAACGCGACGCTTGAAACCGGCGGCGTTCTGGTCGGCGACAAGATCACCATCACACTCGAGCTGGAGGCGTCCCTGGCAGGCGAGTAGCGAGTAGCGGCCTGGCGAGGCCCGAGCAGGGCGAGGCCCGACGATTGCGGCGCAGCCGTCGGGCCTCGCTCACCGAGCCGAGTGCGCCCGAGTGGTCATTCTGAGCGCCGATTGGAGCGCCGGAACGGCCACGTGGGCGCACTCGGGGCAACAGGGCCGCTGACCTGCGGAATTCGGTCGGCGGAACGGCCCGAAAAGCGACAAATGGTCCGCACTCCGCGCAGATCGCTCAGATCCACCCGTCGAGTGCGCGCATGAAGCCGTCGAAGTCGTCCCGATTAATGGTGTGTGTGGTTCCGACCACCGTGCGCACTTCGAAGCCGACCGCTGAAAGGCGTTCGGCCAACTCGGGTGAGACGACCCCACGGGTGTCTGCTCGCACTACCAGCGACGGCACGACCGCTGAACCGGGCATCCGCAGCGCGCCCTTCTGTGCCATGAGAGACATCACACGCCGATCGAACGCGTGAAAGTCCTCTGACTCGATTTGTGCGTCTTCCCTGTCCCAGCGCGGATTCCTCGCCACAACCTGATCGGTGCTGCCCTTCAGCAGCCGTCGCATCATCACCGGCATCAACATTCGCTGCCACCACGGAATGGCCGGCGTATCGAACGCCGGGTCGAGGTAGATGGCGCGCGTCGGCTGCAACCGCTCGGCGATCAGGCTCAGAGTGAGGCCGCCGAGCGAGTGCCCCAGCGCCACTTCCGGATTCGACGGAACGCTCTCCAGCACGCTGTCGGCCAACAACTGCGTCGTGTATTGCTCGGCGCGCGGACTTTGCCCGTGCCCAGGCAGGTCGACGGCGACGACGTGGTAGCCGCGTTCCGCGAGGGCCGGCCCGGTGGTGCGCCAGTTGCGCGAGCTGCTCATCACGCCGTGGATCAGAACCGCGTACCGGTCGCCGTCGCCCCACTCGCGGGTGAAGAGTCTCATGGCTCCGAGCGTAGCGGTCGCTCGTTACTTCTCGAGCGTGTGGAACCTCAGTTGCGCCGCGGGCAGGCCGTCGAGCGCAATCTGCTCGACCGCGTCAGCGGCATCCGTGAGCAGCGAAGGCAGAACAGCGCGCTCTTCCTTGCTGAAGGCACGCAACACGTGGTCGGCGGCAGCCCGGCTGCCGGGCGGGCGACCGACACCGACGCGTACGCGCGTGAAGTCCCCTGTGCCGATCGCCGCGATGATGTCGCGCACACCATTGTGCCCGCCGTGTCCGCCGCCGAACTTGAGCTTGAGCGTGTCGAACGGGATGTCGATTTCGTCTTGAAGCACGATCAGCCGATCGGGCTCAAGCGAGTAGAACCGCAGCAGCTGCGCGACGGGGCCGCCCGACACGTTCATGTACGTGTTCGGCTTGGCCAACACGAATCGCGGCCCGCCCGGCACGATGCGCCCTGCGGCGACCGTCGCGTTCGTCTTGTGCGATTTGAACGTCGCGGACGCTCTGCTCGCCAACTCGGCCAACACCATCTGCCCGACGTTGTGACGGGTGTTGGCGTAGTCGGGTCCGGGGTTTCCCAGGCCGACCACAAGCCAGGTCTGCTCGCTCATCTTCGTGTCACCTCATGGAACAGAACCGTGAGACAACTGCGGGGTCGAAGCCTCGTGCTCCGACCCCGCCGCTGTACGTTGTTCTGTGCTCTACTTGACGAACTACTCTGTTGCGGCTTCTGCTGCTGCGGCGGCGCTTGCCTCGCTGGCGGCTTCGGCCACTGCGGCGTCCGCGGCCTCGTCGGCGGCAGAGCCTGTCGGCACGGTGATGCCGACGATCAGCAGGTCCGGCTCGTCGATCAGCACGGAGCCGGTCGGCAGCGGGATGTCCCCCGCCAGCACGTGCTGACCCTCTTCGAGACCCTCGATGTTGACGACGATCCGCTCCGGGATGTTGGTCGCCTCCGCCTCAAGGCGCAGCGTGTTGACGTCGATCATCGCGATCGTGCCGGGGTAGGACTCGCCCGTCAGGTGCACGGGAACCTCGACGTGAACCTTCTCGCCCTTCTTGACGACGATGAGGTCGAGGTGCTCGATGATCTGGCGCACCGGGTCCTTCTGCACATCCTTGACAAGCGCGAGCTGACTCTTGCCGGCGATGTCGAGCTCGAGCACCGCATTCGCTTTGCGCAGGATCAGGCCGATCTGGTGGCCCGGCAGGGTCACGTGCTGCGGGTCGGTGCCGTGACCGTAGATCACGGCGGGAATCTTGCCTGCGGCACGGATCTTGCGCGCCGCGCCCTTGCCGAAGCTGTCGCGCGGTTCTGCCGCGACCTTGTTGCTGTCCTCACTCATGGTGATGCACTCCTTGTTACGGGCTCTCAGCCCAGATATTCGATCTGTTGTTCAACTCGAACGCATGTCAGCGTGAGGAATAGCTGCAAAGCCGTACTCCACCGCGTCGATTACGGATGCCGCGATCCGGCTGTCCGGAAGTCGCGAAGCAATCCCTCGCCGTAGTCCAAGGATCAAGCTTACACTGCGCAGCGTGCGCGTTCTGCCGTACTCGACCAGCGGACAAGTGCGGGGCCACTCAGTTGGCGCGCACTCCGATCACTGCTGCGGCGACAACCAGCTCGACAGGCGCGTCGATGTCGACGATGACACTGCGCTCATCCAGTTGGAGCGGTTCGAGGCTGGCCAGCTGTGAGTCGAGCAGGCTGATCGGCATGAAATGGCCGCTGCGGCCTTCGAGCCGCCTCGACAGCACGTCGCGTGAGCCGCTGAGCAACAGAAAGAGCGCGCCGGGCGCCTCGCCACGGATCGCGTCACGATAGGCGCGCTTCAGCGCCGAGCACGCGACGACCAGGCCGCTGCCGCGTTCGCCCGCATCAGCGAGCGCCTCACCGACCTTCGCCAGCCACGGCCACCGGTCGTCGTCGGTCAGAGGCGTGCCCGCTGCCATCTTCTTGACATTCTCGAGCGGATGCAGCGCGTCACCGTCGACGAAAGAGACTCCGAGCGCATCCGCCACCAACGCGCCGATCGTGCTCTTGCCGGCACCGGACACGCCCATGACGACGACAAGCGGATGCGACGGGTCGAGTTCAGCGTTCGGCTCGGTTTCAGATGACATGCTCACCATTCTGGCGGATACGTGCCTCGTCAACGCGCGGCCGGCCCTGTTGATCCGCGCACGATAATCTCAGTTGCGAGCGGTGCAGGCGCATCCGCTCGGGAAACGGAATCGCCCGGAAACGCCCCAGCGACACGTTCGAGGATTCGGAGCACGGCCAGTTCGCCGAGGACCGCGAGCGGCGTGCGAATCGTGCTGAGCGGGGGTGTTGTGAAGTCGGCGCCGAAGATGTCGTCGCAGCCGATGATGCTCAATCGTTCCGGCACGCGCAGTCCACGCTGTTGCGCTGCACGGAGCAGGCCGATAGCCATCAGATCGTTGTAGGCGAGTACCGCCGTGGCACCCGATGCAATGATCCGCTCGTACGCGTCACGCCCGCCGTCCACGGTCGGAACTCCCGGCCCGAGTTCGATGACCGTCATGCCGCGCTGACGCGCCTTGGCCACGATGATGCGCCACCGTTCGGTACTCATCCACGAGTCCACAGGACCGGAGAGGTACGCGAGTGAGCGATGCGCGAGCCCTGCAAGCAGTTCAAGAGCCTGATCGATCCCGGGTTCGCTATCGGCGACCAAGGTTTCGACGCCGTCGATTCGACGATTGACAACAACGAGCGGCTTGCGATCGGACAGCTCCCGGAGCTGGGCGTCGCTCGAGCGCGACGCGACCAGAACCAACCCGTCGACGGAGGGCGCGATGCGCGCTGCGGTTTCGATCTCTCGTTCGCCGGATTCGCGGGACTCCGCAAGCACGAGCGTGTAGCCGGACCGCGCCGCCGCCTGCTCGGCTCCGCGGATGAACGGGAAGAAAACCGGGTTCGTGATGTCGGCCACAATCAGCCCGAACGTGTTCGTGCGCCCTGTGGGCAACGCCCGTGCCATCGGGTTCACCCGATAGTTCAGAGTCTTGGCCGCAGCCAGAATGAGCTTCTCCGTCTTGGCGTTGAGGCGCCCCGGCTTGCTCAACGCACGGGACACCGTCGACGGATTCACCCCGGCGAGCCGGGCGACGTCGTAGATCGTCGGTGCCCTCGGCGTGCTCGCCCCGTCGCTGTTGCCGATCATCCTGCCCGTTCGGGAAAACGGCCTTCGGCGCCACTGCGCTCGTTCAGTGCGTCAGGTCGCGCGCTAGGCACTCTGGTCGTCGTAGCCCTGCGGGCGCCACCACGTGGTGATGATCTATTCGCGCGGCGGATCGCGCCGATCTCGCCGGCCGGATTCTCAACCAGCACGTAGACGTTCCTTCTCAACGCCTCGACACCCACCTGCGCATCGATCTCTGCGATGGCATCGCGTTCATGTTCATCGAATCGCTTGCGAGCCGGTCTGGGATGCTCTGGTCATAGACATCCTGAATGATTTTGAGCGTCTTCTGTGCCTCGGTCGGCGAGATCCAGAACGGTGCCGCGTCATCGAGCCGGCCGTAGAAGTCCCGGATCAGCAGTTCGTGCGAGACCCCCCAGTAGTCGCGGCCATCCGTAGTGGTCTCGCGCTCCCGAACATTCTCCACGCGGCCGTCCGAATATCGCACCGTCAGCGCACCGCGCAGACTCAACGTCGCCTGCTCCGTTGCAATTTCGATGGTCGCTGCATCGTTGACGACATTCGCGAGCGTCGCATAGAACACACTGCGGGCCCCGTTCTTGTGCCGAAGTATCAGGTCAGCGGTGTCTTCGACCTCGATGACGTCGCCGAGTAGTCGGGTTGCGACCCCACCTCTGGCCGTGGCGACATCGCCAATCAACCACTGCATCAGGTCAAGGGTGTGGATGGCCTGGTTCATCAGCAGTCCTCCACCTCCGCTCGCCCACTGGCCGCGCCATGGCCGATCAGCGTAGTAATCCGCGGTGCGATGCCAGATGACGGTGCCAGATCCGCCCAGAATCGCGCCGAGCGTGCCCGAGCGCAACAACCTGAACGCCGCCTGGTTCGGCGCGTTGTAACGGTTCTGAAAGCAGACCGCGATCTTCGCACTGCTGCGTTGCGCAGCCGCGACGACGCGACGCCCCGCCTCAATTGTGTCGGCAAGCGGCTTCTCCAGGATGACGTTCACTCCGGCGTCGAGCGCGTCGATGGCGATCCGCGCATGGGTGTCGTGCGGAGTGCAGATGTGCACGATATCCGGGTTGATCAACGAGAGCAACTCGCGATGGTCCGCGAACGCAGGCACATCATATGCGGCGGCCGCGGCATCCGCTCGGCCGGCGTCAGTGTCGCAGACCGCGACCAACTCGACATTCGGCAGGGTCGCGAGCGCGCCGAAGTGCACCGTCGAGACGTCTCCGCAGCCGATGACCGCGGCTTTGCGTGCACGTGTTGACGCTCTATCGGCCATCACTTCGTCGCCACCCCGAGCTCAGCCAGTAGGCCCGCGAAGGCACGGGCAGCGCGCCCGAATTCGGTTGGCCCAGAGTACCCGCCGAGTTCAAATGACCGCGCGAGGTGCGGCTCGAGTGAGGCAAAACCTGCGTAACCGTCGTCTCGAAGCGCCGTGAGCGTCTCGAGGAGCTGACCGTCGCCGTCTCCGACAGGCACGACCTGGCCGCTTGCGGCGACGGCGTCCTTCACCTGCAGATAATCCAGATAGGGCCGCAACATGGCGTACCCATGTGTGAACGGTGCGACACCGACTTGCACGAAGTTCGCGCTGTCCCAGGCCAGGCGCAACGCGGGCGATCCGACGCTCTCGACCAAGTCGAGAACGCGCTCTGGAACGTCGCCGTAGATGCCCTTCTCGTTCTCATGGAGCAACGTTACGTGCTCTCGCTCCGCCTCATCGGCGAGCGCGCGCATCCGCACGAGTACGTCGTCGCGAATGGACTCGACCGGCACGCCATCGCCACGGAAGAACGAGAAGATCCGGATGTTCGGAGTACCGAGTGCGTGCGCGACGCGGATCACGCGCCGCAATCGCTGAACCTCAAGGTCGGCATCGAGTGCGACGTCCACTTTGCCGATCGGTGAGGCGACTGCCGAGGCAGCCATCTGTTGCTCGGCCAGAAGCGCGCGCAGTGCCTCGAGCTGATCGTCGTCGAGATCGACGACGTTCACACCCCACGCGCTGCGCACCTCGATGTGGCGCGCGCCGAGTGCTTGTAAAACGGCAAGCTGGATGCGCGGGTCCGGGTCGATCTCGTCGGCGAAGCCGCTGAGCGTCCAGGTCGCGTTCGACCGTTCGGTCATCTCAGATTCCCTTCCGTCGCGAACAGGTGGCCAAAGCCGAGCGAGGCCAGATTGTCGTACGACGTCTGCAGGCACTCGAGTGGCGTGCGACCGTATTGTTCGTCCTGTTCGACGAGCAGGTATTGCGCGCCGATGTCCAGGCTGGTGTCGATGATCGAGGTGAAGTCGAGGTTGCCCTCGCCGACCTCCGCAAACTGCACGATGCCGGCGAAAGCACGCGAGAAGGTCTCGCCGTCCCCGTCGGCCAGCCCTGCGAACGCCTGGTCGGGAATTCGGCCGATGCGGTAGTCCTTCAAATGCACCATCGCGACGCGATCAGCGTACTTTTTCAGGACAGCCACGGGATCAAGCCCGCCGCGCTGCACCCAGTGCACGTCGATCTCCAAGCCCGTGAGTGGCGCCCGGTCGGCGATGACGTCGAGCAGGTAGCGGCCACCGTACTTGCCGAAGTCGATGTGGTGGTTGTGGTAGTACAAACCGATGCCGTGATCTTTCAACCGTGCGGCCCGTTCATTGCAGCGATCGCAGAAGTCCAGAATCTTCGGCAACGAGGCCATCGCGTCGACTGGCAGCATGCCGATGCGGATCATGGACACGTCGAGCGCCTTCGCGTCGGCAACGATCTTGTGGAAGTCCTCGTCAAGCGAGTCGTTCGAGGCCTCGGGCCCGCCCGCGACCACAGCGGAAAGCGCCGCGATGTTCATGCCGAGCTCTGTGCGTGCCCGCTGCAACGCCGCCACGTTCTTCGACGTCATCGGAATCTGTGAGACCTCGACCGCGTGATAACCGATCTCGCTGACCGCCCGAAGCGTTTCAAACGGTCCGGCTTCGGCGAAGTTCTGCTTGAGCATCATCGCCTGCACGCCGATCTGCGCCATCTGCACTCTCGTTTCACAGCGCCGCCGCCCGGTTGGCAAGCGATTGCCATAACTGTTGACCAGTGTAGCGAATGGCTCCACGCCCGGTGAAGGCGGATGGCCATGTCACACGACCCGCTGGGTACACTGGCCCCCATGTCGAGCGAGCAGCAGACGAAAATTCAGAAACCCAGCGTCGGGTTCCTCGGCGTCGGAAACATGGGCGAACCAATGGCGCTCAACGTTCTCCGATCGCGCCGGGCATCCGCGGTGCAGGTCTACAGCCGTTCGCCCCAACGCCTCGAACGCGTCATTGCCGCCGGTGCGATCTCCTGCCCGACGCCGCGACACGCGGCTGAGGCGAGCGACGTCATCTTCTCACTGCTGCCCGACCTGCCCGATTTGCGCAGCCTCTTGCCTGGCGAGCAGGGCATTCTGGCTGGCATCCGATCCCCCACTCTCCTGGTGATCTCATCGACGTCGTCACCCGCCGGTGTGCGCGAGCTCACCGCACAACTGTCCGTCGAAACACAAGGCCTGCTTCGCGTCATCGACGCGCCGGTCAGCGGCGGGCCGGAGGGCGCGGCATCCGCAACGCTGTCGATCATGGTCGGCGGCGCCGTCGCCGACTTCGAGAGCGTCCAACCGATCCTGAGTGCGATGGGCAACGCTGTGCTGCTCGGGCCGCTCGGCTCCGGGCAGGTCGCCAAGGCGTGCAATCAGTTGATCGTCGCGTCGACCATGCTCGCGCTGGCCGAAGCGAGCGTCATCGCGGAACGCAGCGGGCTCGACCTGGCGCAATTGCTGCCGGTGCTGCAGGGCGGATACGCCGGTGGACGCATGCTGGACACTCGCGCGCAGCGGCTGATCGAGAAGGATTATTCTGTCTTGGGCGCGGCCAAGCTTCTGCTCAAGGATCTCGGCTTCGCCCAGGCTGAAGCGGATGCGACGCGCACCACAGCGCCCCAACTGGCGGTGGCGAGGGATGTGTACGCCGACCTGGTCGAGCACGGTTTCGGTGAGCAGGACATGGCCGTTACGCAGGCGTATATTTCGTCACTGTGACACTCCGGTGCCGCTCACGTGCTGCGCCCGCCATAGGCTGGTGGCGTTATCCCCCGTCAGCATTCCTCCCTGAAGGAGCCTCCCTCGTGTCAGAACAAGCAACAGCAAACATCGGCGTCGTCGGCCTCGCCGTGATGGGCTCGAATCTCGCCCGCAACCTGGCCAGCCGCGAGGGCAACACGGTTGCCGTGTACAACCGCACGTTCGCCCGCACCGAGGAGCTCGTTAGCGAGCATCCGGAAGGCCGGTTCGTCGCATCCGAGAACATCGACGACTTCGTTGCATCGCTGGTCAAGCCGCGCACCGCAATCATCATGGTGCAGGCCGGCAGCGGCACGAATGCCGTGATCGACCAGCTGGCGCAGCGATTCGAGCCGGGCGACATCATCGTGGACGGCGGCAACGCACTGTTCACCGACACGATCCGTCGTGAGAAGGCGATCAGTGCTAGCGGCATCCACTTCGTCGGCGCCGGCATCTCCGGCGGCGAGGAGGGCGCACTCAAGGGCCCGTCGATCATGCCCGGCGGATCCGTCGAGTCGTACAAAACCCTCGGACCGATCCTCGAGTCGATCGCGGCCGTCGCAGAGGGCGAGCCCTGTGTGACGCACGTCGGCACGGACGGCGCGGGGCACTTCGTCAAGATGATCCACAACGGCATCGAATACGCCGACATGCAACTCATCGCGGAGGCCTACGACCTGCTGCGCAAGGTCGCCGGGCTCGCACCCGCCGAGATCGCGGATGTCTTCACCCAGTGGAATGCCGGCCCTCTGGAGTCCTACCTGATCGAGATCACCGCCGAGGTGTTGAAGCAGGTCGATGCCGAGACCGGTAAACCGTTCGTCGACATCGTGCTCGACCAGGCCGGTTCGAAGGGAACCGGAGTGTGGACCGTGCAGAACGCCCTCGCCCTCGGCGTACCCGTCGGCGGCATTGCAGAGGCCGTGTTCGCGCGAGCCGTCTCGAGCCATCCGGAGCAGCGCGAGGCCGTGCAGGCGACCATCACCCACCGGCCCACGCCTGTGAGTGTCGGCGACGGGTTCGCCGACGACGTGAGCGCCGCACTCTACGCCTCGAAGGTCGTTGCATACGCGCAGGGCTTCGACGCGATCATCGCCGGAGCGAAGGAATTCGGCTGGGACATCAACAAGGGCAACATCGCGAAGATCTGGCGCGGCGGCTGCATCATCCGAGCCCAGTTCCTCAACCGCATCGTGGATGCCTACGCGGCCAACCCAAACATCGCCTCTCTGCTCGAGGACCCGTACTTCGCGCAGGCCGTCGCAGACGGCGAGGATGCCTGGCGTCGAATCGTCTCGACCGCCGCGCTCTCCGGCATCCCGGTTCCCGGCTTCGCCTCGGCGCTGAGCTACTTCGACTCGTTGGCCTCCAAGCGCCTGCCCGCCGCTCTCGTGCAGGGGCAGCGTGACTTCTTCGGCGCACACACCTACAAGCGTGTCGACAAAGACGGCGTCTTCCACACCCTCTGGGCCGGCGACCGCACCGAGATCGTTACGGTGCCCTCGACGCACTAGCGCCTTCCCACCCCCGATCCGTCGAGTCGGAGCAAAGCGTTACGGCTTCCTCGGAAATCAGTAACACTTTGGCCCGACTCGATGAGGGTGGGGGCGGCTTAGCCTGTGGATAACTGTCGTGCGTAACGTTTTCTGATGCATTCTGGAGCGATGAACGCACCGATACCGATTCCACCTCCGCTCGCGGGCCGACCCTTCAGCGTCGCAGAGGCACTCGAACTCGGGCTCAGCAGTAATCGGTTGCGTACCCCCGATCTCGCACGACCCTTTCACGGCGTGCGTGAGGATGCCGGTGGCGACGGATCGCTGCGCGCTCGTGCGCGCGCCTATCAAGCACGCATGGCGCCGAACGAGTTCTTCAGCCACTCGACAGCGGCGCTTCTCTTCGGCGTACCATTGCCCAGTCGACTCGAATCGCAGGAGGAACTGCACGTGAGCGTTCTCGCCCCAGCTGCTCCCCCACAAGCGGTCGGCGTCGCCGGCCACTTGCTTCAGCATGCGCGAACGACCACATTCGAGGAGTTCCGGGTGGCGGGGCCCGAGGCCGTATGGTGCCAACTCGCAGGAACGTTACCTCTCAACGATCTCGTGGCAGCAGGCGACTATCTCATCACAGGGCCGGATCCCTACCACGGTGCCGCAGCGTTCACCACGTCCGCTGAACTGGCCGCCGCCGTTAGCAAACACCCGAGACGTCGCGGCATCCGAACGGCCAGGCTCGCGATCGAACTGACACGCGCCGGACCGCGCTCTCGCCCAGAATCACACCTGCGCGTGCTCATCGTGCGTGCCCGGTTACCTGAGCCTCAGATCAATCTGCCGGTCAGAGTGCTCGATGGGACGCAACGCCTCATCGACCTTGCCTACCCCGAGTTGAAGCTCGGACTGGAGTACGAAGGCGATTGGCACCGCACCAACCCCAAGAAGTGGGCCAGCGACATCGTTCGCCGTGAAGAACTGCTTGACGTCGATTGGGAGATCATCCGCATCGACAAGGGTCAACTGTATGACCGTCCGGAGGAGTTGCTGACGCGCATCCGCTTGCGCATGCGCGCTCGCGCTGACCACGCGCGCTGACCGCATCCATCCGTCGAGTCGGGGCAAAGTGTTACCGGATTCCGCGGAACCTGTAACACTTTGCCGCGACTCGACGGGGCGAGCGGCGGCCGGGCGGGCGGACGAACGGACGCACTAACTTTGGTGATCGCGCGATCGTTGGCTACCGGTCGCCGCGATGACTGCGGCGGCAGCGGCGAGCACGAGCAGCAAGACCATCGTCGCCGTCGTCGAGCCGGCACCGACGAACAAGGAATATACGGCGCTTGCGGCAGCCACTCCGAAGGCTGTACCGAGCCCTCGAGTCATGTTCAACACGCCGCTGACCATGCCGGCTTGCTCATCTGCTCCGGCTCCGGCCACCGCCGCATTGTTCGCGGGAGTGAAGATGCCGAGGCCCACACCGATGACGGCCAACCCGATCACAACCATGGGCCGCGATCCGGCGCTGAACACCAAGGGCAGGATGCCCAAAGCAGTCACAACCATCCCTGCGGATGTGACGAGCCGCGTGGAAACCCGGGCGGTGAGGAAAGCTGCCGCCGGAGCGGTCAATCCCAGGAATAGCGGCAGGACTGCCAACTGCAAGCCGGCCGCTGCCGGCGTCGCGCCGAATTGTGCCTCCAACATGATGGGTGTGATGAACAGCAGTCCGAACAACACCGCATAGCTGAGCACGCTGGAGAGGATCCCCGCGCTGAACGCCCAGCGAGCGAACAGCGACAGGTCGACCAATGGGTGATCGCGGGTGCGCTGGAGGTGCAGAAAGACCATCCCCAACACGACGCCTGCGACGACCAGCCCGATCGCCAGCAGCACCGGGTCACCCTGCCCGAAGGCCGAAAACGCCAGAAGGATTGCAGCCGACGCCGGCAAAAGCGTGAGTAGTCCGAACCAGTCCAGTGGAACACGCGGCGCTCTGGCTCGCGTGCGCGGCAGCAAAAACCAGCCCATGGCGAGACCGAGGATGCCGGCCGGCAGGTTGATCCAGAAGATCCACTGCCAGCCGCCGAGCCCGATCAGGACGCCGCCGACTGCGGGACCGAGTGCCAACCCGAGGGCTTGCGCTGCACCCTGAATGCCGATGGCGCGGCGCAACTCCGTGCGCCGAACGTTGGTGCGGATCAGTGCGACGCTGTTGGCCTGGAGCATGGCTGCGCCCACGGCTTGCAGCACCCGCATGATCAGCAAAAGCCAGAGCGTGGTGGATAAGCCGCAACCGACGGAGGCCGCGGTGAACACCGCGAAGCCGTACAAATAGAGCAGTTTGCGGCCCACCATGTCGGCTACTCGACCGACGGCAGCGACCATCCCGACCAGCACAAGCAGATAGATCAGAGCGACCCAAGCCACGGCGCCCAACGACACGCCGAGACTCCGATGCATGTCCGGCAACGCCACCGTGACGATGCTGGCGTCGAGCTGCCCCATGAATGCGCCGACGCAGACGGTGCCCACCGCTAACCAGCGGGCATTCGGCAGCCGACGAATCGCTGCAGGGCGTGCCGGCTCGACGAGAAACAACGCCTTGAAGTTCATCACGTCGGTATGCTCTTACGCATTAGTTCTGGCACAGAACTAGTCTATATCAGATCTTTTGTTGCTAGCATCGAAGCATGAGTGAGGGTCCTGCGAACAATGCCGGCCCATCCGACGCGTGGTTGCTGACCCTCATCATCACCCGGCTAAGACGAACGCTGCGTGCGAGCATCCGCAGTGAATACTCCTGGGAGTCACTGCCGATGGCTCAGGTCGAGATCTTGCAGGGCTTGGTCGCACGACCTGGTCAGCGCGTGAATGAGTTGGCCGAGCACCACCGGTTGGCAAAGAACACGGTGAGCACGCTCATTCAACAGATGGTGTTGGCCGACCTCGTTGTTCGTGACGTCGACACGACGGACCGCCGGGCCGTCAGACTCAACGTGAGCACTCACGGCCGGACCGTGCTCGATGACTGGCTCCATGCCCACGAACGACGCTTCGGCGCCGCCCTCAAGCAACTGGGTGCTGTCGACCGGCGGTCGGTGTTAGGCGCGCTCCCCGCGCTCTCCCGTCTGGTCGACGAGCTCGAGGCATCCGAAGATCGCTCCGAAGTCCCGTCGGAAGACCGCGCGGGGCAGGAATAGCCGCCGAACGGCTTACGCGGCCCCGTCGAACATCGACGTGACCGAGCCGTCGGTGAACACCTGCTCGATCGCCCGCGCGAGGAGCGGAGCAATCGACAACACGGTCAGAGTCGGGAACCGCTTCTCTTCGGGCACCGGAAGCGTGTCCGTGACGACGACGGAGTCGATCACATCCGACTGCAGAATCTCGATGGCCGGGCCGCTGAAGACGGCGTGCGTGGCGGCGACGACACACGACGTTGCGCCGGCCTCCTTCAGCGCCCGGGCGGCGTGCACGATAGTGCGGCCGGTGTCGATCAGGTCGTCGACGAGCAGGCAGACGCGACCCTCGACGTTTCCGACGATCTCGTGCACAGACACTTGGTTCGGCACGAGCGGGTCGCGGCGCTTGTGGATGATGGCCAACGGGGCACCGAGCTTGTCGCTCCAATTATCGGCAACGCGCACCCGGCCCATGTCGGGCGAGACGACCGTCAACGTCGACGGGTCGAGCTTTGCGCGGAAGTGCTCGAGCAGCACCGGCATGGCGAACAGATGGTCGACGGGGCCGTCGAAGAAGCCCTGGATCTGCGCTGCGTGAAGGTCGACTGACATGATCCGGTCTGCGCCTGCCACTTTGAACAGGTCCGCGATGAGGCGGGCCGAGATCGGCTCGCGGCCGCGGCCTTTCTTGTCTTGACGTGCGTACGGGTAGAACGGTGCAACGACCGTAATCCGCTTGGCAGACGCGCGCTTGAGCGCATCCACCATGATCAGGTGTTCCATCAGCCACTCGTTGATCGGCGAGGTGTGCGACTGGATGACGAACGCATCACTGCCGCGAACGCTCTCATCGAAGCGCGCATAGATCTCGCCGTTCGCGAACGTACGGGAATCTGTCGGGACGAGTTCGCTGCCGAGCTCATCGGCGATCGCCTGCGCGAGCTCAGGATAGGCGCGCCCCGAGATGAGGACGAGCCGTTTCTGGCCCATGGCTTTGATTCCGGACACTGAGATTCCCCGTTTCTCTCCGGATGCTCGCGCTGCCGGAGCCTACGCCTCGTTTTCTGCCGCTTCTGCCGTCTCCGCCGCTTCTGCCGCAGCGGTGCCTGCCCGGTGGGCCGCGACCCATCCGGTCATGTTCCGTTGCGATGCAACAGTGATTGCGAGTGCGCCGGCCGGCACGTCCTTGCGGACGATTGTGCCTGCCCCCGTCTTCGCTCCGTCACCAATTCTAACGGGGGCGACGAACACGTTGTGCGACCCTGCGTGCACATGCGAACCGATTTCGGTGTGATGTTTCGTGACGTCGTCGTAGTTCGCGGTAATCGCACCCGCACCGAGATTGGTGTACTCCCCGATGACAGTATCGCCGACGTAACTGAGGTGCGGCACCTTGGTTCCGACGCCGATCGTCGAGTTCTTCGTCTCGACGAACGTGCCGATCTTGCCGTCCGCGCCGAGCACGGTCCCCGGTCGCAGGTAGGAGAACGGACCGACGGACGCGCCTGCGCCGATCACCGCGAGCGTTGCGTCCGTGCGCTTCACCGTGGCGTTCTCGCCGACCTCGCAGTCCACCAGAGTGGTATCCGGCCCGATCGTGGCGCCGCGCTCGATCACGGTTGCGCCGAGGAGTTGCGTTCCCGGCTTCACCGTGACATCCGGCGCCAGCTTCGCCTTGAGGTCGATCCAGGTCGTTGCCGGGTCTTGCACGGTCACACCGTCCAGCTGCCAGCCGCGCACGATGAGCGCGTTGAGTTTCGCGGCCGCGTCTGCGAGCTGCGCCAGGTCGTTGATGCCCTCGACGAGCCAGGACTGAGCGACCGAGAGCGCGTCGACCTCGCTGCCGGCAGCCTTGAGCAGGCCGATGATGTCCGTCAGATACTTCTCACCCTGAGTGTTATTCGTCGTGAGGTGAGCCAGTTGATCACGCAGTGTGGAGACGCCGAACAAGTAAACGCCGGCATTGATTTCGGAGATGGCCCGCTCGGCATCCGTGGCGTCCTTGTGCTCCACGATGCGGTCAAGCGCACCGTCACCGGTGCGGATGATGCGACCGTAGCCCGTGGCATCCGCCGGGAATGTCGACAAGATCGTCGCGGCCGCGACACCCGCGCGGTGCGCATCGATGAGATTCGACAGGGTGGCCGCGTTCAGCAATGGCACGTCGCCGTTCACGACGAGAACGTCACCGGCGAAGCTCGTCGGCAGTGCGGCGACAGCCAGTTCAACCGCGCGGCCGGTGCCCGGGATCTCGTCCTGTTCGACGATGGCGCTGCCCGGAAGCTCGGCAGAGATCACCTCGACCAGACGCTCACGCGCGTGACGCACCACCGTGATCACCTGCGCGGCATCCAGCGCCCGCGCCGTCGCGAGTACGTGACTGATGATCGGAACGCCGGCCAGCTCGTGCAGCAGCTTCGGTGTCGCCGATTTCATCCGAGTACCCTGACCAGCTGCCAGGATGACGATGGCGAGTGAGCTGTCTGTCATGGGATTCCTTATCCTGCGTCGTTTTCCGTCGCTCCGCCTCCAGGACTCGAACCTAGACCTAACAGCTCCAAAGGCTGTCGTGCTGCCATTACACCAAGGCGGATCGCGCCGACTCTCAATCCACGCGTCATCAAGTTTGCCAGATCAACGGCGCTGCGTCGCACACACGATAATGGGGGGATGACAAGCGGCAGCGACGAGGTGGACCGGATCGTCGACGCCTGGCTGCGTGAGCGGCCCGATCTGGATTTCTCTCCCCTACAGGTGCTCTCGCGCGTCGGCCGCCTTGCCAAACACCTCGATCGGGCCCGCCGCGGAGCTTTTGAGCGCTCCGATCTCGAATCGTGGGAGTTCGACGTGCTCTCCGCGCTTCGCCGTGCGGGGGCGCCGTACCAGCTCAGCCCGAAGGCACTGCTGCAGCAGACCTTGGTCTCCAGCGGCACGATGACCAATCGCATCGACCGGCTCGTCGAGCGGAAGCTTGTCGAACGCCAGACCGACCCGCACGACGGCCGCGGCATCCTGGTGCGGATGACGCCCCAGGGGCTGATCCGCGTCGACGCCGCGATCACACGCCTACTCGACGCGGAAACCGAGCTGCTCTCGACCCTCACCCCCGCCGATCAGCACCGGCTCGCCTCACTGCTACGCACGCTGAGCCTCGACTTCGACTGACGCTCGTTCGACTGGCGCTCGTTCGACTGACGCTCTGCGGATGCTCGCGCGAGCGCCTCGAGAAGCGCGACGGTGTCGTCCCAGCCGATGCAGGCATCGGTGATGCTCTGGCCGTAGCGAAGCCCGGACAGTCCCGCATCGGTCAGAGTCTGCTTGCCGGCTTCGAGGAAACTTTCCAGCATGATTCCGGAAATCGGCTCGCCTGCGGCGATCTGGTCGGCGAATTCGTGCGCGACGCGCACCTGCCGTCGGTGATCTTTGCCGCTGTTCGCATGGCTTGCGTCGATCACAACTCGGCCCGGTCGACCGGCGCGAGCGAGGAGCGCAACCGCAGCCGCGACATCCGCCGTGCTGTAGTTGGGCGCGCCACGCCCGCCGCGCAGGATGATATGGGTCGCCTCGTTGCCGCTCGTCGACACCACGGCGGCAGCGCCATCCTCGTCGACCCCGAAGAACACCTGGCTCTGGCTCGCGACCGTGCAGCCGTCGACGGCGACCTGCACGTTGCCGTCGGTCGCGTTCTTGAATCCGACAGGCATCGACAGTCCGGATGCGAGTTGTCGGTGAATCTGGCTCTCGGTCGTTCGCGCGCCGATTGCGCCCCAGCTGACGGCATCCGCGATGTATTGCGGGCTCGTCGGCTCGAGGAATTCGCAGCCGACCGGAAGACCGGTGTCAAGCACGTCGAGCAGCAGCGTGCGCGCCATGCGCAGGCCATCTGCCACACGATGAGTGCCGTCAAGGTACGGGTCGTTGATGAGGCCCTTCCAGCCGCCGGTGGATCGGGGCTTTTCGAAGTAGACACGCATGACGATCAGCAGCTTGTCGCGGTGCGTTTCGGCGACGGCCGCGAGCCGACGCGCGTAGTCGAGCGCTGCAACAGGGTCGTGAACGGAGCACGGTCCGACGACGACGAGCAGACGGTCGTCCTCACCGCGCAGAATTGCCTCGATCTCGGTGCGGCTGCGTTCGACCAGGGCCGCCCGCCGACTCGTGAGAGGCAACTGCGCCGCAAGCTCGCGCGGCAACGGAAGCGATTCGATGCGCTTGACCCGCAGATTCTGTGTTGATGACATGACGTCCGACTTTCCGGCGGGGCCTGTCTTCACATCCGGCCAACCCGCCCGTTAATGGCGAAAGGCAGGAACACAATGTTCCTGCCCGTTGGCTCTGAAGGAAAAAGAGGTCTGCGCTTTAGACCGTCGGCTCCTCCAGAGCCAACGCAAAATACGCATACCAACGATTTCCCATAGCGGCACTGTAACCACTGGCGGCCCGCCGAGTCAAACCGACCCCGCGGATCTCCAGAGCTCACTGAGTTACCCCACGAAGGGTCATTTCAGGCAACTCAGTGGAAGGGAGCAGTACAGATCAGTGCTCGAGCGCCTCGGAGAGTTCTAGCCAGCGGGTCTCGAGCTCGGCGACCGCACGCTCGAGGTCCCGCAGCGCATCCGTCAATGAGCCGAGGCCCTCGTAGTCGCTCTGATCGTGCTCGGCCAGTCGCTCATGCGCCGCCGTGATCTGGATCGCGCGCTTCGACAGCTTGCGATCGATCGACGACAGCTCCTTCTCTGCGCTGCGTCGCTCCGCGCCACCCAGCGACAAACCATGCGAACCCGCGGATGCCGCTGCCCCGGTCTTCGCAGACGCCGCCCCGGCCGAAGCATCCGCCGCCACGCCGGCCGCAACAGCCACTCCGCGCAGCGCAAGGTATTGCTCCACACCTCCGGGCAGATGACGGAACGCGCCATCCATCACCGCGTACTGATTGTCGGTTACCCTCTCGATCAGATACCGGTCGTGCGAGACGACCAGCAGCGTGCCGGGCCAGGAGTCGAGCAGGTCTTCGATGGCCGCGAGCATGTCCGTGTCCATGTCGTTGGTCGGCTCGTCGAGGATCAGCACGTTCGGCTCGTCGAGCAGGATCAACAAGAGCTGCAGCCGGCGCTTCTGCCCACCGGAGAGATCCTTGACCGGTGTCGACAGTTGCGCGCTGGAAAAACCGAGCCGCTCCAGCAGCTGGCCGGGCGTGAGCTCCTTCCCGCCAGCGACATACGAACGCTTCTGCAGGCCGACCACGGTGCTGACCCGCTCGTCGAGAATGTCTTCGAGCTCGCCGAGTTGCTGACTCAGCGCCGCGATCTTCACCGTCTTGCCGCGCTTGACCCGCCCACTCGTCGGCTGAAGTGTTCCCGCAACGAGAGCCAGCAGCGTCGACTTGCCTGCCCCGTTCACCCCGAGGATGCCGGTGCGCTCCCCCGGCGCAATCCGCCATTCGACGTCGCGCAGCACGGTCTTCAGCGGCTGACCCTCGACGGCGAACTCGACCCCTGCACCGATCAGGTCGACGACATCTTTGCCAAGCCGTGACACGGCCAGCTGCGACAGTGCCACCGAGTCGCGGGGCGGCGGCTCGTTCTCGATGAGTTCGTACGCGGCATCCATGCGGAACTTCGGCTTCGTGCTGCGCGCCGGAGCACCCCGGCGCAGCCAAGCGAGCTCCTTGCGCATCAGATTCTGTCGCTTCGATTCGGAGGCCGCAGCCATCCGGTCACGCTCAACGCGCTGCAGAATGTAGGCTGCGTAGCCGCCCTCGAACGGCTCGATGATCCGGTCGTGCACCTCCCACGTCGCCGTTGACACCTCGTCGAGGAACCACCGATCGTGCGTGACGACCACCAGCCCGCCAGAGTTCGCCGACCAGCGCGTCTTCAAATGCCCGGCGAGCCAGGCAACACCCTCCATGTCCAGGTGGTTCGTCGGTTCGTCGAGAAAGAGCACGTCGTGATCGCCGACCAGCAACGCGGCGAGCGCGACCCGCCTGCGCTGCCCGCCCGAGAGGTCGCCGAGGCGCGCATCCCATGGGATGCCGCCGACCAGTCCGGCGAGCACATCGCGCACCCGGGCATCGGCCGCCCACACATACTCAGCGCGATCGCCGACGATGGCGGGCCCGACGATGATGTCCGGGTCCAGTTCATCCGCCTGGTCCAGCATGCCGAGCGTCACGCCGCCGCGGCGGGTGACCCGCCCGGAATCCGGTTGGATGCGGCCGGCAAGCAGCGACAAGAGTGTCGACTTGCCGTCGCCGTTGCGACCGACCACGCCGACCCGATCGCCCTCGTTCAACCCGACGGTGACGTCGTCGAAGATGACGCGCGTCGGGTATTCGAGGTGGAGCGATTCCGCTCCGAGAAGGTGGGCCACAACGCTCAAGCCTACGGGTCTCAGGTGGCGGCGGATAAGACGGCGGCCAGGCCGCACTGCCGGCTTCCGCAGCGGCAGAACTGCAGATTGGCAGACACGCCACGTAACGCGAGGTTGCAAACCTCTCACCTTGGTGTGAAATTCTAAAGAGGGGGGGTCGGCAGAATCGCCGCACCCGCACAGTGAGTTCTGCATTCACTGCACAGTGTATTCACGGCCTATGGGGAAGGATGGCGCGATGCCGGATGCCGGCCGACGTGCCGATGGTGCCGTCGTCGTCGCACGAGAGCGCGAGCGCGACGCCATCCTCCGGACTGCGGAAAACGCACGTGCCGAAGGCGGAACCGTGCTCATAAGCGGTGCCGCCGGACTCGGAAAGACAACTCTGCTCGGGCTGGTGTGCGGCAGTCTGGATGGTTGGACCATCGTGCGCACGCAGGCGGACTCGTTCGAGTCCGACTTGAGCTTCTCGACCGTTGATGCGCTGACATCCGGTTTGAGCACGGCCCTGGGAACACGCCCGAAACCGCGAAATCAGGGTGCGGACGCGATTACCGTCGGCCGCCACTTGCTCGACACTCTCGACGGCCGCGCCACCCCGATCTGCATCGTCATCGACGATGTGCAGTGGGTCGATACCGCGTCTGCAAGGGCGCTGCGCTTCGTCATTCGCAGATTGCACCGTCAGCCGGTGCTCCTCATTGCAGCCGGGCGTCCCGACTCAGGCGACCTCACGGATGCCTTGACCGCCCTATCGAAGACCGCTCCGACCCGGAGTGCGCGGTTCGAGCTCGCCCCGTTCACGATCGAACAGACGCAGTCGCTGGCCTTTGCCTATCTGGGCCGCAACATCTCCCGGCGCACCGCCAGACGCCTTGTGACGATGACGGACGGGTCCCCTCTGCTCCTGACGATGGTGCTGCGGCACGCCGGGGACAGTGTCACGCAGGCACTGCATCCGGCGGACGTCGAGGTGGCGCTTCCGGCCGTCTATCCGCTCGCCTCGACCGCGGCGGCCACGCTGGCCCGGGCGGATGCTCCGGCGCGGTCCGCAGCGGAGATCATCGCCGTGCTGCGCGATCCCGCACCGATCGCCGTCTTCAGCACTGTCGCAGAAGCACTTGGTGAGGCCACAGATGTCGACACCGCGCGCGTCCTCGGCCTGATCGATATCGTGCAGCGCGGCGGGCCCACGATGGTGCAACCTGCGCATGTCCTGATGGCCGACGCAATCGGTGGGCAACTTACGCTCCAGCGACGCAGAGCCATCCATGACAGCGCGGCCGCCGTATTGACCGGACACCGTGCCCTGCGCCACCGTATCGAGGCCGCCGAGCATGCGGACTCGAACCTGATCGAGGATCTGATGGCGGCAAGTCACGATGCTGCGGAACTCGGGCACGCCGACCAGGCCATGAGTTACGCGCGTTCCGCCGTGCAACTCGCACTCGCCGGTCCGGAGCGGGAACGCAGCCTGTTATCGATCGGGATACTGGCGATGCGCACGCGACAGCAGGAGCGGATCTTCGATTTGATGCCGGATCTTCAGCAACTACCGCCGAGCACGGTGCGCGATGTCGTCCTCGCTGAACTATTCACCCTCACCGGGAACATTGCCGGAGGACTCGAACGCGCGCGCGCCGCGGTCGCCGCCCCTGGCGACGGTCCGGACCTGCGCGCCGTGCGAGCCCACGCTGCGGGCGACATCCCGATGGTGCTGTTGGCCGCGCGCGACTTTCAGCCGGTCGTCGACGAAGTGCACGCGGCTCGCCTACTGCTGGAGGCGTCACCGTCCCGCAGCGAGGAACTGACGCACCCGTCGCTGCGGTGGATGGTCAATCCGGAGCAAAACCTTTTGCGATTGCTCGGCTGGCAACTCGCCGCCGCCCGCTACAGCGGCGATCCGCAGCTGTTGCGTGAAACCATGGCAGAACTTGACTCACTTTTGCGCTCCGCGGCCGATTCCCCCGCAGTCATCGACGCGCTGGTAAGCCAGGCAGCCGTCTTGATGGCGGCCGGTGAGTTCGTCCGCGCGCGGCGGGGACCTGCGCGCGCGAACACACTGATTCGGCGCTTCCCGAGCAGCTGGACCGCCGGCCTGGCCCGCGCGATCTACGCCCATGTGCTGTTCCTCCTCGGCGATTGGGATGAGTCTGTCACGGTCGCCGACACCGCAGTCGCGTTCGCCCTAGACGAGACGGATCTGTCCAGCTGGCCTGTTGCCGTTCGGGTCGCGAGCTTCGTGCGTGCTGCACGCGGCGAACGGGATGCCGTGGCCGAGCATCTGCAATCCGCCGCCGAGGCGCCCCATCGCGGGCCCGCAAGCCCGTACGACCCCGACCTTGAGATCATCGCGAATGCGGAACTCGCGCGCGCGCTCGGCTCCGCAACCGAGCAGCTTGCGGCGACAGAAGCGCGCGCCGTTGCACCCGGATCGACGCGCGGGCCGCTCACCTATCAGATCGACGCGCTCGTGCGGCTCGGACGTGCCGCGGAGGCGCGCGAGCTGCTTGCCCAGTGCGCCGAGCCGGGCTCGCGTTGGCTCCCGTCCTACGGATCGCTGGCGTGGTTGCAGGGTCGCGTCGCGGAGGCTGAGGGGCGCCTGGAACAGGCTGCCGCCTGCTACAAGCGTGCGTGCGCGGAGCCCGCTGCGGCGCAGCATCCGTTTCCGCTTGCGATCGCGCAGTTCGATTACGCCAGACTCCTCCGTGCAAACGGCCGCACAGCAGAAGTCTTCGCCGCGCTGGCGGCGGCTGCAGCGACCTTCCGTCGACTGGGGGCTGCCCCCTATCTCGCGCGCTGCAACGCCGAGTCGCAACACCTCCGCGACGAGAACTCGACGCATCCGCGCGCGGGAGTCCCCACAGAGCAGCAGCCCGTCGATCCGTTCGCCTCGTTAACCACGCGCGAACGACAGGTCGCGCACGCGATCGCGACGGGATTGACCAATCGCGAAGTAGCCGAACTGCTTTACGTGTCTGTGACGACGGTCAACTTTCACGTGCGCAACATTCTCGGCAAGCTCGGCATTGCGTCACGCCGCGAATTGCGACAAATCACGGCGGCGGCAGGGGCGGGTCTCTCCTCGACGACCGCGTAGTGCGTCAGCGCGTCCGACCAGAGCCGTCAAGAACTAACGGTTCTGCCTTACGATGCTGGCGACGAGCCTGCCGAGCGACTAGCGTCGGAGTGAACCCCCGGATGGCGTGACACACGTGCCGCGAGAACCCGATAAACGGCACTCAACCCCAACATCGACTCGTGTGCCTCGGCCTCCGGGGGTCAACCTGTCTCTCGCGTGGTGTGCCGAGCGGCTAGGCGACCATCGCCGCCGCCGGCTCGATCCGAATGACCACGGACTTCGACGCAGGAGTGTTGCTGACCTCCGCCGTGCTGTCCAACGGCACGAGCGGGTTCGCCTCCGGAAAATACGCAGCCGCGCATCCGCGAGCCGACGGGTAGGAGATCACCCGGAAGTTGCGGCACACGCGTTCCACGTCGTCACGGAACTCACTGTAGACGTCGACCATCTGCCCGTCGACGAGGCCGAGCTCCGCGAGATCCTTGGGGTTGACGAAGATGACATCGCGCCCCTTCTTCACGCCGCGATACCGATCGTTGAGGCTGTAGATCGTCGTGTTGAACTGATCGTGCGCTCGCATCGTCTGCAGTAGTAGCCGTCCGGGCGGGCACTCGATCGCTTCGAGCTCGTTGACCGTGAGGATGGCCTTGCCGGTCGCAGTCGGGAAGGTGCGCGAGTCACGCGGCCCATGCGGGAGGACGAATCCGCCATCCTGGCGGATCTTCTCGTTGTAATCCGAGCAGCCAGGTGCCACGTGGCCGATGTGCTCCCTGATCGTGTCGTAGTTATGCTCGAATGCGGCCCAGTCGACGGGAACTTTGTCGCCGAGAACCGCGCGGGCAAGCCGCGACACGATCGCGACTTCGCTCAACAGATGCGGCGACACCGGGTCGACCTTGCCCCACGACGGATGCACGGCACAAACCGTATCCTCGACCGAGACGAACTGCTCCCCGGACGCCTGCCTGTCGATCTCCGTGCGGCCCATCGTCGGCAGAATAAGGGCCTCCGTGCCGATCACGGCGTGCGACCGGTTGAGCTTGGTGGAGATCTGAACGGTCATCTCGGTGCCGTGCATCGCGGCCTCAGCCGCCTTCGTGTCTGAGATCGCCGCGACGAGGTTTCCGCCGAGCGCGATCCACACCTTGATCTTGCCGTCCGCCATCGCGCGAACGCCGTCGACGCTGTCGACTCCGTTCTCACGCGGAACGGCGAACCCGAACTCCTTTTCCATCGCGTCGAGGAACGCCGACGGCATCTTCTCCCAGATGCCCATCGTGCGGTCCCCTTGCACGTTGCTGTGACCGCGGATCGGGGATGCCCCGGCGCCCGGCTTGCCGATGTTGCCGCGCAAGAGCAACAGGTTCATGATCTCTTTGATCGTCGGCACAGCTTTCTTGTGCTGGGTCAGGCCCATGGCCCAGGTGATGATGACCTTGTCTGCCTTCATGTAGCGCCCGGCCAAGTCGTCGATCTCGCGGCGGGTGAGCCCCGTCGCGTCAAGCACGGCCTGCTCGTCGAGGTGTGACAGATGCTCCTTCAGTTCGTCGAAACCCTGGCAGTAGCGGTCGATGAAGGCTTGGTCGAGCACCGTGCCGGGGTGCGCGTCCTCAGCGTCCAGTACGCGTTTGCTCACCGCCTGCATCAGTGCCATGTCGCCGCCCAGGCGGATCTGCAGGAACTGGTCTGCCAGGCCCGTGCCCTTGCCGATCCAGCCGCTGACCCGCTGTGGGTTCTTGTACCGCATCAGTCCGGCCTCCGGCAACGGATTGATGGCGACGATGCTTGCACCAGCGTGCTTCGCCTCTTCAAGCGCGGTCAGCATCCGCGGATGGTTGGTGCCGGGGTTCTGGCCCATGATGATGATCAGATCAGCCTTCGCAAAATCGTCATAGCTGACGGTGCACTTGCCGACTCCGATCACCTCGCCCAGGGCGGCGCCGGTGGATTCGTGGCACATGTTCGAGCAGTCCGGCAGGTTGTTCGTGCCGAATGCCCGCACGAACGTCTGATACTCGAACGCCGCCTCGTTCGACGCCCGCCCGCTCGTGTAGAACGCAGCCTCATCAGGAGAATCGAGTCCATTGAGCTTGTCTGCAATGATGCGGAACGCGTCTTCCCAGCTGACCGGCTCATACCGGTCGCTGTCCGCACGCTTGTAGACCGGCTCCATCAACCGACCCTGCATACCCAGCCAGTAATCCGAGCGGGTCAGCAGATCGTCGATCGGATGCTCCGCCCAGAAAGTCGTCGGCACCGTCACCGGCGTCGCCTCCCATGTGACCGCCTTCGCACCGTTCTCACAGAACTCGGCGATCTTGCGATGCGAGGGATCGGGCCACGCGCAACTCATGCAGTCGAAGCCGTCCTTGTGGTTCATCGAGGTCAGCAGTTTTGCGCTGCGAGCAACGCCCATTTCCTTCACGGCGGGGCCCACCGAATGCATGATCCCCGGGATGCCCGCGGCCCACGTCTTCGGTTTCGTCACTTCGATTTGCTCGGTTTCGATGACGTCCAGCTTGCGCTCGTCGATGCTCATGCGGCACTTCCTTCTGTGATGCGCGCGTCGTCTTTGATACGCGTGTCTTCTGCGATAGTCGCACCCTGGCGCGACTGGTCCTCGTTTTCAGCCGCGATCCGCTCGGCTCCTGCGTAGATCACCATCGATTCGCCGCGGAGGAAGCCGACCAGGGTCATCCCTGATTCCGTTGCCAACTCCGCAGCCAGCGACGAGGGCGCTGACACGGCGGCCAGCATCGGGACGCCCGCCATCGCCGCCTTCTGCACCAGCTCGAAGCTTGCCCGGCCGGACACCATCAGCACGGTGGAACGCAGAGGGAGCAGGCCCTCCTTCGCTGCCCAGCCGACGACCTTGTCGACGGCGTTGTGTCGCCCGACATCCTCACGGAGCACCAGCATCTGACCCGTGTGCCCATCGAACAGCGCGGCCGCGTGCAGCCCGCCCGTCTTGTCGAAGACATTCTGCGCTGCGCGCAGCGTATCCGGGAACGTCGTGAGCAATTTCGCACCGATCACCAGCGGGTCGTCGCGCACCTCATATGCCGACTTCGTGCGCACCGCGTCAATGCTCGCTTTGCCGCACAACCCGCACGAACTCGTCGTGTAAAACGCGCGCGCGAGTGTCGGATCCGGTGGGGCCACGCCGACCGCCAGGGTGACGTCCAGCACGTTGTAGGTGTTCTCGGCCGAACCGTATTCGCCCGCACAGAATCGAGCGGATGCGAACTGGTCGCCGCGTTGGATGACGCCCTCCGACACGAGGAACCCGGCCGCCAAATCCAAGTCGTTACCCGGTGTTCGCATGGTGATCGCGAGCGACCGCCCACCGACTCTGATTTCCAACGGCTCTTCTGCCGCCAAGATGTCTTCTCGCTTTACTGCCGGTGCGCCCACTGTTAATCGGGTGACCCGGCGTCGCGCCGTAACCCTGCTCATACGTCAGGACTATCAGCAAAGGCAGCCAAAGACAAGGAAGCGGCCCGGCGATCACGGGGTGCGCTCAACTTCGCCGACCGAGACTCACAGACTCCACTGATAAGTTTCAGCCATCGGCTCTCCGCCGATTTTCAGGGAAGACTTCTCGTTGACCGTTGGGCCGTGCAGGCTCGGCCACGATGCCGTCGCCTCCTCTGTTGACGACAGAGCAAGCGATTAAAGAGGAAGACCATGTCCCCAACTGTCTCCAATTTGCCCGGCACAGCCGGTATGACGGCAGTCATTTACTGTGAAGGGCTCTTCGGTCGGCCCGATGGCAAGACGGCGAACGGCCTCGTCAGATACTCGGAACGCTACGACATCCTCAGTGTCATCGACAGCACTCAGGCTGGGGCGGATGCCGGTGCGATTCTCGACGACACAGCCAACGGCATCCCCGTGCTGGCGAACCTGCCCGAGGCCATCGGCCACGCTGGTCGCGTGCCTGACTATCTCATTTGTGGCCTGGCGCCCGCCAGCGGGATGCTCTCACTCGCGCAGCGTGGCGTGCTTCTCGATGGCATCGCCCGTGGCATGAACCTGATCAATGGCCTGCACGAGTTCCTGAACGACGACGCCGAGTTCGTTGCAGCGAGCCTGCTGTCGGGGGTGACCATCACGGACATCCGCCGGCCGAAGGAGAAGAAGGACCTGCACGTGTTCTCCGGTCGAATCTTCGACGTGACCTGCCCGCGCATCGCCGTGCTCGGCACAGACGGTTCCATCGGCAAGCGCACGACGGCCACACTGCTCGTGCAAGCGCTCACCGCCCGCGGCATCAAAGCCGTCATGGTCGGCACCGGTCAGACCGCTCTCATCCAGGGTGGAAAGTACGGTGTGGCGCTCGACGCGGTCGTTCCGCAGTTCTGCTCCGGCGAGATGGAAGCGCAGGTTGTGGCCGCCTTCGAAGCGGAAGACCCCGACGTCATCGTGATCGAAGGGCAGGGCGCACTCAGCCATCCGGCCTACCTCACCTCCGCCTACATCCTCCGCGGCAGCCGACCGGCCGGAGTCATCGTGCAGCACGCCCCGAAACGCGCGTTCCTCGACGACTTCCCCACGCTCCCCATGCCGAGCCTGGCCAGCGAAATCGCGCTCATCGAAACATTCGCAGACACCACGGTCATCGGAATCACCATCAATCATGAACAGATGGCACCCGACGAGATCGGCACGGCCATCGACGAGCTCGAACTCGAATTCGGATTGCCCGCAACAGACCCATTGACCCGGCCTCTGGACACCCTCGCCGCGATGGTACTGCAGTCCTTTCCCGAACTGGAACACCGTGCACATGCCGCCCCCGGACTGAGGTCGTAGCCGGCCACGTAGACTCGATAGCGAGATCATTCGAGCTCCGAGGGAGGCAGCAGTGACCGTGCCAGCCCTGGTCGAGCCGGGTCCGGCGCTGACCACAGCCCGGATGGCCCGATTCAGTCGACAGCTTCTTCTGCCGGGCTTCGGAGAGGTCGCGCAACGCAGGTTGCAGGCCGCGCGCGTGCTCGTCGTCGGCGCTGGCGGACTCGGCAGCGCCGCAGTGCCCTACCTGGCCGGCGCCGGAGTCGGCACCATCGGCATCGCCGATGCGGATGTCGTCGAGCTGTCCAACCTGCACCGCCAGACCGCGCACTCCATGTCCGACATCGGCCGGCGCAAGGTTGATTCGCTGGCCGACACGATCGGCACGATCGATCCGGAGATCGTCGTCACGCGGCATCCGATTCGGTTGAACTCCGCCAACATCATGGGCATCCTCGCCGACTACGACCTGATCGTGGACGGCAGCGACAATTTTCCGACGCGTTACCTCAGCAACGATGCGGCGACGATCGCGGGCAAACCGCTCGTGTGGGGCGCAATCCTGCGTTACAGCGGTCAGGCGAGCGTCGCTTGGGCCGAGTACGGGCCCACCTATCGCGACCTGTTCCCGGTTCCGCCCGCCGCCGATGAAGTGCTCTCCTGCGAGCTCGGCGGCGTGCTGCCTGGCGTCTGCGCCGCGATCGGCGCGATTCTGGCAACCGAGGTCGTCAAGGTGATCACCGGCACCGGCGAGCCGCTGATCGGGCGCGTCACCACGTTCGACGCACTGACCGGTCGCTACCGCGAGATCCCCTATCGCGCGATTCCGGATGCCGCGCCCATCACGACACTGATCGACTATGAGCAATTCTGCGGCGTCACGCCAACGCCTGCCGAGGCCGCAGCGCCCATCACTGCCGAAGCGCCCGCCGCTGCCGCGGTGACACAGGCGCTGCCGACCGCGATCGGCCCTGGGCAGCTCGCCGAACTGCTGCAGGCCGGTGCACCCGTGCAACTGATCGACGTGCGCGAGCCGATCGAGGCGCAGATCTCCCGCATCCCGAATGACGAGTTGATCCCGCTCGGCGACCTCCTCCAACACTCCGGAGCCGTGCGCTCCGACATCCCGGTCGTCTTCTATTGCCACGTCGGGCCGCGCTCACTCCAAGCGGTGCGCATGATGCGCAGCCTCGGCCACGACAATGTCTCCTACCTGGCTGGCGGTGTCAACGCCTTTGCGGTTCTCGACCCGACCGTCGGTTCCCGCTACTGATCAGGGCCTTTTCGAAGTCGTCGGTTCGGATAGTTCCGTTGTCGAGTAACGAGGAAAAGATGGTGGTCGAGTAACGGCACCCGATCATCACCGGACCGTATTCAGGCTGAACCGACCCCCAAAGACGTGGCGATCCCCGCATCCGTTGCTCCAGCCTGCATGCGGCACCCACGTGCGGCGGAGTCGCGGCCGCGCAGCCGCTCGTCGCGGAATCCATGGTCTCGATACGCTCGTACGTCGATACGCTCATACCGTGCTGCCCGACCGCCGGATGGCGCGTTCACTGACATCGAAAAGGCCCTGGGTACTGACACCGTCGCGGTTGCAGCGCGCTAGAGTCGAAAAGTCATGACTGATCCGAACTTGAGCACGCCGGCCGGGGGGCCACTCGCGCTGATCACCGACGAGCGGATCGACGAGGCCGCCATCCGAGCCGCCGTCGAAGCCCCCGACTGCGGCGCCGTCGTGCTGTTCTGCGGCGTCGTGCGCAACCATGACGTGGGCCGTTCGGTGCTTGCGCTGGATTACCAGGCGCATCCGGACGCGCAGCGCTTTCTCGCCGATTGCTGCGCGCGGATCACCGAAGAAACCGGGCGCGCCGTGTCGGCCGCGCACCGTGTCGGCAGTTTGACGATCGGGGATGTCGCGCTGTACGCGGCAGCATCCGCTCCGCACCGCGCGGAGGCGTTCGATGCCTGCGAACGCCTGGTCGAACTGATCAAACACACGGTGCCGATCTGGAAGCGTCAACGTTTCACCGACGGCACCTCGGAGTGGGTCGGACTATAGGCGACAGTCGGGCTGTAATCGGCCGTTGCACCGTCAGCCGCCGATGTACGACATTTCGATCTTCTTGCGGCGCGCGCGCAGGCCGGGAGTGAGCGAACTGCGTAACTCGGAATACCGGTCGGTGCGGGCTCCCCAGAGCACGGCGATTGCATCGACAAGCTCCTGGTCGCTGCATCCGTTCCGCATCAGCTCGCGCAGATCGTGCCCGCTCGATGCGAAGAGGCAGGTGAACACCTTGCCCTCCGTCGAGATCCTGGCGCGGTTGCAGGTGGAGCAGAACGGATGCGAAACACTCGAGATCACACCGATCTCGCCACCGCCGTCTCGGTAGCGCCAGCGCGCGGCGGTCTCGCCCTCATAGGTGGGGTCGATCGGCTCGAGCGGCAGTTCTGCGTTGATGCGACTGACGATCTCGTCTGAGTGCACGACCTCGCCGAGCTGCCAGCCGTTGGTCGTTCCGACGTCCATGTACTCGATGAACCGCAGCACATACGGTGTGCCCTTGAAGTAGCGGGCCATGTCCAAGATGTCCTGGTCGTTCTGACCCTTCTTGACCACCATGTTGATCTTGATCGGCCCGAGACCGACATCGTGCGCGACCTGGAGCCCGTGCAGAATCTTCTCCAACGGAAAGTTCACGTCATTCATTCGGCGGAACGTCGCATCGTCCAGCGAATCGACGGAGACGGTGATCCGCTGGAGGCCGGCATCTTTGAGGGACTGCGCTTTGACGGCCAGCGCCGACCCATTCGTCGTCAGCGCGATGTCGAGCGGATGCCCGTCCAGCGTTCGCAATTCGCTCAGCATCGCCACGAGCTCTTCGAGGTTCTTACGCAGCAACGGCTCACCGCCGGTCAGTCGCACCTTGTGCACGCCGTGGCCGATGGCAACGCGCACGACGCGGGTGATCTCCTCGAACGTCAGAAGCTCCTCACGCGGCATGAACGCATAGTCGCGCCCGAAGATCTCCTTCGGCATGCAATACACGCAACGGAAGTTGCATCGGTCCGTCACTGAGATCCGCAGATCGCGCAACGGCCGACCCAAGCGGTCCACAAGCGTGGCGGTCATGACGTGTGCCTCGTGCTCTCTTGCGTGCGTGTTCTCTTGCGAACGGGTGGGAGTCTAAATCGACTGGCGATACCCAAACAATTCGTCGTCCTTGTTATATCCACCGTAACCCCCGCCGACCTCCGAGTAGTGCTCGAACAGGCGCTGGGCAGGGCGTTCAGGGGTAACCGATTCTGAAGCGGTGTCCATGGTCTGAGCATAGCCAGCGCGAGGCCAATTCTGCTAGTTTTAGAGCACACCATTCCTCTAAAAGAAAGTGGGCGTCATGAGCATCGCAGCACGCACAGCTGAAACGGTCTGGACCGGCTCCCTCGCTGCCGGAAGCGGCGTCATCACCGGTGCGACCGGGGGCCTTGGCGACCTGCCGGTGACCTGGGCTGCGCGCACTGAGCAGCCGGGCGGCAAGACTTCCCCAGAGGAGCTCGCGGCCGCGGCGCACTCGTCCTGCTACTCGATGGCGCTGTCGCTGACGCTCGGCGAGCACAAGCTGACGCCGACCAAACTCACCGTGTCATCCACCGTCACCCTGGACGCCGTTGACGGCGTTCCGACCATCGTCTCCTCCGACATCACGGTCGCCGCAGTCGTACCCGGTGTCGACGACGAAACGTTCCAATCGATCGTGACCGAGGCATCCGCTCTCTGCCCGATCTCGCGTCTGTTCGCAGGCACGACGATCAGCGTGGCGGCCACTCTGGTTTCGGAGTAACGCGGTTTCGGAGTAACGCCGCCTCGGAGCAACGCCGCCGCCATACGGCTCTCCTCGCCCCCTGGACGAGTCGTATGGCGGCCCTTGAGGAGCACTTCAGTCGCTGTCGTGCCCGACCGGGCGGATGCTCACCTCATCCGGCTCGATCGAGGCGCGCAGTCGGACACCGCTGCTCAGTTCAAGGTCGATGGCCGACGCCGACGGCAGCTCGACGATCAGGTCGGCATCCTCGGCCACGCGGACCCGGATACCGCCGGCCGCCGGCTCGAGCGCAGCGACCGTGATGATGAACTGATTGGGCCGCGATTCGGTGTCGCCGCTGCCCGTGCCGGGATTCGTCGAATCGGCCGCGCGCAGGTGAATCGCCGACGGTGCGAACACGGCGGACACCGGATCGTCCGCGGCAACACGCCGACTCGCAACAAGTTGGCCGTGCAAGACGCTGCCGTCCGGTCGACGCAAGCCGCTCCCGCCATCCGACACACCGGTGACCAGGTTGACTCCGGCGAGCGCAGCGATGAACTGGTTCTTCGGGTGCCCGAGGACTCGAGCTTTCGGTCCGTCGTCGATGATGCGCCCTTCGTGCAGAATGGCGCAGCGGTCGGCCAGGACGATCGCATCGAGCACATCGTGGGTAACGAGGATCGTAGCCGTGCCGGCGGCACGCAGTCGCTCCGCAAGCAGCCGCCGCACGTGGGCCGCGGTTTGCACATCGAGTGCCGCGAGGGGCTCGTCGAGGAGCAGAACATCGGGGCGCGCCGCCAGTGCACGAGCGAGGGCGACCCGTTGCTGCTGACCTCCGGAGAGCGCAGCCGGCTTCCGTCCAGCGAATTCGGAGAGGTCGACCGCCTCGAGCCATTCCGCGGCGTCGCGCAACGCCTCGGGGTGAGGCATTCCCTGCACGCGTCTCCCGAACGCCACATTCTCCAGCGCGCTGAGGTGTGGAAACAGGAGCGGCTCCTGGCTGAGCAGCCCGATTCGACGCCGCTCCGGCGCGACGGCGATGGGGCGAGCGGATGCCTGCGCCCCGGTCGCCGTTCGGTCGGTCGCCGTTCGGTCGGTCGCCATTCGGCTCATGACCGTTCGCCCCGCGACGGTCACCGTGCCTGAGGTGGGTGCGATGAGCCCACTCAGCGCCCCGAGCAGAGTCGACTTGCCGGCGCCGTTCGGCCCAAGCAACGCCAATATCTCGCCGTCGCCGACGCTGAACGCAACGTCGAGCGTGAAGCTGCCGCGCGTAACGATCAGGTCCGCCCGTAACGCCGGCGTGTTGTGAAGCGTGGTCACCGCTGCAGGGTTCAACGCGGGGCATCCGCTCGCCAGCTCCGCATCACGATCAGGATCGTGATTGCGACCGCGATGAGCAAAAGGGAGAGCGCGATCGCCGAGTCCTGGCTCACGCCGGCGCCGTTGAAAGCGGTGTAGATCGCGAGTGGCATTGTGCGCGTGACGCCTTCTGCATTGCCGGCGAAGAGCGCCGTCGCACCGAATTCGCCGAGAGCCCGCGCAAAACAGAGCACGGTTCCTGCGATCAACCCGGGCGTGACCAGCGGCAGCGTGATGCGTCGGAACGTGGTCCAGCGTCCCGCACCGAGCGTGGCCGCCACGGCCTCGTAGCGGGTGCCCGCCGTGCGCAGCGCACCCTCCACCGAGATCACCAGGAACGGCAGTGCCACGAATGACTGCGCGATGACCACGGCGGCGGTCGTGAACGGGATGCGGATGCCGAACCCTTCGAGGGACGCTCCGATCAGACCGGTGCGGCCGAGCAGATAGAGCAACGCGATACCACCGACGAGCGGGGGCAGCACGAGGGGCAGGGTGGTCAGTGCGCGCAACACACCGGCGAGCCGGGTGCGGGTGCGGGCGATGACGAGCGCGAGAGGAACGCCGATCAGGAAGCAGATGATCGTCGCGATGCTCCCGGTCACCAGTGACAACGACAGCGCGTCGCGTGCGGCTTGCGAGGTGATCGCCTGCGGCACCGTCGCCCAATTGACGCGGAACAGCAGCCCGATGATCGGGAGGATCAAGAGTGCCAGCCCGATGACCGCCGGGACGTACAGAAGCCGCGGAACCCTTCCTATCACGGCGCTGCGAAGCCGTACGTGGCGAGCACTTTCTGCCCGGCGGGCGATAGCACGAATGTGACAAATGCGGCGGCAGCGGCCGGGTTCGGTGCAGCAGTCAGCGCGGCAATGGGGTACTTGTTCACGGCCTTGTTCGCGTCTGGGATCTTCACCCCATCGACGGCGGACCCGGCGGCTTTGACGTCCGTGACATAGACGAGCCCGGCATCCGCGTTGCCAGATTTCACCTTGGTGATCACCGCCGTGACGTTCTGTTCCTCACTGACCGGCTTGACGGAGATGCCGTCGGCGCCCAGCAGCGTGTGTGACGCTGTGCCGCAAGGCACCTGCGCGGCACACAACACCACTTGCAATGCAGGGTTCGCGAGGTCGGAAAGCCCGGTGATCTTCATGGGATTGCCGGGTTGCACCGCGATCTCCAGAGTGTTGCTCGCGAACACGGTCGATGATCCGTTGATCAGGCTGGAAACCTTGTCCATATTCGCCTGGTCGGCGGAGGCGAACACATCGGCAGGCGCACCCTGATCCAGTTGAGTCGCCAGCGTGGATGAGCCGTCGTAGTCGATTGGTTTCACCGTGACGGCCGGGTGCGCTTTCTCGAACGCGGCAGCCAAATCGTTGAATGACGCGGTCAGGGACGCAGCGGCATAGATCGTCAGGTCACCGCTGAGTGTGTCAGTGATAACGGACGACGTCGTGGTCTGCCCTGATCCGCTCTGGTTCGATCCACTCTGGCCGGAGGCGCACCCTGCCAGCAGCAGCACACCGGCGATCGCAGCCATTACTCGAAGACGTCGACCGTTCATTCCGTGCTCTCCCTCTCCGTTTCGACGACCACCATGGTCGCCTTGATCACCGCGACGGCGCGCGAACCAACCTCCAGGCCAAGATCCCGCACCGCCTCGCTCGACATCAGCGACACGACCCTGTGCGGGCCGCACTGCAATTCCACTTGCGCCATCACGGTGTCCATGACGATTCCGGTCACCAGACCGACCAAATGATTGCGGGCGCTGCGGCGTACACCGCTGGTGTCGTCTGCGGCGACGGCGATCTGCTGCGCGTGTGCCGCCAGCGCGGCGCCGTCGACAACCTTGCGGCCTGCACCATCTTTCGTAGCCGCGAGAATGCCGTCGCCCACCCAACGCCGAACGGTGTCGTCGCTCACTCCGAGGAGTCCGGCGGCCTCGCTGATCCGATAATGCGTCACAATGCTCATCTTAGTTCCGTGTTTGCGGGTCCGGCCAAGAGCACGGACCGCCCGTGGCGCCGGCGGACGTTCGAGGCCAGCTCTGGCGCAGAGTGCCCGGCTATGGTGTGACCATGAGCGACCGCAAACTCGAGCCAGTGTATGCGTTGGCGATCGCGATCGGGCGTTCGTACTTCGGTGGCGTTCTGGCATTGAAGCCGATGGTCACCGGGCGGCAGAACCTCCCCGACACCGGCGGCGCGGTGCTCGCGATCACGCACTTCGGCTACCTGGACTTCGCGCTGACTGAGTGGGTGATCTGGAAACAGAACCGACGTCACATCCGCTTTCTGACGCAGAAGGCTGCCTTCGATAAGCCCGTGATCGGTTGGCTGTTGCGCGGCATGCGTCACATCTCCGTCGACATGAAGGCGGGCAAAGCGGCCTATTCGCAGGCGGTGAAGGCGTTGCGCTCCGGCGAGCTCCTCGGCATTTTTCCTGAGGCAGGCGTCAGCGCGTCGTTCACGGTACGCGAGTTGAAATCCGGTGCAATCCGGATGGCCGCCGAGGCCGGCGTTCCCGTTGTGCCAATCGCGATCTGGGGCGGCCAGCTGCTGAGGACGAAGAACCACAAATCCCGCTTGCGCGAGGCGCGGCGCGCACCCGTCGGCGTCGCGATCGGCACGCCGTTCGCGGTGCAGCCGACCGACGACATCCCCTCGGCCATCGAACGGCTCCGGAACATGTTGCAATCGCTGCTCAACGATCTCCAGCGGCGCTACCCACGCGACGGCACGGGGCAGTGGTGGCAGCCGGCCCATCTGGGCGGCGCGGCGCCGACGCCCGACGTGGCCGCCGTCGCGGAGGCGGAGCGGCAGGCTCGCAACGCCGCGCAGCGCGAGGGTCGCGACCGGGACGCGTCGAGGCGGTAGCGGCATCCGCCTGCGTTCCTAGGCGCGCTACAAACCGGTCGTGCCGAATAGGAGCCCAAGTAAATAGGTCGCCGCCGCGGCGCCGAATCCGATGGCCAGCTGCCGGAGAGCCCGCTTCAACGGCGGGGCGCCGGAGAGCAGTCCGACGATCGCTCCCGTCGCCAGCAGTGCGATGCCGACGATTGCCGCCGCCGTGAGCACGGCGATCGTCCCGTGCAATCCGAACAGATACGGCAGAACGGGCAGCACAGCACCCGAAGCGAAGAACAGGAAGCTCGAGACCGCCGCCTGGAGCCCCGTTCCGATGGCCTCGTGATCGTCCGGCGTGTCAATGGCGGCCGAGGACCGCCCGTCGGCCACCGCTTGAAGAACCTCTGTCGCGTGCGTTTGGGCGTCGTCGGGAGCCATGCCGCGCGCGCGGTACATGAGGGCGAGCTCGTTCGCATCGACGTCGAGGTGCGGCAACGCGTGCTGCGTGCGCGGACTGGGAGCGGATGCATCGAGCAGCTCCCGCTGGGACCGAACCGAGACGTATTCCCCCGCCCCCATCGACAGCGCGCCTGCAAGAAGCCCCGCGACCCCGGCCAGCAGCACAACCTCATTGGCCGCACCGGCAGCGCTGACGCCGAGGACGAGCGACAGGTTGCTCACCAGCCCATCGTTCATGCCGAAGACGGCTGCACGGAAGGTACCGGAAAGCCGGTTGCGCCCCCGGGCGGCCAGCCCGCGCACGACCTCCTCATGGATCTGTTCGTCGGCGGCCATCGTCGGCGTCGCATCGGCGTCATCACGGTACGGCGATCTGGATTCGGCCCGCTGCGCGAGGGCAAGCACGAACACGGATCCGAAACGTCTGGCGAGAAAGCCGATCAGGCGCGTTCGCGTGTCTCCGCGACGAGATTTTCCCGCATCCGCACCGAGCAGGGTCAGCCAGTGCTGCTCGTGTCGGGTTTCGGCATCCGCCAGCGCGAGCAGAATCTCTCGTTCTTCGCCGTGGCGTCGCGAGGCGAGGTCGCGGTAGACGGCGGCCTCGGCGCGTTCGTTGGCCAGGTATTGCCGCCAACGCCGAACGTCTGCAGGCGTTCGAGTGCGGCTCGGTGTGGGGTCCGGTGGTGTTGTCTGCTGAGTCATCGCGGCTCCTTGGCAACGTCTGCTCAAGGCCCGGGA
This sequence comes from Microbacteriaceae bacterium, assembly GCA_036510655.1. Lineage (GTDB taxonomy): Bacteria > Actinomycetota > Actinomycetes > Actinomycetales > Microbacteriaceae > Rathayibacter_A. Next base: position 49,423 of record DATCDQ010000113.1, on the reverse strand, counting down.
AAATGCGCGAGCCTCGATCAGAATCCGTCTGATCGAAAGTCTCGCTCGCCCGCCGTGCGGGTGGCGCACCGGGCCTCCCATCCGAGGAAACCAGTATGTCGATGCGTCGTTACGCCCGCAGTGCGGGCGGTGGGAGCTACTCCCTTTCGATCTGCCTAGTGTACGGGAACGGCGCTACTGGTTCAGCGGGTTCGCCGTGCGGCTCTCCGTGCTGAGCAGAACGACGACGGACGCGACTGTTACCCCCAGGCCCTCGCGCACGGCGGCGTCGGCCAGTGCGACCCTGAGTCCGGCCAACGAGGCCGCACCGCAGGGGCCGGAGTCGACACCGAGTCGCTCGAGCTCTTTCACCGCCCATTCGTCTTCATCATCCGTGATCGCCACTGCGGCGTCGATACTGCCCTGCAAGATCGGCCAGGCCAACGTCGAGACCGTGCCGCAATTCATTCCGGCCATCCGGGTCTCCCCCGTCTTCACCGCGACCGGATGCCCGGCGTGCAGGGAATCCAGCAGGCAGGCGGCGTCCAGCGGCTCCACACTGACAAGCGCTGGCCGAGTCGCATTCGCCGCGCGGTCGATGCTGCGGTAGTGCACAGCGGATGCCTGAATCAGCGATCCGACACCGCACGGGGTGACCACCACGTCCGGCCCCTCGATCCCTACTTCTGCGAGTTGCGCGTCAATCTCTCGAAAGATGGTGGAATAGCCGTCGACAATCCAGCCGGGAATTTGCTCATACCCATCCCAGGCCGTGTCCTGGACCAGTATTGCTCCTGGATCGGCATCGGCGGCGGCACGGGCGCGCAGGACGACATCGTCGTATGCGTCGTCCACTTCCGTCAGGTTTGCGCCTTCGCTCAGGATCCCGTCTTTCGCCCGTTGACCGATTTGGGCGGGCACGAAAATGTGTGCTGACAGGTCCAGCAGTGCGGCCATGTGAGCGACGGCCCGCCCGTGATTGCCGTCCGTCGCGCAGACCAACGTCAGTCCGGCCGATGTCGATTCGGCGGCCGCGCCGCCGAAGCGCGCGCCGAGCTCATCGAAGCTCCAGTGGCGATCCGGGTCCTCGGTGAGGGCAACGAGCGTGCGATAGACCGCCCAGGATGCCCCGACCATCTTGAACGACGGCAAGCCGAATCGTTCGGCCTCTTCTTTGACGAACACGCGACCGACGCCGAGGCCGGCTGCCAGTTCGGGGCATTCACGCAACCGCGTCGGCCGATATCCGGGAAGGCGCAGATGAAAGTCCATGACGTCCCGCGACACTGCGGGCGTCGTGTAATTTGGCGCTCCTTGCGTGATATACCACTGCTCGGAAATAGAAGTATCAGACATGCAACCATTATCTCGTGCGGCTCCGCGGGTGGCAAGCGATTGAGCGATGCCGCTCAGCTGCGCGCTATTTCAGCGCAGCACGACAGTGCGACGACCCTGCGTGATCACACGGCCTTCGCAATGCCAACGCACGGCCATGGTCAGGGCCGCCGTTTCGGCATCCCGCCCGATTTCGGCGATGCCGTTCGGCTCAAGGGTGTGATCGACAGGGATCACCTGTTGCGCGATGATCGGGCCCTCGTCGAGATCTCCGGTCACGTAGTGTGCGCTGGCCCCCACCAGCTTCACCCCGCGTTCGTATGCTTGGGCATACGGCCTTGCTCCCTTGAAACTCGGCAGGAACGAGTGGTGGATGTTGATGCATTTACCGGAGAGTTCCACGCAGAGCGCGTCGCTGAGCACCTGCATGTAGCGGGCCAGCACGATGAGCTCGACGTCGAAACGGTCGATCAGCTCCACGAGCTGACGTTCGCTCTCGGGTTTGGTCTCGGCACTGACCGGCACGTGGAAGAACGGAATGCCGTACCACTCGACCAAGCCCTCGTGGTCGCGATGATTCGACACGACCGCGACCACGTCGATCGGCAGATCGCCGTTGCGTGCACGGAACAGCAGATCGTTGAGGCAGTGCCCGTATTTGGAAACCATGATGAGTACGCGCCGCTTCGTGCCCTGTCGTTCCAGGTTCCAACGCATCGAGAACTGCTCGGCCACGGGGCCGAACCCGCTCCGTAAAACATCCGTCGTCGATTCGTCGCCGTCGCTGATCATGTGCAGACGCATGAAGAAGTGCCCGGCCCGGCGATCGCCGAACTGTTTGTTGTCGATGATGTCGCAGCCGTGGTCGAAGAGATAGGTCGAGACAGCGCGGACGATGCCTGGTGTCTCGGGGCAGTCCAGGGTCAGTACGTGTTCGATGGTGGGCTCAGAGTCGGTCGCGCCGGGCTTCCGATAGGTGATGGTCATAGTTCACGGCACCTCCGGCTCGGCGAATTCGGCCATCGCATCCAGCAACCACCGCGCCGTGTAGTCGGCGAACGACGCACGAGGCAGCAGCCTGTAGGTCGGTGTGGAAGCGGTCTGCCAGAGGATGACCGGCGCAGCTCCGACCTGCGTGACCACCGCCATCCCTGCGCTGAATTCACGCGGATGCAGGTCAACGCTGCAGCCTTTCTCCAACACCGCCCGGGCACTCGGCCCACTCAGCTCCAAAGTCGTGCGGTTGGCCGACAGATCGACCACAAGGCCGGCGGACTCACCGAGTGCCTGAATCAGTCGCTCGGTCAATTGCGTGGCGTCTTCCGTGCTGATCACCAGGAATTCATCGGGGCCGAGCCAGAGAATGTTGTGTCCGAGGCCAGGGCTCACGCGCCCGCACGCGGTCGGCACCGGCACGCCCAGCACGTCCGCTAGCCGTGCGGCCTGCGGCGTTGTCGGAGCAACGCGCACCGAGATCATGGTCAGGAACGCGATCTCATGGAGTGACACACCGCGGTGACCCGCCACTGCGCCCTGGGCCATCGCGGTTTCCAGGTGCGCGAGCGGGCTGCGGGCCAGCTCGGGCCCGACAGTCAACGTCAGCTCAGCCATCTCGTCTCTTTCCTTCCGGGTCGTAGAGCACGGTCGGCGCGACCTCGACTTCCACAAGGGTGTCGCCGACGGGTGAGAGCAGCCGTTCGCCGATTCGGTTTCGCCCGTTCGTGATCAGCGCGAGGCCGAACGTGCGACCCAGCGCGACGCTGCGATAACTCGAGGTCACGAAGCCCTCCATTGGCACAGGCCCCGCCGCCGGCGTGATTGCGACACCCTGCGCGACGAGTTGCGTGCCCTCGGGTAGGAGTGTCGTGCGATCCACGGGCAGCACTGAAACCAGATGTTTGCGGTCTTCGCGCGCAGTGTCCACTCGGCTGAACGAGCGCCGGCCGACGAAGTCCTTGACCTTCGAGACCACCCAGCCCATCCCAGCATCCTGTGGAGTGGTCGTGCCATCCGTGTCTTGGCCGACGATGACAAAACCCTTCTCGGCACGGAGCACATCCATGGTCTCCGTGCCATACGGCGTGATGTCGAATTCGGCCCCTGCCGCGGCAACCTGTTCCCAGACGGCCCGGCCGTACCAAGCCGCCACGTTAATCTCGAACGCGAGTTCGCCGGAAAAGGAGATCCGGCAGATTCGTGCCGGAATTCCGGAGGCCAGCACGGTCGGGCGGAAGGTCATGAACGGGAACGCCTCGCTGGAGACATCCAACTGCGGCGCCAGCTTCGCAACGACCTGGCGAGCCAGCGGGCCGACAACCGGGATGGTCGTCCACTGTTCGGTGGCCGAGGTGAAATAGACGTCGAGCTCCGGCCACTCCGTCTGCGACCACTCTTCCAACCAGTCGAGGACTTTGGCGGCACCGCCGGTGGTCGTGGTCATGAAGTAATGGTTCTCGGCAAGACGCAGGGTCGTTCCGTCATCGAAGACCATTCCGTCCGGTTGGCACATGACCCCGTAACGCACGGAGCCGATCGCCAGCTTCTTGAACGCGTTGGTGTAGATGCGGTTCAGGAATTCGCCCGCGTCCGCACCGCGGATCTCGATCTTGCCGAGGGTGGTGCCGTCCATGAATGCAACGCCCTCCCGAGCCGCCCGGCACTCCCGGGCGACGGCGGCATCCATGTCCTCACCGGGTTGCGGGTAGAACCGCGCGCGCTTCCACTGACCGACGTTGTCGAACACGGCACCGTGCTCGACGTGCCAGGAGTGAATCGAGGTCTGCCGTGCCGGGTCGTAGAGTTCGCCGCGCTGCCGACCGGCCAAGGCGATCAAGGCGACCGGCGTGTACGGGGCGCGGTACGTCGTGGTGCCGATCTCGCCCAACGACGCACTGTGCAGGAGGTTGGCGATGACACCGATGGTGTTGACCGCTGACGTTTTCCCCTGATCGTTCGCCGTGCTGATGGAGGTGTAGCGCTTGACGTGTTCGACGCTGCGCATGCCTGTGCCGGTCGCCCTGGCAACGTCGGCGACCGTGGAATCCCGTTGCAGGTCCACGAAGTGGGTCGTCCAGTCGTGTGGTTCACCGTCGAGCGCGGGCACGAGCCAGATCGATCGAGCAGCGGCAGACGGGATCGCCGGCGCCCTCGGAACCCGTGACTCCGGCGCCGAGAATCCTGTAGTCGTGACCGCGGCAATGCCGGCAGCGGCGCCTTCCGCCAGGCCGTCTGCCAACGAGTAGGTGCCGTTGGCCGCCCCGACCACCTGCTGGTCCCGAACGGCACCGGACGGAACGAAGGCGGCGAGTTCATCATCCCAGCGCAGTTTGCCCTGCCGTTGGCTGTGCAAGTGAACGACGGGGCTGTAACCGCCGGACACGGCGAGCAGGTCGCACTCCAACGACTCCACCACGCCATCCAGCGTGTTGTCAGCCCGCAGGCCTCCGATCAGCACGCCCGTCAGACGCTGCGCACCGCTGCCCGCCACCACCACACTATTGGTCAACACGCGCACCGACGTCCCACTGACGACCTCGGCAGCCCGGGCCGAGAGCGCCGGGCGTGTGTCTGCGATCGCCACGACGTCCACTCCCGCGAGCTTCAGATCGACCGCCAGGTCGTAAACACTGTCATTGGTGGTCGATATGACCACCTTGGAACCGGCCGCGACCCCGTAACGGTTCAGGTAGGTGCGCACCGCCGAAGCGAGCATCACGCCGGGCAGGTCGTTGTTCGCGAACACCAACGTGCGCTCGTGCGCGCCTGTCGCCAGGATGACCTGGCGCGCGCGGATATGCCACATGCGCTGGCGTGATACCTTTCGCGGTGCTGCCGCGCCAAGATGATCGGTGCGACGTTGGAGTGCAACCAGATAGTTGCCGTCATAGCTGCCGAACACGGTCGTGCGGCTCAGCAGCGTGCAGTCCGGCTGGGCTGTGAGCTCCTGCACTGCCTCGCCGACCCAGTCGGCGGCCATTGTGCCGTCGATGGTTTCCGAACGCGCTGACAACAGCGAGCCGCCGAATTCGGGTTGCTCGTCGATGACCATCACCCGAGCGCCACTCTGTGCGGCCGCAAGCGCAGCCGCCAGCCCGGCGGGGCCCGCGCCCACCACGAGAACGTCAGTGTGAACGTACTTCTTGTCGTAGATCGATTGGTCTTCAGTGGGATCGAGTCGCCCGACACCGGAGAGCGTTTCGGCATCCAACCCGTCGAAGAGCTCGACAGTGGTTGCCGGAAGCATCGATTCGGCACATTGGCCGTTGACCCTGATGAGCGCGTTCGGCTCTTCAACACCGGCGGTCACGATGCCGCGTGGTCGCCCCCGATAGATCGAGTCGCCGACGGCGATGACGCCGTTGGCCAGCAGCGCGGATGCGACCGTGTCACCCGGATGCCCACTCAAAGGCCGGCCGTCGACCGCGAAGCCGAGCGACGACGCACGATCGATCCGGCCACCCGCTGGCAACCGCCTCGGCCCCGCACTCAGCTGCCCCGCACTCAGCTGCCCCGCATTCATCTCCTCGGGTCTCATCGGATGCCTCCGCTGGTCTCGAGAACCGGTCGGTCCTGCCCCATCGGGTAGACGGCGAGGATCTCGTAGCTGACGGTGTCGCGCACGACATTGAACCAGCGCCTGCAGCCGGCTGAGTGCACCCAGCGTTCCGCGAACGGACCCATCGGATTGTCACGATAGAACAGATACTCTGCCCACTGCTCGTCGGTGAGCTCGTCTTCTGCCGCGGGGAATGGGATGTGCGCCTGGCCACCGTAGTGGTATTCGGTTTCGTCGCGCGGGCCGCAATAGGGGCACGGGATCAGCAGCATGAGATTCTCCTAGTGAGCCACGGCAGCAGCGCCGTGTTCGTCGATCAGGGCGCCAGATACGAATCGCTCCAACCCGTACGCGCGGTTCAGCGGGTGCGGTTCGCCGGTCGCGATGGTGTGGGCGAACGTCCAACCGGCCGCCGGCGTCGCCTTGAACCCGCCCGTTCCCCAGCCGCAATTCACGAACAAGTTTTCGACCGGCGTCGTGCTGATCACCGGCGAAGCATCCGGTGTGACATCCACGATGCCGCCCCACGTGCGCAACACGTGGGCTCGAGCGAAGATCGGAAACAGCTCGACCGCGGCCGCCATCTGACTCTCGATCACATGGAACGAGCCGCGTTGCCCGTAACCGTTGTATGTATCGATGCCGGCACCCATCACCAACTCGCCCTTGTGCGCTTGCGACACATAGACGTGCACGTGGTTCGACATCACCACGGTCGGGTGCACCTGCACGTTCAATTCAGAGACCAGAGCCTGTAGCGGATGCGACTGGATCGGCAGGCGGAAACCGGCCCGCTCGGCCAGCACACTGCTGTGCCCTGCGGCTGCCAGACCGACCCTGCAGGTGTTGATCCGGCCGCGGGTGGTCTCAACACCGACCACCCGGTTGCCGTCCTTGACGAAGCCGGTGACTTCGCAGTTCTGGATGATATCCACGCCCAGCTCGTCGGCCTTGCGCGCGAACGCCCAGGCGACGTGGTCGTGTTTGGCGATGCCGCCTCGCGGCTGATAGGTGCCGCCGAGGACGGGGTAGCGGATGTTGTCCGAGGTGTTCAGGATCGGGCACACCTCGCGAACCTGGTCGATGTCCAGCCACTCTGCATCGATCCCGTTCAGCTTGTTGGCGCTGACCCGCCGCACGCTTTCCCGCACGTCCGACAGGGTGTGCGCCAGGTTCAACACTCCGCGCTGACTGAAGAGGAAGTCGTACTCGAGTTCCTCTGGCAGTTTCTCCCACAGCTTCAGCGCGAACTCGTAGATCGCCGCGCTCTCATCCCACAGGTAATTCGACCGAATGATCGTGGTGTTGCGGGCCATGTTTCCGCCGGCCAGCCAGCCCCGCTCGAGAATGGCGATGTTCGTCATCCCGTGGTTCTTGGCCAGGTAATATGCGGTGGTCAAACCGTGACCGCCGCCGCCGACGATGACCGCGTCATAGGAACGCTTGGGGTCAGGATTGCGCCACAGGAATTCCGGATGCTCTGGGGCCAGTTCCGCGCTCATGCCGGCACTCGATTCAGCTGTTCGTAGAGCGGGAACGTCGCGGCGAGCGCCGCGACACGTCCGCGCAATGCCGCGGCGAGGTCATCCGTGAAGTCCGCTGCGAGCGCAGTGGCGATGATGTCGGCCACCTCGGCAAACTCCGTATCGCCGAAACCGCGCGTGGCAAGCGCCGGCGTTCCGATCCGCAATCCGGACGAGATCATCGGAGGACGCGGGTCGAACGGAACGGCATTGCGATTGACCGTGATGCCGATCTGGTGCAGACGGTCTTCGCCTTGTCGGCCGTCCAAATCCGACGCGCGCAAATCGACGAGCACCAGGTGCACATCCGTGCCGCCTGTGACGACCGTAATGCCGGCAGCCGCAACGTCAGCAGCCATCAAGCGTTCGGCCAGGAGTTTCGCACCGGAAAGTGTCCGGCGCTGCCGATCCTTGAACCCCTCACTTGCCGCCACCTTGAAACAGACGGCCTTCGCTGCGATGACATGCTCTAACGGGCCACCCTGCTGGCCTGGGAAGACGGCGGAATTGATCTTCTTCGCCAAATCCGCCGTGCTCAAGATGACCCCACCGCGCGGCCCGCCCAGAGTCTTGTGTGTTGTCGTGGTCACCACGTCGGCATACGGCACCGGATTCGGATGCAATCCCGCTGCCACCAGACCCGCAAAGTGGGCCATGTCCACCATCAGGTACGCGCCCACCAGGTCCGCGATCCGCCGGAACTCTGCGAAATCCAGCTGGCGCGAATATGCCGACCAGCCGGCAACAATCAGTTTCGGTCGATGCGCACGCGTCAACGCCTCGACCTCTGCCATGTCGACCAGCAGATCAGACTCGCGCACGTGGTACGGCACGACGTGATAGAGCTTGCCGGAGAAGTTCAGCCGCATCCCGTGCGTGAGATGCCCGCCGTGCGCCAAATCAAGACCCAGGATGGTGTCGCCGGGATCGAGCAATGCCGCCATCGCTGCAGCATTCGCCTGCGCCCCGGAGTGCGGCTGAACATTCGCCGCCTCGGCACCGAACAGACGTGTGACTCGGTCGATGGCCAACTGCTCGATGACGTCGACATTCTCGCAACCGCCGTAATACCGCCGCCCCGGGTAACCCTCGGCATACTTGTTCGTCAACACGGACCCCTGCGCGGTCATCACAGACAGCGGCACGAAGTTCTCGGACGCGATCATCTCCAGCGTGCCCTGCTGGCGCGCCAACTCAGCGGAAATTGCCGTATCGACTTCTGGATCGAAGTCAGCAAGCGTCGCGGACAGCACTTCAATCATCACCTTCTCCTTTGAAAATTCTGATATCTTATGCCGCTTATTCTGATATATCAGGATCTGCTCTATGCTAGAACGGATGTTGTATCAAGTCAATCCAATCGAACCAATTGGATTGATGCGCGAGGCCGGGGAGTGCGATCGTGAGTCTGACCACAGACCTTCCAACTGTTGAGTCGCCGTCGGCTTCTCTCGCGGACAGGGCCTACCAGCAGTTGCGCGACAAGCTGATCATGCTCGAGATCCGACCGGGCGACCCGATCAATGACGGGCTGCTGGCGAGTGAATTGCGGATCGGTCGTACCCCGGTGCGCGAAGCGCTCAAGCGGCTGGAGAGCGACCACTTGGTCGTCTCGTATCCCCGGCGCGGCACGTTCGCCACCACGGTTGACATCACCGAATTGGCCGACGTGTCAGAGATCCGGGAACTGCTCGAGCCGCTTGCTGCCCGCCGCGCCGCCAGGGTGTCTACTGTGCCACTCCGCAATCAAATGCGCGAAGTCGCCGCAACCATCGCCTCCATCGCAGCCGCGCCGATCGACCAGCACGAACCGATCGACCAGCGCGAACTGATGCGCTACGACATCGCCGTGCACCGCCTGATCTACCGGGCGAGCGCCAATCCGCACCTTGAAGACGTGCTGGTGCGGTACGACAACCTCGCCACCAGAATTTGGTGCCTCGTGCTGGACAAGGTGCCCGCTGTCACCGGGCACATCGCCGAACACGTGCGATTGCTTCAGGCGATCGCCGACGGCGACGAGACCCTCGCCCAGCAGCTTTCCCTTGAACACGTCACGAACTTCGAAGCGACCATCCGCGACGTGTTGTGACCGGTGCGAGCTGTTGTGACGTGTTGCACGGCAGCGCGACGCGGTAGAACTCAGCAGCGCAACCGAGCACCCTCCGGATCGAATGCCGGTTCGACCGCGACCGTCGCGGGTATGCGTCGGCCGAAATACCCGACCTCCACACGGGTTCCCGGTGCGGTGTGCTCGACCGGCAGCCATGCGTACGCCAGCGGCGTGCCGAGGGTGTACCCGTAACCGGCCGACGTCACGTAACCAACGACCTGATCATCGTGGAACACCGGCTCCGAGCCGACCACGACGCCGTTGGGCTCGTCGATGAGCAAAAGGCTGAGTTTCTTCTCGGGCGCGGGCGTGTCGACCAGAGCGTCGCGGCCGAGGAATGACGGCTTGTTCATCCGTACGGCGAATTCGAGCCCTGCCTCGGCCGGCATATGGTCATTGTTCATGTCGGCTCCGAAAGAACGGTAGCCCTTCTCCAGTCGCAATGCGTTGAACGCACCGCGACCGGCCGCGATGATGCCGTGCTCTGCGCCGGCGGCCATCAGCGTGTCCCACAGGGTGAGGCCGAGGTCCGCAGTGCAGTACAGCTCCCAGCCCAACTCGCCGACATACGACAGCCGCAGCGCCGTGACCTCGACGAGCCCTAGATAGCCGGTCTTGGCCTTGAAATAGCCGAAACCCTGATGCGAGAAGTCCGTGTCCGTGAGCGATTGCACCACTGCGCGCGCCTTCGGACCCCAGATGCCGATGCAACACGTGCGCGGAGTGCTGTCCCGCACCTGCACGGCGCTTCCCTCCGGCAGCCGACGCCGCATCCAGTCCTCATCGATCGCACCATTCGCGCCGACCTGGTAGAACTCGTCCCCGAGCCGAGCGACGGTCACGTCCGAGTGGATGTGCCCGTTCTGATCCAGCATCAGGCAGTAGGTGACCGAGCCGACGGCGCGGTCGATGTTCCCGGTGACGAGTTCCTGCAGGAAGGCCGTCGCACCGGGGCCGCTCACCTCGAGTCGCTTGAGCGCGGTCATGTCGTAGAGCGCGACATCCGTTCTGGTGATCGCCGCCTCGGCGGCAACGGTCGGAGACCAGTAGCGCGACGCCCACTCATCAGGCTGCGGGATGTTCCAGCCGGTGTTGCGGTCGCTGTTCACCAGCGCGTCATTCGCGGCGTACCACTGCGGGCGCTCCCACCCGTTCGCCTCCAGGAACACCGCGCCGAGTTCCTGCTGCCGCGGGTAGAACGGTGTGGTGCGCAGCGGCCGGGAGTGCTCCTTGGGCTGCAGCGGGTGAAGGATGTCGTAGACCTCGACGAAATTCTGACAATCGGTGGCCTCAACGAATGTCGGCCCGAGCTGGAACTTCTCAAACCTGTTGATGTCGCACGCGTGCAGATCGAAGGACGTGCACTGCCCGTCGACGATCCATTCGGCCATCGCTCGGCCGACTCCGGCCGAGTGCGTGACCCAGACCGCCTCAGCGAACCAGAAGCCGTCCAGGCTCGGGTGCGGCCCGAGCAGCGGCATGTTGTCGACCGTGAACGAGAACACGCCGTTGATCTCACCGACCAACTCCGCCCCGCGCGTTGCGGGCAGGATGCGCGCGCTCTCGGTCAGCGCAAACTCGAAGTCATCCGGCGTGAACGGCAGAACAGACGGCATCGCTCCGGTGCGCTCCACAGCTGACCAGTGCGTGAGCTCGTCGACACCGACCGGCATCGGTCGATGGCGGTACGAGCCGATCCCGAGCCCCTGAAAGTTCTGCCGGTAATACAGGTCGGCATCCTGATGCCGCAGAACTGGCAGTGTCGCCTCAACGCTGCCACGGTCGGCCAACGCTGCAAGGGGTTTCGTCCAGGTGTGCTGATGCGCCAACGGCGTCAGTGCGAGTCGCTGACCCACCATCGCTGCGATCTTCGGCCCCCAGATGCCCGCGCAGCAGACCACGATGTCTGCGTCGAGGTGTCCGCGGTCGGTGTCGATGCCGGTGACTTTGCCGCCCGCGGTCGTCACCCCGAGCACCTCGTGATGGTCGAGCACCTGCGCACCACGTGAGACCGCGCGCTCCAGTTGTGCGGCGATTCCGCGCACGGACTTGGCAATGCCATCACTCGGAACGTAGAGCCCTGCCTGCACGACAGCGGGATCGAGCAGGTCCCAGGTCGCAGCGGCTTCTGAGGCGTCCATCAGCCGGGCACCCTCGAGTCCCCACGCCTGCGCATAACCGAGGCGCCGCTGCAGTTCGTTGGCCCGTTCGGGCGTTGTCGCGATTTCTAGGCCGCCGACGGACAGGAAGCAGGGCTCACCGTGCCATTGCAGCCCGCCGAGTTTGTCGACGGTGTATTTGGCCAGCTGTGTCATCACCTGTGACCCGTTGGTTTGAAACACCACGCCGGGCGCATGAGAACTTGAGCCGCCCGCGTCCGGCAACGGACCGGCATCCACCAGCGTGACGTCGCTCCAGCCTTTCGCCGTGATCTCGTCCGCCAGTGCGGCGCCAACCACACCGCCTCCGATGATGAGTACTCTCGGCTGCGCCTTTGATGTGACCATTTCGCTTCGTATTGCACTTTCTGTGTCGGCGCCGGGCACTCGGTTACCCGAGCGCCCGGTGCGTACGTTGATGAATTACCGACAGGAAAAGCCCGCCGTCCGACCTACTCCAGCCAGCGCCCTACTTCAGCCAGGCGTCGACCTTGCTCTTGTTCGCGTCCACCCACTTCTTAGCGGCAGCCGCCGGCGTCATCTTGTCTGCCGTGATGTACTTCGCAACCAGGTTCTGGTCATCGTTGGTCCAGTGGAAGTTCTTCAGCAGATCGGCTGCCGGCTTGTTGTTCTTCTCCAGCTTCACCGACATGATCTTGTTCAGAGGGTCCGTCGGATAGTCGCAGGCGACAGCGGCAGCGACGGCGTCACAGCCGGTTGTGTATGCAGGAAGCTTCACATTCTTCAAGGGCACCTCGGAGAGGAACCACTGCGGTGAATAGAAGTAACCGATCATCCACGTCTTATTGGTCTCCGCGGCACGGAATGCCTGAATCAGTGCGGCCTCCGAGCCGGAGTACACCACCTTGAAGTTGAGCTTCAAGTTCGTCATAAGCGCCGCGTCGTTTGTGACGAACGAGGGGTCACCGTCGAGGAACTGACCCTGACCTCCGGACTCCGGCGTCGCGAACTTCGCTGCGTACTTGTTGAGGTTGTTCCAGTCGAGGATATCCGGATGCGCCTTTGCCAACCACGGCGGAACGAACCAGCCGATCTTTCCGATGTTTCCGGTCAAGCCGGCGTCTACGGCAACTTTCTGGTCGGTGATGTACTTCTTCGCCAGGTCCTCGTGACCCCAATTTTCGATGATCGCGTCGACAGTGCCGTCTCCGAGACCTTGCCAGCCAACCTGCTCGGCAAGAGGCAACTGCTTGACCGTGCATCCCAGCCGCGTTTGCGCGACATAGGTGTACACAGCGGCATCCGCCGTGTAACCAACCCAGTCACTCATCGCGAGGTTGACGTTGCCGCATTTCGATGCGGCAGAGGTCGAAGCCGCGCCTGTGTTCAATGAGCTGCTACAACCGGTAATCGCCAGCAGTGTTGCCGCCAGAACAGCGGTGCTACCCAGTAGCCGTCGTCGGCTCGTACTCGTCAGTGCCATGATTTGTTCCTTCCTTGGTGCGTTGATCATGCCTTCGGGTGTGAAGCGTCCGGGCGCTGCCGGGGACGCGTGAATTGCGTCTCGCGGCCGCCTGCGTGATGCGGTCGAGCATGATGCCGAGCATCACGATTGCGATGCCAGCAGCCAGACCCTTGCCGAACAGCGAGAGTTGGACAAAGCCCGCCACAACGTCATAGCCGAGGGCTCCGCCACCGACTAGGCCGCCGATGACGACCATGGCCAGCACGTAGATGAGCCCCTGATTCGTCGCAAGCATGATGGAGGATCGAGACATCGGCAGTTGCACCTTGGTGATGGTCTGCCATGGGCTGGTGCCGGTGGACTCTGCCGCTTCCACGGTCTCTTTCGAAACCGCCACAACACCGTCGGCGATGATCTTGATCGCGACGGGTGCTGCGTAGATCACTGCGGCAACGATGGCTGTGAACCGTGACGCGCCGAAAAGCCCGAGGAACGGCACGAGGTAGACGAACGACGGCATTGTCTGGGCTGCGTCGAGGCCCGGACGGATGAACCGATCGACCCGCGCGGACCGCCCCATTGCCACCCCGACCACGATCCCGAGAATCATCGTCGCGATCGTGGCAATGATCGTCGAGGCAAGCGTGATCATCGAGTCTTCCCACAACCCGACCGCAACGATCACGGCCAGGCAGGCCGCAGAGATCGCGGCAGCCTTGATGCCGCCGAACACCAGCGCGATCGTGAGAATCACCGCAACGACCAGCACGAAGGGCGACTCGGTCAGCATTGCTTGGAACGGGTTCAAGATCGCAACCGTGAAACCCTGATTGAGCGTGATCGTGATGAACGAGAAGGCGTGCTGTACCCACGTGCTGATCGCATTGACGGCATCGGTCAACGCTCCACCGACGTCGATGCCGGTCGGAAATTGGGCCGCCCACAGGACACTGCGGGACAGATAGATCGCGATCACCGTGATGACAAGCCCGACCACCAGTCCGATTCTGCGTCTGCGCTTGCGCGCCGGATTGGCGGTGCGTGCGGCAACCTCGGCCCTGGTACCCGCTGCGGTTGTCACGCGGTCGAGCACAATGGCCATGATGACGATGGCGAGGCCCGCAACGAACGCAATTCCGACGTTGAGGGACTGGAGGCCCTGCAACACTGGTTGGCCCAGGCCCGGTGCCGCGATCAGCGCCGCGATGGTGACCATCGACAGCGCGGCCATCACCGTCTGGTTGATTCCGATCACGATCGACCGGCGCGCCAGAGGCAATAGAACAGTCCACAGTCGCTGAGACCGACCGATACCGAGCGAGTCTGCGGCTTCCGCAATCGTTGCAGGCACTGTCCGGATGCCGTGGGCCGTCAACCGCGTCACCGGCGGCGCCGCGTAAATCACTGTTGCGATCACCGCAGACGCAGGGCCAATGGAGAATAACAGGGCCAAAGGCGCGAGGTAAACGAATGACGGCAAGATCTGCATGAAGTCGAGTACCGGCGTCACCCATCGCTCAACGCGCGTACTGAGCCCTGCAGCGATGCCGAGCGGTATCCCGATCAAAAGGGAGAAGAACACAGCGGCGAAGGTGAGAGCGAGCGTCGCCATCGACTCGGTCCACAAGCCGAGAAGGCCGAGCATCAGGAACCCGACGGACGTGAGGATGGCGACCTTGTAGTTTCCGAGCAGCCACGCAAGCCAGGTGACGAGTGCGACGACGCCGAGCCAGCCGATCTGCGGAAGCTGCAACCCGACATTGGTTTGAACGAGGAGCTGTGTGAACACCGAGGCGACCCAGCCGACGGTATCGCGGATCGCATCGAAGAAGTACACGAAAAGCGGGCTGCTGTCACGGTTGTTCCCAACCCATGCGTTTACTTCATTCAGCCACAGGTGGAACGGCGTCGATTGCGCGGTTTGCAACGGCAAGTTCAACATGTTGTTGAACACTCGCCAGCCGATCAGCCAGACAACGACCACGATCCCGACGACGTACAGCCAACGGGGCACCCTGCCGCGTTGGCGTACTGGGCTCACGCTGCTCGACACACTGTCGCTCGCCGACATCAGAAGCTTTTCACTCCGGCAACTTCACGCAGAACAGCGTCACGGTCGATGACGCCGATCACCGTGCCGTTGTCGACGACCCGCACGGGAATCGGTGAGGCAAGCACCGTGGGAATCGCATCGATGATGACCATGTCTGACGGAACACTCGGCCCGTCGCCAGCGAGCCCGTCTGGTACGGGTTGGACCACCCATTTGACGGTGAGGACTTGTGCTCGCGAAACATCCGAGACGAAGTCCGCGACGTAGTCATTGGCCGGTGCCCCGACCAACTCGTCACCGGTGCCGATTTGAACTAACTCACCATGACCCATGATCAGGATGCGGTCTCCGAGCTTGAGCGCTTCGTTCAAGTCGTGAGTGACGAAGACCATCGTCTTGCCCATGTCGCGGTGCAGCCGGATCACCTCGGCCTGCATGTCACGCCTGATCAAGGGGTCCAACGCGGAGAACGGCTCATCGAACAGCAGGACGTCGGGGTCTGACGCGAGCGCCCGAGCCAAGCCGACACGCTGTTGCATACCGCCGGAAAGTTGATCCGGAAAACGCTCCTCATAACCGTGCAACCCGACGAGTTCGATCACCTCGTGCGCGCGAGCCCGGCGGGCGGCCTTGCCGATCCCCCGAATCTCCAGCCCGAACGACACATTGTCGATCACGGAGCGGAAAGGGAGCAGTCCGAAGTGCTGAAAGACCATCGAGACCTTGCGGCGCCGCACATCGCGGAGATCCTTGGTGCCGAGGCTTAGGACATTGCGCCCCTCCATCAGCACTTCACCGGCGGTCGGCTCGATCAATCGCGTGAAGCACCGAACGAGGGTCGACTTTCCGGACCCGGAAAGCCCCATGATGACGAACACCTCGCCGCGTCCGACGTCGAAACTGACGTTGCGAACAGCCGCGACGCATCCGGTCTTCTCGAGAATGTCCGCAGCACTCAGTTCTGCCATCGAATCGTCGGCCGCGATCTTCGCAGCTTCGGACCCGAACACTTTCCAGAGGTTTCTGATGGAGAAGTCAGCGCCTTCGGACGCGCTGTCGCGTTCTATCGCGGACTCAGCCGGTGCAATCGTGCTCATCGTTGTTCCCTGCGTCGTTGAAGGAGTGTCACTGAAGGAGTGAGTCACTGGGGTCTGAGATCACACAGCGAACCATCGCTGCGGTTTGGGGTCGATGTTCTGCCAGATGTGCTTCGTCTCGCGGTATTCGGCCAAGCCGGCCGGCCCGAGCTCCCGGCCGTTGCCGGACTGCCCGAAGCCGCCCCATTCGGCTTGTGGCACGTACGGATGGTAGTCATTGATCCAGACCGTCCCGCAGCGGAGAGCACCGGCAACGCGCTGCGCTCGCGACGCATCCGAGGTCCAGACAGCGCCGGCGAGCCCGTAGTCTGTGTCGTTCGCCAGACGCACGGCCTCGGCCTCGGTTCGGAACGTCTCCACGGTCAGCACGGGACCGAAGGATTCGTCTCGGGTCACTGACATGCCGGTGTGGCAATCGTCGAGCACCGTCGGCGGGTAGTAGAAGCCGTCAGCCAGTGCCGGATCGCTCGGCATGACGCCGCCGCACCGGAGTGTCGCGCCTTCGGCGATGCCTCGTTGCACGTAGGCGTGCACCTTCTGCCGATGCTCCGCGGAGATCAGCGGCCCGGCCTGAGCCGACCTGTCGAAGGGTCCGCCGAGGCGAATCCGGCGTGCCCGACTCACGACCTCGTTCAGCACGTCGTCGTGGATCTCCGCGGCGATCAGCAACCGGGCGCCTGCGGAGCAGACCTGACCGGAATGGAGAAAGACCGCGGTCAGGATGTGATCGACCACGGTTTCGAAGTCGGTGTCGGCGAAGACGATGTTGGGATTCTTTCCGCCGAGCTCCAGCGCGACCCGCTTCACTGTTGCCGCTCCGGCCGCCATGATCGTCTTGCCGGTATTCAGGCCGCCGGTAAATGAGACGAGATCGACCCGCGGATCCGAACTGAGCACCGCCCCGACTTCGACCCCTGTGCCGGTCACTAAATTGGCAACCCCGGCTGGGAGCCCGGCCTCGGTCAGCGTCTTCATCAAGAGGATCGCTGTCGACGGCGTCAACTCACTCGGTTTCAGCACGAAGGTGTTTCCTGCCAGCAGGGCGGGCGCCACCTTCCACGATACTTGAAGTAGCGGATAATTCCAGGGCGTGATCAGGGAGCAGACCCCGACTGGCGCGTACACGATCCGGCTGATCGCGTCGGGGTTGCCGGTCTCGACGACCCGGCCGGCGTCGGCGGCTGCGACGTCGCCGAAATAGCGGAAGCAGGCGATGATGTCGTCCAGGTCATATTCGGACTCGACCAGTCGTTTGCCGGTGTCCAACGATTCGGCTCGGGCGTAGAGGTGCTTGTCCCGAGCCAGCAGATCTGCGGTTCGGTGCAGAAGCGCACCGCGCTCTTTTTCAGTGACGGATGTCCACGCGCCGCCGTCGAATGCGGCACGCGCTGCGGCGATGGCACGTTCTGCGTCCGCCTTGCTGCCGCGAACCACTGTGGCGACCGGGCTTCCGTCTGCCGGGCAACAGATCTGCGTGACCTCGCCGCCCGTTGATGCCACCCACTGGCCGCCGACGTAGAGGCCCTCGACGCTGACTTCCGCTTCAGCGCTGATCTCTGCTTCGGCGGTGGTGACTGCGGGTGACGAACTGCTCACGTTTTATCGTCCTTCGGGTTCTGCTCGACCGGGGTAGTTCTTCGTCGAGCGCTGCTGTGGAAGCACCTCAGGCAAGCGACATGCCGGATAAATCCGAACTGTTGCATCATCTGCATCACGTCGCTGTGTCTGCAACATTCTCTGGCGCGGACCACAACGATGTCAAGCAAAGAGCGAAAGTCGCCGGGCGGCCGCTGTGCTCAAGACCGACCTAATGTCGGTAGAACGCTGCGTCGCTCGAGGCCATCGGTTCGCGCTCGAGGATCAAGTCGGCTGCCTTCTCCGCCAGCATCATCACCGGCGCATAGATGTTGCCGTTCGTGATGTACGGCATGGCCGACGCATCGACGACGCGCAAGCCTTGCGTGCCATGCACGCGCATCGTCAGTGGGTCTGTGACAGCCATGGGGTCGCTGGATGGCCCCATCTTCGCCGTGCACGACGGATGCAACGCGGTCTCGGCGTCGCGGGCGACCCAGTCGAGAATCTGTTGATCCGTCTGAACGTCGGAGCCAGGCGATGTTTCGCCGCCGTTGTACGGGTTCATTGCGGGCTGGGCGAGGATGGCGCGAGCCACCCGGACGGCCTCGACCCATTCGCGACGATCCTGGTCGGTCGACAAATAGTTGAACCGGATCGACGGGTGCTTGCGCGGGTCGCGCGAGGTGATCTTCACGGCGCCCCTCGCATCCGAGTACATCGGGCCGACGTGCACCTGATAGCCATGATTGTGGTCAATCCCGCTCCCGTCGTAGCGCACCGAGATCGGCAGGAAGTGGAACATGAGATTCGGGTAGGCGACGTCGTCGTTCGACCTGACAAATCCACCGCCCTCGAAATGGTTGGATGCCGCCGGCCCGCTTTTGAACAGCATCCATTGCAGCCCGATCATCGGGTAGCGCCGCTTTGCCAGGTAGGGCTGCATGGTCACCGGCTCAAGACACGCGTGCTGGATGTACACCTCGAGGTGGTCCTGCAAATTCTCACCCACCCCCGGCAGATCGACGACGGCGCGAATCCCCAACTTTGCCAGCTCAGCCGCGTCGCCGATTCCAGACAGCTGCAGCAGCTGCGGCGTATTGATCGCTCCCCCGCAGAGGATGACCTCACCCGCGCTGACCTGCTCGGTCTGATTGCGGTGGCGGAAGCGAACGCCCGTCGCACGCGTTCCGGAGAACATAATCTCGGTCACGAGCGCGCGGGTGCGGACGGTGAGATTGCGGCGGTGCCGATTCGGCCGGAGGTACGCGCGAGCCGCCGACAGTCGCTGCCCATTGTGCACGTTGCGGTCGAACGGCGCGAACCCTTCCTGCTGGTAGCCGTTCACGTCCGGGGTACGCGGGTATCCGGCTTCAACGGCCGCATCGAAGAAGGCACCGAATAATGGGTTGGTCGCCGGCCCGCGTTCGAGCACGAGCGGCCCGCCCTTGCCTCGCAGTTCATCGTCGCGATCGGCCGCCAGACAGTTCTCCATCCGCCGGAAATAGGGTAGGCAGCGGCCGAAGGACCAACTCTCCATGCCCCGATCTGCAGCCCACCGCTCGAAATCCAGCGGGTTGCCGCGCTGGAAGATCATGCCGTTGATCGAACTCGATCCGCCGAGGACTTTGCCGCGTGCGTGCGCGACTCTGCGGCCGTTCATGTGTGGTTCCGGGTCGGATTCATAGCGCCAGTCGTAGAACGGATTCCCGCTGGGGAACATCAGTGCGGCCGGCATCTGGATGAACAGGTCCCACGGGTAGTCGCTGCGACCCGCCTCCAACACGAGTACGCTCCGAGTGCCGTCGGCGCTGAGCCGGTCGGCCAATACGCAGCCGGCGCTGCCACCGCCCACGATGACATAGTCGAAGGTTGTTGTGATCATCAGTCGAGTCTTCCTTGTGGCGTAGGGTGGCACATCGAATGTAGGTTAGGCGCACTATGAGCAACGAGAATAGCGACGTAACCGGCGCACAGTCCGTCGATCGAGCTGTGACGGTTCTGGAGATCATCGCCAGACACGGCGAAGCGACGGTTTCCGAGGTGGCGGTCGAGCTCGGCGTGCACCGGTCGACCGTGTCGCGACTTCTGGCAGTGCTTCGGCTGCGCGGGGTGGTGGAGATTGCGGGAGCCCGCGGACGGTATCGCCTCGGGCCGACCGTGCTGCGTTTGGCCGGGTCCATCCATTCGAGGCTGGATGTCACCGTTCAAGGCGCCGAGATCTGCGACGAACTTGCTGCAGAACTCGGCGAAACCGTGAATATCGCCGTTCTCCAGGACGACTTCGCCGTCAACGTCTACCAAGCCGACGGCAAGGGCGCCGTCACCGTGAACAATTGGGTCGGCCGTTCCACTCCGTTGCATGCCACCAGTTCCGGCAAAATCTTGCTCGCTTGGCGGCCGGAGTCGGCGAGAGTCGAGTTCTTGACGACGACACTGCCGTCGTTCACGCCGGCGACCGTCACCGATCCCGTCGTTCTGGCCGCCGAACTCGCCGATGCGACCGCTGACGGGTTCGCAACTAGTCACAGCGAACTCGAAATGGGCCTGAACGCGATCGCGGCGCCAATCAGGGGAATCGGAGGCGCGGTGATCGCCGCGTTGTCGGTTTCGGGGCCCAGTTACCGGATGCGGCCGGAGCAGACGCGTGAGCATGCGGCCGCGGTCATGGCGGCCGCCGCGAAGATCAGCGCCAGAATGGGCTACTTGCGCTGATCCACCGCGACCGGTCATGACGACATGAGATTCCGATGCCACTCGTGGAAGATGCCAATGTGGTGCTCAGCCGGAACGAGCACGCCGCCATTCTCATAAATCCGCGAGGACATCGTCGGCTGGGTCTCCTGGCAGGCTGTGAAGTCCTGGCGATTGACCCGATCAAACAGCTCGACGGACTTGCTGAGATCCCGCCCGCTGTCGACGACACTGGGAAGGTATAGCCAATCGCATTCGATCACCGTGCGATCAGCCGCCATCGGGAACATCCGATGGAAGATGATGTGGTCCGGCACCATGTTGATGAAGACCTGCGGCTTAATCGTGATGGCATAGTATCGGCGGGCTTGATCCTCTGCCACACCGGGCAGGAGGTCGACGCCCTCTGACCCGTCGACGGTGAATCCTTCGATATTCTCGCCGAACTCCGCCCCGTGGTTCACGTAGTACTGCGCAGACAGGCCGTTGGCGAACTCCGGCAACACCTCGGTGAGCTCGGGGTGGATGGTCGCGCAGTGGTAGCACTCCATGAAGTTCTCGATGATGAGCTTCCAGTTCGCTGCGACATCGTAGGTGATGCGTTTGCCGACGGAAAGGCTTTCAACCTGGTAGTGGTCGAGGTTTGAGACTTCGCCGAGTCTGCTGACGACTTCGCCGAGAACGGTCTCCTCGAACGATGGCGGTTCATCGGCCAGGCAGACCCAGATATAGCCCAGCCACTCGCGCACGTGAACCGGGATCAACCCGCGCTCGTGGCGGTCGATGTCCGGCATGTCGGTCAGGTTCGGGGCTGCAATGAGCTTGCCATCAAGATCGTATGTCCACGCGTGATAGCCGCACTGGAAAGCCCGCTGGCCGTCCGCGCTTTCTCCGAGGAGCACTTGCTTTCCGCGGTGCCGGCAGACGTTGTAGAACGCTCGGGCCTCACCTTTGCGGTTGCGGCTGACAATAAGTCGCTCACGGCCGACTTGAACGGTCTTGAATGCGCCGGGCTTCGCGATCTCGCTGCCCCTGACCACGCAGAACCAGCATTTCTCGAACAGCTTCTCCTGCTCCATCGCGAAGACCTCGGGGTCCGTATACGCAGACCCCGACAGCGTCGGCATCAGTGACCCGGCGAGAGGCTCCTCAATTTGTTCAATGATCATGATGCATCGTGCTCCTATTCGGTCGTGCTGGAGAAGCGGGGCAGCCTCTCGTTCTCATGCCAGAGTTCGCTCCGGTACATGTTCGGGTTGTGCCGCGGCTGCGGTCGCGGTCTGTGCTGCGGCTGCGGCGAGGCGTTTTGTCCAGGTGGCGACCAGGTGCTGTTGGTTGATCCCGACGACCGCCACCGGTTCGCCGGCGCGTCGGAACACCTGGAACAGGTCTCCGGTTTCGAGGCTTCCGGCTTCCGTCGTCGCCTCTTCTGAACCAAGCAGACGGCCTGCGAACTGAATGCGAGAGCCGCACTGATCTGACCACACGTAGCTCGGCCTGAGCGGACGAGCCGGCCGTTGCCCGGTCAGCAAGGCATGGATGGCCGCGACAGGCCGTTCACGGGAGTCGGTCCAGTGCGCCACCCGATGATGGCGACCCCGAATCGGGTCGAACCAGGCGCAGCAGTCTCCGACCGCAATGACACCTGGTGCATCCGTCGCCCCGAACTCGCCGCAGGCGACGCCGTCAGGCAGGTCCAGTCCGGAGCCGGCCAACCAGTCCACCGCGGGGATCGACCCGATCCCGACAACCACCACGTCGGCCGGCACTATTTCGCCGGAGAGCAACTCGACCCCGGTCACTCGTTCCGTTCCACGGATTGCGGTGACCGGTGCATTGTTCCTGATCACGATTCCGTGACTGTGCTGAAGTTCCTGCACGGCAACCCCAACGACGGGGCCGAGCGTGCGGCCCAACAGGGTGTCTGAGGACCCCAAAACCGTGACGTCGAGGCCCAGGCCGCGCGCGGTCGACGCAACCTCGAGACCGATGAAACCGGACCCCACCACGACCAGGTGCGCCCCGGGAACCAGTTCCGACTTGAGCGCGTTCGCTTCCTCAAGTGTGCGCAGGACGTGCGCACCGGGTGGCAGCCACGGGAAGGTTCGTGCGGAGGATCCGGTGGCGAGGATCACGACATCCGACCGCAACGTCGTGCCATCGGCCAGTGTGACGGCACGCTGTGCGGGGTCGAGGTCGATCGCCGGTGTCCCGAGTATCCAGGCTGCGCCGAGGTCCTCCCCTTCGGCCTCGAGCGACAGCTCTTCCTCGTCGATTGCGCCTGCGAGATATTCCTTGGTCAATGGAGGCCGGTCGTACGGGCGGTGCGATTCATCGCCGACGATCGTGATGGACCCGTCGAAGCCCTGCCGTCGTAGCGCACGCGCGCTCGCGTGCCCGGCCAACCCTGCACCCACGACTGTGACGGTTTTGATGTCGTGCATCCGGCACGCCCTAGTAGCTCGTGCCCGGTGGCAAATTGGGTACCGCCTCCGAGATCGCCACGTAAATGTCGCCATCGACGATCGAAACCTCGTGTGCGCGCACCGGTCTTTTGGCCGGTGGAGCGTCGACTTCGCCGGTCCTCAGATCAAACCGCGAGGCGTGCAGCGGACATTCCACGCTGCCGTCTTCGACCCAACCGTCGGCCAAAGACGCGTTCTGATGAGTACACGTGTCGTCGAGCGCAAAGAATTCATCGTCTTCGGTGTGGAAGATCGCGATCGGAGGAGTAACCATGTCAATCCTCATCGCCTCACCGAGGGGAATATCTTCGAGAGAGCAGATCCTCATCGAACTCCTTTGTTCGCATCATGTACAACATGACTCATTATATGCAACATCATGTTCCTGATGGCGCTCGCCTGTCAAGCCAAACGGTCAACTCCGTTTACCGCTCAGTGCGCTCCGCCGAGCTCGAGCAGTGCAACCCCGCCAAGCACCAGTGCGATTCCAGCCATTTGCGCGAGCGTCATCGCTTCGTGGAAGACCAACCAACTAATGATTGCGACCATCACCACCCCGGCGCCGGCCCAGACCGCGTAGGCGATCCCGAGCGGGATGCCGTGCGCCAGCGATGCCGAGAGGCTCACGAACGCCGCGATGTAGCCGACCACGACGACGACGTACGCCCACCAGCGTGCACTTTCCCCAGAAGTGAGTTTGAGGAACGTTGTGGCGATGACCTCGGCGGCGATCGCAATGCCGAGAAATAGATAGCCCACGAACGCCCGCCCTCGGCCGCAGATCGCGGCCCGACTGTGTCACGAATAGAAAACGACAGCCCACGGCGACGTCGATCGATGTCATGGGCTTCCGGCTGCACGCAACGCTGTCGGCCGGACGTTGCCGCCCGGCCGACAGCCTCGCAAGCCCCGGTCTAGAGCGCGGCTGCGCCCGCCTCGGCCACCGCCTGGTCCTGGTCGCCGCCACCACCACTGACGCCGATGCCACCGACGACCGCACCATCACGGCTCAGTGGAATACCACCGGCGAAGATCATGACCTTGCCGCCATTGCTGGCGTGGATGCCGTAGAACTGTTGCGTCGGCTGCGAGTTGTCCCCGAGATCCTTGGTCTGGATGTCGAAGGCGCGAGAGGTCCAGGCTTTGTTGATCGAGATGTCGACGCTGCCCATCCAGGCCCCGTCCATGCGGACGTGGGCGATCAGGTTGCCGCCGGCGTCGACGACGGCGATGTTCATCGGCTGCCCGATCTCGCCGGCCCGCTTTTCGGCGGCGGCGATGATGGTGCGCGCATCCGCGAGGTTCAATGCTGACATTGTGTAGCTCCTTTTACTTTGTATCGGAAGGGAGAACGCGCCTCAAGCGGCAACGTACCCGTTGGGGTTGAGCACAAACTTGGTGGCCGCGCCGGCGTCGAACTCGGCATAGCCGCGGGGCGCATCCTCGAGGGGAATGGCCTTGGCGTTGACCGCCTTTGCGATCTGTACCTTGTCGTGCAGGATGGCCATCATCAGTTGCCTGTTGTACTTCATGACGGGGCACTGACCGGTCGTGAAGGACAACGACTTGGCCCAACCGGTACCGAAACTCATCGACAAGGAGCCGATTTTGGCCGCCTCGTCCACGGCTCCCGGATCCCCTGTCACATACAGGCCGGGGATACCGACGGCCCCGCCGGCCGCCGTGACGTCCATTAGCGAGTTGAGCACTGTGGCCGGTGACTCCTTGGCATGCGCGCCACCGCCCTGGCTGCGTGCTTCGAAGCCAACGGCATCCACGGCGGCGTCCACCTCTGGGACACCGAGAATCTGCTCCAGCTGGTCTTCCAGAGAACCCGCACCGACGTTGACCGTCTCGCAGCCAAAGCTACGAGCTTGGGCGAGTCGATCGTCGTTGAGGTCGCCGACGATGACGACCGCAGCCCCCAGAAGCTGGGCTCCCGCCGCAGCGGCGAGGCCGACGGGGCCGCCACCGGCAATGTAAACAGTCGAACCGACCGTGACCCCTGCGGTGACCGCACCGTGGAAACCGGTCGGAAAGATGTCCGAGAGCATGGTCAAGTCCATGATCTTTTCTAAGGCCTGATCGCGATCAGGAAACTTCAACAGGTTCCAATCGGCGTAAGGCACCAATACGTACTCGGCTTGCCCGCCGACCCATCCGCCCATGTCCACATAGCCGTAGGCGCTACCGGGGCGATCCGGATTGACATTCAGGCAGATTCCGGTCTTGCCCGCCTTGCAATTCCGGCATCGACCACAAGAGATATTGAACGGAACAGAGACGATGTCTCCGACCTTGATGAACTCGACGTCCGGTCCTGCTTCAACCACCTCGCCCGTGATCTCGTGGCCGAGAACCAGGTTCACCGGTGCTGTGGTGCGTCCACGGACCATGTGCTGATCTGAACCGCAGATGTTTGTGGTGACGGTCTTCAGGATGACGCCGTGCGGAACCTTCCGGCCGACATTGGCCGGGTTGACGCCTGGCCCATCCTTCAACTCGAATGTCGGGTAGTCGATATCGATGACCTCCACGACACCGGGCCCCTTGTAGGCAACAGCTCTGTTTCCTGCCATGTCCATTCCTTTCTCGAACGATGCATGCATTGAGGCTCCCGCAGCATGAGGTGAAAGCCTCTCAGCTCATTGTTTCCGATCCATTCCGGTAGCACGATCACCATTCGGGACGGCTCAAACTACCCGAAGCGGTAGCTCGTGCGGATTAGTATGCGTATCCTGAGCGCATGACACCGCCCAAAAGGACCGTAAGCTCTCGCACGGAGGTCGCTACGGTTAGCGCCAATTCGGCCGCAGTCGAGAAGGGATTGCGCGGGCTCGCTCGCGTGCTTGCTGCCCCGCTATCTGACGTCGCCGCGCAGTTGTCGACGCTCGTGGCTACCTACCTCGCGCACTCCGAGCTCGTTCTCCTGGCCGAAGACGACGTCGTTCGCCCGCAGAAACAGCACGGGGATGAACACTCCGTCACGCAACTGGCATTCTCGGAACTCGATACGATCCGATCCACTCTCACCCCCGGCACGGTGCGTCGCGATGTCGTTCCTCTCGCCGACGGAATGCGCCGGGTTCTCGTCGCGCTGGCTGATACCGGGGCATTGCTTCTGCTGACGAATCCGGGGCATGCGGATGCCAGGCAGGCGGATCCGGACAGCATCATCTTGCAGCTCTGGCAGATCATCGCGCTGCGAATCCAGCAGCGCGCTCGGGAAGCTTCACCGAACTACCTGATGGAGTCCCGGGCCGCGTCGAGCGTGCGGGCCGAGGCGATCACCGAGATCACAGATCTTCACTCGACCACCCTGGACTCGCTTCTCGCCGTTCTGCGCTCAACGAACCTGGATGATCGCGCTGCCAGACAGATGGCAACGAACTTGGCCGCGGCTGCAATGGTGGAACTGCGCACCGCAAGCGATCGAGTACGGACCTTCACGGACGAGCCAGTCAGCACTGCCTTCGAGAGACTTCAGGATGATTTGCGCCCGCTGGTGAGATATCGCGATATCGACGTGCAGTTTGTTGAACCACCCGTGGATGGGCGGGCTCTGCCCAGCGAGATCGCCCACGGGGCTCGGGCGGTCGTGCGCGGCGCGATCCTCGCGCTGGTTGATCAGCCCGACGTCGGTCGCGTGCGGGTTCAATGGGACTGTGACGGCAAAAACCTGCTGATCAATGTGCGCGACGATGGGCCGGGTGACCTCTCGACCGAGAGTCTGCAACTCCGGCGATTGCGGCAGCGTGTGCTTGCCGTCAACGGTGAGTTGACGCTCGATGCTACTGAGGGCTGGGGCTCCGAGATGTCTGTGGTCATGCCTCTTGACCCGCCGCCGGTGCGCGGCGACGACTCCGTCGCATGGAATCTGTCGCCGCGGGAACTCGATGTGCTCAAGCATCTGATTGCCGGTCAACGGAACCGCGCCATCGCGGGCACTCTCGGTATCAGTGAGAACACGGTGAAATTTCACATCTCCAAGATCCTCAGAAAGCTCGGCGTGACATCCCGGGCCGAGGCCGCGGCGCTTGCGCTTGACAGGAGAATCCCGAACGCCGGCTGACCGGTTCCGCTGTCCGAAAACACCGCAGCAGCTCAAGTCGGCCGGCTGCGGCCGGTGTGTTCGATGCGGCGAGGTGATCCGTACCTTCAGATTAGAACATACCAGCTACCTTGTCCAGGTCAGTGTCGGCGATCACCTCCTGCGCGCCATTGTTCACAGCAATGTCGAGCATGCACAGCAGCGCCTCGGTCGCGTAACCGTGCCCGCGCTCGGCAGCGACCAGGCCGTAGCCGACCTCGACACTGCCGTGCGCGTCCGGCGGACCAAAGAACCCAATTCCACCGATCGCAAGCCCCGACTCGCGCAACCGCAGCTGGTACAACGTGAAAACCGGATGTGGCGCAATCTGCGCGGCGAGACCTCGAAGCGGGACCAGCTCGTCGACAAACGGATACTCCGGATGCCACTCCTCGCCGTTCGCTCGCCCGGAGCCATCGATGATCCGCTGCGCTTCGATCGGCTTGATCGGATGCAGCATCAACCGCGACGACAAGACATCCACGAACTGAGCATCGCATATCCACACCCACACAGGCACTCACACGCGAACGCCGTCAGCGAATCTCCGTCGCGAACGTCGCAAATCCGGCCTGGCGCATCGCAGCGGCGACCGCGGCGGTATTGTCCGGCTCTGCGAGTGCGATCATGGCACCGCCCCCTCCACCGCCGGTCAGTTTGGCGCCGAGCGCACCAGCGCGGCGCGCGACATCCACCAGCGTCTCGAGTTCGGGGCTTGAAACCTGCAGCGCGTTCAACAGTCCGTGGTTAATATTCATCAGATCGCCGAGCTGCGCGATGTCAGCGCGACCCAGGGCATCCGCCCCGGCAAGCGCGATCGCATCGATCTGAGTAAAGATCGCGTCGAAGAACAACGGCTGTCGTTCCCGGCCGACGCGAACGTTCTCGACGGTGCGCGCCGTCAGCGACGGCACGCCGCTCAGGCCGACGATAACCGGAATCGGATGCGGCGGAACGATCGTGACGCTCTCGACCGGCCGCCTAGCATCCGCTCTCCGGAACACAATTGGCCTGCCGAACGTCGCGACCGTGTTGTCGATGCCGGATGGCGTGCCATGCACAATCCCCTCGCACTCGAACGCGATCGCGTTCACCCTCGCGTCATTGATCGGAATTCCGAAACCGTCGGCGACGGCACGGGCCAGCGCGACCGCCTGCGCTGCCGATGCGCCCAGACCGCTCGCGCGAGGCAGATCGGCAAATACCTCGACCCGCATGCCCTCGTGCGCGACACCCAACCGCTCGGTGACCAACGCGAGTACCCGCGAGGACAGCTCGGCCACGGCAGGAGTCGGCGACCCGGGCTCCTCGTCCGGGAAGGCCAACTCGACCGCGCCTGACTGCGGCATCGCGCGCGCGTGAATCCCCAGGGCGATCGGTGCCGCGACGGCGTGCGCACCGTAAACCACAGCATGCTCGCCGAACAGGATGATCTTTCCGAAACCGGAGTGCATGCGGACAGCAGACATCGCTGCAGCAGCCGCAGCCGCAGCCGCGGACGCTGCCGCCTCGCCAGTAACGGATGCCGCCGACTCCGCATCGCGCAGCGCCGGTTCGCTCTGCTCCCCCGCACTCGCGCGCTCCGCCTGCACAGCCTCGAGGATGCGCCGCGCCTTCCACACCTTGATGTCGCCGCCCGCGACCAACCGGTCGACCACTGTGTGGAACAGCGCGCCCGTCGCACCGGCGGCGACTGCAACGCTGCGCGCGTGCAATCGCATGTGCCCGGGCTGGATGCCTTCGGTCGACAACGCCTTCAGTGCGGCCAGGTTCTGGGCAAGCCCCACTGCGGCCATGACCTGGGCGAGCTCGGCCGCAGTCTCGACGCCGAGGATCGAATTTGCAATCCGAACGGCAGGGTTGGACTCCACTTGCCCGCCGACGATGCCGACCTTCAATGGGATCGTGAGCTCCCCGACGAGGTTGCCGTCGGCATCCGCCTGCCACGACGTCAGCGGTGCATAGACGCCGCCGCGCGCCGCGTACGCGTGTGCGGACGCCTCGATGGCGCGCCAGTCGTTGCCGGTTGCAATCGCGACAGCATCGATGCCGTTCATGATGCCCTTGTTGTGCGTGGTGGCGCGGTAGCGGTCCATCGCCGCGAACTCGTTCGCTCGCACGACGCCGTCGCGCACATTTTCTCCGGTGAACCGGCCCACTTCGAGCCGATGCGCGGGGATGACAGCTCGCGCATGCACGAGTGCGCGGTCGGCGAGATTCGAGAGGATCCGCAGGAACACCCTGCCCCCGCTGATCTGTTCGATCAGGGGTGCGACGGCCTCGCACATCGTGTTGACCAGGTTGGCGCCCATCGCGTCGCGACTGTCGACGATGAGGTGAACGACGAGCAATTCGCCATCTCGGGCGGTCGCTCCGTGCAGCAGCACCTCGATTGCGGTAGCACCGCCACCGCGCGCAACCATGTGCGGATGCTGCTGGTTCGCCAACTCCAGGATCTCCCCGGTGCGCTCCAACAGCCGCTCCCGCGCCGCAGCAGGATCTGGGACTCCGAGCACCTGCACCTGCCCCAGGATCATCGGCGTCTCGGCGACGCTCGTGAAACCGCCCGCACGCCGAACAAGCCGGGCGGCCGAGCTGACCGCGGCGATGATCGACGGCTCCTCCACCACCATCGGAACGAGATAGTTCTTCTCATTGATCTGAAAGTTGAGGCCGAGCCCGAGCGGCATCGAGAACACGCCAATGACGTTCTCGGTCAGCCTGTCGGCCCTCTCGCTATCCAGCTGGTAGCTGCCGCTGACCAACGCCTCGAAGTCGGCGTCATTCACGACCCCGCGATCGTGCAACACGCGAAGCCGCTCGGGCACGCTCAGCTGATAGAACTTGGGGATGCGGGAGTCGGTCACGGCGCGCCCTCCGTGTCGACGAGATCGCCGCTGTCGTGCATGTCAGCGCCACGCACGTCAAGGCTACGCGAGTCCGCGAGTTGCACACCCGGCCCACCGAAGCCAAGCGGGATCGTCTCGACGCCGGCCTCGTCCAACGCGGATGCGACCCGGCTCGCGTCTGCACCAGTGCGGGCGAAGACCAGCCCGACGTCGCCACCACCGGCTCCCGATGTCTTGAACACGCCGCCATTTGCGGCCACCAGCGCACGAAGCCGGTGGTGCTCTTCTGTGACGATGCCGGCGCCAGCGCGGCGGTCGAGGTCGCTAAGTGCTTCGAAGTATGCGTCGGCCAGCGCCAGAAAGGCAGACGCCGAGGCCAGCGCAGATACCGCCTGACGCGCGAGCGCGGCCAGCCGGGCGAGATCTGCGGCATGGCCACCGGGATCGCGACGGCCGTATGCGGATACTCGGCCGACCAGCTCGCTGCTGCTACTGCCGGTGCCGGTCGTGACGACCCGCAGGTCCAGGTCGCCCGGCCAATGCTGCAGAATCGGCCCGCGCTGCAGAACCGGCCCCTGCTGCAGAATAGGCTCGGCGTCGTCGCTTCCCACGCGATCGCGGGTGAAGGTGATCAGCCCACCTGAACAACTGACGGCGACGTCGCCGCCGCTGCCGGCTCCGCCCTGTGCTTCACGGTGCGCATCTGTCGCCCACGCCAGGAGTTCGTCCGCCGTTGGGCGCAACCCGTGAGCGGCGGCCAGCGCGGCCGTCAATGCTGCCGCTACGGCCGCGCTCGAGCCGAGGCCGAGCTTGTGCTCCCGATGCCAGAACGCCGCGGTGTCGATGGCGATCAGCAGCCCAGACGGCACCGATGAAACGCGTCGCGCGACGGTTCGCCGCACCGCGTCGAAGACACGCAACCGCTCCCGGGTGGCCGCGTCGAGGCCGGCCGGCAGCGCTCCATCCGCTTCCAAGCGACACTCGGCGATGCCGATTGCGGGGGCACTGATCCGCCAGGGCGCACCGGGCGCAGCGGTTCCGTGTGCAGCATCCGGCACGGTCACCGTCACTCGTGCCCGCCGATCGACTGCGGTCAGAACCGCGGGTGCGCCGTGCAACACGGCGTACTCACCGAGCAGAAACAGTTTGCCTGGCGCGGAGGCCTCGATCGTGCGCACCCCACTTGCCGTATCGGGTGTCATCGCTCGCCCACCAGCACCGCGCCACCGCCGAGCGCACTCACGCGCACCTCGGCCACGCCGGGGACCGCGGCCAAGGCTGCGGCGACCGTCGCGGCATCCGCTGGGCCGCAGAGCGCCTTGACCTGCGGCCCTGCATCGATCGTGAAATAGGTCGGCACTCCGTCAGCACGGAGCTGCCGCACAGCATGCATGGCAGCCAGTGTTGCGGCATTCCAGTAGATGAGCGCAGGCCGCGTGGTGAGCATGAGTGCGTGCAGCTTGAGGCAACTGTATTCGGCCAGTTCGCCGAGCGCGCCGAAATCGCGGGCGGCAATTGCAGAGCGCATGCCGGCAAGGTCCTGCTCCGCGGTGTCGACCCAGGAGCCGAAGAACGGCGAGGTCGCCGAGCTGGCGCCCATCCCGGTCGTCGACGACACGGACTTGGCCGCGTGATCCGTGATGGCGACGACAACGCTGAGTGGCCAGACCGCAGCATCCAGCAGAGGCTCGGCGAACGCATCGGAGCCGTCCGGCGCGCTTCCGACATGCAGTTCGACGTAGCCGCCGAAGATCGACCTGGCCGCGGAGCCGGAACCCTGGCGCGCGAGAATCGAAAGCTCACGCGCGTCCGGACGCAATCCCGCTGCATGGGACGCGGCCACGGCGAGCGCCGCGAATCCGGATGCCGAGGATGCGAGCCCCGCACCGGTCGGAAAGTCATTGGACGAGCTGACAGAAGCGCGCCCCGTGATCCCGGCCCGCTCGCGCACGAGGTCGAGAACGTGACCGACCCTGCTGCTCGGGCCGGCGTCGATCGCGCGGCCGTTCAGCACGCATTCGTCAGTGCCGAAATCATCCGCGCCGACATCGTCAGTGCCCAATTCACCGGCATTGGGGCGAGCGAAGCCGAGGTTGCCGGGATCGAATGAGACCTGCGTGTCGGTGGAGAGAGCATCCAGGGTGATCGAGATGGACCCGACCGCGGGGAGGTTCAGGGCGCGGTCGCGCTTGCCCCAGTACTTGATCAGCGCGATATTGCTGTGCGCACGCGCCCGTGCGGTGGTCTCACCGCCGATGGTTTTGACCACAGAGGTGCTCCGATCGCCTACGGTGAATTGTAGCGACCGCTACGCGGCGCGGTGGAATTAGCACGGCGGAATGTGAACCGCGTGCGGCCACGCGACGATCGATTGCTAAAATTGGCCAAGCAATTGGGCTCCCGTTGTGAGGGCATCCCAGCACGAGACCGGGAACGATAACCGTTGACATCAGGAATAAGTGGACTGTCGCTGTACCTACCCTCCTACCGGGTTCAGTTGGAGGACTGGTGTCGATGGAATGACGAGCCGTGGAACAAAGTGCGCAGCGTCGTCGGCCGCTCGTTCCGCATGCGCGGCCCGCACCAGAGCGTCTACACGATGGCGGCGAACGCCGTCTGGCGCCTGATCCGCGACTACGACGTCGATCCGCGCCTGGTCGGTTTCCTCGCCCTCGGCACGGAATCGTCCAGTGACAACTCCGCCGGCGCCGTGATCATCAAGGGCATGATCAACGACGCGTTGCGCGCGAACGGCATGGCCGAGTTGGGCCGCGACTGCGAGGTCCCCGAGTTCAAGCAAGCCTGCCTGGGCGGCGTGTACGGCCTCAAGGGCGCCCTGCGCTACCTTGCGACGGATGGCATTGGTCGCCTAGCGATCGTGGTCGGTGCGGATGTCGCCGAGTACGCGATCGGGTCGAGCGGCGAACCGACGCAGGGTGCCGGTGCCGTCGCCATGCTCGTCGACGGAGACGCGAAATTGCTCGAGATCGATCTGGCCGGCGCGGGCAGCGATTCCGACTACCGGGTCGTCGACTTCCGCAAGCCGTTCGCCCGCTTCCGGCAACCGCCGCGCGATGACGGTCAGATGCAAGACCTCCCCGTCTTCAACGGCCGCTATTCGACCAGTTGCTACATCGACGCCACGCACCACGCCATGGCGATGATGCTGGGCAAGCGCGCCGGCCGCGCCGTCGACTACTTCGACGAGGTCGACGCGGTCTTCATGCACCGCCCCTACCACCGGATGCCCGCGACCGGCTGGGTGATGTCGTATCTGTTCGCACTTGCCGCGGACGGCGAGGCCGGCCAGAGCACGTTGCGCGCGTACAGCGCCGATGCCGGGGTCGACGCCGACGGTCTGATCGCCGAACTGCTCGAGCCCTCGCCGTTCCGGCACGATGACGCGCACATCGGCGAGGACACCGGCGAAGTGTTCCCACTGTCTCGCAAGTTGCGTCGACACCTGGTGCGCACCGAGGCATGGAAACGCCTCGTCGATGACAAGCTCGGACTCGGCTCCGACCTGATGCGCGACCTCGGCAACCTGTACACGGCGGCGCTGCCCGCGTGGCTTGCCGCGGGCCTGTGGCAGGCGCAAGCCGACGGCGTCGACGTCAGCGGCCAGGAGTGGCTGGCACTCGGTTATGGCAGCGGTGACGCTGCGGAGGCTCTGCCGATGCGGGTCGCCGCGGGTTGGCGGGAGGCCGCGCGGCGGATCAATATCGACGACGCGCTCGCCGCACCCACGGTCGATCTCACGGAAGAGCAGTATCTGTCACTGCACGAGGGTCGCACGGCAGGCTTCGCCGCAGCTCCCACGACCGCGGGCTTCGTCGTCGATCACGTCGGCGCCACGAACACTCCGGAGTTCGCCGACCTCGGCATCGAGTACTACCGCTTCGTCGAAGCCCCCGCCGCGCGCTGAGCGCGCCCGCTTCGGACGAGCGCGCCAGGTGTGCTGGCACCTCTTGTCCGAAACGGACACTCTCGCTCACCTCAGCGCTGGCGAACCATCCGCGGCGGCGCGTTCGCGCTGGCCTGGAGATTTGACGACAGCAGACCGGACGCCGCGGGGCATTTTTATCCGCTCTGCCGCACAAACTCCGGTGCAGCGTGAGGCCACTCCTCGCGCTCACGGGCCGCAACCGGCAGAATTGGGCTCATGTCGCAACCGCCTCCCACACTCCAGGAAGACCGCCGCCGCACGCTGAAGGTCGATTGTGCCCGGTGCGTCGGGCTGTGTTGTGTCGCACTTGCGTACGTGAGGTCCGCCGACTTCGGCTACGACAAACCGGCGGGCGAGCCGTGCGTGAACCTGCAGAAAGACTTCCGTTGCGGCATCCACCCGCAATTGCGAGAACGTGGATTCAAGGGCTGCACGGCGTTCGACTGCTTCGGAGCCGGTCAGAAGGTCACTCAGACAATCTTCGGCGGGCGCAACTGGCGCGATGCAACGCAGAGCCGCGAGCCCATGTTCGCCGTGTTCCCGATCGTGCGGCAGTTGCACGAAATGCTCTGGTACTTGGCGTCAGCACGGGCGGCGCCGCAGGCCGCACCGTTGTACGACGAACTCGATCGGGTGTACGCGACCACCGAACGAATGACGACGGGTTCGGCGGAATCGATTCTCGCCGTCGATGTGCCTGCGCATCGACAGGCCGTCAACGCCGTTCTCGGGCGAGCCAGCGAGCAGATGCGCGCAGCGGCCCGAAACGTCGGAAAGCCGGCACTTCCGAAAAAGCTGAGGCCGGGCGCAGACCTGATCGGCGCATCCTTGCGGGGCATGGATCTGTCGGGCGCGAATCTGCGCGGCGCGTTGCTGATCGCGGCCGACTTGCGCACGGCCGATCTCGACCGAGCGGATGTCCTCGGCGCCGACCTCAGGGACGCTCGCGTCAGCGGCGCCGATCTCTCCACAACGTTGTTCCTGACGCAATTCCAAGTGAATGCGGCAATCGGGGATGCGGCGACGAAGCTGCCGCCCTGGGCTGAGCGGCCCGCACATTGGAGCGCTGACGCGTGAGGATCATCTTTGCGCTGCTCCGTGTGATCGCCGGCATCGCGATGATTGCAGCGATCGTGGCGCAACTGACGACCAGTATCGGCTTCTGGCAGAGTAGCGGGATCACCGACCTGACGACGCAGATCACCAACTACTTCAGCTTCTTCACGATCGATTCGAACGCGCTTGCCGCGATTGTGCTCCTCATCGGCGCCGTGATCCTGGCGACCAGCAGGGGTGCTGACCCGAAATGGTTCACGCTGGTGCGCGCATCCGTCGTCACCTATATGGTCGTCACCGGCATCGTGTACAACCTGTTGCTGCGCGGCATCGAGCTGCCACAGGGTGTGACGGTGCAATGGTCGAACGAGATCCTGCATGTGATCGCGCCGATCTACCTGCTGTTCGATTGGCTGTTCGCCCCGGGACGCACCCCGATGCGGCGCGCCGCAGTGCTGACGATCCTGGTGTTCCCGCTGGTCTGGGTTGCATATACCATGGTGCGAGCACCCCTGACGGATGATGTGGTGCACCACCGCTCGTATTGGTATCCGTATCCGTTCCTCGACCCGCACAACTCGCCGGAAGGCATTGCGAGTGTCGCGTTCTACATCGTCTTGATCGCCGCGGTGATCGGGCTGGTCGCTGCCGGGATCACCTGGCTGTCACGGCGACGCGGGATCGGCGCCCGCCGACGCTGACCCGGCGCGCAATAGCTCGTACTCGTAGGCGAGCCCGAGTTCCATCATCGACTTCGGGTCGGACAACGAGCGTCCCGTCGCCTGCTCGAGGCGGCGCAACCGGTACCGCACCGTGTTGGGATGGCAGAACAGGGCGGTCGCGGCGCGATCGGCTGACCCGCCATTGTCACGCCACGCTCCGAAGGTCGCAAGCAAGAGTGCCTTATCAGGGCCAGACAGCCCGGACAGACCCGCCAGGATAGGTTCCGAAAGCTGCTCCATGACTTCGGGGAGCCCTGCGGCAAGAATCGAAAGCGGCTCGCTGTCATAGTTGACCACGCGGCGTGAACTGCTGGACGCCCGCAGTGCCATCCGAGCCAGCCTGACCGATCCTTTCGCTTCTCTCAGGTCGCTGAATTGCGGACTGAGCCCGATCCGTGGCGCCCCGGTCGCCTGCAGCGCGGTGCTCACGGAGGTGAGGTCGGCGCGCACGTTGCGAAGGCGCACGACACCAATCTCCGAATCGGGTTGCAACTGCCAGATCGACGTGACGCCGATGCTCGACAGGCGACGTTGGATTCCCGGCAACGGCTGTTTGCCCAACTCAGAAACGGATGCGACGACCGCGACGTACGGACCGCCGACAGGAAACTTCAGGCTCTCGGCAGCCTCCCAGAGGTTGGCGTCAGGGACGCCGCCCTCCAGGATCGCCTGAATCAGTGCGCCGCGCTCATTCGCGCTCGTCGCGGCCTGTATCGCGATCTGGTCCCGATAACCGGTGGTCATTTCCTGTGTGTAGACATCGAGCACCAGCCACATTTCCGCTGCAGCGCGAATGATGACGTCCGTCGGAGCGGCCACGACCGCGGCAGAGAGGCGCTCCCACATGAATCGGGCGCCGATTCGGTACGCGGCCATCACGTCCGTGAGCGGGATTCCTGCTTGCGCACGCTTATGCCCGTTTTCGCGCGATTCCGGTGATTCGGCAGGCAACGACCGCCCCATCGAGCCGAAGACGAAATGGAGGTTGTCGTAGCAGGTCTCTCGAAGCTCCTCTTTCGTGACGAGCCCGGTCAGGTAGATCGGAACGCTGGCGCGCATCTGATCGGCCATCGCCGCGGAGAGGGCTCTCGAGTCGTCGAGAAGTGCCGTGGCAAGGCGGGCAACCTGTTCACCGACGCGATCGGATAATTGTTCCATCCGACAATGATACGAGCGCAGCTAAGTGCTGCTAGCCGGAGTTACCGACAAACTCATGTCTCAAATTGTTGGCCGGAACAATGTGCGTTTCGAATACTGTTCCGCGCAACAGTGACTCCGTCGGCCGTCGGATCCAGAATCGAAGTGACAACGAAACGACCACGAGGAAGACGGCCATGGCAATCACAACCTGGGAGCAAGCCGAGATCTCTCGAGCCAATGCCTCACAATTAAGGCCTGTTGTTTTCGTACACGGGCTCTGGATGCTCGCGGCGAGCTGGCAGCCGTGGCGTGACCTGTTTGAACAGAACGGCTACACCACGATCGCGCCGGGCTGGCCGGACGATCCGTCGAGTGTCGCCGACGGCCGAGCGCACCCCGCGGCCTTCGCGGGCAAGTCGATCAAACAGGTTACGGACCACTACGACGAAGTGATCCGAACGCTCGATACCTCCCCGGCGATCATCGGGCACTCATTCGGCGGCCTGATCACACAACAGCTGGCCGGCAGGGGCCTGGCAGCCGTCTCAGTCGCGTTCGACTCGGCCCCGTTCCGTGGCGTGCTGCCGCTCCCGTTCTCGGCACTGAAGAGCGCGCTGCCGGTGATTGGCAACCCGCGCAACTACAAGCGGACCAACAGTCTCAGCTACGACCAGTTCCGGTATTCATTCGCGAACGCTCTGACCGATTCTGAAGCGCGAACGTTGTACGCGGAGTATCCGGTCCCGGGAACCAGCGTCACACTTTTTCAAGCGGCGACGGCTAATGTCAACCTGCGCACTGAAGCCACTGTGAACACGTTGAATCCACAGCGGGGACCGGTCCTGATCGTCACGGGTGAACGCGACCACATTGCTCCGCCGGCGATAGCGCGCGCATCGTTCTCAAAGCAGAAGCGAAACACGACCGCGATCACCGAGTATGTCGTGATCCCCGATCGCGGTCACTCACTGGTCTTCGACAGCGGCTGGCGGGAAGTCGCCCAAATAGCCCTCGAT
Source organism: Microbacteriaceae bacterium (assembly GCA_036510655.1). Classification (GTDB taxonomy): domain Bacteria; phylum Actinomycetota; class Actinomycetes; order Actinomycetales; family Microbacteriaceae; genus Rathayibacter_A. The sequence goes on along the minus strand of DATCDQ010000113.1, from coordinate 11,630 downwards.
TTCGTACGACGCTTCCATTGATTGCCGCGCGCCCGACCTTTCAGCGCCGGACCCTTCAGCGCCGAGAAAGTCAGCGCCCGTGGCCGGCGTGCCCGCCGCCGAGTTGGTCGAGCACGTGATCCAGGATGCCGTCGAGCACGTCGAGCCCGTCGCGCACGCCTCCGGTCGAGCCGGGCAGGTTGACGACGAAGCTGCTGCCGGCGATGCCGGCATGGCCACGGGTCAGGATCGCCGTCGGCGTGACGGCAGCGCCCCGACGGCGCAGTTCTTCCATGAACCCGGGGATCTCACGCTGCAGCAGCGGCCCGGTCGCCTCTGGGGTGGTGTCCGTCGGCGAGATCCCTGTGCCGCCGGTGGTGATGATGAGCGCCGGGCGCGCCGCGACGGCCGTTTCGAGTGCGTCGGCGACGGCGCGGCCATCCGGAACGACGATTGGGTCGACCACGTTCCAACCACGTTCGCGCAGCCACGCCGTAATCACCGGACCGGTGCGGTCCTCGTAGACGCCCGCCGCAGCACGCGTGGATGCGACGATGACGACCGCCTGCCAGTGCCCAGTACGCGCGCTCACTGTTGAATCCTCACTGTTGAATCCTCACAGTTGTATCCTCATTGGCGCGACTCCAATCGCCGCTCTTGCCGCCCTGCTTCTCCAGCACCATGATGTCCGTGATGACGGCCCGGTTGTCGACCGCCTTGATCATGTCGTAGAGCGTCAATGCTGCGACACTCGCGGCGGTCAGCGCTTCCATCTCAACACCGGTCACAGCGACGGTCGTCGCAGTCGCGACGACTCGCACGCGGTCGCCCTGCGGCTCGATGTCGACGGCCAGCTTGGTCAGCGGCAACGGATGGCAGAGTGGAATCAGGTCGGAAGTGTGTTTCGCGGCCATGATGCCGGCGATACGCGCCGTGCCGATCGCCTCACCTTTGGGCAGGCTGCCATCGGAGATCGCGGTGACGACATCCGCCCGGGTGAGTACGACGGCTTGAGCCCGGGCGGTGCGCCTGGTCGGTGACTTGTCGGTCACGTCGACCATGTGTGCGGAACCGTCAGCGCGCAAGTGGGTAAGCCCCTCGCCTGTGTTTGCCGTGTCGCTGTTTGCGGTGTCAGTGTTCGCAGCGTCTGTGTTTGCCGTGTCTGTGTTTGCGGTGTCAGGCATCGATTCTCCAAGATTCAACGAGGTCGCCTGCTTCGGCGTGCGCCATACCGACCGGCAGGTGCACGAGCAGCGTGGACAGGGCGTAAGAGTGCAGCAGATGCGAGCTGGGGCCGCCAATAAGCTCGACCGCACCGGCATCATTCAGGATGCCGCGGCGCACCTGATGTTTCGCCGCCGGTGAATCGACCGCTTCGGCAAGCGGCAACTGCGCGATGGTTCGCGCGGCCGGCAGTCCTGCGATCTTCCGCAGCACGGGCCGCAGAAACATCTCGAACGAGACGAGCGTGCTCACTGGGTTGCCGGGGAACGCGACGACCGGAAGCGAGAACGCCCCGTGATCGTCGGCCGCGTCGAACTTTGCGATACCGAGACCTTGCGGCCCTCCCGGCTGCATCGCAACCGGGCCGAAGGCCACCCCTGCCGGTTCCAGCGCTTCCCGCACGACCTCGAACGCACCCGCACTCACCCCGCCGGTGGTGACGACAAGGTCGATATCGTCGGCGGATGCGGCCAACGCGGCCACGACATCCGCTGGATTGTCCGGCAGCATCGCCGCTCTCACGAGCGCGCCGCACTCGGCGAGCGCCACGGTCAACACGCTCGTGTTGCCGTCATAGATCTGTCCGGATTCGAGAGGCTCGCCAGGCTTCTTCAGCTCCTGACCGGTCGAGAGCAGCAGCACGCGAATGCGCTGACGAACGGGAACGCTGACCACTCCGGAGGAAGCGAGCACACCCCATTGAGCGGGGCCGAGGTGCGCACCCGCCGTGAGCAGGGGCGACCCGGCACGCACGTCGCTGCCTGCGGCTCGCACGAATGCTCGGTGATCCGGCTGCGCCGCGAAACCGACCGTCTGACTGTGCGGCGACGCCGCACCATCCTTGCCTCCGCCGCTGAAGTGGGGTGGGTCGCACTGTTCGATCGGCACAACGGCATCCGCACCGAGCGGGATCGGGGCTCCGGTCATGATCGGTGCCGCCGTGCCGAGCGCCAGAGTCGCGACCCGGTCGCCCGCTGCGACCGTCGCGCCAATACGAACCCGCACCGGCGTTTCGGACGTCGCACCGGCGAGTTCGGCGGCGCGCACGGCGTAGCCATCCATCTGGGAATTGTCGAACGGCGGAAGGTCGATAGCCGCGGCGACGTCGGTCGCGAGCACGCGGTCGCGATACTGCTGCGGACTGGCGACCATATCGTCGACGATCAACTCGAGTCGTTCGGCCGACCGTGGGTCGCCCAGCGCCGCGCGCACGGGTTCGAGCAGCGCTTCAACGGCGGCTTGCTGCTCCGCAACGGTAGTCATACGGCCCTCTCGCGGCGTGGATGTCGCCTGCTCCATCTTCTCGCATCGCCCAACTCGTCGCGTGCCGGCTCGCGTTTGCCCGGCAGCGCGTGCCGGGCCGTGCTTGCCAGGTCAGCGCAGAACTAAGGTGGAAGCATGCGGATGGATGCGGTCGTGCTCGCCGGCGGGCGATCGTCCCGTTTGGCCGGCAGTGCGAAAGCCCACCTCGTGTACCGCGGAACCACCCTGCTCAAGCGGGCCATTGCGGCAGCGATCGCCGCCGGAGCCCGTCGCGTCGCCGTTGTCGGCCCCACGGACGGCAACGGCGAACCGGCGGCCCTGGATCAGCGTTATTCGTCGATTCGGCCCGACGCCGATCGTCTTCTCTTCACTCGCGAAGATCCGCCATTCGGTGGCCCGGCCGCCGGAATAGCCGCTGGAATCGCCGCACTGGATGAGGTCGAGTCCGAGGCCGGCGCAGCTGCCACACTGCTGCTCGTGCTCGCCTGCGATTTACCACGCATTGAACTCGCCGTGTCGGCCTTGACTGCCGCACTCCCGCTGCCGATCGACGCGGACGGCGTGATGCTGATCGACGCCGACGAGAGAACGCAGCCGCTGACCGCGATCTACCGCCGGTCAGCGTTGCGCGCCGCCGTCGCCGAAAGACACCGCAGTGCCCAGATCGACGGGCTCTCAGTGCGCGCCCTGGTCGGCACGCTGACCATCGTGGCCGTCGCCGCATCGGCCGGGTCGACCGACGACATCGACACGCCGGCGGATGCCGCGCGATTCGAAATCGCGCTGCCTGCGCCCAATCCGGCTGCGACACCAATCACAACAGCAACTGATGCAACGCCGAGGAGAAACCCCATGCCTGACCGACACGATGATGACGCACTGTTGGAAGCCTGGTGCCTGCGGTTGACCGATGCGCTCGAGTTGCAGGGGCTGACGGTCGATGTGCAGTCCGTACTCGGCCTCGCCGGCCGAGCCGCACACGCCGTCGCCCGCCCCGCGGCACCGTTGACCACGTTCGTCGTCGGTTATGCCGCAGCGCTTGCGAGCGCGGGCGGTTCGGACGCAACATCGGCCATTCAGACGGCGATCGCCACGGCGCAACGCTTGTGCCGCGAGGAGCAGGCGGCCACGCAGCCGCAAGCACAGTCGACCAACGCGAACGAATAGTCACCGATGACCGAGCACGTCCACGGTGCATTCGCCGCGCAGGGCGACCCACCGTTGCGCTCGGCCGACTGGCACGTCGCACGCGCACTCGCCTACCGGCTGCCATCGCTGCTCAGTTCTGAGACGGTGTCGTTGGCGGAGGCGATCGGCCGACGTTCTGCCAACGGAATCACGGCACTGTGCGACGTACCGCACTACGCGTCGAGCGCCATGGACGGCTGGGCCGTTGCCGGTGATGCACCGTGGCGACTGGTCCAGCCTCACCCGTCGCAGTCGGATCCGTTGCAGCCGCGCACTTTGCAGCCGGGCGAGGCGACGCGCATCGTGACCGGGGGACTGATTCCGGCTGGCGCGCGTGCGGTGCTGCGCAGTGAGAACGGCACGGTCAGAGACGCTGACCGCGCGACAGAGCGCGTTCTCGAGCGCGGACCGAACGCATCCGTCGGGGAGCCGACGGACGGAATGCATATTCGTCCTCCGGGCGAAGAGGCGCGGCGCGGAGAACAGGTTTCGCCGGCTGGAATCGTGTTGAACCCCGCCCATATCGCCGTCGCGGCCGTGTGCGGCAACGACACGCTCGAGGTAGTGCGACAGGTGCGAATCGACCTTCTCCTCACGGGCGACGAGGTGGTGACGGCAGGCATTCCGGCGCCCGGGTACGTGCGCGATTCTTTCGGCCCGCAGCTTCCGGCGCTGCTCGGCATGTTCGGCGCGGTTGTCAGTTCACAGCAGCGTCTGCCCGACCGGCTCGACGCACTGATCGACGCGTTGTCCGGCACTCACCCGGGCACGGCCGAAAGCCAACTCGCGGTGACGACCGGCGGAACGGGCCGCTCCGATGCCGATCACCTGCACGAAGCGCTGAACCAACTCGGCGCACGCATCCTGATCGATGGAATCGCGATGCGTCCCGGCGGCCCGAGTCTTCTTGCCCAACTGCCGGACGGCCGCTACCTGATCGGACTGCCGGGAAACCCGCTCGCCGCGATGATGGGACTGTTCACGCTGCTGCCGCCGCTGCTCGCTGGGCTTGTCGGCCTGCCGGAGCCGACACTGGAGCACGTCACGGCGGGTCGCGCGCTGGCAGACGGCCGAGGCCGCGTTCGCCTGATCCCGTATCTGATCGATCAGGGCGGAGCCGTGCCGACCGGCTGGCACGGATCAGGCATGCTTCGCGGACTCGCGGACGCCGCCGGCGTGCTCATCTGTCCGGGCGCCGGTGCCGCCGAGGGTGACATGCTCGAAGCCCTTCGCCTGCCATGGGACTGACAGCGAGTGTCCACGATGCGAACAATAAACTTTCAGCAAATCTGTCAGTTCCTTGCATTTTCGCTGATTTTACGAAACCATGAAAGCATGGTATAGGCCACTTCTGAAGAAGGCGCATCATGCATTTCGCAGTTTCAGTTTATGTTCCGCTCGCCCTCGGTTTCTTCGGTCTCGGTACTGGCTATCTCATCTATGGCCCGCAAGAATTGTTCGGCTGGCCGAAGCGTGATGAGAAAGTCGATCGAGCCACCGGCGTCTGGGGCATCTGGCTACCGGGATTCTTCCAATTCGTCACCGGAATCATCCTGTTCGTCGGGCTCTCCTGGTTCCAAGTGTTCAAAGGAGCGCCGCTCTACATGGCGGCGCTCGCGTTCACCGCATATGGAATTCACTGGTTCGCACTTGGCTGGAACCGGTATCGCGGCAACGATGCGCGTCCGAATGCCGGTATGTGCGTGGCATTCTTCATCCTGTCGGTCGTCGGCGCCGTGGTGTTCTTCGTCGCGGGCGACTGGCCGGTTGGGTTGCTGTTCGTCGGCCTGGCACTGATCTACTTCAGCGACTTCTTTGCGTCGATCGGCAACAAGCTCGGCGAACGCGCACTGGGATTCTGGCACCTCGCCACGGGCCTGTGGCTGATGTACCTGATGATTGCGACCGCATTCAACATCGCTCTCGGCTGGCACCTGGCGCTGTAGCGCCACAGCACTGTAGCGCCGATCCGGCCGATCAACCGCCCGCGAAGGGCGGCAGGATGTCGACCGTGCCGGACAACGGATGCGCTTGGTCCCGCCGCACCACTCCTTCAACGAGGAACGAGCCGGACTTCAAGACCACACGCATTGGCTCTCCGTAGCGCTGCACCAGCAGCGTCGCCAACTGGCCGACGGTCGCCCCGTCGGCGAGTTCGACGCGCTCCTCCTCGCATCCGGATGCCTCAGCAGCCGCCGCGAAATACCGCACCGCCACATTCATTCGACTCACCCCTCCACGATGACCCGTGCGCCGTGCACGGGGCCGGTTGCACGAATCGCGTGCAATCGCGATGCACTCAACGCGATCTGCAGATCGAGTGCACTGTCTAGGTCGGCCGCCAAGAATGCGACCGTCGGCCCTGAGCCCGAAACGAGCCCGGCCAGCGCGCCAGCGCGCTCCCCCTGCTCCAGGATCTCACCGAGCCTCGGGTTCAGATGGATGGCGGGGGCCTGAAGATCGTTCGAGAGCGACTCCGCAAGCATCCTCGCGTCGCCGGCTCGCAATGCCTGCAGCACGTTGGCGTCGACGACGGGCCGCTGAAGCGCCGGGAAAATGTCGCGGACGTGCCGCTGGCGGTGCCGGTCGAGTTCACGGTACACGTCGGGTGTGCTGAGCTGATCACCCGGAAACACGAGCACCCAGTGGAACGTTCCCTGCGCCAGTGCCGGGCTCAGCCGATCGCCGCGCCCGGTGCCGATGGCGGTGCCGCCGGCCAGTGCGAACGGCACGTCTGCGCCCAGCCGGGCGGCCAGTGCGTGCAGTTCCTCGCGGCTGCGCTCGGTTCCCCACAACGCGTCGCAGGCCAGCAGGGTCGCTGCCGCGTCCGCGGAGCCACCGCCCATGCCGCCGGCGATCGGCACGTGCTTCTCGATCTCCAGGTGCACACCGCCTCGGAAATCTGCCCGGCGGGCCAGCAGCCGGGCCGCCTTGATCGCCAGGTTAGAGCCGTCCGTGGCGAGTTCAGAACTGTCGATCGGGCCGGTGAAACTGACCGAGAAATCCGGGGCCGGGAACGCGCGAACGTCTTCATACACCGAAAGCGCCTGATACGCGGTGGCGATCTCGTGATAGCCGTCGTCCATCACGGCGCCGACCCCGAGGAACACGTTGACCTTTCCCGGGGCCCGCACGTGCACCATCGTTTCAGTGGCCTGGACGGTCATGTTTCCAACCTAACGCAGCGCGCTGCACCTGGCGGACCGGCTACAGCGGCGGCAATGCGCCGGCAACCCGGATGAACTGTTCGACGGTCAGTTCTTCGCCGCGCGCCGTCGGTGCGAGGTCGGCCGCCTCGAGCGCTGCGGATGCCGATGCCGACGAACCATAGATCGCCGACAGCGATTGCCGCAGCATTTTGCGACGCTGCTGGAACGCCGCGTCGACCAGTTCGAAGGTGCGCCGACGTAGCGCCAGATCGCCCGGTTCGGTCTGATGGCGCTCAAAAGCGACCAGGATCGAGTCGACGTTCGGCACGGGCCAGAACACCTGGCGGCTGACCGTGCCCGCCGTGCGCCACCTGCCGTACCACGCCGCCTTCACGCTCGGCCCCCCGTAGATCTTCGAACCGGGTGTTGCGGCCAGGCGTTGACCGACCTCCGACTGCACCATGACCACGCCGGAGCGGATCGAGTCGAAGTGTTCCAGCAGGTGCAGCAGCACAGGAACGGAGATGTTGTACGGCAGATTCGCCACGAGCCGGGTCGGCGCTCCGGGCAGTTCCGTCAGTTGCAGGGCATCCGCGCGGATCACGGTGAGCGTGGCCGCGATCGTCTCATCGGCCAGTTCGGCGACGGTGAGCGGCAGTTGCGCGGCGAGTCGCTTGTCGATCTCGACGGCGACCACCGCGGCATCCGCTTCGAGCAGGCCGAGGGTCAGCGAGCCGAGGCCGGGGCCGACCTCCACGACCGTGTCACCCGGCTGAACGCCGGCGACGCGCACGATGCGCCGCACGGTGTTCGCGTCGATCACGAAGTTCTGGCCGAGCTTCTTCGTCGGGGTCACGCCGAGCAGCTCCGCGAGGTCGCGCACCTCTGCCGGCCCGAGCAACTTCACCCTACTCATACGACGGCACCTATTTGTCGCGAGAGTGTCCATTTCGGACGAGAGTGCCTCGTGCGCCGGGCGCTCTCGTCCGATTCGGGCACTCTCACCGGGTGAGGGAGGACGGCGTCGCTCACGCGACGGCACCGATCGGGCCGGTCGGCGGGGCGGCAGGCGGCTCGGCGTCCCACCGGCCGTACACCAGCTCGGTGTTCGAGGAGATCTGCGCGGCGAGCATCGACGCATCCGTTTCGAGCACGGCAGCCATCGCACGCAACGTGTGCGGCACCAGATACGGTGCGTTCGGGCGCCCGCGGTACGGCATCGGTGTCAAAAACGGCGCATCCGTCTCGACGAGCAGCAACGCCCGGGGAACGACGGCGAGCGCATCCCGCAGCTTCTGGGCATTCTTGAACGTAACGTTGCCTGCGAACGACATGAACCAGCCGTTGTCGGCGCACAACTGCGCCATTTCGGCGTCGCCGGAGAAGCAGTGGAAGACGGTGCGTTCCGGCGCACCCACCCGCCGCAGTGTCGCGATCACGTCCGCGTGCGCGTCTCTGTCATGGATCTGCAACGCAACATCGTTCTGCTTGGCGATCTCGATGTGCGCCTCGAACGAGCGGAACTGTGCGGCGCGGCCGCTCTCATCCGTGCGGTAGAAGTCGAGACCGGTCTCCCCCACGGCGCGAACACGCGGGCGGGCGGCTAACTCGGCGATCACGGCAAGGCCGTCGTCGAGGGTGCCTCGTGCGTCGTTCTCCGGCGCATCGTTCGGGTGGATGGCCACAGCCGCCAGCATCCGCGGCTCGAGCGCAGCCATCTCGGCAGACCAAATGGACGTCGGCACGTCGGTGCCGACCTGCACAACCCCACGGATGCCGACGCTCGACGCGCGATCCAGTTGCGTTCTGTAATCCAACGGCTGGTCGCCGTCCGCGATCTCTAAGTGGGTGTGATTGTCGTAGACGGGCACCACGAGCGGCTCGGGTAGCGGCGGGTAGCTCAGGTCGCGACCCTGCTTCTGGCTGCGCTCACGCACGTGCCCCGGGTCAGTCATCGTGCACCCCACCCGTTGGTCGAGTAGCGGCGCGAGGAACGAGCACCGCGTATCGAGACCCCCACAGATCGACTCACGAGGTCTCGATACGCTCGTTCCTCGCTACTCGACCAACGGGTGTCAGCCAACGGTCGCTTCGATTCGCGGGAACAGGGCCTCAAGCGCACCGACCTGCGTTCCGGCGGGCAGCTGCCCCCACGTGCCGGCCTCACGCAGCGGCTGTGCGTGTAGCGCGCCCAGAGCGCTCAACACGCCGAGCGCAGCCCACAGCTTCTCTGTTGCCTGCGGGAGCACCGGCGAGAGCAACACTGCGAGGGCACGCAGGCCCTCCGTCGCCGTGTACAACACCGTTGCCAGACGTTCGCGCTGCGTGTCGTCCTTTGCCAGCGACCACGGCTCCTGCACGGTGATGTAGCCGTTGAGTTCATCGACGATCGTCCAGATCGCGGCGATCGCCTCGTGGATGGCCAACTTGTCGATGGCGGCATCCGCGGCATCCGCGGCATCCGCCACGATGCGCTGCACGGTCAACTCAGCCTCCAGCGCCTCGCACGGCACGGGAACCACGCCATCGAAGTAGCGTGCGACCATCGCAATCACGCGGGAGGCGAGGTTGCCGAAGCCGTTCGCAAGCTCGGACTGATAGCGCGCCGAGAGGTCCTCCCAGCTGAACGAACCGTCCTGCCCGAAACTGATGGCGCGCAGAAAGTAGTAGCGGAACGCATCCGATCCGAACGTGTCGGTGATCTCGTTCGGTGCAATGCCGGTGAGCTTCGACTTCGACATCTTTTCGCCGCCGACGAGAAGCCAACCGTGGCCGAACACCTGATGCGGCACCTCGAGGCCTGCTGCCATCAGCATGGCCGGCCAGATCACCGCATGGAAACGCAGGATGTCTTTGCCCACCACGTGTAGGGCGGGCCAGCGCCGATCGAACTCTGCGTCGTCAACGCCGTAGCCGATCGCAGTGATGTAGTTGAGCAGTGCGTCGATCCAGACGTACAGCACGTGCGAGTCATCCCACGGGATCGAGATGCCCCAGTCGAAACTCGACCGGGAGATCGACAGGTCGTTGAGGCCCTGCGACACGAAGGCCATCACCTCGTTGCGGGCGCTCTCCGGCTGAACGAAGTCCGGCCGGTCGCGGTACAGGGCAAGCAGGCGCTCGCCGAAATCGCTCATCTTGAAGAAATAGTTCTTCTCGTGCAACAGCTCAAGCGGCTTCGAGTGGATGGCGCAGACCTTTTGACCCTCGTATTCCCCGACGCCGTCGAGGATCTCGCTCTCCGGCTTGAACTCCTCGCAGCCGACGCAATACAGGCCCTCATATTCGGCGTCATAGATGAACCCGCCGTCGTGCAGCCGCTGCAGAAAAAGCTTGACGGCGTCTTCGTGACGCGCATCCGTCGTGCGGATGAAGTCATCGTTGGCGATGTCGAGAGTGTCCAGCAGCGGCTTCCAGGCTTCGTTCACGAGCTTGTCCGCCCACGCACGTGGGGTCGTGCCGTTCGCCGTCGCGGTGCGCAGGATCTTCTGGCCGTGCTCATCCGTGCCGGTCAGCAACCAGGTGTCGTCGCCGGCCTGGCGGTGCCAGCGCGCGAGCACATCGCAGGCGACTTCGGTGTACGCGTGTCCGATGTGCGGCACATCATTCACGTAGAAAATCGGCGTGGTGATGTAGAAGGAAGAGCCAGCGGACATGGTTCCCATCCTAAATGGCGCGGAGACGGCCGCTTTCCCTGTTACGCAGGGGCTCGCTACACCGACGCGCATACTCGAGGTCACCTCGGCATATGCTCGGGGGCATGAGACAGCGCAAAATCGGCGACTTCGACGTCAGCGCGATCGGGCTTGGCGGGATGCCGATGTCCATTCAGGGTCGCAAATCACCCGAAACGTCGATCGCGACGATTCACGCTGCACTGGACGTCGGCATCACGTTCATCGACACGGCGGACTCGTACACCCTCGACGAAGACGGTCACGGACACAACGAGCTGCTCATCGCCGAGGCGCTCCGAACCTACGGGTCGGACACCTCGCACGTGCTCGTCGCGACGAAGGGCGGACTGATCCACCGTGATGAGGGCCACTGGGCCAACGATGGCCGGCCGGAGTACATCGTCCGGGCTGCGAAAGAATCCGCTCAGCGCCTCGGCGTCGACACGATCGGCCTGTACCAGTTTCACCAGCCGGACCCCGCTGTGCCGTTCAAGGAGTCCGTCGGCGCCCTGCGCGCGCTGTATGAGGCGGGCATCGTGCGGTACGTCGGCGTCTCCAACGTGACTGTCGCGCAAATCCGTGAAGCCCGCCGCATTCTCTCGCACGCGTTCGTGTCGGTGCAGAACCGGTTCTCCCCCGCCTGGCGACACAGCGCACCGGAACTCGAGGCATGCATCGAGTTGGATCTGGCATTCTTGCCGTGGAGCCCGCTCGGCGGCATCGGGGCTGCAGGCAAGGTCGGCAAGCATAACGCTGCGTTCCGTGAGGTCGCGGCAGAACTCGGTGTCAGCCCGCAGCAGGTTGCGCTCGCCTGGGAACTGCACCTCTCCCACCTCGTGATCCCGATTCCGGGGGCCAGCCGGCCGGCCAGCATCCGCGACTCGGCGCTGGCCGCCGAGCTGGACCTGACGCCCGAGACGATGTCGTACCTGAGTGCGTCGAAGTAGCACTCGCCGCTCGCCTCGCTGCTCGCCTCGCTGGTCGAGTAGCCGGCGAGCGCAGCGAGCCTGCGTATCGAGCGGTGCAGGCGCGGGGCGCCGCCGTGGTGTCGCGGAAATGTCTTGTGGCTGGTTTGGGTGGCGCGGATGATGGGTGGTGCCGTGGTCGACGCCGTTAGGTCTTAGTGCCAGCAGCCTGGTATCGAGCGTGG
>DATCDQ010000112.1:0-11025 GCA_036510655.1 Microbacteriaceae bacterium | reverse complement strand
GATACTCGGCGCTGTCGTGTTCGGGTTCACCGTCCGTCGGCTCCGAAGTGACTATCTTGCCATCGTCACGGTGTCCGCTGCCTTCATCTTCTGGAACATCATCAACACGTACGAGCCACTCTTCAACGGCGCGACCGGGTTGTACCACGTGCCAAACATCATCTCGACGAGCACAACTCGGTATGGGTTCATCATGCTGGTCCTCTCCGCGGGCATTCTCGCCATCTTCGTATGGGGTTCTCGTCGCATCTTCCGTTCCCCGTTTGGCCGATTGCTGCGGTCCATGCGGGAGGACGAAGCGGTGACGGCTGCGTTCGGCCGTACCTCCTGGCAACCACAGCTGTGGATCTTCATGATCGGGTGTTTCATCGCGGGGATCGCCGGCGGTCTCTTCGTGTTCTACATCACGGCGTGGAGCCCGTACGCGTTCTTGCCACTTGAGTCGTTCATTCTGCTTGCCGCGCTGATTGTGGGCGGCGCGGGTAACTACTGGGGTGCCCTCCTAGGAGCCTTCGTCCTCATCGAAGGGCTCGCCGAGTTGTCGCGTTTCCTTCCGAGCTTTGGTAATGGTGCAGACGTCGGTGCGATCCGTGCGATCGTGATCGGGTTCGTCCTCATCCTCATGTTGCGGTACCGGCGCGGCGGCCTTATTCCTGAACGCTGGCTGCACTGGTATCGGCCGCCCGCGAAGCCGGTTCTCCGCAGAGCGAGGTTCGCAGCCGCGAGGCGCGCACGATGAGCAGCGAGGCCTCGGGCGACCTGCTCAACGTGCAAGATGTCGGCTACGCGTATGGCGGGGTGTGGGCTGTCAGAGGCTGCAGCTTCTCTGTTCGCAGCGGCGAAGTCACCGGCCTCATAGGACCGAATGGCGCGGGAAAGTCGACGATGATCGAAATGCTCAGCGGTACCTTGACGCCGCGCGAGGGCAAGATCCACTTTGATGGATCCGACATAACCGGCCTCCGACCTGTACAGGTAGCGCGCAAGGGAATCGCGCGCACCTTCCAAACCGCGAGAGTCCTCGCCGCACTTCCGGTGATTGAGAACGTGGTGTTAGCCGCCCAAGGCCAAATTGGCGAGAACCCGCTGAAGGCATTGTTCTTTCGCGGGAGTTGGCGGAGCCAAGAAGAGGAACTGCGGAAGGAAGCGGCCGGCCTTCTCGATTGGCTTGGCCTTGGACATCACCTGCTCAGCCCAGCAGGGACGTTGTCAGGGGGGCAGCGGCGATTAATGGAGATCGCCCGTGCGCTCATGGCACACCCGAAGCTGATGCTTTTGGACGAGCCGACTGCTGGCGTGTTTCCGGAGACGAGTCAACTGATCGCCTCTCGGATCCGCGAAATTGCCGCCCAAGGTGTGACCGTGCTGCTCATTGCCCACAACATGGGATTCCTCTCCGCAGTCGCCGACGATGTGGTGGTGATGGCCGAGGGGAGGGTCCTCACTCGTGGGCCACTTGAGGTTGTGCGTGAGCACGCAGGAGTGGTGTCGGCGTATCTCGGAACCGCTGTTGCCGGCTCACGCGAGACGGGCCCCACAACCGCTCAGGGAGTAAGCGAGTGAATGAGTTGCAAGCAGTCTCCATTACTGCCGGCTATGACGGTCCACCAATTCTGGACGACGTCTCGGTTACCGCGAATGCTGGCGAGACGTGCGTCATCCTAGGCCCGAATGGTGCCGGCAAGTCCACGCTGGCCAAAGCGATCATCGGCCTACTCGGCGTAAAGAAGGGTCGCGTTCTCTTGCAGGGCAATGAAGTGACGGGTCAGGGCCCGCACAAGCTCGTCAAGGCGGGCCTCGCGTACTTGCCTCAACTCATGAACGTCTTCGATCAACTATCGGTGATCGAGAACTTGGAAATGGGCGGCTACACCGTCAAGGGGAGCCTCCAGCGGCGAATCTCTGAACTGCTCGACTTCTTTCCCGATCTCGCAGTGGATCGACACAAGAAGGCCGGCGTGCTGTCGGGGGGCCAGCAGCGGATGCTGGCACTTGCGCGAATGCTCATGACAGAGCCGGTGGTGGCGATTCTCGATGAGCCAACGGCGGGGTTGTCACCGCTGTACGCCGAGCGCGTTTGGACGCACATCGACCGGATTCGTGACGCAGGTGTGGCGCTGCTCGTTGTCGAGCAGAATGCGACGGTCGCCATGGACCACGCGGACATCGTCTATCTCCTAACACAGGGCAGGAATGTGATGTCCGGTCCAGCATCAGAGCTTCGTCATCGGGACGAGGTTGCTCGCATCCTCGTAGGCTAAGCATGCTTATTTTTTGAAAAGACCGCCGATCCAATTCAGGGAGTGACTGAGAACGTGACGACAAGTCAAGACGCAACGCAGACGCGCTCGCAACGGTTGTCTGAGTTTGTAAGTGCGCTTCGCCCGGATGATTTGCCGACGGCGGTGAGACAGGATGCGATCTGGCGAGTAATGGACACGATCGGCGTGTCACTCGTAGGTTCTGGAATGGACTATGCGCAACCCATCCAGAAAGTGTTCGTCGAGTTGGCCGGCCGGGGGGAATCGACGGTCATCGGCGGCGGTGAACGACTGCCTGCACCCGCCGCCGGATTCGTGAATGCTGCCTATGCGCACGGCCCTGACTTCGATGACACGCATAGCGTTGCGATGGTCCATATCGGCTGTCTAGCCGTGCCGAGTGCACTTGCCATGGCCGAACGTACCGGTGCCACTGGTGCGGACATGCTCACAGCTTTGGTAGCCGGCGCCGAGGTTGGGCTCCGGATCGGCGCGGCCGCACCACACAGGTTCCATATGCGCGGATTCCACGCCACCGGCGTCGTTGGCCCGTTCACCGCGGCAGCGACGGCGGGGAAGTTGCTTGGCCTTGACGTCGACCGACTGAGCAACGGCCTCGGTTTAGCGGGCAGCCAGGCCGCGGGGTTGCTTCAGGGACTACATGACGGGAGCTGGGTCAAACGGCTGCACCCTGGCTGGGCTGTGCAAGGGGGGATCACGGCGGCGCTTCTTGCCGAGCAGGGCTACCTCGGGCCGCCACAAGTTCTCGAGGGCGGTTGGGCGTTGTATGCAGTACTCCTCCATGGCGACTCGGAGCCGGTGGATTTCGACGTTCTGACAAACGGACTCGGCACCGAGTGGCTGCTGCCTGAGACGACTTACAAGCCGTACAGCAACGGGGCATGGAATCATTCTGCAATGGACGGGGTCGCCGCGATCATGGCGGCCGAATCGCTGACTTACAAAGACATCGCACGGGTGGACGCCATCGTGCCACCGGAATGCATACCCGTCGTGTGCGAGCCGCGGGACGCCAAGATCCAACCGGTGACGCCCTACCACATGAAGTTCAGCTTGCCTTACTCAGTCGCCATCCTGGCCGTGCTTGGCCACGCAGGAGTGGACGACTACACGACCGAGGTGCATACCAATCCGGACATCGCCGATTTGGCATCGCGCGTCTACTGTGAGGCAGACCCGCGCATGGCACCGGATCGCTTCCCCGCCAGGGTTCGTCTTGAGACACGCGACGGACGCCACTTCTCGTACGACATTCCAGCGCAACGCGGAGGTCCGGGAAACCCCTTTTCGGCCGACGACCACCGTGCAAAGTTTCTCTCGAACGCGAGCCCGAGCCTCGGCGTATCCCGGGCAGAGAGCCTCATGCACACGATCGAAAATATCTGGGAGCTCCAGTCGGTTGGGGAACTCGTTCGACTCGCCGTCCGGTAGTGGAGAAGCCGATGCCGCGCAGCGATCAGCTGGCCAGGCTAAGAGCTGCGCCGCTGAGAGGTATCCGCGTTGTGGCGCTCGAGCAAGCGGTTGCTGGTCCACTATGCACGCGGCACCTTGTCGATCTGGGTGCTGACGTAGTCAAGATTGAGAGGCCAGGGGGAGGGGATTTCGCTCGCTCGTACGACTCCGTGGTGCACGGTGAGTCCGCGTATTTTGTGTGGCTCAACCGCGGAAAACGCAGCGTGGTGCTGGATTTGAAGTCTGCGGAAGATCGTGTTGCCATGGACTCGCTCCTCGAGTCCGCCGATGTGCTGGTGAGCAACCTTGGACCTGGCGCCCTCGAGAGACTGGGCCTCGGATGGGACACGGTTCACACCAGGTGGCCACAGCTGATCTCCTGCACGATCACGGGCTACGGAACGGAAGGCCCACTGCGTGATCGGAAGGCATTCGATCTCTTGGTGCAGGGTGAGGCCGCCTTGTTTGCGATCACGGGTACGCCCGAGCAGCCTGCGAAAGTGGGCCTACCGATAGCTGACATCTCTGGGGGCATGTACGCCCTGAGCGCAGTGCTGGCCGCGCTATTTCAGCGGACATCGACGGGCCTGGGAACACGTGTCGACATCGCGATGCTCGACTGCCTGGCGGAGTGGATGACACCCGTTCTCTACCACTGCGAGTACACGGGTAAAGAGCCGGAACGGAAAGGTGTCATGCATGCAACCATCTGCCCATACGGCCCGTACCGCCTGGGCGGACAGGCGACCGTGATCATCGCGGTACAGAATCAGCGGCAGTGGCAAGCTTTCTGTACCTTCGTGATGCAACGGCCGGACCTGATCGACGACGATCGATTTCGATCGAACGAAGCACGGGTTCATCATAGGGTTGAACTCGAAAGCCTGATCGATGAATGCTTGGCGAATACGCCGTTGCCAACGGCCCTTGCGGCATTGGATCACGCGGATATTCCTTGGGCCGAGGTCAACGACGTGCGTGCGTTGCTGGATCACCCTCAACTGCGAGCGCGGGAACGTTGGACTCAGGTCGACACGCCAAGTGGACCTGCGTCAGCGCTGAGGTCGCCGCTCGATGCGATGGGCCATGACACGTCGATGCTGGCCGTCCCTGCCCTCGGCGAGCACACCTCCGAAGTGCTCGAGCAACACGGACTAGCTAGACCAACACCCGGCAATCGGCGCATACATGGAGCGACCAAATGACGAACCCGCGGATCGCGGTTATTGCAGGCGACGGCGTGGGCCAAGAGGTCATCCCGGCTGGCATTCGCGTGCTCTCCAAAGTGGCGAGTCTCGACTTTGTGGAGTTCCCCTGGGGGGCCGACTTTTTTGCCCGTACGGGTTCAATGATGCCGCCCGACGGGTTGGAGACACTGTCGAACTTCGACGCCATATACCTGGGCGCCGTTGGCTGGCCGACGATTCCGGATCACGTGAGCTTGTGGGGGCTCCTGCTCCCCATCCGCAAGGCGTTCGAGCAGTATGTCAACCTGAGGCCGGTCACGCTGCTCCCTGGCGTCACGAGCCCGCTCAAAGGGAGGCAAGCCGACGACATCGACATGTTGTTCCTCCGCGAGAACACAGAGGGCGAGTACTCCGGCCCAGGTGGGCGAGTTCATATGGGGACTGCCAACGAGCTAGCAGTCGAGGTGCCGGTGTTCACCCGCACGGCTGTCGAGCGCGTAGCACGCGTGGCGTTCTCGCACGCCCAACGCAGATCCGGCCAGTTGATCAGCGTCACAAAGTCGAACGCTAGCCGATACAACTACGTCTTGTGGGATGAGGTTGTGGCAGCGGTTGGAGCCGAGTTCGCGGATGTCGAGGTGCAACGAGTCCACGTCGACGCGATGGCTGCGCGAATGGTGTCGCGGCCGGACACCGTCGATGTGGTTGTCGCGTCCAATCTCTTCGGGGACATACTCACCGACCTTGGCGCCGCCATTCAGGGCGGGCTCGGGCTGGCCGCCAGCGCCAACCTCAATCCGGAGCGACAGCACCCGTCGATGTTTGAACCTGTCCACGGATCGGCACCGGACATTGCGGGGATGTGCCGAGCCAACCCGATCGGAGCAATTCTGACGGGAGCGCTAATGCTGGAGCATCTCCAACTAGCCTCGGCGGCAACGAGGGTGGAGCGCGCCGTCGCCGACGTGACTCGCCGCGGGCAGTTCCTGACTGCCGATCTCGGCGGCGGCGCGAGTACTGACGAAGTCGCGGACGCTGTGATTCAAGCACTCAGCGCTGCGTGACGTCCGCCGATGCAAGTCTTCTCGGCCGAGAAGACTCGCAACAAGCGTGATCGCACCAACAGGCCAACAAGTAAGACCGATTTAGGGAGAAAGTCAGAATGGTGGACGAAATAACCGCGGCCGTAAGCCGATTTGTTGTCGAAACAAAGCTAGCCGACATACCCACCGACGCGGTTGGCGCCGCACTGCGATCAATCCTCGACGGGCTCGGGCTCGCTGTGGCAGGGCACGCCAGCTTGGTCGCGCAACTCGCTGCCGCGGAGGTCGATTCCTACGGCTGTTCTGTCACCGATTCCTCGGTGCTCGGCTCCTCGGTCCGGCTACCCAGCCGCTTCGCTGCGTTCTTGAACGGATTAGCGATTCATGCGGACGACTTTGACGACACGCAGCTGGCGACTCTCCCAGATCGCGTCTACGGCCTCCTGACCCACCCCACCGCTCCCGTTCTGCCCGCAGCTCTCGCTCTTGGCGAGCGACTCGGGCGAAGTGGGTCGGACTTTCTCCTCGCATATCTCGTTGGCGTCGAGACTGAGGCGAAAATCTCCGAGGCAATCGACCCTCGGCACTACGACGCAGGATTCCACTCGACCGCGACTGCCGGCGCAATCGGGGCAGCTGCTGCGGCATCGCGGATCCTAGCTCTGGACGTCGAACGGACCGAGGTCGCCCTCGGGATCGCCGCATCGTGCGCCGCAGGGCTGCGTGAAAACTTCGGCACAATGACGAAGCCACTACACGCCGGTCGGGCTGCTGAGAGCGGCGTGCTCGCGGCGCAACTCGCCGCGAAGGGCTTCACGGCCGCGCACAACATCCTCGAGGCCCGCCGCGGGTTTTTCTCTGCGGCCGGCGGCGGCTTCGATCGTCCAACAATGGAGCGACTGGGCGACCCGTGGACCTTTAGCGACCCGGGTGTTTCAATCAAGCCCTACCCGTCGGGCTCACTGACCCACCCGGCGATGACCGTGATGGCAGAGTTGCTTCGAGACAACGCTGTGCAGGCGAGCGATGTCGAGCTTGTGTATGTCGGCACCAACCGGCATATGCCGAATGCGCTGATCCACCATCGTCCGGCCGATCACCTAGCGGCCAAGTTCAGCATGGAGTTCTGCATGGCCGCGCTGGTGGTCGACGGACGTGCGGGCTTGGCGGAGTTCACCGACGAGGTTGTGCGGCGGCCGGATATCCAATCCATGATCGAGCGGGTTCGGTTCGAGGTTGACCCAGAAGCCGACGGAACGGGCTACAACAACATGACGAGCATCGTCCGCGTGCACCTGAACAATGGGACGGTCCTCCAAGGCCGGGCAGATTTTGCAAAGGGCAGCCCAGCCAACCCCATGACGCAGCAAGAGCTATTTCGCAAATTTGCAGATTGTCTCGAGGTCGGCAACATCTCGTCGTCCGCGGCAGAGCGTGCGGCAGAACTCGTCGGGAACCTAGAAGACCAACCAGCCCTCGGCGAAATCACGAGTTTGCTTTGCCCCGCGGAGTCCTGACACGCAGCCAAGGCGGCCCACCCCGACCGACCGACGTGTTCTTGCTGTGGTCCAAGATTGGCGTGAAGTCGTTCGGCGGGGGTCAGGCCGTTCAGTTTTACGCGTTCGAACACATCGTCAACGAGCTGAAGTGGCTCACAGTCGACGAGTGGGCGCAGTTGTGGGGACTGTCCCAGATCGTGCCCGGTGTTAACGTTATTGCAGTCTGCGCACTAACGGGGTTGCGGGTCGCAGGCCTCGCGGGCAGCCTGGCCGCACTCGCTGGACTGATGGCACCAAGCGTTGCAGCAACGATCCTCATTTCCGCTGCCTACACACAGATCGCTCAGTTCGCGGGGGTGCACGCGGCGCTCCGCGGCATGTTTGCCGCGGTTGTGGGTGCCGCGCTCGTGTTGAATTGGCGCGTGGGTCGGCCGATCGTGAAGGCCGCGCGAGCGCGAGGCAGGATCGCACTAGCTGCGTCCGTCGCCATCCCCGTTGTTGCTGCGGCGATTGTGGCCGAGCAGTGGGTTCCCGTGGTGGACGTATTGCTGAGCGGTGCAGCGCTTATGTCGGCCCTCTGGATCCAGAAGCCTCACTGAAGCTATGGCCGGAAACCTCTTATTCTTCCTGCTGCTTCTGAAGGCATCGTTCTTGTCTTCAGGCGGTTTGGCCAATCTGCCGAGTGTCCATCAGGATCTGATCAGTCGGCAGTGGGCTCACGAGGGGCAATTTGTCGAGGCGCTAGCGATTGGGCAACTCGCCCCAGGGCCGACAGGCCTTTGGGTAGTGGCCCTCGGGTATCTGGCGCGCGGGCCATCGGGTGCTTTGCTTGCAGCAGGGGCGATCACGATCCCGCCTCTCCTTGCGCTTCCAATGGACCGGTTGTATCGGCGACTGGCGAATCACCGCGCGGTCGAGGGATTTGTCTTCGGACTGATCCTGGCGGCGGCGGGCAGCGTGATGGCGGTACTCGCCGAAGCGCTCAGGTCATATGGAGTTGATCTCGCAACGGTGCTCATATTCACAGCGAGCGTCGTGCTTGTCGGTCGCCGGATACTTCCACGAGGGTTCATCTTGCTCCTAAGTGCCG
This sequence comes from Microbacteriaceae bacterium, assembly GCA_036510655.1. Classification (GTDB taxonomy): domain Bacteria; phylum Actinomycetota; class Actinomycetes; order Actinomycetales; family Microbacteriaceae; genus Rathayibacter_A. The sequence goes on along the minus strand of DATCDQ010000112.1, from coordinate 2,472 downwards.
CCGTGGGATTTGCGGTCTGGGTGCCGAGGTAGTTTGTCCACCAGTGCATGCTCCACGGCCTCTCACGGGGCAGTCCACCGCAAGATCCGTTGTGCTCGTTCAATGACTGCGCGGTCGATCATCGAGTGCCCCAGACGGCCGGCGCCGCTGTCGGTTGCTGCTGCGACGACGAGACGGGCCCAGTCCGCCTCCTCACTCGTCGGGGCGAACGCCGCATTAACGGCAGGGATCTGGTTCGGATGTGTGCACAGCTTGCCACCGAAGCCAAGCTGGCGGGCACGGAGCGCGTCCGCGCCGGCGACGTCGGCGTCGTCCAAGTTGAGGGTGACGCCATCCACTGGCGCCGCAATCCGTGCCGCCCGCGACGCGACGACCAGACTCGATCGAGCAAACAGCAACGCGAGGTCGTCCTGCGCCGAGTCGATATCGAGACTGTAGTCAACCGCGCCAAACGCCAGACGCTCGACGCCGGGAGTAGTAGCGATCATTCCGGCGTTCTGGACACCGCGCGCAGTCTCAATCAGCGCGACGACTGGAATATCACGACAACCCCGCTCACTTAGGGCGACGAGTGCATCCGGCTCTGCCTTTGGCAGCACTAAGCCGCCGACGCCGTGCAACTCCTTAAGTGCGTCGCAGTCAGCTGAAAAGTGCGGTGTGTCCGCGGCATTAAGACGGACGATCGCGCGATGTCCCTTACGGAGCCACTTCAACACGCACTCTCGCGCCAGGTCCTTGTCCTCGGTGCCAACGGAGTCCTCGAGGTCACAAATGACGACGTCCGCTGCGCTGGATTCCGCCTGATCAAACCGGTCTGGTCGATTCCCTGGCACGAACAGGAAGGAGCGAGCTGTGTGAATGCGGGTTGCGGACTCGCCTGTGATGCGGTGCTTCTCACTCATCTCAAGATGCCGGGACCCGGTGATGTCCCGCTCGTGCTGCGATCCGTTCGAGGGGAGGCCTCGGCACGAATAACGCGGTGCGATCGATCTTCCGTGCGCATCGGGAGGCGATCAACTTCGGCATGGCATCTCCATGTGGACGTCGTGTGCAGGATCATACGTCTGAGGATGCTAAGAGTTATCTGCGCTCGTCGGAGTTCGGAGCGACGCGATGCGCGGCCAGTCGCGTGGTGTCCTAGGAGCGCGACAACACCCAGGCGACCACATCGGCCGCGTGAGTGTCGGGCGGGAACACCGGGTACCAGACGTGCGTAATGACGCCGGCGTCGATCAGGACTGTGAACCGCCGAAGCAAGGTTTGACCCGCCACCTTCATGGTTGGCAACCGTAGTGCTGTGGCGAGCCGCAGATCGGCGTCCGACAGGAGCGCGAACGGCAGCTGCAGCCGCTCAGCCGCTTCGCGTTGATAGTCCGTCGTCTGGGTCGAGATTCCAAACACGTCTATACCGAGCGCGGCCAGTGCGGCATGGTGACCTCCGAACCCGCGGGACTCAACGGTGCACCCGCGGGCGCCCGGTATTGATCCCCACTCGGGGACCAGCGGGGGGTACCCTGGTACGCCGGTGCGGGGGTAGGCATAGATGACCGTTAGGCGCCGCAGCGCCGACAGGTCAATACTTTCTCCGTCGGTCGACGGCAACGCCAAACGAGGTACGACGAGGCCTCGCAAGTGGTCGGCGGCGCCGTCATCGACAGGGACAGGCTGATCGGTCGGCAAAGCGAGTGTGGACTCGTGAGGCCCAGTCATATCTACATCGTGGCATGATGTGCTCTGCAACGCGACGGATGTCGCGACGCCGCGGATGCGACCGATCGCATGTAGCGATCCGCGCGCTTGTTCGAGACGTTGCCGGGATGCAGCCGCGGTCCGCGTGGCGCAACCACTATGCCCCGGGATTACTCCCGCAGCTACGTGAAGGACACGCGCGTTCTGAGGAGCGCACGATCGTGGCGACGAGAACACCGGTCGGTAAGGGTACCTACAACAACTAGCGGCACGCGGAAGCTGATGGCGAACGCGCAGGACTACCAGGCCGCGGCCGACTGGGCCGAGCACGCGATGACTTTGAAGCCCGGCTCGACGACTGCGCTCCGCGGAACTGATGCGGCCAAGCGCGGACGTGAGGTTCTTGCGAAGGCGTTGGGTGGTTGGCGTTTCGATCGACCCTGACGCGAAGCCGGGTCAGCACGCGCGGGTCCGGCAGGTCCGGGTCGCTGCCGACGTTGATGGCCGCATCGAGGTCCTGGCCGGCGGATCGCCATGTCAAGGCGAGTGGCATCATCCGGGAGGCGCTGGCGGCCTACCTTGGCCAAAGCTGCTCCTGTGGGTAGTCCGGCGAAGGCTGCCCGGGCAGCTGCGGCGAAACGGGTGTCGGTGGGCGCAAAGACTGCCCGAACGCGGAGCGGTGACGGAGCGAAGCGACCGGCCAATTCCTCGTAGCTGGGGCGGGGATTGGCGGGGACCGATGGGGGAGATGTTGATCACTGTCGGGCAACAGATGGGCAACCC
>DATCDQ010000111.1:0-43151 GCA_036510655.1 Microbacteriaceae bacterium | reverse complement strand
GTCGGCCAGGATGTCGGCACCCCGGTCATTGCCGTGAACGGCGTCGCGTTCTTCGGTCCGGTGATTTCACCGACGCCGCGTGGCGAGCAGGCTCTGACCCTGTGGGACGGAGTGGTTGCTGCAGCGTCGTACGACGGGTTCTTCGAACTCAAGCGCAGCCGCACCCGCGAGCCGATCTTCGAGTAACGGCAGCGGTTGTCCGCTGGCGTCGATCGCTCCATGGCCGCGGTGCCCGCTGACGTCGGTGGCCCGCTGAATAGACTTATGCCATGCGCATCCATATCGCCACGGACCACGCCGGCCTCGACTTCAGCCGCGATCTGCAGGAGCACCTTCGCGCGGCAGGGCATGAGGTGGTCGATCATGGGCCGTCCAACTACGATCCGATCGACGACTATCCGGCGTTCTGCATCAATGCGGCCAAGGGTGTCGCCGCCGACCAGCAGGCCGGCGTCGAGGCCCTCGGGATCGTGTTCGGCGGGTCCGGAAATGGTGAGCAGATTTCCGCGAACAAGGTTCAGGGCATCCGCGCTGCCCTGGTCTGGAGCCTGCCGACAGCACTGCTGGCGCGCCAGCACAACGATGCCAACGTGATCTCGATCGGTGCGCGGCAGCACACCGTTGAAGAGGCAACACGCTTCATCGATGCGTTCATCGCCGAACCGTTCTCGTTCGAGGAACGCCACGTGCGCCGAATCGGGCAGCTCGCCGAATTCGAGGCGACCGGCGACATTGCGGGCAAGAACGTCGATGCCTGAGGGGCATTCCGTTCATCGAATTGCCCGGCAATTCGCGCGCAACTTCGTCGGTGATCAGGTCGCCGTCTCATCCCCGCAAGGCCGCTTCGCGTCCGGCGCGGCTCAGCTCGACGGACGCACCATGCTGGACGCGCGAGCCGTCGGCAAGCAGATGTTTTTGGAGTTCGACAACGAACTATGGCTGCGCGTGCACTTGGGGATCTACGGCGCGTGGGACTTCGCCGGCGAGATCTCCACGGATGCGACCATCCGCTCTGCGAGCGGACGGATGGGGCAGACGAACCAGCGTGGCACAGTTCTGGATGGCACGCTTCTGGATGGCACGGTGCTCGATGATGCGGCGCGTGAAGACTCAGTGCACAGCATCGGAGCACCGCGCAAGGCCCGGTTGCGGATGTCGGAGTCCGAGAAGGAAGACGACAGCGATTTCGTGTTTCCGCCTGAGCCGGTCGGCGCCGTGCGGGTGCGCCTGCTGACTGAGCACGCCGTGGCCGATCTCCGCGGTCCGACCGCATGCGAAGTGCTGGAGTCGGCGCAGGTGCAGGCCGTGATCGACAGGCTCGGCCCCGATCCGATCAATGACTCGTCTGCAGAAGCGGAGCAGAGGTTCGTTGCGGCGGTGTTTAAGAAGCAATCACCGATCGGTTTGCTGCTGATGGATCAATCGATCGTCAGCGGCATCGGCAACGTCTATCGCGCCGAGATGCTCTTCCGGGCACGCCTGAACCCGCATACGCCCGGCGCCCAGGTGCCGGAGGACACCGTGCGCGCACTGTGGCGTGACTGGGTCTATCTGTTGAAGCTCGGCGTCGCGACCGGTCAGATGATGACCATGGACGGCCTCGACGACGACGCCTACGTCAAGGCGATGGCGAGTCGGGATGATCGGCACTGGGTGTACAAACGCGAAGGTCTGCCGTGTCGGATCTGCGGGACCAATATCGTCATGGAACTGATGGCCTCCCGCAAGCTGTACTGGTGCCCGAAAGATCAGGCTTAGGCGTTGATCGCGGCCGGTGACCGTTCGTCATCGTTAATTATCGTTCAGCGACACGCGCAGAGATAGGGTGCATCCATGCGACAGAATCCGAGCTTCACGTTGACCGATCCGGTCGAGCTCAAGCGACTCATCCGCGAGAATCCGTGGGCGATCCTGGTGGCGCAGACGGATGGCGAACTCGTCGCATCCCACTATCCGGTGCTGCTCGACGAATCCCGTGCGGACATTTCAATCGTCAGCCACGTCGGCAAACCCGACGAGCAACTGCTCGAACTCGGCGAGCATGAACTACTGGTGATTATCCAGGGCCCTCACGGCTACGTCTCGCCGGGCTGGTATGACGCGCGACCGGCCGTGCCGACCTGGAACTTCGTGGTCGCGCACCTGACTGGGGTGCCGGAGATCCTGAGCGACGAGGAGAACTATTCCGTTTTGGCCGCACTGGTCGATCACTTCGAAGATCGGATGCCGCATCCCCGACGCATGGCAGGCACGCCCGAAAATGCGGAGTATGCGGCTCGCATCATGACCGGCACCGTCGGGTTTCGATTGACTCCGACCAAGATCGTCGCAAAGAACAAAATGAGTCAGAACAAGCCGGCCGACAGCGTCGACACGATCATCCGCGAACTCGAAGGAGACGGCCCGTACGCAACCCGCGCGCTCGCCGCTGAGATGCGGCGAACGCACGAACGAATGCGTGCAGCGAAGTCGCGACCGCTGGTCGAGTAGACCCCGAGTGCCCTGCTGTTGGTCGAGTAGACCGTGGGCGCCCTACTGTTGGTCGAGTAGACCGCGAGCGTCGCGAGCAGTCGTATCGAGACCTGCGAGACCCCTACTCGCTGATGTGTGCGAACAGGAACCAGCGATCCTTGTCGAGGCCGCGGGCGATCTCGACCGCGACATCCTGACTCGTCTGGTCGAGTTCGTCGAGCTCGGTCACGGCGGTGTTCACGGCTGCGAGAGCGACATCGATCTGGCCGATCACTTCTGCGATCGACTGGCTGGACTGCTGAAATCCTGCGGTCAGGGGCGTGGTCGCGGTCTTCGCGGCGACGGTTTCCAGGCGGGCGTCCACGGGGAGTCCCAGGGCGATGATGCGCTCGGCGGCCAGATCGGCCCACCCCTGCGCGTGCGCAACGATCGTGTCGAGTAGCCCGTGCACGCCGACGAAGTTGGCACCGCGCACGTGCCAGTGCGCCTGCTTGCCGTTGACCACCAGGGCGGTCAGTTCGACCACGATCGGGCTCAAGAATTGAGCGACGCCTGCTGCGACGTCAGGATTTGAAATACTCTGCGGAATGGTGACGGTGTTCGTCATTGATTTTCCCCTTTGCTCTTCTTCTGTTTCAACGCTAGGCGGTGGTGATAATTCCGCAAGGAAGCTGAGGCTGGGCTAACCCTTCGACATTCCGGCTCTTAGCGCAGCGCGGAGACCTTCAGCGCAATCGAACGGATGTCGCGGATCCGCTGCTCGTAGCGTGCCGCAAGAACGATCAGGATGATGCCGCCCGCGCCGAGCCACATCCACCATGGCGTTGCCTCGTACGCGGCCGAGATCCATGGCCACAACTGAACAACGGCGTGGATCAGGACGACGAGGCCTCCGAGGACGAACGGCGCCTGCAGTCGCAGCACGAGGCCCGTGATGAGCGACCCGATGGCGACGAGGCCGAGGGCGACCAGGCGCCAGAGAGCATGATCCGTGAAGCCGATCACGAGCGACGGCACGAGCAAGACAGCCACGCCGGGCCCCAGCCAGGGCCAGCTCCGCGCCGTCGGCGTGCGTGCCAACTGCAGTCCGCCCGACACGAACAGCGCGATCGCCGCGGGCACCGTTACGATCTCGAGCGGCGTGGGTGCCAGCCGCGCACCGTCAATGACGATTGCGATCGCTGCGAGCGCGATTGAGAACCAGCCGACAAGCGGAGTCAGTGGTGGCGTACGCGCCCACATGGCCAGGGCGTGCGCCGCAGCGAGCACCCACACAAGAATGACGACATGCACGGCCGCGATTCCCTGACCCGCCGCGACGTGTTCGCCGATTGTGACGAGAAGTGCAGCGGTGATCACCAGCGCAGTGCCGGACCGGTCGCGCAAGGTACGTGCCGAATCGGTACCGTGGCGTACCAGCAGAAAGCTCGCACTCGTCAGCACAACGCACGCAGCCAACAGCCACGCCTCGACGATCCACGGAGCATCCGTCGGCGTGCCGAAAGCATGAGTGATTCGCCCGCCGAAAACGAGGACGACCCCGACGGCCCCGGGGAGTCCGATCGCGACGCAATACGCGGCCGAGCGTTGGCTCCACCGCAATGTGCTCGCGGCCAGAAGCAGGAGCGCGCTCACACCGCCGACGATCGCGGGGCGCACGATGTCGTCGCCGGTCGACACCGCGGCGAGCGGGATGATCGCCACAGTGAGCCCGGCAAGCAGGAGCGCCGCAGCCCCGGCGCTTGCGTGCTCGGTTTGCGCCGCGCGCCCGAAACGCCGGACAAGGAGGGCGAGCACCAGTAGCGCTGCCGCGACGGGGAGCACATACGGTTCGAGCAGGACGACACCACTGCCACCGAGCCGAGTCCACAGCGCCGCCACGCCCAGCGCGAGGGCCATCCAGCCGGCGTAGCGACGCAGCGAGTGTGAGGCGAATAGGCCGTCCGTGTCGATCGCCGCAGGAGGAAGGCCACGCCCGCGAACAGCAGGACCAGCCACATCGCATTCGGTGCGGATGCCGCTGCGATGCTGGCGGCCCACGCAAATGCGACCACCGCGCCGAGTTCAAGTGCGACCCGGTCGCGCACCCTCGACCGCGCGCGATTCCGTGAGTGGGCGACGTGGCCCACCAGGCCGACTACCAGTCCCGTCGCGTACGCGAGCAATCCGGCCGCCGCGATGACGGTGACGTGCGTGGTCGCAGCCGTTTCAGTCAGGCGCGCGGCCGCCAGCCCGGTCATGGCCAGAACCGGCCCGAGGGCGGCGATCGCGACCAGGCGCTCGTGCCGCAGACCTGAGCGATTGCGGCGGATCGTCAGCCAGAGCAGCACTGCGACAAGCAAGACCGCGGCACGCAGCAGGCTGCCAAGGGACTCCGGAACCAGCAGGCCGGCGTTGGTGCCGGAGATCGCGCGCCCCGCGAGCGGAAAGAGCAGGACAACGAACGCAGCGGACGGGAGCAGCAAGAACCAGAATGTGCTTCGCCGTTCCAGCGGCCTGAGCGCGCGACGCCACGGCAGCGCGAGCACAAGTTGCAGCACTGCCGTGCTCAGTGCGATGCCGCCGAGCACGTTGACCGCGGTTGTCGCGAAGTCGGGGGAGCGGCCCAGCGTCAGCATCCACGGGGCCACGCCACCGGCGATGACGATCAGCAGCGCCGTTGCAGGCAGGAGCGCGGCGCGTCCGGCCGCCCGACCCGGGCCGCGGACGATGTAACGCGCACAGAACACGATGACGATCGCACCGATCGAGCCGATCCACCATGTGGCAGAACTGCCCCAACTGACGAGATAACCGATTGCCGTGGTCGCTACCATCAGTCCGATCACTGCCGGACTGAGTCGTCCAATGCGCACCACTTTGTGAGCAGCAAGCAGCAGCGCAATCATGCAAGCGACGGCAACCGCGGCGGCGCCGAGCGTGATCGGCAGAAGCAGTGCCGAAAATGCCAGCACCAGCGCGACGATTCCGGCGCCGCACCACGCGAGCGCGGGCATCCGTCTGCGCAGAATGCTCTGGAGCATCCAGGAGGCCGCGACGAGCACGGCGACGCCGACCAGCGTCAGAAGCGCCCACCAGTTGATTGGTTCTGGAGTTGCCGCAGGATCGCCGGCACCGCGTACGCCGTGTGTCAGCGATTCAAAGGTGGGCATTGCCGCGACAGCGAGCGTGGCCACGAACTGGCAGCCGGCGAGCGTTGCACCGGTCACGGCAGCAGCAAAGACTACAGAGTGCGCCGGTGCTGCGTGCATCCGTCGTACGAGTGCCTCCAGTGCGAGCGCGATTGCGGCGCCAAGCAGCGTCGACAGGGTGACGGCCAATGTCGGACTGTTCGCCCGGACCGCGAGCTGGGGTACCACGCTCGCGAGTCCAACCACCGCAAAGCACGCGAGCGTGGCGGGAATTGCACCGGCGTAGGTCGCGTCCCGACGCATCCGCAACAGCACCGCGACGTGCAGTGCAATGACTGCAACGACCAACGGTGTCCACCAGGCGGGTGCCCAGTCATTTTGCGGCTGGACGAACCAGCTGGCGAAGGTCGCCAACACGAGTGACGCAATCAGGACGGCGAACAGAATAACGCGCTCGATTGCACGATTGCGCGGCGGCCACCACGTTCGCTGCATCGGGATCGTCGCTCTGTAGATCATGGTGGCGACCGCGGCGGCGAGCGAGGCCAGCAGTGTGCTCGTTGCGCCGTCGAGTCGTGTGGTGAGTCCGGCCACGAGCAAGCCGGATGCCGGTGCAACCAGCGCGAAGCCTGCGACGCTCGCGACGCGCAGGTTGGTCAGGCTGTGCCAGACGAGGAACACGGCCGTACAACCAAGCAGAGCCCAACCCCAATAGAGCAGGCCATCGACGCTGCCAGCCTCGAACAAGTTGTTGCTGCGGATCGCCCAGACGTCGAGGATCACGAGCACGACCGCGACCACGCCGATGCCCTCTGCCGTGGCAGTGAGCTGCCTGCGACGGAGCACGCCTGCGACGAGGAGCGTTGTGACAGTCAGCGCTCCGACGATCACCGAGCGAACCGCCAGCCCGGTGACCAGCCAGGCGACGGTCAGGAAGAAGATCGCGGCGATCGAGACGAGGGACACGCCGACGATCAGCAGTGCGATTTGAACGCTGGAATGATTGCGCGGTGGCCGTGGGGGAGCGGTGGCTGCAAGAGGTTGTGGGAAGGCGAGTGACGGTTGGAAGCCAAGGGATTGTTGGAGGGCAGGTGGTGCGGCCTGGGCGGGTTTTGTCTGTGCTGGATGCACGTGTGCTGTGAAGGCGGGCGGAGCGGATTGTGGGGAAGCAATTCGTTGCGGCGCTGGTTGTGCCGCGGCCTGCGCTGCGGCCGCTTGCTGCGCTGCGGCCGCTTGCTGCGCGGCGGCCGCTTGCTCGTGCCGCATCGTTGCGATAACACGCTGGCGCACGCCTTCTGCGCTGACGAGGTTGGTGGACGCAGCGAGCAATTCGGCAGCGCGTGGTCCGCGTAAATCGAGACCGCACGCCGTGCAATACGGCCTGCTGAGCCGAGTAAAGCACGCGGGGCAGCGCGTGGTATCCGTTAGCCAATTTGGATCAGCGGGCCAACAGTGTGGCTCGGGGCGTCGGCCGGCATTTTTTGAAGCGTCGGTCATGCCATTCACTTTGGCAGACGGCGGCCGCCGATCCCATCATTTTCTGCGATCTGTGGAGAACACGGAGATGTGGAAAACGCGGATCTGTGGAGAAAACTATTCTCTGGAAAATTGTGACGCCACCTCGAACAGCACGTCTTCTCGTCCGGCGTACACGCCGTCCGGGCGCGGCCAGTGGGTGATCACGTCGGTGAAGCCGAGCTCGGTGGCCCGGCCGACAGCATCCCTGAAGCTGTCGACGCTTTCGAGCGAGAATTGAGGCGACGCATCCAGGCTCAGGTAACGGTCGATGCTCTGCGGTGCGCGGCCGGCGCGTGCGAGATTCTCATCGAGCCGGGCGGACAGCTCGCCGACGCTTCGCCACCAGGCGTCCGGGGAGTCGGTTTGCCGGCCGAGGGTCACCCAGCCGTCGCCGAGTTCCGTGACGAGCTGCAAGCCCTTGGGTCCGTCGGCGGCGATGATGAACGGCATCCGCGGTCGCTGCGCGGGTTCGCCGACCATGCGCGCCTTGTGTGCGGTGAACCACTCGCCGTCGAAGCTGACTCCGCCGCTGCCCGGTTGCTCGAACCGCAGCAGAGCGTCCAGCCCGCGCACGAATTCGACGAACCGTTCATGGCGTTGCCGTGGCGTCAGCTCCTCATACCCGAGCACGTATGCGTCGAAGCCGGTGCCGCCCGAGCCGATGCCGAGCAGGAATCTACCGTCCGACACGTCGTCGACGGTGGCCAGATCCTTAGCGAACGGCACAGGATGCCGAAAGTTCGGTGACGTCACGAATGTGCCGAGCCGGATCGTCGACGTGACGGATGCCGCAGCCGTCAGCGTCGGAATCGTCGCCCCCCAGCGCTGGTTGGCCAGGCTCTGCCACGACAGGTGATCGTACGTCCAGGCGTGGTCGAAGCCGAGGCCTTCGGCGCTCTGCCAGGTGCGCCGGGCTTCACTCCAGGGTGCCTGCGGCAGGATGACGATTCCGTGTCTCATGCGCATAGCCTACGGAAGACACTGTGTGACCGTGGGGGTGCTCCTAGTTTGTCTAGGCGTCGACGAGTTGCGCAGCGCGCTGGTGAGAGACGCCGAGAACCGACCCGACGTCAGCAAGGGTGAGGTGCTGGGCTCGCAGCATGCGGGCGACGGCGCGGTTTTCTTCCGCGGCCACCCGTCGCGCCTCCATCTCGGCCTCACGCGCCTCGGCCAGCCGTTGCAGGCGTTCGGTGATCGCCTCGGGTAGTAGTAGCTGAACCCGAACCTCAGGAGCTTCCTCGCCCGTCATGACAGTAATCAGATCGGAAGCCATAGCTTGAATTTCACCGACATTGCGCGCCTGTGTCACACGGTCGATCGCGGGGACGCGGACAAGCCAGAATCGGCCGTCGAGTTCCGCTGTGACTTCGTACATGGAGATCCAAGACAGTCGCTTGTTGCCATCGGACAGCGGCTGGTCACGGTTGATCGCAACGAGCAGGGCAGCAGCCTTGTTGTTGAGACCGGGATAGACCTCCTCGCCAAACACGGGTAGCGGCGCTGCGAGAGCAGACAGCAGCAGGTTGCGGTCGCCGATGTGGAAACCCTCCGACGTGATGAGATCTTCAACGTCGGAGGGCTCCCGGTACTCCGTCACTTGGAGAGAGCGTCAAGCGGGTCGGCGTCCTCCTGCAGGATGCGCTCGAAGATCGCGTTGGTGCCCGGCCCGAATCTCTTGCAAAAAGAGTTTCTGACCGGGACTTTACTTGTGGAGGGGATGACGGGAATCGAACCCGCGTAATCAGTTTGGAAGACTGAGGCTCTACCATTGAGCTACATCCCCGAGAACGGAGCAATTCGTTTCGCGCTGTGCAAGCCTAATGCATCGATTGTTCCGCTTGCGAAACCGCGCCGTGCCGTCCGCGAGCCGATCTGCGCCACGGTTTCCACGACATCCGCCTACCGAATCGGCCGAGGGTTCGGGCGCGAGCGTGCCCCAAATGGACGAGCGATGCCGCCCAGGCATGCACGCTCGTCCGATATGGCAACGGTCGTCCGTTAGGCCGTCGCTCGCGATGTGATTCGGCGCGCCGCTCTGCGCCCACCGACCATCCACAGCGGGCGCGGCATTGAGGCGCGAGAACATTCGCTAGACTGTGGGAGGTCATTTGGCTTGCCATGCGTTCACGTATGCCCGGGTAGGTGACTCTCGTGGGTCGACAAAAGCGATCCGGGGCGTAGCTCAGCTTGGTAGAGCGCCCGCTTTGGGAGCGGGAGGTCGCAGGTTCGAATCCTGTCGCCCCGACCAGATCGCATCCGTCCACTTGCAGTGAACTTTGAAAAAACAGGAGATCCCCCAACGTGAAGACTACGGTCGAAAAGCTGAGCCCGACGCGCGCCAAGCTCATCATCTCGGTGACGCCTGAAGAGCTGAAGCCAGCCATCACCCATGCGTACGGACACATCGCCGAACAGGTGAACATCCCCGGCTTCCGCAAGGGCAAGGTGCCACCGCCCATCATCGATCAGCGAGTTGGCAAGGCGGCGGTGCTCGAGCACGCCGTCAACGAAGGGCTCGACGGTTTCTACCGCGCCGCCGTCGAAGATAACTCCGTTCGGCCACTTGGCCGCCCCGAGGCCGACATCACGGAGTGGCCCAGTGACAAGGACTTCTCCGGAGACCTGCTTCTGACCATCGAGGTCGACGTGCGCCCCGAGTTCGCGGTGCCCGAGTACAACAAGATCGCCCTCACGGTTGATGCAGCAGAGGTCACCGATGAGGATGTCACCGTCGAACTCGACCGTCTGCGTGAGCGCTTCGGCACTCTGATCACGGTCGACCGCCCGGCCAAGACCGGTGACTTTGCGCAGATCGACCTTGTCGCGATGATCGGCGGTGAAGAGGTCGACACAGCCAGCAGCGTCTCGTACGAGCTCGGCTCCGGCGATCTGATCGAGGGCATCGACGAGGCGCTCGACTCGTTGACCGCCGGCGAGACCACCACCTTCAAGGCACCGCTGCTCGGCGGAGACCACGAGGGTGAAGATGCCGAAATCACCGTCACGATCATCTCTGTCAAGGAGCGCGAGCTTCCGGATGCCGATGACGACTTCGCGCAGATCGCCAGCGAATTCGACACTATCGACGAACTCAAGGAAAGCCTGCGCGGCGAAGCGGCTCGTGCCAAGACCTTCGGGCAGGGCAACGAGGCGCGCAACCTCCTGATCGACCGGCTCCTTGAGCTCGTCGAGATCCCGATCCCGGCTCAGCTGGTTGAGGATGAAGTGCACAGGCACCTCGAGAACGAGAACCGTCTCGACGACGACGTGCACCGCGCTGAGGTTGCCGAGTCGAGCGAGAAGACGTTCCGCATCCAGATCCTTCTCGACGACATTGCCGAGGCGGAAAAGGTCAAGGTCAGTCAGGACGAGCTCACGCAGTACCTCGTTCAGGGTGCCGGACAGTACGGCATGGAACCGAACGAGTTCGTCAAGGTGCTGAGCGAGAACAACCAGATCCAGCAGATGGTGGGCGAGGTCGCGCGCAACAAGGCACTGGCCATCGTGCTCGGTCGTGCGATCGTCACGGACAGCAACGGCGCGGCAGTCGACCTGGGCGAATTCACCGCCGTCGATGACTCGAGCGACGCGTCGGACGGCATCACCAGCATCCCTGTCGAGGTGCCGGTTGTCGACGAAGCAGCGGAGGCCGCAGCTGCTGAAGCCGCCGCATCCGCTGCCGTCGCCGCAGAAGACGATGAGGCCGACGAGAAGCCGAAGAAGAAGTCGGCGAAGAAGGCCGCAGCCAAGAAAGACTGACACGCAGGCGTGTGTGCTGCCCGGGTGTCTGAGGACACCCGGGCAGCATACTTTTGCGCGCATATCTGCCTAGGGCGAACAGGCCCATGCGCGAGCGTTGGCTCCGATAGATTCGATTTCAGACGATAACGAAACGGAGCGTGACATGGCCGAACCGGCACTGGTGTCAAGCATTTTCGACCAACTTCTCAAGGACCGCATTATTTGGCTCGGCTCAGAGGTGCGCGATGAGAACGCAAACGAGATCTGTGCAAAGATTCTCCTCCTCGCCGCGGGAGATTCGAAGAAGGACATCTTCCTCTACATCAACTCACCCGGCGGCTCTATCACCGCTGGAATGGCGATCTACGACACGATGAAGTTCGTGCCGAACGACATCGTGACGGTCGGCATCGGCCTGGCCGCCTCGATGGGGCAGTTCTTGCTCTCCTCGGGCACGAAGGGCAAGCGCTACATCACGCCGAACGCACGGGTGCTGCTGCACCAGCCGTCCGGCGGGTTCGGCGGAACGGCCGCCGACATCCAGACGCAGGCCGGCGTCATCCTCGACATGAAGAAGCGGATGGCTGAACTGACGGCCGAGCAGACCGGCAAGAGCGTCGAGCAGATCCTCATCGACAACGACCGCGATAACTGGTTCACGGCTCAGGAAGCACTTGAATACGGCTTCGTCGACCATCTGCGTGAATTCGCTGCCGAAGTCGTCGGTGGTGGCGGAACAGACGACTCCGTGGTTGCGAAGTAGGGAATGAGAGACATGGACTTCACAAACTTCAACACACCCGAGTTCGGTGCGACTGCGCCGGGCACGCCGGGCGGCGCCGCTTCAGGAGCATCGGCCCGTTACATCCTGCCGACGTTCGAAGAGCGCACGGCCTACGGCTACAAGCGACAGGACCCATACGCGAAGCTGTTCGAAGATCGCATCATCTTCCTCGGCGTGCAGATCGACGACGCATCGGCGGATGACGTCATGGCGCAACTGCTGGTGCTGGAAAGCCAGGACCCCGACCGCGACATCGTCATGTACATCAACTCGCCCGGTGGTTCGTTTACTGCGATGACCGCCATCTACGACACCATGCAGTATATTCGGCCGCACATCCAGACCGTTGTTCTCGGTCAGGCCGCGTCGGCCGCTGCGGTGATCACGGCGGCGGGAACGCCCGGCAAGCGGCTTGCGCTGCCGAACGCCCGCATCCTGATCCACCAGCCGGCAGGCGGGTCGGAAGGTTCGAGTCAGGCATCCGACATCGAGATCCAGGCTCGCGAGATTCAGCGCATGCGCGTCTGGCTGGAGGAGACGCTTGCCAAGCACTCCAACCGGAGCCAGGAGCAGGTCAACAAGGACATCGATCGCGACAAGATCCTGTCTGCAGAGGAAGCCCTCGAGTACGGTCTGATCGACCAGGTGCTGACGAGCCGTAAGAGCGCGCCGGCCGCACTGGTCAAGTAAAGGCCGCACGGAGCGCCGGTCTGTGCTTCGAATGCGACATCACAGAAGTGGCGGCAGGGATGTCGCCACTCCTGTTTATCCGGGGAGAATCCGGGTGGCGCGGGGCACGGTCGGATTGTGACGGCGTTGCGCCTGAATGTCGGCGGCACAGGTTAGGCTCGTTACAACTAGCCCCTGAGGAGGGTGACAGATGGCTCGCATCGGAGAAAGTGCCGACCTGCTCAAGTGCTCCTTCTGTGGCAAAAGTCAAAAACAGGTGCAGCAGCTCATTGCGGGCCCCGGCGTTTACATCTGCGACGAGTGCGTCGAGTTGTGCAACGAGATCATCGAAGAGCGACTCGCAGAGGCTGGTGACGAGGCATCGGGCGATTTCGAATTGCCGAAGCCGAAAGAGATCTTCGCCTTCCTCGAGGAATATGTCATCGGGCAGGAGCCGGCGAAACGGGCTCTTGCTGTCGCCGTGTACAACCACTACAAGCGCGTCCGCGTGCGCGGTGTAATCGGCCCAGCCGACAAAGTTGCGGATGACATTGAGATCGCCAAATCGAACATTCTGCTGATTGGGCCGACCGGCTGCGGTAAGACCTATTTGGCGCAGACGCTCGCAAAACAGTTGAACGTGCCGTTCGCCGTCGCAGATGCGACCGCATTGACGGAGGCCGGATACGTCGGCGAAGACGTCGAAAACATCCTGCTCAAGCTCATTCAGGCCGCCGACTACGACGTCAAGAAGGCCGAGACCGGCATTATCTACATCGACGAGATCGACAAGATCGCGCGCAAGGCCGAGAACCCGTCGATCACTCGTGACGTATCCGGCGAAGGCGTGCAGCAGGCGCTACTGAAGATCCTCGAGGGCACGATCGCGTCGGTTCCACCGCAGGGCGGCCGCAAGCATCCGCACCAGGAATTCATCCAGATCGACACGACGAACGTGCTCTTCATCGTGGCCGGCGCTTTCGCGGGCCTTGAGGACATCATCAGCCAGCGCGCTGGCAAGAAAGGCATCGGTTTCGGCGCTCCGCTGCACAGCAAAGGCGATGACGTCAATCTCTTCGGCGAAGTCCTGCCAGAAGACCTACACAAGTTCGGCCTCATCCCCGAGTTCATCGGGCGTCTGCCCGTCGTCACCACGGTGACGCAGCTCGACCAGGAAGCGCTCATGCAGATCCTGACCGTGCCGAAAAACGCACTCGTGCGCCAGTACCAGCGCATGTTCGAGATTGACGGCGTTGAACTGGAGTTCGACCAGGGAGCGCTTGAGGCGATCGCCGATCTCGCAGTGTTGCGCCAGACCGGTGCTCGTGGGCTGCGAGCGATTCTCGAGGAAGTGCTTGGGCCGATCATGTTCGAAGTGCCCTCCAGCACCGAGGTCGCCCGCGTGGTCGTCACCCGAGAAGCGGTGCTCGACAACGCCGCGCCGACGATCGTGCCGCATCGCGTTCGGCGCGAAGAGAAGTCCGCGTAGGCAACTGCGTCGGCCGCTCTGAATCGGCTTTCAACCTCTCCCACGGATCTGGTGCGAGACACTAGCCCCGGCCGCGGCGCCGACGTAGCATTGCGTCAGGTGTGCGCTGTCGTTTCTGTTCGATGGGTGTGAAACCCGTCGGCGACAGCTACGGACAGGGGTACGGGCCATGAACATGACAGCGCAAATGATGCAGAGCATGTCCAAGGAGATGGCAGGAATGCCGTCAGACATGGACATGATGGTGATGCAGGAATGCATCGAGGCCTGTTCGGCGTGCGAGCAAGCCTGCACGATGTGTGCAGATGCCGGAGTGGCCGGCGGCATGGTCAAATGCATGAGCATGTGTATGAACTGCGCGGACCTCTGCAACACCACGATGCGGATGATGATGCGCCCCACCGGCTTCGACATGACCAGCATGATGGCCACCCTCGAGGCGTGCATGACGATGTGCATCGCGTGCGCGGACGAATGCATGGATCACGCCGAGATGAGCGAGACCTGCCGCATGTGTGCGCAGGCCTGCCAGGCGTGCGCCAAGGCGTGCGACGCGATGATGTCGATGATGCGAGCGGCTGCGAAGTAGCCGGACGGGCGAGCTAACCGATCAGAACGTTGAACCGCTGACGGCCCGCCGCCAACACGCCGTACAGGCTGTGGACGGATACCGGGTCTCCGACCTTCAGCGCGCCCGAAAGGTCCGTGTGGTGCCACACTGCCACGGGTTCCTCGCCGAAGACCGGCACCAAGACGGCTCGTCCGTCACCGGAGAGCGAATCCACAATCGCGTCCTGCCAGCGACTGGGCGTTGCGGATGCGATGCTCAACTGAATTCTGCTGAGCGCGTGACCGGGGCCCTCGGTCGCACACATCTGACCCTGCTCGCACGCGTGAGCGAGTGCAGGGTGGGAGTGCGCGTGAATGGTCATGTCATTCAGGGTACGAACGGTTGGGCTGTCGCGCATCCGGCCGTGTCACACAGTGCAACATTGACTTCCACTGAGTTGCCCCTGGAAGGGTCTTTTGAGGCAACTCAGGGGAGGGCGAGGGTCAGGCGTCGAGGCCCCTGCGTTTCAGGAGCGGCTCGATCACGGCGTCTCGGCCGCGGAAGTCTCTATACGCCTCGAGCGGATCCTTGGACCCGCCGACGCCGAGCAATCGTGATCGGAACCGGTCGCCGTTGGCGCGCGTGAGTCCGCCGTTCTCGGTGAACCACTCGACGGTGTCCGCATCGAGCACTTCGCTCCAAATGTACGAGTAGTAGCCGGCGTCATAGCCGACCGAGAACGCGTGCGCGAAGTAGGTGCTCGAATAGCGCGGCGGTACGGCGGGATTGTCAAGTCCCGCGTCCGCGAGGGCCACGGCTTCGAATGCGGCGACATCCGTCACCTGGGTTTCGGCTGTGATCCGGTGCCAGGCCTGGTCGAGCATGGCGGCAGCCAAGTATTCGCTGGTCTTGAAGCCCTCGTTGAACGCCTTCGAGGCCTCGAGTTTGTCGACGAGTGCCTGCGGCATCGGCTCGCCAGTCTCGACGTGCTGTGCGTAGTTGGCGAGCACCTCGGGCCAGAGCAGCCACATCTCGTTCACCTGACTCGGGAATTCAACGAAGTCACGGAACACGTTCGTTCCGGCGAACTTCGGGTACGTGACCCGCGCGAACAGCCCGTGCAACGCATGCCCGAACTCGTGGAACAGTGTGCCGACCTCGTCGTAGGTCAGCAGGGTCGGTTCGTTGTCGGCAGGCTTCGGCACGTTGAGGTTGTTGAGCACCACGGTCGGGTTGCCAAGCAGCCTCGACTGGGAGATCAGCGGATTCATCCAGGCACCGCCACGTTTGGAATCGCGCGTGTACAGGTCGAGGATGTACAGCCCGAGGGCCGAGCCGTCTTCGTTGAAGACCTCGAAGACGCGGGCGTCCGGGTGGTAGGCCACCAGGTCGGTGCGCTCGCTGAAGGTGATGCCGTACAGCTTCTGTGCGGCGAAGAACACGCCGTCGCGCAGCACGCGTTCCGCCTCGAAGTACGGGCGCATCGCTGCAGTGTCGACGTCGTAGGTCGCCTTGCGCACCTTCTCCGTATAGAGCGCCCAATCGGATGCCGCCAACTCGAACTCGTCGCCGACCTGCGTCTGCAATGCGGCCTGCTCCGCACGCGCGTTCCGTGCTGCGGCGGGCGCGAGGCGCCCGAGCATCGCGGCGACGGCATCCGGAGTCTTGGCCGTTTCGTCGGCCGTCACATACGCCGCGTGACTGTCGAAGCCGAGCAGCTGCGCCCGCTCGGCGCGCAGGTGCGCGATCTCGAGCACGACCTCACGATTGTCGTGATCGCCTCCGCGGATGCCGCGCGACCGTGACGCGGTCATGATCCGTTCGCGCAACGCACGCGAGGTGAGGCTCGCGAGGTAGGGGTGGCCCGTCGGCAGAACGAGTGTGATCAGATATTGGCCTTGGAGTCCGCGCTCCGCGGCGGCCTGTGCGGCGGCGGAGATCTCCGCTGGCGACAGACCGTCGAGTTGTGCCACGTCGTCTACCACGACGGCAAGCTCGTTGGTGTCCGAAAGCAGGTTCTTCTCGAATCGAGTGGTCAGCGTCGCCAGCTGCCTGTTGTAGTCGCGCAGCCGCACTTTCTGTTCCTCAGTCAGCCCGGCGCCGGCGAGGGTGAACTCCGTGTAGTAGCGCTCGACCAGGTAGCGGGACTCTTCGTCAAGGGCTGGGGCTTCGGGCGCGAGCGAGTCGAGCGTGTCGTGCACGGTCTTGATCCGCGCGTACAGGGCCGGGTCCAGTCGGATGGCGTCGCCGTGCGCGGCCAAAAGTGGCGCCAGTTCTTCCTCGAGGGCGTTGGTGAAGTCGCTTGAGTCAGCCGAGCTTTTGGTGAAGAACACCTCGGATGCGCGTGAGAGGATCTGGCCGGACCGCTCCAGGGGCAGCAGCGTGTTTGCGAACGTGGCAGCATCCGAGCTCCCTGTGATTGCGCGCACTTCGGCCAATTGCTGCGCGAAACCGCGCTCGAAAGCCGGCTTGTAGTGCTCATCGCGAATCTCGGCGAACGGCGGGAGCTGGTAGGGGAGTGTGCTGGGTTCGAAGAACGGATTTAAGGATTCGACCATACGCTCTAGCCTATGCGGCGGCACACGAGCCTACGATTGCGTCATGGCTACGCATGAACGGTACACCCACGGTCATCACGAGAGCGTCTTACGCTCGCACACCTGGCGCACCGTCGAGAACTCGGCGGCGTATCTGATTCCGCATCTCTTTCGCGGCGCACGGGTCTTGGACATCGGGAGCGGGCCGGGCACCATCACGATCGACCTGGCCCGGCGGGTGGCACCCGGGGCTGTGATCGGCATTGACGCGTCTGCCGACATCGTCGCGCAATCAAACGGTCTTGCGGTCGACAACGCGTTGGTCAATGTGTCGTTTGTGCTGGGCAATGCGTACGCGTTGGACTTCGAAGACGACACCTTCGACATCGTGCACGCTCATCAGGTGTTGCAACACGTTGCCGACCCGGTCGCCGCCTTGTCGGAGGCTCGGCGCGTGCTCAAACCCGGTGGCGTTCTCGCGGTTCGTGAGGTCGACTATGGCCGCACGATTTGGGCGCCCGCCTCGCCCGGACTGACGCAGTGGTTGAGCACCTATGAGGCCGTGCACCGCTCGAACGGAGGGGATCCGCATGCCGGCCGATCGTTGAAGAGCTGGGTGATGGCAGCCGGCTTCGGTGAGGTGGTGAGTTCTGCCTCGATCTGGTGCTTCGCCTCGGATGCCGAGCGCGAATGGTGGGGCGGCTCGTGGGCTGTGCGCGCGGTCGAGTCGGACTTCGCACCGCGTGCGATCGAGATCGGCGTTGCAACCCTCGACGAGCTGCACGCGATCGCGGATGCCTGGCGCGAGTGGGTGGGAGAGAAGGCCGGCTGGTTCGCAATGCCGCATGCCGAGGTCATCGCAACGAAATAAGCAAATAAATCGCTGCAAATAGAATGTTGCAAAGAAATCATTGCAATAGATAGCTTGCAATGATATCTTTGCAATATGGCAATCAATGGCGGCGAGGACCAAGCACCCACCCAAACTGAGACAGTCCAGACCGAGACAGCCAAAGACACGACAGCGCAACCGGCGGCGGTTACAGGCCGCAATAGTCGAATGCTTGATCTGGCATCCCTGAAGGTCCTGGCGCATCCGCTTCGGGTTCAGTTGATGGACGCGCTCTCCAAGTACGGGCCGGATACGGCGACAGGGTTGGCTGAGCGGTTCGGCGAGTCGAGCGGCGCCACGAGTTATCACCTGCGCCAGTTGGCGAATGCCGACTTTGTTCAGGAAGTACCCGGCCGAGGGACTAAACGAGAGCGTTGGTGGGAGCGAAGGCCGGGCGGCATCAATTTGGAGCCGACACAGTTTTCCACATCGATCGCGGGTCGCACGGCGGCGGACCTGGTGCAACGTCAGTGGCAACAAAACAGCGAGAGTGCACTCTCCGACTATCTTTCGCATGGGATCGACGTTCTGGATCCGCGCTGGGTCGAGAGCGGCGAGGTCAGCGTTGCAAACCTGCGGTTGACGGTGGAGCAACTGATCGAGTTGACCACGAAGGTGACCGCCGTCATCGACGAAGCCGTGCGTCGCTATCGCGATAGCACAGCCCCCGGCTCTCGCCCGGTCCAGATCCACTTCAATGCATTCCCCCTGATCGATGGTGAGGAGACTCCGTCATGAGCACTGTCATCATGCACACGGCGGCCATCGAGCGTCGCGAGCTGCCGGTCATCGACCGGGCCGCAATTCGCCTCGGCACGACACTGATCGCGTGGGGCCGCCGCCGCGCACTTCGGAGTCGCGAATTCGACGCTGCGGACCGCGTTCGCGCCGACTACGCTGAGCGCGTGCGCACGGCATCCGCGCTCACGCAGCAGCGCCTGCTGCCCTGACCGCATCCGCGAGGCGACGAAGAGTGAACGCGGATTCCGCACCCGCACCCGTCTCCCCGGCCGATCGCGGCCTTGGGCCGGCGTTCGGGCGGCTCTGGGCTGCGGCGATCGCCAGCAATCTCGCAGACGGTATCGGGCGCACGGCGATCCCGCTGATTGCAACCACCCTCACCAAGGATCCGTTGCTGATCTCTGCCGTCACGGCGGTGGCGTTCCTGCCGTGGCTGCTGTTCGGTCTGCCCGCTGGCCTGCTGATCGACCGCGTCGACCGACGCCGCGCGATGGCCGTGGCCAACGGACTGCGGGTGGCGATGGCGCTTGCGGTGGCGGTTGCGATCACGACCGGTGTACTGACCATCTGGCTGCTTTACGCCTGCATCCTGATCTGGGGTATGGGTGAGACGGTGTTCGACACGGCGACGAATGCGGTGCTGCCGAGCACGGTGCGCGTGTCGCAGCTCGAGCCGGCCAATGGCCGGATCCAGGCCGCACAGCTTGTTGTCGACACGTTCGTCGGGACGCCGTTGTCCGGCGTGCTGTTCGCGCTTGCGATTGCGGTGCCGATCTGGTCCACCGCCGGCGGATTCGCGGTGAGCGCGCTGCTTGTTCTGTTCCTGCCCGTGTCCGTCGCGCGTGCTGCCGCAGCCGCGGACGCAACCGCAGCGGACGCGACCGCAGCGGATGCGACAGCCCCGCCGCGGCGCGGCATCCGGCGACTTGCGCATGAAGCGCGCGAGTCGCTGTCATTTCTGTGGCAGCATCGGCTGTTGCGCGGACTGCTGGTGTTCACGACGCTGGCCGGTGGCCTGCTGGCATTTGGTCAGGCATCCGAGATTCTGTACCTGCTCGACACGATGGCGGTGCCTCCTGGGTTGCTCGGCTTCGCACTGGCCGGGATCGGCGTCGGCGCACTGCTCGGAGCGCTGACGGCAAGTCGGTTGGTGGTCCGGTTCGGCAGGGGGAAGGTGATGTGGACGGCGACTGCGCTCGGTGGCGTCGGTCTTGGCCTCGTCGGCCTTGTGCCCACGTTGCCTGTTGCGATCACTTCGTGGGCGATCAGCGCTTACGCAATCTCGGTGTGGAATGTGCCGTGGAGTGCGCTGCGACAGCAGCTGATCCCGCATGTAATGCTCGGGCGCACGATCGGCTTCATTCGCAGTCTCACGTGGGGTATCATCCCGGTGGGCACGATCCTCGGCGGTTTCGTGGCGCGGCTGGATCTGAGGTTACCGTTCCTGATCGGCGGGGTCGGGATAGTCATCGTCGTGCTGCTCGGGACGAGGCTGCTGCTTTCGATCGATCGGCGAACGGCCGACTACTCCTCTTCATCGAACGCGTCGGGCAACCCCTCAGCGGGCTGAGTGATCGTTGCGGAGTCCTCAGCGCGGTTGTACTGGATGCGCGTGCCGTCGTCGAGCTCGATCTCAGGATTGTTCTCGAGCCAGGTCAGTGTCCAGCGCCAGGTGTCGGTGGCGGCGTCGAGTGCGTCAAGTTCCTCTTCGACAGCGGCGACGGCATACCGCACGACCTCGGGAAGATTTTCCGGCGGCGGTGTTCCGACGGCCCACCGGGTGCCGAGTTGCATCGTCTGAGGCCTATTACTTCGCGAGGTCTATTTCGTAGGTCACCCAGGGGGTGCGCGTGGCGACATCGTCGTAGAGGCGCTGCGCCTCGGCGTTGTCCGCGGCCGTGATCCATTGCACGACGCCGTGCCCTGCCGCGCGGGCGCGATCGCTGACGGCGTCGATGAGTGCGCGGCCAACGCCGGTGTGACGCGCGTCGTCTTTCACGAACAGATCGTCGATGTAGCTGCCTTGATCGGCTTCCAGCGGGCGAGTGAACTCGCGGAAGTGCACCAGGCCGACCAGTGAGCCGTCGTCGACGGCGACGAGCCCGTTCTCCTCGTGCGAAGCATCCGTTAGCCAACTCCACAACTGCAATGCACGCTGGTCGGTCAGCGGTTCCTCGTAGAACTGCGCGTACTCCTCATACAGGCCGAGCCAGTCGAAAAAATCACCGTCACTTGGTGTACGTATCGTGATCGACATCACCGTCTCCTTCAGCCCGCCCCCGCGGAAGGCTCATTATTGTGGTGCTCAATGACCATACCGCGCCAGCGCAATGCGCGGAAAGACAGACACGGCGCGAACCATGCCCGTCGCACAGCCCGTCGGCACCCGACCGGCCGCGCGTCAGGGCCGATTACGCTTCGACGTGCTCCAAGACGACGTCGCTGACGGCCAGCGTCTCGCCCGGTACGAAGGACAGCCGGGCGATGCGACCGACGGCCCTGAGATCGTCGGACACCAGCCGCAGGCCGGTCAGCTGGGCCTCATCGCCGGTC
Organism: Microbacteriaceae bacterium; assembly: GCA_036510655.1. Classification (GTDB taxonomy): domain Bacteria; phylum Actinomycetota; class Actinomycetes; order Actinomycetales; family Microbacteriaceae; genus Rathayibacter_A. The sequence goes on along the minus strand of DATCDQ010000111.1, from coordinate 22,074 downwards.
AGTGTCGCCGACGCAACCGGTGTCTTCTGTGAGACCTTGGCATCCGTCTTGGCTCGGCGGATTCCGGTCAGCGCAGCACTGGCCAGCCTCAGCACGTCAGCTGGCGCGGATGCTGCTTCACCAGCTTCGCGCTCTCCTCCTGAGGTGCGTTCGTGGCCGGGCTCCGGCCACGGCGCGTGGTGCACCGAGCCGTCGTTGAACCACGACCAGGCCTCTGCTGTTGCGAACGGCAGTGCGGGCGCGAACAGCCGAAGCAGTGTCGACAACGCTTCGCGAAGGGCCGCCACAGCAGACTGTTGTGCCGCTGACGCAGCGGAGCCGGCGGACTCTTGGCCGTAGGCGCGCTCCTTGACCAGTTCGAGGTAGTCGTCGCAGAAGGTCCAGAAGAAGGTCTCTGTCACTTCGAGCGCGCGTGCGTGGTCGTAGTTTTCGAATGCGGCAGTGGCCTCGGCCACCACCGTGTCAAGTGTGTTCAGCATGCTGACGTCGACCGCAGCACTCACCCGAGAACCCGGTGTGTCCGGGAAGGCGAGGATGAACTTCGCGGCGTTCAAGATCTTGATGGCGAGCCTGCGGCCGATCTTGATCTGCGTCGGGTTCTGCGGGTCGAAAGCGGAATCGGTGCCGAGCCGGCTGGTGGCGGCCCAATACCGCACCGCGTCTGAGCCGTGCTTCTCGAGGATGTCCGCCGGTGTAATCACGTTTCCCTTCGACTTGGACATCTTCTTGCGGTCGGGATCGACGATGAAGCCGGACAGTGCAGCGTGCGCCCACGGCGCCACGCCGTGCTCGAGTTGCGAGCGCAACATTGTTGAGAACAGCCAGGTGCGGATGATGTCCTGTCCCTGCGGGCGCAGGTCGAATGGGAACACCGCGTCGAACAATGCACTGTCGCGCTCCCAGCCGCCTGCCAACTGCGGGGTGAGCGAGGAGGTCATCCAGGTGTCCATCACATCGACCTCACCGACGAAACCGCCGGCCTGACCGCGCTGGCTTTCCTGGAAGCCCGGTGCGGCATCCGATGAAGGGTCGACCGGCAGCAGGTCGCGCGTCGGCAGGATCGGCTCGTCGAAGACCGTGTTGCCGTCGGCGTCGAGCGGATACCAGACCGGCAGCGGAACGCCGAAGAAGCGCTGGCGGGAAATTAGCCAGTCTCCGGAGAGCCCGCCGACCCAGTTCTCGTAGCGCACGCGCATGAAGTCGGGGTGCCAGCTCAGTTGAGCGCCGAGCTCGAGCAGGCGGGCCTTGAGTGCTTCGTCGCGCGCACCGTTCTTGACGTACCACTGCCGGGTCGAGACGATTTCGAGAGGCTTGTCGCCCTTCTCGAAGAACTTCACCGGGTGCGTAATGGGCCACGGCTCTCCGATCAGGTCACCCGACTGGCGCAGCAACTCGACGACGGACTGCTTGGCCGAGAACACGGTCTTGCCGGCGAGTTGTGCGTACGCGGCGCGACCGGCCTCCGAGGTGATCGCCTCAGGCGGATCGGCCAGAATGCGACCGTCGAACCCGATGATCGCGCGGTTCGGCAGGTCCAGCTCCCGCCACCACACCACGTCGGTGATGTCACCGAACGTGCAGATCATCGCGATGCCGCTTCCCTTGTCCTGCTGTGCGAGGTGGTGCGCGAGCACGGGGACCTCGACGTCGAACAGGGGAGTGCGCACGGTCGAGCCGAAGAGCGCCTGGTAGCGCTCGTCGTCCGGATGTGCGACCAGCCCAACACACGCCGGCAGCAGCTCCGGGCGGGTCGTCTCGATGTAGACCGGGCCGTTTTCGCCGTGGAAAGCGACTCGGTGGTAGGTGCCGGGTTGATCCCTGTCCTCAAGCTCGGCCTGCGCGACGGCTGTGCGGAAAGTAATGTCCCAGAGCGTCGGCGCCATGGCCTGATAGGCCTCACCGCGCTCGATGTTCCGCAGGAAACCGAGCTGAGAGGCCAGCAGTGCCTCGTGCCCGATCGTGCGGTACGTCTGGCTCCAATCGACAGAGAGGCCGAGTGCGCGCCAGACCGCCTCGAACTGCTTTTCGTCTTCGATCGTCAACCGCTCGCAGAGTTCGATGAAGTTGCGCCGTGAGATGGGTTTCTGGTCGGCCGCCTTTGTGCTCTTGTTATCGCCGCCTTCGAACGGCGGCACGAAGTCGGTGTCATAGGGCAATGACGGATCGCAGCGGACGCCGTAATAGTTCTGCACACGGCGCTCGGTCGGCAGGCCGTTGTCGTCCCAGCCCATCGGGTAGAAGACGTTCTTTCCGCGCATGCGCTGATAGCGCGCGATCAGGTCGGTGTGCGTGTAACTGAAGACATGCCCGATGTGCAGCGAACCGGATGCGGTGGGCGGCGGCGTGTCGATCGAATAGATCGCGCTGCGGTCTGTTGCAGCAAGCGCCGCTGAGCGGTCGAACTGGTAGGTGCTGTTGTTCTGCCAGAGCGAACCCCACTTGGCCTCGAGTCCCTCGAGTACCGGCTTGTCCGGGACTCCCGATCCGAACGCCGAGGGCAGTGCGGCTGCGGGGTTCTGTGCGTCGTTCATGGAGGCGTCCGGCTCTCGCTATAGGCGGCATCGCGTCAAGGATGCCTCAGTGTGGGGTGTCCTCCCATGCTACAGAACCCCGGCTGTGCAGATTCTGCGCTGAACGCGGTGACAGCGCGGCATTCAGGCGGATGCCGGTGTCTCATCGAGCTGCTCCGCGAGTTCTGCAAGTGCAGCTTCCTCATCTGCGGCGGCTTCCGCGCGGCGGCGCGTCAGTGGCACGGCGATCAGAGCGCAGACCAGCGTGATCACCGACAGTAGCGCCAGCACGATTCCGGGGTGCCACCATGCGGCATTCGTCGCAGCCGCGAGGCCGGCGGTTGCCAGCGGAATCAAGCCGGACAGTGCGGCGGCAATACCGTATGCGATCGACAGCGCGCTGTAGCGGATCGAGCTGCCGAAGACATCCGCCATCAATCCGCCGAGTCCGGCCCAGCTGAGGGTGGGCAGGATGCCGCCCACGATCATGGTGCCGACCAGGATCGGGAACGTTGCGAACTGCAGCAGGTAGTACATCGGGAACGCGATGAGGAGCGTGCCGAGCGCCCCGATCCACACCACGCGCGCCGATCCGATCCTCGTGGCGAGGAGCCCGAACAGCGGAATCGTGATCAGTTGGAGAAGGCTGCCGATCAGCGTTGCGGTGAACAGGTCTTGATACGAGAACTTGAGGATCGTCACGCCGTAGCTGATCGTGTATGTGTTCATCAGCGAGTACGAACCGATGCCGAGCATCGCCGCGCCGACCGCGAGCAGCAGGGTGCCGGGCTGGCGACGGAACACCTCGAGAACGGGGGACTTGGTGCGCTGCTTCGTGTCGACGAGGTGTTCGAAGACCGGCGTCTCATCGATGGTCAGACGCAGGTAGAGCGAGACGGCCAGAAGCGGGAACGCGAGCAGGAACGGCAGTCGCCAGCCCCAGGCGAGCATGTCCGCGGGGTTGAGCGTGACGCTCAGAATGAGGAACAGTGCGCCGGTGATGATCGTGCCGACAGGGGAGCCCAGTTGGGGCAGAGCGGCGTAGAACCCGCGACGCTTCGGCGACGCGTGCTCCACCGCGACGAGGATGGAGCCGCCCCACTCGCCGCCGAGGGACAGACCCTGGATGACGCGCAGCAGCGTGAGCAAGAAGGGCGCCGCCAGTCCGATCGTCGCGTAGCTCGGGAGCAGGCCGATCACACCGGTCGAGACACCCATGATCGAGATGGTGAGCAGCAGCGTGCGTTTGCGGCCGATCCGGTCACCGAGGTGGCCGAAGATGATCGCACCGATCGGTCGAACCAGATAGCTCGTGGCGAGCACGAGGAAAGCCGAGATCGTGCCGGCCACTCTGTCCTGCTCCGGGAAGAACAATTGGGCGCTGAAGATGGCGCTGAAGTAGGCGAAAACGTAGAAGTCGTATGACTCGAGCGAGGTACCCACGAACGAGGCGAGCGCGACGCGAGTGGCTTTGCGCGCAGGCAGCGCTACGGCGGTGTCGGGCAGGGGAGAAGACATGAAACCTCGCAAGGCTGTGAAAGGGTGGGCTGCGACGGCCGGGATGAGCGCGGCGTCGACGGCAGGTACATTGTTGTACTGAGACCAATAATAGAGCGTGAGGGACACGGTGCGTCAAGAACGAGTGAGTCAAGAACGTGTGCGTCCAGAAGAAGGCGTCCGAGCTGGGCGCAAGCGTGCGTCCTCCCGCGGCATCCTCGAAGAAGCTGCAAGCGAGTTGTTCCTCGAAAACACCTATGACGGCACCACGATCGAGCAGATCACCCAGCGGGCCGGCGTGAGCCGCAACACGTTCTTCAACTACTTTCAGGCGAAGAGCGACGTGCTGTGGGCGAGTGTCGATGAGGCGATCGACTCGCTGCCCGACGAATTCGCGGAAGTTCCAGCCGCGACTGCACCACTGGACGCCGTGCGTGCCGCGCTGGTCGGCGCATCGACCCGCTTCGGGCCAGATCGCCTTCCCCTGGCCGTCACCCAGTACGACGTGATGGGCACTCACGCAGAGCTGATCACGTCGGGCCTACCCCGCTTTCTGCGCATAGCCGGCGACGTCGAGCGGTTCTTGTTCGACCGGCTCGGGACGGATGCCGCGCTTCGCGCCCGCGTCATCGCGTTCGCGGTGGTCGCGGCGCTCGCGGCGGCAGCAGACGGCTGGGCGCGCGCCGGCACGGGTCGGCATCCGCTGTGCGACTACGTCGCCGAGGCGATCACGCCGATCTGTCGCGGCTTCGCCTGACCTGGGCGCGCACCCTAGCGGTACACACGGCACACGCGGGTGCCGCCGAATGGGTAGACTTTTGGCTAGCGACTGTGATCCGGCCATCACCGGGGAGTCTTCGGAAGAACCACGGTGCCTAGTTCGATCGGGCGTCCGCGCAGTAGAACCGAACGGGGCTGGCCCGTCACAGCCAATGAAGAAGCGGTCGTGCGGTGTCACCAGACACGCAGCACGGCAAGCGGGGTGGTACCGCGACGCTTGCCGGAAACGGCGGGCGGCGTCCTCGTGCAGAGCGTCAAGCTGCCAGGAGAAGAATGCCGTACCCACTGTCTAACCCGTCACCGAACTTTCCGGACATCGAATCCGGAATCCTCGCCTTCTGGAAGGCCGACGGCACCTTTCGGGCCTCGATCGACAACCGAGCGGATGCCGATGAGTGGGTTTTCTACGACGGCCCGCCCTTCGCGAACGGCCTTCCGCACTACGGGCACCTGCTCACCGGCTATGCCAAGGATCTCTTCCCGCGCTTTCAGACCATGCGCGGCAAGAAGGTCGAACGCCGATTCGGCTGGGACACGCACGGACTTCCGGCCGAGTTGGAGGCCGAACGGCAGTTGGGCATCACGGACAAGAGCCAGATCGAAGAGATGGGCATCGCCGCGTTCAACGAAGCGGCGCGCGAATCCGTCTTGCGCTACACCCGTGAGTGGCAGGAATACGTCACGCGCCAGGCACGCTGGGTCGACTTCGACAACGACTACAAGACCCTCGACATCACGTACATGGAATCGGTGATCTGGGCGTTCAAGCAACTGCACCAAAAGGGGCTCGCCTACGAGGGTTATCGCGTGCTGCCGTATTGCTGGCGCGACCAGACACCGCTTTCGAACCACGAACTGCGCATGGACGACGACGTCTACAAAATGCGCCAGGATCAGACCGTCACTGTCACATTCCCGCTGATCGGCGCAAAGGCCGAGGCCCTCGGGCTGACCGCCGTGCGTGCCCTGGCCTGGACGACCACGCCGTGGACGCTGCCGACAAACCTCGCACTGGTCGTCGGCCCCGACATCGAGTACGCGGTTGTGCCCGCCGGGCCGAATGGCACGTCGGACCAGGAAGGTCTCAGTGCCGAGTATCTGCTCGCCGCAGACCTCGTCGGAAGCTACGCGAAAGATCTGGGCTACCCGTCGGCGGAGGCCGCCGTCGCAGCGGTGAGCAGAAGCATCCGAGGGGCTGAGCTCGAGGATGTCAGCTACGACCGGCTGTGGGACTACTACGCGGATGCGACGGAATACGGCACGGAGAATGCGTGGCGGATCCTGGTGGACGACTATGTGACGACGACCGATGGAACCGGCATCGTGCATCAGGCGCCCGCCTACGGCGAGGACGACCAGCGTGTCTGCGAGGCCAACGGGATCCCCGTCGTCCTGTCGATCGATGAGGGCGGCCGCTTTCTGCCGAGCGTGCCCGAGGTGGCGGGCCTGCAGGTGTTCGAGGCGAACAAGCCGCTCACCGGGCTGCTCAAGGCACAGGGTCGGCTGCTGCGTCAGGCGAGCTACGAACACTCGTACCCGCACTGCTGGCGCTGCCGCAACCCGCTCATCTACAAGGCGGTCTCCAGCTGGTTCGTGCGCGTGACCCAGTTCCGTGACCGCATGTCCGAGCTCAATCAGCAGATCGAGTGGGTGCCGGAGAACGTAAAGGACGGCCAATTCGGCAAGTGGGTGGCGAATGCTCGCGACTGGTCGATCAGCCGCAACCGCTACTGGGGGTCGCCGATCCCCGTCTGGAAGAGTGACAACCCAGACTACCCGCGCGTGGATGTCTACGGTTCGCTCGCCGAGCTCGAAACCGACTTCGGCCGTCTGCCGCTGGATGCCGACGGGATGCCGGATCTGCATCGCCCATACATCGACGAGCTCGCCCGGCCCAATCCGGACGACCCGTCCGGCGCCTCGATGATGCGCCGAATCCCGGATGTGCTGGACGTGTGGTTCGACTCCGGCTCGATGCCGTTCGCGCAGGTGCACTACCCGTTCGAGAACCAGGACTGGTTCGACACCCACAGCCCCGCGGACTTCATCGTCGAGTACATCGGTCAAACGCGCGGCTGGTTCTACCTGTTGCACACGCTGTCGACGGCGCTGTTCGATCGTCCGGCGTTCAGCTGTGTGATCAGCCATGGCATCGTGCTCGGCAGCGATGGCCAGAAGATGTCGAAGTCGCTGCGCAACTATCCCGACGTCAACGAGGTGTTCGATCGTGACGGTTCGGATGCGATGCGCTGGTTCCTGATGTCCAGCCCGGTTCTGCGCGGAGGCAACCTCGTCGTCACGGAAGAAGGCATCCGCGAGGGCGTGCGCCAAGTTCTGCTGCCGCTGTGGAGCACGTGGTACTTCTTCTCGCTCTACGCAAATGCTTCCGGTCCTGACGGCTATCAGGCGCGCCGCCGCACCGACTCGACGGATGTGCTCGATCGCTACCTGCTGGCCAAGACCCGCGAGCTGATCGCGGCCGTCACAGACGATCTCGAAGCCCTCGATGCGACGCTTGCCGCGGCGAAGCTGCGCGACTTCGCGGACGTTCTCACCAATTGGTACGTGCGCCGTTCGCGGGACCGGTTCTGGGCGGGGGTCGCGCCCGACGGCCGCAATGCAGAGGCGTTCGACACCCTGTATACGGTGCTGGAGACGGTGACCCGCGTTGCGGCCCCGCTACTGCCGCTTGTCACGGAGCAGATCTGGAAGGGCCTGACCGGTGGTCGCAGCGTCCACTTGACCGACTGGCCGGATGCTGGCGAGTTTCCGGCGGACGATGTCCTCGTGATCGCCATGGACGAGGTGCGGCGCGTCAGCTCCGCCGCGCTTTCGCTGCGCAAGCACGCCGGATTGCGCGTGCGTCTGCCGCTGGCGAAGCTGACTGTCGTGACGACGGATGCGAGCGCACTGGGCGAGTTCGAGGCGATCCTGCGCGAGGAACTGAATGTAAAACAGGTCGAATTCGTTCCGCTCGAGGAAGGTAGTGCGGCCGCGTACGGCATCACTCGGCGGCTCATCGTCAACGCACGGGCGGCCGGCCCGCGCCTGGGCAAAGCCGTGCAGGTCGCCATCCGAGCCGCGCGTGCCGGTGACTGGAGCGACAACGACGGTGTTGTCAGCGCCGGAGGCCTCCAGCTGGTGGATGGCGAATTCGACCTCGTGCTCGAGGTCGCCTCCGCTGAAGATTCCGCTGACACCGCTCTGGCCCTGCTGCCCGACGGCGGCTTCGTGCTGCTGGAGACACGGACGAGCCCGATCTTGGAAGCGGAGGGTCTTGCCCGCGACGTCGTTCGGGCTGTGCAGGATGCCCGCAAGGGCGCTGGGCTCGAGGTGAGCGACCGCATCCGATTGGAGCTGCAGTTGGACTCTGAAGGGGCGGCGGCAGCGCGCGCCTTCGCCGAATTGATCGCAGCCGAAACGCTCGCGCTAGAGTTGCACGTCACCGACGCGCCGCTGCGCGCGGGCGAAGGTTCCGCGATCGGCGTTGGCGACGCATCCGCCCTGATTGTGACACTGGAGAAAGCATGAGCCCGCGAGAGACTACAGGCGACGACGAGTTCCGTGCCGCGAGCGATGCCGTCTACGAGGCGATTCTGGAGCGGCTGGGCGAGGGATCCCCGCAGCCGCGACTAGCGCCGACCCGACGGGCGCTTGAATTGCTTGGCGACCCGCAGCGGGCGTTCCCGATCATCCACGTGACCGGCACGAACGGCAAGACGAGCACGAGCCGGATCGCCGAGAGCATCCTGCGCGCCTACGGATTGCGCACTGGACTGTTCACGAGTCCCCACCTGGTGCGCTTCAACGAGCGGATCGTGATCGACGGTGAGTCGATCAGCGATGAGGCGCTCGTGCGCAACTGGGTGGACGTGTTGCCCTACCTGCGGATGGTGGACGACGAGTTGACCGGTGCAGGTGACGTGCGATTGACGTTTTTCGAGGTGCTGACCATCCTCGCCTTCGCGTGTTTCGCGGACGCGCCGGTGGATGTCGCGGTCATCGAGGTCGGCATGGGCGGGGAATGGGACTCCACCAACGTGGGCGACGGCGACATCGCGGTATTCACTCCGATTTCGTTGGATCACCAGAATCGGCTGGGTAATACCGTTGCCGAGATCGCTCGAACCAAGTCTGGCATCATCAAGCCTGCGGCGATCGTCGTCAGTTCTGCGCAACCCGCTGAGGCGCTCGCCGAGCTGGAGAACGCTGCAGCCCTGCGCGAGGCATCGCTCACGGTGCAACCAGAAGGGTTCGACGTGCTGTCCACTGCGGTTGCCGTCGGTGGACAGCTGATCAGCGTGCGTGGACGCGCCGGCGTGTATGAAGACCTGTTCCTGCCGCTCTACGGCGCTCATCAGGCGCAGAACGCGGCGGTGGCGATTGCGGCGGTCGAATCCTTCCTCGGCGACGGCACGCAGGAACTGGGGCATGACCTGATCGAAGAAGGTCTTGCGACCGCGACCTCGCCCGGTCGGCTGCAGCTTGTGGGCGTCGAACCGACGATTCTTGTCGATGCTGCACATAATCCGGCTGGCGCGCAGACGTTGGCCGCCGCACTGCCCCGCTATTTCGACTTCGACGAAATCGGCTTCGTGGTCGGTATCCTGCGCGACAAAGATGCCAGGGGCATCATGGATGCGCTGTCACCGCTTGCGACGCGGATCTTCGTGACGCAGTCGCATTCCGAGCGCTCCGCACCGTACGACGAGCTCGCCGAGAACATCGAGGAGTGGACACACGAATCCGTCACCTCGTATGACGACCTCGGCGAGGCGATCGAAGCCGCACGGGAATGGGCAGCGCTTGCGCCGCGACGCGCCGTTGTGGTCACCGGCTCGATCACGCTGATCGGCGACACGATGGCACTCGCGCGCGATCGCGCGTGGAAGGCGACCTCGTGAGACCGCGCGCCCGCTCCGCTCAGCAAAGCCTGGGTCAGATCGTGCTCGGGTTCGAATTCGTCGTGGTGTTCCTCGGCGCACTCGTCGCGTTCGGGTTGAAGGCCGTGCCACCGGCGATCGCGCTCGGCGGCGGAGGCGCCCTCGTTGTCATCATGCTCGCTACGGTCGGCCTACTTCGGTACCGCTGGGGTTTCGCGCTGGGTTGGGCGCTGCAGGTGATCGTGATCGCCTCAGGGTTCCTTGTCGGCATGATGTTCATCGTGGGTGCGATCTTCACGGGAATGTGGGCGTATGCCATGATCGCGGGCGAGCGCCTCGACCGCACGAACGCAGCGCTGGCGGCTTCGGCCGCTGCATCCGACAACAATGGCACCAACGAAACGGAGAATCCCGAATGAGCACACTCGTCGAAGAGACCCTGGTCCTCGTCAAGCCCGACGGTGTCGCGCGCGGCCTGACCGGTGAGATTCTGCGCCGCATCGAGGCGAAGGGCTATTCGCTCGTCGACCTCAAGATGGTGCAGGCGGATCGGGAGCTGCTCGCCAAGCACTACGCGGAACACGAGGGCAAGCCCTTCTATGAGCCGCTCGTCGAGTTCATGGAATCAGGTCCCATCGTCGCCCTGCGGGTGGCGGGCAACCGCGTCATCGAAGGATTTCGGTCGTTGGCCGGAGCGACGGATCCGACGACCGCGTTGCCGGGCACTGTCCGCGGCGACCTTGGCCGCGACTGGGGACTGCGGGTGCAGCAGAACCTCGTGCACGGCAGTGACTCACCGGAGTCGGCCGCGCGTGAACTCGCGCTCTGGTTCTGAGGGCCGGTTACCGGAACGCGTACGGGATCCAGCTGACCTGAATCTGCGCGAGCACAGCAACGATCGCGTAGCACACCAGGGTGATCAGCGGTACCCAGGAGTACGCCTGAGCGAAGAAACGGCGAACGGATGCCGGAACGGGAATATTGCCCTCTTTGAGGTTGTAGAACGTCACAAGCCAGAACGTCGGGATCGTCACAACCCAGGTCACCATGCAGTACGGGCAGAGCACCAATAGCGAATACAAGCTCTCGGAGATGAGGAAGAAGATCAGGGCCATTGCACCGATCACACCGAGATTGAACAGCATCCAGAACCAGCGCGCGAATCGTGCTCCGGCGAGAATTGAAACACCTACGGCGATCGTCGCGGTCCAGCCGGCCACGCCGATCAACGGGTTGGGGAAGCCGAGAATGCTGCCCTGCCACGACGCAAGATTCTTGCCACAGCCGATCAACGGGTTGATGTTGCAGCTGAGTTGAGCGGCCGGATGCTCCAACTGCTGGAACTTCTCCAATGTCAGGATAAAGGCCGCGAAAAAACCGATCACCCCCATCACGATCAGCGACACGGCAAGAATGATGGGGCGTTTGGCGGATTCGGTGATCGACACTCTCGGATTATGGCATAGAGGGTTCCGCCCCTCCGTGCCGCCCGGGCATGGCAGGCTCGCGCGGCTTCGCGGCGCGCTCCTGCACGGTCAATGACGTTCCCGGCAGAGCGAGCATGCGATAATAGACTCCGTCGCCTGGGCCGCGCTCGGGCAGACACCACCAAAAAGGCTTAGCAGGCACCCCTGGTGCCCAGTATGTAAACCCAGTATGTAAACCCAGTAAGTAAACCCAGCAGGAAACGCAGGACCGAGATGCACGGCCGACGGTCGAACCGATGGGTCGGAACCGGCAGCTCACCTGAAATAGACAGACAGGCAGCCCGAGCGAACAGCCGGCCGCTGTAGCCCAAGGATTGGCGGGGGGATCGCGAGGCGCGAGAATCCCGCTCGAGAAAAGCACCCGGAGACGACGGCGCGGCTGCCGGATCCGGTCGAGGAGTTGCACCAGCGATGGTGGATAAAGACGAAAACACAACAAATTCAAGGAACGAAGCGGAGGCGGACGGCGGCACCAGAAGGCGCAGCAGGCTGTTCGGCGGCCGCAAGTCTCACAAACGGGCCGAGCAATCTGCGCCGACACTACCGCCTGCCGGCGTCGGAGCGGCGGACTCGGCTGCTGCCAGCGGGACTGTTGCCGGCGGCGCTGTTGCGTCCGGCACCGTAGCGGATGCGTCGGTTGCCCCGACCGCGGATGCTGCGGCTTCGAGCACGCCGACGAACCTCGTTGTGCCAACTGTCGGCACTGAGGTGTCGGCGGTAGTGGAAACGACCGCCCCCGGTCTGCCCAGCACCGCGATCCTGTTCAAAGCGCCGGAGATCGCGTTCCTGCCCGGGTTGCCATACGACCAAGGCCATGAATCGGAAGACCAGGGCTCAGCCGACGACGATGCACCGACACTGCGTCGCCGCTCACGTCGTCGTTCGGGGGAGAGCAGCCGGTCGGGCGCGAACGACCCGGCGAACACCGTGGTCAAGGTGCGCACACCGCGCGAGCCTGAGCTGATCACCGAGCCGCAGCGGATCAAGGGCTCGACTCGTCTTGAAGCGAAGAAGCAGCGCCGCCGTGACGGTCGCGATGCCGGACGTCGACGCCCGGTGATCACGGAAGCCGAGTTCTTGGCACGCCGTGAATCAGTTGACCGGCAGATGGTCGTGCGGTCGAAGAGCGGTCGTATTCAGATCGGCGTTCTCGAAGACAAGGTGCTCGTCGAGCATTATGTGGCAAAGTCACAGGAAGCATCCCTTATCGGGAATGTCTACCTCGGTCGTGTGCAGAACGTACTGCCGAGCATGGAGGCGGCCTTCGTCGATATTGGTCGTGGCCGAAACGCCGTGTTGTACTCCGGCGAGGTCGACTGGGATGCGGCAGCCGAGAACTCTGCAGAAGGCAAGCAGCAGGCACGTCGCATCGAGCTCGCGCTGAAGCCGGGTGACAAGGTGCTCGTTCAGGTCACCAAGGACCCGGTCGGTCACAAGGGCGCCCGGCTCACCAGCCAGGTGTCGCTGCCCGGCCGGTACCTGGTCTACGTGCCGAACGGCTCGATGAATGGAATCAGCCGCAAGCTGCCGGACACGGAACGTTCACGGCTGAAGAAGATCTTGAAGGCGGTGCTCCCCGAGAACGTCGGTGTCATCGTGCGCACGGCGGCCGAGGGCGCCACGGAGGACCAGCTCACGGTCGATGTCAACCGTCTGACCGCGCAGTGGGCTGCGATTTCCACGAAGGTTGAGTCGGCATCCGCACCGGCACTGTTGCACAGCGAGCCAGACCTGCTGATCAAGATCGTGCGCGACGTCTTCAACGAAGACTTTCACAAGCTGATCATCTCGGGGGAGGATGCCCGCGAGACGATCGAGGGGTATCTCGCGCAGGTCGCGCCCGATCTGCTCGATCGGGTGGAGGAGTACGAGGGCGATCGCGATCCGTTCGATCAATACCGCATCACGGAGCAGATCGAGAAGGCGCTCGAGCGCAAGGTGTGGCTGCCGTCCGGCGGCTCTCTTGTGATCGACCGCACGGAAGCCATGACGGTCATCGATGTCAACACCGGCAAGTTCGTCGGCTCAGGCGGAAACCTCGAAGAGACCGTGACCAAGAACAACTTGGAGGCCGCGGAGGAGATCGTGCGGCAACTGCGGTTGCGCGATATCGGCGGCATCATTGTCGTCGACTTCATCGACATGGTCCTCGAGACCAACCGCGATTTGGTGCTGCGTCGACTGGTCGAGTGCCTCAGCCGTGACCGCACGAAGCATCAAGTTGCAGAGGTCACCTCGCTCGGTCTGATTCAGATGACGCGTAAGAAGCTCGGCCTCGGGCTTCTGGAGACCTTCAGCGAAGCGTGTGAAGTGTGTGCGGGGCGCGGTGTCGTCGTGCATCACGACCCTGTCGTGAAGCACCGCACAGCGCCACAGCCGCAGAACGATCGCAGGCGGGGCAAGGGCGGCATGCCGAGTGGTTCGGGCGGAGGCCAACAGCAGACTGCGCCTGTCACACACGCGATCACCGACGATGCGAAGAACGCACTCGCCCAGATCGCGGCGAGCACGATCGCGCACGCGCACGACGACAGCGCAACGACAACGGATGCCGGTGCCCCGGCAGCACAGGCTCCCGCAGCCGACACACCTCGTGCGAAGCACGTTGCAGAGTCCGGCGCAGACGTTCCGGCGCCAGTCGCAGAGCCCGTCGCCATCCTGGACATCCCGGTGACGGTTACGGCGCCCTCGAAGCCGCGGCTGGCCAGCGAAGAGGCGGAGCACCTGCTGGAGACCGTACTCGAGGCGCTGCCTGAGCCGAAGCAGCCCGGTCAGGGGCGCAACCGTCGACGCCGTGTCACCACCGCATCGCTCACTGGCGGGGTCGTTACGCCGCAGCAGGCCAGCAACACGGACGTGCAGCGACCGGCCGACTGAGCCGAGCGACGACATCCGTTCGTGTGCGAGGCCTATCGACCTAGCGCCCGAACGGATCCGTCCTGCGCTGCGCTGCGCTGACGCGCAGGCCACTGGCGCGCAGGCGCTCCACGAGTTCGCGCATCCCGACCGGATGCGCCCCAGCGGCCACGAGTTCGTCATAGCGTCGCTGTGGGACGTCGTAGTGATCGCGGTCGAAACTCCGCGTCGGTACGTCGTTCGCGGTCGCGAACGCGTGGAGTTCCGCCAGCGATTCGTCGCTGACCAGATGCGACCAGAGCGTGCCGTGGGCGGGCCACACCGGCTGATCGATGAGCACAGTCATGTGTAGATTCTAAGAACGGGCAGAGCATCCGCGCACTGACGGCGGAGATCTGGCCGGGCGTGGCGTCTCTGCGTTTGACCGAGGGCGAAGCATCGAGTAAAGTCGACTGTTGGTGTGTGTTGGGCGACGTCCGCACGATCATCCACGGTTTTCTGAGCACGATCGGCTGCCGTATTAGGCGGCCGACTTCTGCCGGTGATTCATTGCAAACAATGGCTAATTGCGAGCGATGACCGATCACGGGCAGCGACTCAATCAGCAGTGTCATCAAGCAGTATCAATCAAGCAGTGACTTTCCGAAAATAGTGCAGCAATCGGAGCCGTCGGGCTCCCCAGAGAAGTAGGTACCTAGAGTGGTTTACGCAGTAGTGCGCGCCGGTGGCCGGCAGGAAAAGGTCGAGGTCGGCACCATCGTGACGATGGATCGGATCAAGGCCGACAAGGACGGCAATGTCGAGTTGGCCGCTGTGCTGTTTGTTGATGGCGCGAAAGTCACCAGCGACGCCACGTCGCTCGCCAAAGTCACCGTCACCGCCGAGGTGCTCGAGGACCTGCGCGGTCCGAAGATCGTGATCCAGAAGTTCAAGAACAAGACCGGATACAAGAAGCGCCAGGGACACCGTCAGGAACTGACGCGTGTCAAGGTCACGGGTATCAAGTAGTCAGGCGAGGAAGAGAAACTCATGGCACACAAAAAGGGAGCAAGCTCCACTCGTAACGGTCGCGACTCGAACGCACAGCGCCTCGGCGTCAAGCGGTTCGGCGGCCAGGTCGTCGGCGCGGGCGAGATTCTCGTCCGCCAGCGCGGCACGCACTTCCACCCCGGTGTGAACGTCGGCCGCGGCGGTGACGACACGCTGTTCGCCCTCGAAGCGGGAGCGGTCGAATTCGGCAACAAGGGCGGCCGCAAGGTCGTCAATATCGTGGCACAGGCGTAGCCGACCGGCACACCTCACGTGGCTTTCGGATGGGCGAGCTTCGGCTCGCCCATCCGTGTTTAGGCCACTATTACGCAGCACAAGCACAACCACACACAAACACAACCACACACAAGCAGGAGGAGCGCACATGGCCACGTTCGTCGACCACGTCACGCTCTACCTGCGTGCCGGCAACGGCGGTAACGGCTGCGTATCCGTTCGCCGTGAGAAGTTCAAGCCGCTCGCGGGGCCGGACGGCGGGACCGGCGGCAACGGCGGCGACATTGTGCTGGTCTCCGATGCGCAGGTGACCACGCTGCTCGGCTTCCACCGCAACCCGCACCGTTCGTCAGACAATGGCGGATTCGGCATGGGCGACCACCGCAGCGGCTACACCGGCGCCGAGCTCGAGCTCGCGGTTCCCGTCGGTACCGTCGTAAAGGACGCCGACGGCCTCGAACTGATCGATCTGGACGAACCCGGCATGCGCTTCGTCGTGGCGCCCGGCGGGCAGGGCGGCCTCGGCAATGCCGCACTGGCCAGCACGAAGCGCAAGGCTCCCGGCTTCGCCCTGCTCGGCACCCCCGGCTGGGAAGGCGAGGTTCTGCTCGAACTGAAGACCGTCGCGGATGTCGCCCTCGTCGGCTATCCGTCGGCCGGAAAGTCGAGTCTGGTCGCGGCCCTGTCCGCCGCGAAGCCGAAGATCGCCGACTACCCGTTCACCACGCTGCATCCGAACCTCGGCGTCGTACAGGCCGGTGATACTCGCTACACGATCGCGGATGTCCCCGGGCTGATCGAGGGCGCAAGCGAGGGCAAGGGGCTCGGCCTCGAGTTCCTGCGTCACGTCGAACGCTGCAGCGCGCTGCTGCACGTCCTGGATTGCGCGACGCTGGAATCCGGGAGAGACCCAGTGAGCGACCTGGAGATCATCCTGGCCGAGCTGAGCGCCTATCCGGTGCCGGAAGGCCAGACCCCGCTGCTCCAGCGCCCGCAGCTGGTCGCACTGAACAAAATCGATGTTCCGGATGGCCGCGATCTCGCCGCTCTCGTGCGCCCGGAACTCGAAGCTCGCGGCTTCCGCGTTTTCGAGATCTCGACGGTGAGCCACGAAGGGCTCAAGCCGCTTTCCTACGCCCTTGCCGCGCTTGTCGACGACGCACGCAGAGCGGCGTTGGCCGCCGCAGAGGCCAAGCCGCGCATCGTCATCCGACCGAAGGCCGTTGACGAGGCAAAATTCGTGGTGAAGGTCGAGGGCGGGTCGTTCGGCAACGTCTACCGCATCCTCGGGGCGAAACCGGAGCGCTGGGTTGCGCAGACCGACTTCACCAATGACGAGGCGATCGGCTTCCTTGCAGACCGACTCGCGAAGATCGGCATCGAAGACCAGCTCTTCAAGGCCGGCGCCGCTGCCGGTTCCACCGTCGTGATCGGCCCCGGCCGCGGTGTGATCTTCGACTGGGAGCCCACGCTGACCTCGACCGCCGAGTTGATGACCGCACCGCGCGGTACCGACACCCGCATCGATCCGAACCCGCGCGCGACGCGCAATCAGCGTCGTGAAGATTACTTCGAACGGATGGATGCGAAGGCCGCAGCACGCGCGGAGTTGGAGCGCGAGCGTCAGGCCGGGCTGTGGCACGACGACGAGGTGCCTGTCGCCGAAGAGACTGTCGCAGAAGAGTCTGTCGCCGAGGAGTCTGTCGCCGAGGAGTCCGTCGACGAATGATGATCGCCGAGCGCAACTTGATCCCGTCGGCCAAACGCGTCGTCGTCAAGGTCGGATCTTCTTCGATCAGCGGTGAGAATGCCGGGCAGATCGTCGCACTCGTCGATGCACTTGCTGAAGCGCACGGCCGCGGTGTCGAGGTGATCCTGGTGTCCTCTGGCGCGATCGCGATCGGCGTTCGCTTCCTGTCGTTGAACGGGCGTCCCGACGACCTGGCGACCCAACAGGCGGCAGCTGCAGTGGGCCAGAACGTGTTGATCTATCGCTATCAGGACACGCTTGACCGTTACGGCATCGTGGCAGGCCAGGTGCTGCTGACCGCCGGAGACCTTGAGAATCCGTCGCATCGCAGCAATGCGCAACGTGCGATGGAGCGACTGCTCGACCTGCACATCCTGCCGATCGTCAATGAAAACGACACGGTTGCCACGCACGAGATCCGGTTCGGCGACAACGACCGCCTGGCTGCACTTGTCGCAACACTCGTGCACGCCGACCTGCTCGTTCTGCTCTCAGACGTCGACGCACTCTACACGCGCCCGCCGCATGAACCGGGAGCGAAGCCGATCTTCCGCGTGCCGGCAGACGACCCGTTGGAAAATGTCGAGATCGGTTCAACCGGACCGGCCGGCGTCGGCACCGGCGGCGCCCTGACCAAGGTGTCCGCCGCGCGCCAGGCGGCGGAAGCCGGCACAGCGGTGCTGCTGACCTCGACTGCACTGGTCGCACAGGCATTGCACGGCGACTTCGTCGGGACCTGGTTCGAGCCCTCGCTGCCGCATGACTGACGCGATCGGCCCGGACGCCGCCGGATAAGCTTGAGACATGTCCGCTTCTGTCTTGGCTAACGCCGTTGTGAAATCACCAGACGCGACCCGTACCTTCGAGGAGACGGTCGCGGCAGCGAAGACCGCCTCGCGCGCGCTCGCGATCGCGACCACCGACGAGAAGAACCGCGCACTCGAAGCCATCGCGGCCGGCCTGCGCAATGACAGTGAGGCGATCACAGCAGCCAACGAACTGGATCTGGCCAACGGTCGCGAGATGGCGCTGTCCACGGGCCTGCTCGATCGGCTCACCCTGACCGCCGCGCGGCTCGAGGGCCTGGCGGATGCCGTCGGCGCGGTCATCGGCCTTGCCGACCCGGTCGGTACCTCCGTTCGCGGGAGCACGTTGCCGAACGGCGTGGCGATCCAGCAGGTGCGCGTTCCGTTCGGTGTGGTCGGCACCATTTATGAGGCCAGGCCGAATGTGACGATCGACATCGCGGCCCTTGCGATCAAGAGCGGAAACGCGGTCGTATTGCGCGGAGGCAGTGCCGCACTGAACACAAATGACGTCTTGGTCAGCGTCATCCAGCGGGCGCTGGAGAGCGCGGGGCTCCCGGCAGACGCGGTGCAGACCATCGATCGCTTCGGCCGCGACGGCGCAGCGCAGCTGATGCGTGCACGCGGCTTCATCGACGTTCTGATCCCCAGGGGGAGCGCTGAACTGATCGCAACCGTCGTTGCAGAGTCAACGGTCCCCGTGATCGAGACCGGAGCAGGGGTCGTCCACATCGTGCTCGACGAGAGTGCCCGCGAGGACTGGGCGGTCGACATCGTACGCAACGCCAAGGTGCAGCGGCCGAGCGTCTGCAATGCGGTTGAGACGGTGCTTGTGCACGCGGCATCCGCTCAGCGACTGCTGCCGCCCGTACTCGCGGCGCTCCACGCAGACGGCGTAACGATCCACGCCGACGATCGTGCTCGGGCGATCTTCCCCGACAGCGTGCCTGCAACGGACGAGGACTGGGCAACCGAGTACATGAGCCTGGACATCGCCGTCGCCGTAGTCGACTCGCTGGATGACGCGATCACACACATCCGCCGTTACTCGACGCAGCACACCGAGTCGATCGTGACGAACGACCTGAGCAATGCCGATCGTTTTCTCGCCGAAGTCGATTCGGCCGTCGTCATGGTGAACGCCTCGACGCGTTTCACGGACGGCGGTGAGTTCGGGTTCGGAGCGGAGGTCGGTATTTCTACCCAGAAATTGCACGCCCGCGGGCCGATGGGCCTCCCCGAATTGACCAGCACGAAGTGGATCGTGCGCGGTTCCGGCCAAGTGCGCGGCTAGACTGGCTGTGTGTACCGGCCCCGCCGAACGGGCCGATTGCAACGAAAGGATTCGCCGAATGTCATTCGCAGCCGCAGTGCTCGCAGAGGGTGCGACCGCTCCGCTCATCATGGAGCCCTGGGTTTTCGGCGTGATCGCGCTGTGCGTCTTCGCTGCGCTCGGGTTCGTGCTCTTCGCCTACCGCGACGTGGCCAACCGGCACCCGCACAAGGCTGCGCCGGATGCTGCGGCACACGCAGGTGCGCCAGGCGCCACCCACCACGGAGCCGGTCACCCTGGGCCAACACACGAGTGAGCCTTCCGCGTCTATGAGTTCGCCGGAGCGGTCTCGCCCGCGGGTCGGAATCATGGGCGGTACGTTCGACCCGATCCATCACGGCCACCTCGTGGCGGCCAGCGAAGTGGCGCAGTCCTTCGAGCTCGACGAGGTGATCTTCGTTCCGACGGGGCAGCCCTGGCAGAAGGGCGCGGTCAGCTGGAGCGAGCATCGTTACCTGATGACCGTCATCGCGACGGCCTCAAACCCGCGATTCACGGTGAGCCGGGTCGACATCGACCGCAAGGGCCCGACCTTCACGATCGACACGCTGCGCGACATCCGAGCGGACCGGCCCGATGCGGAATTGTTCTTCATCACGGGGGCAGACGCGCTCGCGCAGATCCTCAGTTGGCGCGACGTCGGCGAGTTGTGGGCGCTGGCCCACTTCGTTGCTGTGAGTCGTCCGGGACATGACTTGAGTATTTCTGGATTACCACACCAGGACGTAAGCTTGTTGGAGGTTCCGGCCCTGGCGATTTCTTCGACAGATTGCAGGAGCCGGGTGAAGAGGGGATACCCCGTTTGGTACCTGGTGCCGGACGGTGTAGTGCAGTACATCTCCAAACATCATCTGTATCGGAGCGTGGCATGACTTTGTGGCAAGACCCGCCGCCACAGTCGCGGCGGCAAGTTCGTGAGCGCGAGCGCGCCGTCGCTGAGCAAGCCGAACTCGCCGGTCGTTCACGTCGCGCGGCGACCATCGCGCCGACTGCCGCCGGCCAAATCCCCGATGTCAGTACGCCGTACGGTTCAACGGCCAGCACCCGGACCGATTCCGTCTCCGCGCCATCCGCGGTGCGACCAGTGCCGCCGCGCTATGACGGGCTCGCCTTCGACACGCTGGTGTCCGCGAACCCGGCCCCCACGGAGCTGTACCAGGCGGCGCCTCCTCCTCCTGGTCGGCCCGAACCTGTCACGTCGCCCCTCGCGATCGTGGCTCCGGTCCCGACTGCCCGGCCGGCAGACCCTGTGGCCGACGCCCTCGTGAACCCGCCGAGCGTACAGACGTCCACCCCCGGACACACACTCACCCGGCGTGAGTTGCGTGCCATGCTGCAGGCACAGGAGGCCAATCAGCAAGCCGCTGCACCAGTAGCGCCAGTTACACCACAAGCGCCAGCCGCACCGTTGGCGCAACCGGTCGTTGCAGAGTTCACTCCCGCTCCGATCGTCGTTGGGCCACCTGCGCCAGCGCAAGCCGCCGTGATCCCGATCGCCGCGCTCCCGGTGCCGACAACACCTCGCGTGGAGCAGCAGTCCCTTTTCCCGCAGCCCGCGGTTCAGCAGCCCGTTGCCGCACCGCCGATACCGGCACCCGTCTCCGATTACGTGTCGGCCGCGGCTTCGACGGTGGCTCCTGCGCCGGAGCTGACCGTGACCACGACGCATCACGCGGCGACAGCCCCGCGACCGTATGCACCGGCGAGCGATCCATGGATGCTGGCGACGTCCGGCTCGGAATCCGGGTCCGGCGAGGCCGCGGCACCGGGCTACGCGCGTAGCACCGTGACAACGGGCAGCACGACCACTTCGAATGCGTTGATCATTCCGACGGTTCCGTCGGCGGCCGACGCGCTGGGGCCACTGACGAGCACAGGAGAAATCCTGGTCACCGGCTCGATCGATCTTCCCCGCAGCCTGGCTGCGACCGGTCAGCACTCCGATCGAATGGACACCTCCGCGATCGACAGGCTGTTCGAACAACCGGAGGCGGGCGAGCACACGCCGTCATCGGTGGCACCGATTCGTGCCAGTCGCGCCGTGAGTTCGCACACGTCGACGCGCGATGTCATCACGCCGCCACGCGGTCGCGGCAACAAGCTTCCGACGATCTTGGCGATCACCGCTGCCGTGCTCGCGCTCGGCGTCATCGGCCTGCTCGTGGCCGGCTACGTGTTCAAGGCATTCTGATCGTCTTCTCGCGCACAATCCCGCTTCAGATAGGAGCTTTATGACCGCGTCTTCGTACGCCCGCGAACTTGTTCAGCGTGCGGCTGCTGCCGCCGACTCGAAGGCGGGTGAAGACCTCGTTGCACTGGATGTTTCAGGTCCGCTGCCGCTGGCCGACATTTTCCTGCTCGTGTCCGGACGCAATGAACGCCAGGTGCTGGCGATCGCGGATGAGATCGAGGACGCACTGGGCGAAATCGGCGTTAAGGCGTTGCGCCGAGAGGGTCGTGGCGAGGCTCATTGGATCTTGCTCGACTTCGGCGATCTGATCGTGCACGTCTTCCATCAAGAAGACCGCACCTACTATTCACTCGAGCGCCTCTGGAAGGACTGCCCGGTCGTACCGATCGAATTGCCGGTCAAACAGGGTGCCGGTTCGTGACTCGGCTCCTCCCGCCTGTACTCGGGCACCGTCAAGATGTAGTAATCTGAACGGGTTGCTTTCGCTGGCTGGGAAGCACCGAATGGGTCTGTGGCGCAGCTGGTAGCGCACCTGCATGGCATGCAGGGGGTCAGGGGTTCGAGTCCCCTCAGATCCACCCAAAGTCCTGATCAGAAGCCATTTCGAAGTCCTTATTCAAGGAGTTCGAGATGGCTTCTCGGCACTTACTGGGCACTTCAGCCACCTCCATCGGCCCGGCCCGGACGGTTCTCGGCCCGCCTCGGCGCTTCTCGG
>DATCDQ010000110.1:0-9723 GCA_036510655.1 Microbacteriaceae bacterium | reverse complement strand
CGCGGGCCGCTGCAGTCTGCGGCCGTCGTCTTCACCGGCAACCGGGCTAAGGCGAATCCGATTCTGTGGTCGCAGCAGGTCGCCTCCGACGGCATCGTCTCTGCCATCGTGCTCAACTCCGGCGGCGCGAATTGCTTCACCGGCGCAGAGGGCTTCCAGACGACGCACGCGACGGCAGAGGCCGTCGCGGCGGGGCTCGGCACCTCCGCGGGCGACGTGCTGGTCTGCTCCACAGGGCTGATCGGCGAGCAACTCGATCGCGGCAAACTTCTCGCCGGAGTCGCGGCGGCGATCACGGCGCTACGCCCCGACGGCGGTGCGGATGCAGCTGCAGCAATCATGACGACCGACACCGTCCCGAAGACGGCAACCCACGCCGGGGCCGGGTGGAGCATCGGAGCCATCGCGAAGGGCGCCGGAATGCTGGCTCCGGGGCTCGCAACGATGCTGGTGGTGATCACAACAGACGCCGTGCTGAACTCCCAGCAACTCGACTCTGCCCTGCGCGGGGCAACCCGGGTCAGCTTCGATCGGCTGGACAGCGACGGCTGCATGTCCACCAACGACCAGGTCACGCTACTGGCCTCAGGAGCATCAACTGTTCAACCGGAACTCGCCGAATTCCAGAGTGCGCTCACCGCTGTGTGCGCGAGCCTGGCCGAGCAGTTGCAGGCCGACGCGGAGGGCGCGAGTCACGACATCCGGATCGAGGTCGTCGGCGCGGTCAGTGAGGCCGACGCCGTCGATGTCGGGCGCTCAGTTGCCCGCAACAACCTGTTCAAGACGGCGATCTTCGGCAATGATCCGAACTGGGGTCGCGTGCTTGCTGCAATCGGCACGACCGCTGCCGAGTTCGATCCGTATCGGGTGGATGTCTCGATGAACGGTGTGCGGGTCTGTCACGACGGCGCCCCCGATGAACCACGCGATCAGGTCAACCTGCAGCCCCGCGCGGTCACCGTGCTGATCGACCTGCAGGTGGGTGCCGCGCAGGCGACAATTCTGACCAACGACCTCACGCACGATTACGTGCATGAGAACAGCGCGTACGCGAGTTGAACGTGGCGGACGTTCAGAACGCTCAGAACGCGCACAAGAATGCGCACGAGACAGCGCACGACGCGCCGCAGGAACGCGCCACATTCGACCGCTCGCAACTGCACGCCGCTGACAAGGCCGCAACTCTGATCGAGTCGTTACCGTGGCTGAAGCGGTTCCATCACCAGATCATCGTCGTGAAGTTCGGTGGAAACGCCATGGTCAGCCCTGAGCTGCAGAAGGCGTTCGCGCAGGACATGGTCTACCTGCGCTACGCCGGGATCAAACCCGTCGTCGTGCACGGCGGCGGCCCGCAGATTTCGGCCATGCTGCAGCGGCTCGGTATCGAAAGCGAATTCCGCGGCGGCTATCGCGTGACGACCCCGGAGGCGATGGAGGTCGTGCGCATGGTGTTGACCGGTCAGATCAGCCGCGACCTGGTGGGCCACATCAACGAGCACGGGCCGCTGGCCGCGGGGATTTCGGGTGAGGACGCCGGCTTGCTCCTGGCGCGCAAACGCTCGGTGGTGATTGACGGCAAGACGGTCGACCTCGGCCAGGTGGGTGACGTCGTCGGAGTGGACCCCGAGGCCGTGCACGCCCAGTTGCGAGCGGGCCGCATCCCGGTGGTCTCATCGATCGCCCCGGACATCGACCATCCCGGCGAGTCTCTGAACGTGAACGCGGATACGGCGGCTGCGGCTCTCGCGATCGCGCTCGGCGCTGCAAAGCTCGTCATTCTCACCGACGTCGCCGGGCTCTACCGGAATTGGCCGGACCGGGATTCGCTCGTGTCGAAGATCGATCTCGACGACCTTCGCAGGCTCCTGCCCACCCTCGAAGCGGGCATGATTCCGAAGATGACGGCCTGTGTGGACGCCGTTGACGGGGGAGTGGCCAAGGCAGCCATCATCGACGGACGGGTGCCGCACTCGATCCTTCTCGAGATCTTCACCCAAAGCGGCATCGGTACGGAGGTGGTTCCAGCGTGAGTGCACAGCAGCTAACAGATCCAAGGAAAGACCCAACGAAAGATCAGGTGACAGCGCCGGCGACGGCCGACACCGAGTCGGGTTGGCATGAGCGCTTCGACGCCTCGATCATGCGCTCGCTCGCAATGCCGCAGTTACTGCTGACGCGTGGCGACGGTTGCTACGTCTGGGACGGCGACGGCAAAGAATATCTCGACTTCCTCGCCGGGATCGCCGTCAACGCACTCGGGCACGCGCATCCGGTGCTGGTGGATGCGGTGTCTCGCCAGATCGCCACCCTCGCGCACGTCTCCAACTACTTCGCGACCCCGCCGGAATTGGAGCTGGCCGAACGACTGGTCCGATTGACCGGGGCCGTCGACGGCCGCGTGTTCTTCGGCAATTCGGGTGCAGAGGCGAATGAGGCCGCATTCAAACTCGCCCGGCTGAACAACGCGGGCGGCACGAAACCGCGCATCCTGGCGCTGAACAATTCGTTCCACGGCCGCACGATGGGCTCAATGGCGTTGACCGGCAAACCGCAGATGCGTGAACCGTTCGAGCCAATGCCGGGCGGCGTCGAACACATCGACACGACGATCGACGCGTTGGAGGCGGCATTCGATGAGCATGTCGCGGCGCTGTTCGTCGAATCGATCAAGGGCGAGGCAGGTGTGCTCGACCTTCCGGACGGCTTCCTGAATCGAGCGCGCGTCCTGACCGAGCAATACGGCGCTCTGCTGATTATGGACGAGATCCAAACGGGTATCGGGCGAACCGGGCGTTGGTTCGGCTTTCAGCATGCCGAGATCGTGCCGGATGCGATCACACTTGCCAAAGGCCTGGCCGGGGGCGTGCCGATCGGAGCGCTCGTGACGTTCGGCCGGGCGTCCGAGTTGTTCAGTGCGGGTCAGCACGGTTCGACGTTCGGCGGCAATCCGCTGGCGACGGCGGCCGGCAATGCGGTGCTCGGTGAGATCGAAGATGCGGGGCTGGTCCAGAATGCCGCCGTGCGCGGCACAGAGTTGCGCGCACTCATCCGCGGTCTGAACTCACCGCTGATCGGTGAGTTGCGCGGCGCGGGCCTACTGGTCGGCATCGGTCTGACACAGCCGGTCGCCGGCGCTCTTGTAGCTGCTGCCCTCGAACACGGACTCATCGTCAACGCGCCGAACGCGTCCACCATCCGGCTGGCACCCCCGCTGATCATCGGCGGCTCCGAGCTTGCGGAGTTCGGACGACGATTCGGCGCGGCGCTCGCCGCCGTCGCAACCTCAGCCCACGACAACTCACTCCAGAAAGCACCCCGATGACTCGACACTTCCTGCGCGATGACGACATCACCCCGGCCGAACAGGCCGAGATCCTCGCGCTGGCCGCTGGGCTCAAGCGCGATCGCTACGCGGTCACTCCATTGGCGGGCCCGCAGACCGTCGCCGTGATTTTCGACAAATCATCAACACGCACCCGGGTGTCGTTCGCGGTGGGGATCGCCGATCTCGGCGGTAGCCCGCTGATCATCAGCACCGCGAACAGCCAGCTCGGCGGCAAAGAGACTCCGTCTGACACGGCCAGGGTGCTGGAGCGGATGGTCGCGGCGATCGTCTGGCGCACGTACGGTCAGGCCGGGCTCGAGGAGATGGCCCGCGGCACGACCGTACCGGTCGTCAACGCACTATCGGATGATTTCCACCCCTGTCAACTGCTCGCTGACCTCTTGACGATCACGGAGAAGCGCGGGGCGCTGGCCGGTACCACGATCACCTTCCTCGGCGACGGTGCGTCCAACATGGGCCAGTCATACGCGCTTGCGGGCGTGACGGCCGGCATGCACGTTCGCGTTGCATCCCCGATCGAATATGCGCCGAGCGCAAGCGTGGTCGCCGATGCGGACGCGATCGCCGCGCGAACAGGCGGATCCGTCGCCCTGTACACCGACCCGCTCGAGGCTGTCGCCGGCTCCGATGTCGTGGTCACCGACACGTGGGTCTCGATGGGACGCGAAGAGGAGAAGGCGCATCGGCTCACCGTGTTCGGCGCGTACAAGGTGACGAACGAGCTGATGGCGTTGGCGAAGCCGGATGCGCTGTTCATGCACTGCCTGCCGGCCGATCGCGGCTACGAGGTCGACGCCGACGTGATCGACGGCCCGCAGAGCATCATCTGGGACGAGGCGGAGAATCGCCTGCATGCCCAGAAGGCGCTGCTCGTGTGGCTGCTGGCACAGAATGCGAAGGATGGGGAGGCCGCAGAATGACTGAAAGCCCATCGCAGAATCGTGCCGGACAGGCAGGAGCACTCTGGGGAGCCCGGTTCGCCGGTGGACCGTCTCGCGAACTGGCCGCGCTGAGCAAGTCGACACAGTTCGACTGGCAACTCGCGAACTACGACATTGCTGGCTCTCAGGCACACGCCCGCGCGTTGACCGCCGCGGGCTATCTAACTGACGCGGAACTTACCGCGATGCACGACGCCCTGGAGCAGCTGCGTGCGGATGTCGAGGACGGCGAATTCGTCGCGCTCGAGTCCGACGAAGACGTGCACGGCGCCCTCGAACGCGGTCTGATCGAACGCGCCGGTGCACAGCTCGGCGGCAAGCTGCGCGCAGGACGCAGCAGAAACGATCAGATCGCTACCCTAATCCGGCTCTACCTGCGCGATCACGCTGGCGTCATCGCCGATCTGGTGATCGGGCTGATCGACGCGCTTTCGGCGCAGTCCGAAGCGCACCACGGCGCCGTGATGCCGGGGCGCACCCACCTGCAACACGCGCAGCCGGTGCTGCTGTCCCATCACCTGCTCGCGCACTGCTGGCCGCTGCTGCGTGATCTGGAGCGCATCAGCGACTGGGATCAGCGCGCAAACGTTTCGCCGTATGGCTCGGGCGCTCTGGCCGGCAGCACCCTCGGACTGGATGCCGCCGCCGTTGCGCATGATCTCGGCTTCGCCCGCAGTGTGCAGAACTCTATTGACGGCACGGCCTCGCGTGACATCGTCGCAGAGTTCGCCTTCATCGCCGCGCAAATCGGCATCGACCTGTCGCGGTTCGCAGAGGAGATCATCCTCTGGAACACCCGCGAGTTCGGCTTCGTGACCCTCGACGACGGCTACTCCACCGGCTCCTCGATCATGCCGCAGAAGAAGAACCCCGACATCGCGGAATTGGCTCGAGGCAAATCCGGCCGGCTGATCGGCAACCTGACCGGGCTGTTGACCACGCTGAAAGGGTTGCCGCTGGCCTACAACCGCGACCTGCAGGAGGACAAGGAGCCGGTCTTCGACTCGGTGACGACACTCGAGGTGCTGCTGCCCGCGTTCACCGGCATGGTTGCGACCATGCACTTTCACACCAAGCGGATGGCACAACTCGCGCCGACCGGCTTCTCGCTCGCGACGGATGTTGCGGAGTGGCTGGTCAAGCAGCGCGTGCCGTTCCGTGATGCGCACGAGATCACCGGGAGCCTGGTGAAATTTGCCGAGGAAAACGGCCTCGAGTTGAGCGAGGTCGACGATTCCGCGCTCGCACACATCTCGCCGCTGTTGACGCCCGAGGTGCGCGGTGTCCTCACCGTCGAGGGGTCCGTCGCCAGCCGCGACGGAATCGGAGGGACGGCTCCCGCTCGCGTCGCAGAACAGCGTGCTGAACTGGCCGCCGAGGTGCGCAGACTTGCGGTCGGATTCGACGCCGCGCGGTCGAATCGCCGTCGATGACCGCAGCGTCGACGAGCACAGCGGGCTTCGAACGCGGCTTCTTCTACGACAACGCCGTTGCCGTTGCCCCTCACCTGCTCGGTGCCCTGCTCAGCCACGAGACGCCCGACGGCACCGTCACCGTGCGCATCACGGAGGTCGAGGCATATCTGGGTGACGGAACGGACCCGGGGTCGCACGCCTTCCGCGGCAAGACGGCACGCAACGCGGTCATGTTCGGTGAGCCCGGCCACTTTTACGCGTATTTCAGCTACGGCATGCACGTGTGCGGCAACGTCGTGTGCTCGCCGAGCGGGCAGGCATCCGGAGTTCTGCTGCGCGGCGCAGAGGTCGTCGATGGCATCGAGCTCGCCCGCGCACGGCGCGGCCCGAAAATACGCGATCGTGACCTGGCTCGTGGGCCTGCACGGCTCGTCGTCTCGACCGGCATTGCACTCACCGACAACGGCGTCGACCTGTTGACGCCGCCGTTTCATCTGCGGATGCCACCGGCCCCAGTCTCGATCAGCAAGGGGCCGCGCACAGGCGTGGGTGGTGCCGGCGGGGGCTGCGCGTATCCGTGGCGGTTCTGGATCACGGGAGACCCGTTCGTCTCCCCGTACAAGCGAAGCCCGCGCGCGAGCGATTAGCGCTCGCGATCAGCAGGTCGACTATCCGATCACGAGGCGGAACAGCGCGCCGCACGCGCAGGCCCACACCAGGCTAACGAGCGTGCCGATGATGAAGCGCTCGCGCGCTTCTGCGGCGTCGAGTTCGGTGAATCGTCCGACGCCTTTCACGGCGACGATCACAGCCAGCGCTTCGGGGAAGCCGGCCATGATGGCCGCGGTGGTCGCGAAACGCTCAAAGAGTCCGATCGTGGTTCCACCGCGCAGCACCTCATGCGATGCAGCACCGCTGGATGCCTCTGCCGTGGGGATCAGGATGCCGCCGTGCGCGCCGTCCGCCACGCTTCCGCGCGAGGCCATGCCCAGTACGAACAACACCGCTGGCCCACCTCCGATGACGGAGACCCCCAGCGCGGCGATGCCGATGAGCGCAGGCACGAGCCAGAGCGAGTGCGAATGCGAAAAGCAGGACAGGAGCACGGCGACGCCCAGTGTCGCCGCAGCCGCGATGACGAAGCCTCGCCGCGGAATCCGTGTGGCGAGCACCGACAGGCAAAGACTGGCCATGATCGCGAGGAGCATGGCTGCCCAATAGGCGAGCGGGCCGATGGCATCCAGGAGGTGCAGAGGAGAAATCATGCTGGTGCGTCCATTTCGCGGTCGGTTGCGCTGCCCGTTGGCAGTAGCGAACGATGAAGAACGTGCAACAGCTTAGTGAGCGCAGGAATGGCCGCGTTCTCCGCCTTGAGCTGCGCGGCATTCGCTCGCGCGCTCGCGGCGGGGGCCGAAATGGAAAGCTGCGTCGCGGCATCCTGTTGGGTGATCCCGCTTCGCACCAGGTCGTAGAGTTCCCAGCCGGCCGGCGTGCGCCGGGCGCGGAGAATCAGCAACAGGTCGATGAGCGCCTCGGCGTCGCTCGCATTGACGGTGTGGTCGTCAGTGCTTTCGGCGCGCAGCGCGAACCGCGTGCGTGCCTTCTTCGCGTCGTCGACGGCATCGCGTGCAGCGAAGAACGCGCTCCCGCTGGCCTCACGGGTGGCAGCCGGCAGTGGGCGTCGCACGTCGCCGAGCCCGAGGCCGACGCTCCACTCGCCGTTGCGGGTGAGTTCGAGCACGAGTTGCAATGCTGTCGCTGCGTCATCCGTCAGCATCTGGATCTCGTCGCCGGCGTTGCGGTCGGCGGGCAACAGCAACGACGAGCCGTGCTCCCGATTGATTCGTGCGCGGGCTGCGCCGGCCAAATCCTCGTGGGTGCGACTGTCTACCTGATCTGCGGTGATAACGAACACGGGACCATCCTTTTTAAGATAAGCAACCAGCTCTAATCATGATTATATTCGATATGTAGACTTAGGCAAGTGCAGGTTAGAGCTAATCCCTTAATCTAAGGGGCGACGAAGAACCGACCCGCTGATACTCTGGACCCGTGTCAGACCCGGCAATCCTCGCGCAGCAATCAAACGACCCGACCTTCAGCGACATCTGGGAGGAGATCAACTGGCGCGGCCTCGTGCACGTGTCGACAGACCCGGGCGCGCTCAAAGACGTTCTGGTGAGGAAACCGATCACCTACTACTGCGGGTTCGATCCAACGGCGCCGAGCCTTCATCTGGGACACCTGGTGCAGTTGCTGCTGATGCGCCGCCTTCAACTGGCCGGGCATCATCCGCTCGGATTGGTCGGTGGTTCAACCGGGTTGATCGGCGACCCGCGGCCCAGTGCAGAACGCACGCTCAACACAAAAGAGGTCGTCGCACAGTGGGTCGCCGACCTGCAGGCCCAAGTTGCGAAATACCTCAGTTTCGAGGGTGAAAATCCGGCCCGACTGGTGAACAACCTGGACTGGACCGCGCCCCTGTCCGCCATCGACTTCCTCCGCGACATCGGCAAGCACTACCGGGTCGGCACCATGCTGAAGAAGGATGCTGTCAGCGCGCGACTCAACTCGGAAGCGGGCATCAGCTACACCGAATTCAGCTACCAGCTGCTGCAAGGGATGGATTTCCTGGAGCTCTACCGCAGCTACGGCTGCGTGCTTCAGACCGGTGGATCGGACCAGTGGGGAAACCTCACGAGCGGAACGGATCTGATCCATCGGGTCGAGCGCGTCACTGCACACGCTATCGGCACGCCTCTGATCACCAATAGCGACGGCACCAAGTTCGGCAAGAGCGAGGGCAACGCGGTCTGGCTGAACCCTGAGCTGACGAGCCCGTATGCGTTCTACCAGTTCTGGGTGAACACGCTGGATGCAGACGTGATCGAGCGGCTCAAGGTCTTCACCTTCCTGACCAGGAGCGAGATCGAAGCGCTCTCCGAAGCCGTCGCGACGGAGCCGTACAAACGCGCCGCCCAGCGTCGGCTCGCATACGAGGTGACCAGCCTGGTCCACGGAACACAGGCGACGGATGCCGCTATCGCGGCCGCGGAGGCGCTATTCGGCAACGGCGACCTGGCTGCGCTCGATTCATCGACGCTCGAGGCTGCTCTGCGCGAGCTGCCGAACACGACCACGGGGCCGGCCGCCCCGATCGCACAACTGCTCGTGGACACCGGGCTCTCATCGAGCCTGAGTGACGCGCGTCGCGCGATCGCCCAGGGTGGCGTGTACCTCAATAACATCACGATCAAGGATCAAGCTGCGACAATCGCCGACCGTGAACTGGCGGGTGGGGTGGCCAGTGGATTGGCTGTGCTCCGGCGCGGCAAGAAGACCCTCGCGGGCGTCTTCATCGAGTAACGAACGGTGTTCGCACGCACGACACGCCCGGGTGCGAGCCCGGATTTGCGTGCAGCGGCGGGGCCCCCGTAAAGTACTTACTTGTCACCCCAAAGGTGCGGGAAAGCCGCAGAGCTTCCCGGCCTCAAGCGGGGACTGATCCTTAGATTGCATCGCGACCCGACTTGTACGGGTCGCTCGAAAAGTCTAGGATTGAAAATCCACTTACCTTTCAGTTTTATCGCGTTCGGATCGTGTGAAGCATCGTAATTTATTGCGATTCGCACCGGCTTCGAACCGGGGAATTGAAGCGGAGTGGTGAACAGAAGTTGCCCTTGGGTGAAGGTCGCAAGACTGGAGGCAAGGAGCGTCTGGTCTTTGAGAACTCAACAGCGTGCACAATGTTAAATGCCAAATACCTCGTGCCTGGCTTTTTTGGTTGGGTCGAGATTCCTTTGGAAACATTTTTATAACAAAGCAAGTCAGTAATGATTTGTTCTGTCAGTTTCAAACTTGCTTTGGTGTCGCCTTTTTCTGGTGGCCTGGGGTTTTGAATGTGCCGGCTGGGTCCTTTTGGGGGTTTGGTTGTGCGTTTATGCATTTATGGAGAGTTTGATCCTGGCTCAGGACGAACGCTGGCGGCGTGCTTAACACATGCAAGTCGAACGATGATCTC